>VFJQ01000149.1 GCA_009885995.1 Verrucomicrobiota bacterium
CCACCCGCCCGAAAATCGTGCGAAATGTAGTGGAGAAAAACTGAAGAAATCGCCCGCCAACCCGCATGAATACGATCTCAGCCCTTCATAACTGTCGAACTTGGGTTAGGCGCGGGCCAGCCTACGGGCAGCGCAACCACAGCTACAAACACGGCTGCGCGACACTCTGTAGCCACAGGAGCAGCCGAGATTCCTGGCCAGCGATCCGGAGTCTCGGGAACGTCAGCCAAGATTCTTGGCCAGCAGTTCGGAGACTGGCGACTCTCAGCCAAGATTCTGGGCCAGCATTCCGGAGACTGCTCACTCTCAGCCAAGATTCTTGGCTGAGGTTCCGCTGCGGTTCGATCGACGCCCCGGATTGCGGACTCACATCGGGCGGACGCGCCGCCAGTCACCCGGATTGCCTGGAGCGGCCGTAGCCTCTCACCACGGCGGCAGCGCCATCGTCCCGCCATCGAGCACGATCGTGGTGGCGTTGATGTAGCCCGCTTCGTCGCTGAGCAGAAACGCGGCGGTGTGCGCGATGTCTTCCGGCTGCCCGAGTCGGCGCACGGGGATGCGGCGCGCGACTTCCGCGTAAAGCTCCGCGACCGGCTTGTCCCAGCCTTCGCACGTGGCGGCGAGCATCGGCGTGTCGATCGTGCCGGGGCTGATGCCGACGACGCGCACCTTGCCGGCGTGATCGACCGCAAAGCAGCGGATCATCGCCTCGAGCGCCGCCTTCGACGCGCAGTAAAGCGCGTGCGACGGAAACCCGATGTGCGCCGCGACCGACGTGGTGATGAGGATCACGCCTTTGCCCTGCGCCTCCATCACCGGCACGACGTGCTTCGCCGTCCAGAAGACGCTCTTCACGTTCACGTTCATCACCTTCTCCCACACGGCTTCGTCGAAGTCGGTTGCCTTGCCCTTCGCCCACACGCCCGCGTTGCAATGCACGCCATCGATGCGCCCGTAGTGCTGCACCGCGCGCTCGACCAGTGCCTTCACGCTCTCCTCGCGCGAGACATCGGTGAAGACGAACAGCACATCGCGACCCACGCTGCGCAGCTCCGCTTCGATCGCCTCGCCGCGGTCCTGCTGATTCGACGCGAGGACCACCCGCGCGCCGAGCGCCGCGAAGTGCCGCGCGCAGCCTTCGCCGATGCCCGACGTGCCGCCGGTGACGAGGATGACTTTGTCGGTCAGCGCCATGGCAGATCGCTCTCCTTTTCAAACTCCATGTATTCGATCACCGCCCCGTCCTTGAGCATGAAAGCCACGGTGAAATTCGGCGACGGCTGGAACGGCTTCAGGATCACGTTCTCGCCTTCGATCGCCGCGTGGATGTCGTCCACGCGATACGCGACATGCGGCAGATCGCGCACTGGACCAGTCACGGGGCTGTCTTTCTCGAAGCGCAGATACTCGACCTTGTAGGGATGCTTGCGCGGGTCGGTGACCCACACCTTGGTGTCCTCGACGTAGTATTCGCCGGGATGGCTTTCGTCGGTCGGGAGACCGATGTGATGGAACTCTCGCATGGCTATTGGGCTTGGTTGCGCGCCTCGATCGCGCGGTCGGCCATGCGGAAGAAATCATTCTCCGGGGCGTAACCGAGCACCGTGCGGGCGCGGGTGATGTTGATCTCGAACGGGTGATAATCCGGACAGCGCAGCTCGACCGTCGGCACGCCAAGCTTCTCGCTGAGATACGTGGCGGCGACGCGGTAATCGAACGCCGACGGCCCGGCGATGTTGAAGCTCTGCCCGAGCGCGGAGGGATTGCCGAGCATCCGGTCGAGCGCCTGCATCACGTCATCCACATGGACGATGTGCCGCCGCAGCGGTGCGCCGCGTCCGTCGGTGAGGACCGGGATGCGCTCCTGCCCTGCGCGCACCAGCGCGAGGATGTCGTCGGTCACTTCGCCGAAGCCGTGCCCCGGCTCGGCGGGGTTCACATTCTTGAGCAGCGAGAAATGATTCAGCAGATCGTCGCCCTCGAAGACCCACGACGAGCGCAGCACGGTGATCGGCACGCCGTATTGGATGCCGTATTGCTCGGCCATCGCCTCCTCCATCACCTTCGAGAACGCGTAGTAACCGGGATACGCCGCACGCGGATGGTTCTCATCGATCGGGATCGGCTGGGGATAAAACCAAATCCCCAGCGCCGCATCGCCGCCGAGCAGGATGAATTGCTTCACCCCGTGCCGCCGGCACGCCTCGAGGATGTTGAACGTCCCGCGCACGCTCACGTCGAAGAACGTCGCCGGGTCTTCCTTCGTCGTCGCAAACTGCAGCACGACCTCCGCGCCGCGCACGACTTCGTCCACCGCTTGCGCGTCGGCGATACTCCCACGGATCGAAGTCGCGACCGCCACCGGCGTGCGATGCACGAGCGCTCGCACCCCGCAGCCGCGCTGCTTCAGCACGCCGAGCGCGTGTTGTCCGATCTTTCCGCTGGCTCCAAAAATGGCGACGGTGGGAGTGCGTGTCATTGCGACGATGATGAATGGCTGCCTTCGGAGACTCGACGACGCTGGCAGCGCCGACGCTTCCACGCGACACCAAACAATCGCGGCGCATGCGCGTCCGTTAGAAGCGGCACGGAAACATTTTCAATGGTCCGCTCGGACGCTAAGCTCGGTGCCTCTCAACGCTTCTATTCACACTCCACTCATGAACCTCCCTCGCTTCATCCTCCCCACCCTGCTGACCACCGCCGCCTTCGCCGCGGCCGCGCCGAGCTCCGACTGGCCGCAATGGCGCGGACCAGCCCGTGACGATCTTTCGAAAGAGACCGGGCTGCTCAAGCAATGGCCCGCCGAGGGGCCGAAAAAGCTGTGGAGCTTTACCAACGCCGGGCAGGGCTACTCGGGTTTCGCGGTCGCGTATGGGGCGCTTTTCACGATGGGCACGCGCGATGGCAGCGAGGTCCTCATGTGCCTGAGCGCGGAGAAAGGTCACGAAGTCTGGAGCGCAAAGCTCGGCGCCATCCTCGGCAACAAATGGGGCGATGGCCCGCGCGGCACGCCCGCGGTGGACGGGGAGAAGGTCTATACGCTCGGCGGCGACGGAACGCTCGTCTGCCTCAACGTAAAGGACGGCAAGGAAGTCTGGCGCACGACGATGAAAGACCTCGGCGGCAAGACGCCCGGTTGGGGCTACACGGAGAGCGTGCTCGTGGATGGCAAGCTTGTCCTCTGCACGCCCGGCGGTCCGCAGGGCACGATGGCCGCGCTCGACAAGGCGACCGGAAAACTCGTGTGGCAGAGCAAGGATCTGACGAACAACGCGCACTACTCCTCGATCGTCGCGGCGGCGATCAACGGCCAGCCGCAATACATCCAGCGCACGATGGAGACGGTCTTCGGCGTCTCGCCGAAAGACGGAAAGGTGCTGTGGCAGGTGCCTTATCCTGGAAAGACCGCGGTCATCCCGACGCCGATCGTGAAAGGCAACCAAGTCTATGTCACCGCCGGCTACGGCGTCGGCTGCTTGAGCTTCACCATCGACGACGCCAATAACGTAAAGATGCTCTACGACGAGACGGCGAGCACCGACAAGGTGATGAAGAATCACCACGGCGGCGTCATCCTGCTCGGCGATCACGTCTATGGCTACAGCGACGGCCTTGGCTGGATCTGCCAGGATTTCAAGACCGGCAAGCTCGTGTGGCAGGAGCGCTCGAAGCTCGGCAAAGGGGCGATCGCCTATGCCGACGGACACTTCTACTGCCTCGATGAGAGCAACGGAACTCTCGCACTGATCGAGGCCAGTCCGAGCGCATGGAACGAGAAGAGCCGCTTCAAGCTCGACCCGCAGACGGCGATCCGCAGCCCCTCGGGCCGCATCTGGACGCACCCGGTTATTTCAAACGGCCGCCTCTACCTCCGCGACCAGGATCTGATCCACTGCTACGCGGTGAAGTAACCGCGGCTACTCGCGGTTCTCTTTCTGCAAGCGCTTGAGCTTGCCGGCGAGCGACACCTTGGTCGCCGAGTTCATCCGGTCGATGAAGAGCACACCTTGCAGGTGATCGAACTCGTGCTGGATCGCGCGAGCGAGCAACCCGGTTGATTCAAACTCGATCTCCTCGCCGTCGAGCGTCGTCGCGCGCGTCTTCACGTGCGTCGAGCGCGGGATCTCCGCGGTGATCTCCGGGAAGCTCAGGCAGCCTTCAGTGCCACCTTCCTTCTCGGCGCCGAGTTCGAGCACCGGATTGATCAGCACGAGCGGCATGAATTCCTCGGGATCCACCGACTTGCCGGCGATGCTCATGGTGCTCGGGCGATCCTCAACGTCGGCCACATCCACGATCGCGAGTAGGATCGGCACGCCGACTTGCTGCGCGGCGAGCCCGACGCCGTTCGCCGCTTCCATGGTCTCGAACATGTCTGCCGCGAGCTTGCGGAGCTTGTCGTCGATCTGCTTCACCGCGGCACCTTTCTTCCGCAACGCGGGGTGGCCATATTTCACGATTTCCAGAACCATCTTCGAGAATGACTGAGTGAGTGAGGAGTGCGCCGCGCCTTACTTCTTGATCTCGGTAAAGGCCGACAGGTTGCCCTTTACACCGCTCTCCTTGAGGACGTCCAGCACGCGGATAATCGCGCCGAACGGCGCCTTCTTGTCCGCATTCAGCGCCAGCGTCGGCGGTGGAGAAAGTTTCATCAGTTCGACGATCGCGGGCTTCAACGCATCGATTTCGATCTTCCGTTCATCGAGAAAGAGTTCCTCGGTTTCCGCGATGGTCAGCACGACCGTCTTCGATGCCGACTTCTCCGCGACGACGGCGCTCTTCGACTCCGGCAGCTTGATCGTGACGCTCGCCTCCTGCTTTTTGAACTGCGTCGTCATCACCATGAAGATCAGCAGAATCGCGAAGATATCGATCAGCGACACGATGATCACCTCCGGCTTGCGCCGGCGCTTCGGGTGAAAGTTCAAGGCACGTCGCCCTCAGCCGCGCTGGCGACCTCCACGAGCGACGGCATCGGCTTGCCACGCGCGGCGAAGCGCTGCTTCTGGTGGTAGCACTTCGCGAGAAGCTCGCTGACCAGCGACTCCATGTCGGACGCCATCGTCTCGACCTTTTTCGAGAAATAGGAGTAAGCGATCAGGCTCGGGATCGCGATGGCGAGGCCGACGATCGTCGTCGAGAGCGCCTCGGAAATTCCCTTGGCCATGAGCTGCGGATTACTGGCGGACGCGTCGGCTCCGAACGCGGCGAAGACATGCACCAGCCCGGACACCGCGCCCAGCAAGCCGAGCAGCGGCGCGATGCCGACGATGATCTCGAGGATGAACAGGCCGCTCTCGAGCCGCAGCACCTCGTAACGCGCCTTCGTCTGCACGGCCTCGAGATTTTCCATCTTAGGCCAGTTGAGGTTTTGCAACCCCACCTGCGCGATCCGGGCGAGGGTCGAGTTATCGTTGCGCACCATGCGCGAGAGCTTCACCACGCCCTCGGTGTCCTCGGGTTGAAGCGTTTCGATTTCCCGCTCGATAATCGGCGGCATCACGAGGTCGCGCCGCAGCGCGATCGCGCGCAGCAGGATCACCGCGACGGCCACGACCGAGCTCAGGAGGAGCAAGGCCATGAAGAAGCCGCCTTGCACGAAGAAATCTAAAACAGATCGGAAGCCGCCGGCAGCGAGCACAGGTGCGAAAGTCATTTATCGGATGGGGACGTAGTTGAACGTGAAGTCATGCTCAAGTTTTCCGTCGGGCATGACCGGCATCGCCTCCTCGGGCGGCGGCCCGATCTCGGCCTCGGTGATCGATTGCTCGCACATGAGCCCGAAGGCTGAGTTCGCCGTGTTGTTGAGCAGCCGCACCTCGCGGATCCGGCCATCTTTCGTGATCACAAAGGACACCTTTGCGCTCCCGGTCGAATAAAGATCCCGCCGTTGCTTCATGTAGAAATACCAGCGCGACGCGATCGCGGCTTTGACCTGCTTCATATACACGCCGAGCGGCGTCCTCACGGCATCGACGGAAGCGATGCCGCGGTTGGAGATGCTGCCTTCGATCCGCGATTTGGTCTGCTGTTCCTGAAAACCCGAGTCGGTTTCGCGCATGGGCCGCGGCTGTGGCGTGACGAGCTTCGCCATCTCCGCACGGTCCTGCGCCGGCATGGGCTTCGAGCGAAATGCGGGCGCCGGCGTGAGGTGCGTCACGGGCCCGTCTTCCACTTCGGTCATTTTCGTCGCGATGGCGATCTGGTCGTCGGCTGGTTTCAAGACCTCAGTCACTGCCGGCGGCGGAGTTGCCTTCGCCGCGGGCACCGGCGTCGCGGACGGCTCGTTCATCGCCTTCTCCGGCTGCGCTGGCGTGGGCTGCACGAGCGGCGGAGCTGGCTCCGCGGGGGCCGGCGCAATCTTCGTCGAGCCGAGCACGACATCCTGATCCTTGAACATCGTGAATGGAAGCGCACGCCCCTCCTGCGAAGGCAGCGGCGCGTCGCCCGTCGCCGGCTTCTCGCTGGCGGCCTTCATGTCTTGATCGGACTCGAAGATCGCGTCCTTCGGCTTCTCGGCGCTCTTCGCCAGGCCGGTGGAATCGATCACGGGCTTTTCCGCACGGGCCTTGAGTTCTTCCGACGTGAGGAGTTCCGCTGTCTTTTCCTCCGGCGGCGACGTGTCCATGATCGTGATCTCGAGCGGCTGCAACTCGGTCTGCGACTTGGCGAACTCCACGGGCATGTCCGGGATCAAGCCGGCCATCGACGCGAAGAAGAGCAGCAGGAGCAGATGCACGACCAGCGATGCGATGATCGCCCCCATGGCCTGCCGCCGCTGCGGGACATCGGTGAGGTCCGGCAGCAATGCCACGAACGGAGTGCTGATGCGCTGAAGCAGTGCCATGTGCTACGGGATCGGTCGGATGATGGAGCCGTCCATGAAGGCGCCGACGTTATACGCAGAGCGCCGGGCGCACCACTCCACTTCTGCGTCACGCCCCATCGCGGAAAGCGCGCGGCCATTGCGCGACTGCCGGAGAGCATCGAGCGGCTCGGGAAAAGCCCGGCACACCGCGAGCGCGATGCGTGCAGCGTCGGTCAGTTCCGCCCCCGGAAACATCGCGCCCAGGCAGCCCGCGGCGCACACGTCTTCGAGCGCGAGTTCCTCATGCGTCCCGGCGCACACGAGCAGCACGCGCTCAGCTCCGCGGAGTTGCGCGGCCAGCGCGTCGAGGTTCAGCAGCGCGCCGATGAGGACTCGGGCCGCGTGCTCACACGAGCGCAGGGCGATCGTCCCGTTGGTCGTCGTCCACACGATCTTCGCGCCCCGGACTTCGCGGTAGTCGAACGGCGAGTTGCCGAAATCGAACCCCGCCGGCTTCTCCCCGTTCCGCTCGCCGCCGAGCAACGCGCCTGGGATGCCCGAGCGCAGCTCGAACGCTTCCTCCAGGGTCCGGACCGGATAGACTTCCGCCGCACCGTGCGCGAAGGCCGTGAGCATCGAGGAAGTCGCGCGCAGCACATCGAACACGACGCATGTCGTTGCCGAGAGATCGCGGTGCGCGAGTTGCGCGATGCCCGCGGGATCGAGAGCGGCGTCGATCTTCATCGCGACCACGTGAGCCTCGCGTGATGAAACAGATACTGCTGCGCGTAGCCGCCATACGGCCCGAAATAGCTCGCTGAGAACTCGCGCAACCGGCGTGCGGTGACGTTGCGCTTCCGGCGAAAGTAGAGATCCCGCAGCACCCGCTCGATCCACACATCGATGGGGAATGCGGCGAGCCGACCGAAGCCGAAGAGCAGCGCGCAGTTCGCGACCTTCTCTCCCACACCCGGCAGGCGGCACAGCTCCGCACGCGCCTCGTCATCGCCGAGCGCGGCGGCGTGATCGAGATCGACTTCCCCACTCGCGACCATCCGCGCCGCGCCGAGCAGGTTCTTCGCACGAAAACCGAGCTTGCACTCGCGCAGGTCCGCTTCGCTCAGCGCCGCGAGCCGTGCCGGGGACGGGTAGCTGAAAATGCCTGGCGCGACCTCGGCCCCGTAACGCTCGCGCAGCGTGTGCGAGATCTGTGCGATGTGCGCGACCTGCTTCATCGCCGAGGTGATGAATGTGGCGAGGCACTCCCACGCCGGCTGCCGCACGATGCGCAGCCCGTGGCAGAATTCGACAGCCGCACACATCGCGTCGTCGCGCGGAAAGCTCGCGTAGATCTCGTCGAGCGGATGATCGAGAGCGAAATAGTCGCGCACCACGTGCTCGGCTCCCGCGGTCACCGTCAGCCGCTCGCCTCGCTGCTCCACACGCACCGGCTCGTTGCCGATCGCGCCGATCCACGCATCGCCCTCGCGACGCCAGTGGAAGACCTGCCCACAGCCCAGCGTCCGATCGAGATGGAATGCCAGCGCGCGCTCCGCACCAGCCATCACTGGATGAAGTAACTCAGGTTTTCCAACTCGATCGCAAGATCGACGTTGTTCACCACGACGTGGTCGGGCACCTGGAGGATGATCGGGGCGAAGTTGAGGATCGCCATGATGCCGGCGTCGATCATGTTGTTCGTCACCTCCTGCGCGACGTGCGCCGGGACGGTGAGGATCGCCATCTTCACCTGATTCCCGCGGAGGAATTCAGTGAGCTTCGTCATCGGCAGCACACGCACGCCCAGCTCCTTGGCGCGCTGGCGCGACGGCTCGAGATCGAAGGCGGCTGCGACTTCAAACCCCTCCTTGGCAAAGCCCGGATACTTCAGCAGCGCGGAGCCGAGATTGCCGGCACCGACGAGGATCACCGGCTGGAGGCGCGTGGTGCCCAGAACGTCGGTGAGCCGCGCGGAGAGTTGCGCGACGTTGTAGCCGAGGCCGCGCGTGCCGAACTGACCGAAGTAGGTCAGATCCTTGCGGAGTTGCGTCGGCTTCACCCCCGCCGCCGTGGCCAGCGCAGCCGAGGAAACCGTGTCGATCCCGTTCGCCTTCGCCCGCTGGAGCGCGCGGTAGTAGAGCGAAAGTCGATAGACGGTTTTGCGTGGGATGATGAGCTTGGACATCGGAGCCAAAGGGGCGGATGGACTAATGCACCCAACCGGGATTGGAAGCGAATTTCACACTGTCGCAGCTTCTCCGTTGGTGCATCGGCGCATTCGTGCATAAGTGCGCCGTTCCATGCGCCTGAACCGCTTCCTAGCCTCTGCCGGCCTCGGCTCCCGCCGCGCGGTCGAAGAAATCATCCTATCCGAAACAGTCCGGCTGAACGGAAAGATCGTCACCAATCTCGCCACGCAAATCCAGCCCGGCGACAGCGTGAAAGTGGGCAGCCGACTCATCCGCAGCGAGCAACCACTGACCGCCGTGCTCTACAAGCCGAAGGGCTACATCTGCACCGCTTCCGATGAGCAGGGCCGCGAGACCATCTTCGATCTCCTGCCCAAAAAATGGCCCCGCGTCTTCCACGTCGGCCGGCTCGACAAGGAGAGCGAAGGCCTCCTCCTGGTGACCAACGACGGCGACCTCGCCAACGCACTCACCCACCCCCGCTACAAGATCGAGAAGGAATACGAGGTGACCACCAAGCAGCCCTTCGATCCCAAGCTCATCCCCAAGCTGCTTCGCGGCGTGGCCATCGAAGGTGGGAGGGCGAAGGCTGAGAGTGTGAAGCTCGAAGGCCCGAAGCACCTGCGCATGGTGCTCACCCAGGGCATCAACCGGCAGATTCACAAGATGCTCTGGCGCATCGGCGAATACGATGTCGTGCGCCTCGCCCGCGTCCGCATCGGCGACATCTCGATCCAGGGCATGCACCCGGGCGGCTGGAGGATCTTGAGCAAGAAGGAACTCGCCGCGCTGCTGCCCAAGGGCGAGCCGGAGCTCATCCGCAGTGACGCGGGCGCTCCGCGCAAACCGTCGCGCCCTCGGCGCTGACGAGCCCGCGCGCTTACGGCGCGAGCGTCACCGGGGCGATGGTCGTCGAGTCGAGCAAGTTGCCCCGGCCAGCCGGGGCGCTGCCGCCCTGGAGCACCGCGCCGAAGAACGTCCGTTTCGCTCCCGTGCTCAGCGTGTATTGCCCGCGGAACAACCCCGCGGCCACGTTCAGATCGATGTATCCGCCGGTGATTCCCTGCCGGCGCACGCCCTTGTAAGGCAGCCCGTTCATGTTCACCGCGCGCACCACCGGCGAGCCGAGACCGAGGCTCGGGATCGTCAGCGTCAGCGTCGTGCTCGGC
>VFJQ01000163.1 GCA_009885995.1 Verrucomicrobiota bacterium
CCACCCGCCCGAAAATCGTGCGAAATGTAGTGGAGAAAAACTGAAGAAATCGCCCGCCAACCCGCATGAATACGATCTCAGCCCTTCATAACTGTCGAACTTGGGCTACGGCGCGAGCGTCACCGGGGCGATGCTCGTCGAGTCGAGCAAGTTGCCGCGGCCAGCCGGAGCGCTGCCACCCTGGAGCACCGCGCCGAAGAACGTCCGCTTCACTCCCGTGGGCAGCGTGTATTGCCCGCGGAACAACCCCGCGGTCACGTTCAGGTCGATGGTTCCGCCGGTGAACCCTTGGCGGCGCACGCCCTTGTAAGGCAGCCCCGTCATGCTCACCGCGCGCACCACTGGCGAGCCGAGCCCGAGGCTCGGGATCGTCAGCGTCAGCGTCGTGCTCGGCGCCGCGGGGCTGAACATCCCGCTCGGCAGCACCGGCGTCGCATAGGTCCGGCCGATCGCGTTGTAATCCTGCTCCACCCCGCCCGCGAGCCGCAGCGTCCCGGTCGGCACGCTCCAGCGCAGCGAACCGGTGACGTGTTGCGCCGCGGTGGGATCCAGGACGAGGTCGCCGCCCATGCGTTGCAGCGTCGCTCCGGCGCCCGTGCTCACGTAGAAGGGCAACTTCCCGCCGGTGAGCAGCCGTCCGCCTAGGGCCACGGGCAGGTCATTCCCGAGCCGGCCGACGAACGTGATCAACCCATCCGCGCCGATCTTGCAGCCCATCGTCGCGCCCGTCTGCGGGCCGGAGCCGCCGCTGGGCAGGTCGGCCACGATCGTGTAGCGGCCCGCCTGCGGTGCGGGATTGCCGACGTTGTAAGGCGAGCGCTCCGCCGTGCTGGTCAGCCACGCACCGGACACCGTGTCGGGCAAGCGCACCAGCAGCGTCGGCTGGCCGATCGAATCCAGCGGCCCGGGCGTCACCGTCATCGGACGCGGCAGGAGCACCGTCGATGTCGCGGGCGCCATGCTCCCTTCCCCGGTGATGCTCCCCTTGAAGCTAAAGCTGCTCCCCTCCCGCCGCACCGACCCCGTCACCGCACCGGTGGACGTCACCGTCAGCGTCACGCGCCCAGCGATCTCGTCTTGGAAATGCCCGCGGCGCAGCAGCCCCATGTAGTTCCCCGTGGCCTCCATGCGCGAGTTCACCGTCACCGTCGCCGTCCCGCTTTCCGAGCCGTTGGCCGCCGTGTAGGTGAAAGTGATCGGCGCACTCACCAGCGCGCTTGGGGTGAACTTCACCTTCCCCGCCTCGACCTTCGCCACGCCGCCGCTCGTCGGCTGCGTCACACTCGTGAGCGTCGTCCCGGCAGGATCATTAGCTAGCACATTGATCGTGATAGCCGCGGTGCCCGCAAAGGCCGCGTCGTCCACCAGCGTGAACCCGCCCGGCGCGCTCACCACCACCGTCCGGTCCACGTCCGCTGCGGCGAAGTAGTTAGCATTCCCCGCCTGACTCGCCCGCACCACCACACTGCCCGTGCCGGTGAAGGTGAGCGTATCCCCCGAGATCGAGCCCGGCCCGCTCTGCACGCTGAAGGTCACCTGATTCCCGCTCCCGCCGCCCACGAAGCTCAGGATGACCGTCTCCATCGTCGTCGCCGTCGCCGGCAGGCTGGTGAAGTTGAGCACCTGCGCCGCCTTCGCCACCGTGAACGTCCGGCTCACATCCGCCGCCGCGAGGTAATCGCCCGCACCCGCCTGGTGCGCCGTGATCGTCACCTCCCCCGCGCCGGTGATCGTCACCGTGCTGCCGCTCACCGTCGCCGGCCCGCTCGCCGTGAAGGTCACCGGCTGCCCGCTCGCGCCGCCCGTCGCGCTCACCGCGAAGGGCGCGTCGCCATACGTCTTCCCGCCCAGCGGCGCGAAGGTGATCTCCTGCGGGATCGTCACGTCGGTGATGGTGATCGTGAAGATCTCCTCGTAGGTCGCCGCGGGCGCGCCGCTATCGGTAGCCCGGATGCGGATGCTGTAGCTGCTGTCGGTCTCGTAGTCCGCGCTGCCATTGATCGAGAGCGTCGTGCCGGTGATGGTGAAGGCTGCGTTGTCCGTGTCGCCCGTGCCGCTGACGAGGGTGAAGGCGTGCGTCTGTCCGGCGTCGGGATCGGTCGCGGTGAGCGTGCCGATCGTCGCGCCCGGCGCGTTGTTCTCGGCGATGCTCGCGCTGCTCAGCGCGATGTCGGTCGGGTAGGCATTCTCATTCTCAATCGGGGTTCCGGCCTTCGCCACGTAGGCGGACACCTTGTCGCCGGCTACCGTGAAATAGCCTCCCGCATACACGTCGCCGTTGCCCGACACCGCCAGCGCAATCACACTGGCGTCCAACCCCGAGCCGAGCGCGCTCCAACTGCTCCCATCCCATTTGGCAATCCGATTGGCCGAGACCCCGCCCGCCGTCGTAAAATTGCCCCCCCGCATACACGTCGCTGCCCGACACCGCCAGCGCCTGCACCGTGTTGCCAATCCCCGAGCCGAGTGCGCTCCAACTGGTCCCGTTCCATTTGGAGATGCCATTGTCGCCCCCCGCATACAGGTCGCTGCCCGACACCGCCAGTGCTCGCATCGTGCCGCCAAACTCCGGACCGAGCGCGCTCCAACTGGTTCCGTCCCATTTGGCGATCTGATTGACCGACACTGCTCCGCCTCCCGTATTGAATACCGTCGAGAAATAGCCCCCCACATACAAGTTGGTTCCCAACACCGCCAGCGCCAGGGCATCGGAGCCTACCCCGCCCCCGACCGGACTCCAACTACTCCCATTCCATTTGGCGATACCGAAGATGTTCGGGTCTGGCGTCATATCCATAAAGAAGGTGCCCGCCGCATACAAGTCGCTGCCCAAAAACGCCATCGCCTGCACCCGGCCGCCAGTGATCCCCGAGCCGAACCCACTCCAACTGCTCCCATCCCATTTGGCGACGCCATTGGCCGACATCCCGCCCGCCGATGAGAATTGACCGCCGACATACAGGTCGCTGCCCGACACCATCAGCGAATAGGCAGTGCTGTCCACCCCCGAGCCAAGGGCGCTCCAACTGCTCCCGTTCCATTTGGCGATCTTACTGGCCGACACCCCGCCCGCCGTCGAAAAATCGCCCGCCGCATACACGTCGCTGCCCAATACCGCCACGGCTTGCACCGAGCCATTCATCCCCGAGCCCGAGCCCCCCGAGCCGGTCGCGCTCCAAATGTTCCCGTCCCATTTGGCGATGTATTGGGCCGACACCTCACCCGCCGTTGTGAAAATGCCCACCGCATGCAGGTCGCTGCCCGACACCGCCAGCCCGATCACATCGCTGTTCATCCCCGAGCCGACCGTGCTCCAAGTATTCCCGTCCCATTTGGCGATGTTCTGGGCCGACGTCTCGCCCGCATTATAGAAAGCGCCCCCCACATACACGTCGCTGCCCGACACCACCACCGCATTCACGTAGTTGCCAATCCCCGTGCCGAGCGCGCTCCAACTGCTCCCGTCCCATTTGGCGATGTTATCGCCGGGCGCCCCGCCCGAACTATAGAAAGATCCCCCCGCATACACGTCGCTGCCCGAGACCGCCAGCGCACTCACCTTGTAGCCCACCACCCCCGAACCGAGTGCGCTCCAAATGCTCCCGTTCCATTTGGCGATGTTAATGGCCGGCGACCCGCCTGCCTCCGTGAACTGGCCCCCCGCATACACGTCGCTGCCCGACACCGCCAGCGCATACACCGGGCCGGTATTGATCCCCGAGCCGAACCCACTCCAACTGCTCCCGTTCCATTTGGCGACGCCACTGGCCGACACCCCGCCCGCCGTTGAGAATTGACCGCCGACATACAGGTCGCTGCCCGACACCACCAGCGAATAGACAGTGCTGTTCATCCCCGAGCCGAGCGCGCTCCAACTGCTCCCGTTCCATTTGGCAATCCGATTGGCCGACACCCCGCCCGCCGTCGTGAATTCACCCCCCGCATACAGGTCACTGCCCGACACCGCCAGCGCAAACACCGTGTTGTTCATCCCCGAGCCGAGCGTGCTCCAACTGCTCCCATTCCATTGGGCGATCCGGTTCATCACGGCATTGCCAACCACGGTGAAATACCCGCCGATGAAGACATTTCCCGAACCATCCACCACCACTGCATTTACCGCGCTGTTCGCACCGGCCGGAATGCCGCCGATGCTGATCCAGTTGGCATCGGTGAACGTGGGGTCGATGCGAATGGGGTAGGCGGCGTCCGCATCGTCCACGAGAATGGCCAGCGTCGGAACACGCGACAGGGCATCCCCATCGACTTCCATCCGCGCCGTCAGCTCCTTGCCATTGGCATCGGTCACGCGCAGGCGATTGTAATTCAGCTTGCGCCCACTGCCCGCCAGCACCAGCCGCGCGCCATCCACCAGCGGCTCGACCGCCGCACCCGTCACCTCCAGTTCCACGCGCAGTTGGCCTGAACCGGCGGGCTGTTGCCCGATGATGAAATCCTGACGCACGCCGTCCACGCTCACGCTGTATTCCTCGACCAACCCGGGCCGCAGAAAACGGGCGACCTTGTCCGCCACCTCCACCGTGCCCGCGCGCGGGAGCATGGCGGCGACAGGCTGCTGCGCGTCCCTGCCGACCGCGGTCGCCATTACGCGAAACTTTTCATCCTTCGCGTCTTCCGTCGTCGAAGTCAGCCACAGGCCTTCGCGCGTCACCTCGCCCTCCATCTTCTGAAACACGCAGCGCAAGAGCGCGCCGTCGCGCGAAGCCGTCACGGCGAGGCCCTCGCCCGTGTATTGCTTCTCCACCGCCGCGCCCAACTGCCCGGCGGCAATCGGCGCGGAGGCTTTGGCAGGAACATCAAAGCCGTCCCCTATCGCCGGGGTAGCATGAGTGAATAGTGCGGCCGCGATAGCGAGAGCACTGGCTGGAAGCGTGCGGATGGTTTTCATGGAGGGAAGTGCGGTGGAGGGAGGTTTTGAGAGCGCACCCAGCCGCCCGCCGGAGGTGCGGACAGCGCGGATGCACACCCCTACCTACGGAATCACCGCGCGGAGGTAACGCAAAATCGACGCATTTTTCCCGAAGCAAAAAACCCGCGCACCGCCCAGCGCGGCCCCCTACTTCCTCCGCAGCACGTAGAGCGTCCGGTGATGCACATCGGAGATCACCAGCCGCGTCCCATCCGCATCCGCCCCAAGGGCGCAATCGCCCAGCTCCCCAAAGCCATCCGCCACCACCGACACCGTGTAGGCGTCCCGCTCGCCCGCCGGGCGCGCGAGCAGCAGGCGATGCCCCGGCTCGCCCGCCGGCAGACCCGTGCCCTCGGCGATGAAAAAGCCCCCCGTCCTCTCATCGAAGACCAGCCCCGACGGCGCGCGCACCGGCTCATCCAGCCGGCACGAGTGGAAGGCAGCCCCGTCCCAACGCACCAGCCGCCGCGTGCGGTTCGCAACCGTGGGAGCCGTCGGTGGCTGGTAGCCATGGCGGTTCAGGATGAAGACGCCGCCCGGCGCCGCTGCCACATCGATCGGCGCGGTGAGCAGCGCCGGGTGCTCGCCGAGCAGTTCGGCGGGCGCATCCTCGTCGCAGCGGAAGCGCCACAGGCTGCCGCGGCCCTGCATCCGCCGAAAGCCCGCGTCCGCCACCAGCACGTCGCCCTCCCGCAGCCGCGTGCCCGCGGGCACCCGACCCGCGCGCACGAAGTCGAAGCCCATCGGCCCGCCATCGCGATCGTCCGCATACCCGAGCGTCGCCGGCCGCGCGCCCAAGAGATCGGTGACCCTCAGCCACCGCCGCTCCGCGCTATTGTGGATCGAAGACACGATGGCGCCCTGCGGCGAGACCCCGCACGTCCACGGCGCGCCCGATGCCTGCAGCGCGTGGCTCGCCGCGAAGTCCGGCGGCGCGAGACGGAAGAGCCCCGTATTCGCCACCCCGATGATCGCTCCGCCCGGCCCGAAACGCGCCGCGCGCACGAGCACCGGCGGCGCGACCTTGCGCTCGATCTCCCACTCCCCGCTCAGCACACGCACACCGCTGCCTGCCGGTGCAGCCTGCTCCGGCCGCACCAGCAGCACCGCTCCGAGCGCCGCCACCGCCGCCGCACCCAGCGCCACCCACGCCGCGAGCCGCACGCGCGGACGCGGCCCCACCGCGGGCGCGAACTCCTCGCCCGCGAGCAGCCCCACGAGATTCGCCCCCGCCACCCACGGGGCCAGCCGCTCCGCCACCTCCGCAGCCGTCGCGGGCCGCGCGTCGGGCGCGGCCGCGAGCATCCGCGCCACCAGCCGCACGAGCTCCGCGGGCAAGCCGCCGCGCAGCGTCTCGAGCGACGGCGCAGGCTCGGAGGTGATCCGCTTCATCCGCAGGAAATACGAGCTACTCTCCCCCGCCCGCTCATGCGGCGTGCGCCCCGCGAGCAGGCGGAAAAGCGTCGCCCCCAGCCCATACACATCCACCCGCGCATCCACCGCCGAGGGCGCTTCGATCTGCTCCGGCGCCATGTATTCCGGCGTGCCGAGCAGCTCGCCCGAAAGCGTGATCGGCTCCCCCTCCTGCGGCACCTGCGCCAGGCCGAAGTCGAGCACCTTCACCGTGCCATCCTCCGCGATCATGATGTTGCCCGGCTTCACATCGCGATGGATCACGCCCTGCCCGTGCGCGTGGTGCAGCGCCAGCGCCGCCTGCCGCACCACCTCGCACGCCTCCGCCACCGGCAGCGGACCGCGCGCCCGCGCCAGCGCACCCGCATCCGTGCCCTCGATCAGCTCCATCTGCATGAACCACTGCCCGCCGCGCTCCCCCGCATCGTGCGTCCGCACGATGCCCGCGTGCTCCAGCCGGGCCGCCGCCTCGATCTCGCGGGAAAACCGCGCGATCGCCGCCGGCGTGCGCGCCAGACGGGAGTCGAGAAACTTCAACGCCACCGCCCGCCGCAGCCGCCGGTGCTCCGCGCGCCACACCGTGCCGCAGCCCCCCAGCGCGAGCCGCCCGAGCACCTTCAGCTCGGGGAAAAGCTCCGCCACCAGCGCCTCCTCCTCATCCGTCGAATCCTCCGCCAACGCGAGCACGCAGCGCGGACACTGCACCCCCTCCGCCCCCGCGAGCAGCGCGCTACCACACACCGCGCAGGTGGTGGGAAGTGGTGTGGTGGGTGAGGCGGCGACGGACATAAATGCTCCACCCCTCACCTACGGAAAAATCGCCAGCAGGTAACGCAACTCCTCGCGCGCTTCCGCGGGCGAATCCGTCGTCGCCGCGATCTCCTCGCGCACGATCTCCGCATAGCGCCGCCGCAGCCGCAGCACCGCCATCTTCACCGCCGCCTCGCTCACCCCATGCCGCTCGCCGACCGCCTCCAGCCCCTCCGCCGCCACGCCCGTGAGGCGGGCGAAAAGCTCCCGGAACAACCCCTCGCGCCCATGCTCGCGATACTCCACGTGGATGCGCCCCGCCGCACGATCGAGCAGCGCCGCCGCCCACGCGCGATCGAACGCCGCCGCCGGATCCGCCTCCGCCGCCACCGCCTCCCAGCGCGCCTCCGCCCCCAGCCAGCCGAGCGAGAGCACCTCCGCCCCGCCGCCCCGCCGCTCCGCGCGCGCCGCACGCGCGACATCCACATCGAGATTCTTCAGCGCCGCCAGCAGCAGCGTGCGAAAGCGCCCCCGCCCCCGATCCGCCGACGCAAAGAGCCGCCCATCCGCGAGCCGGAGAAAAAGCGCCTGCACGAGATCCTCCGCATCGTGCGCCGCGCGCCCGCTCTGCCGCAGGAAAGCGTAGAGCGGAAACCAATACGCGCCGTAGAGCGCCCCGAGCGCCGCCCGCCGCTGCGTCTCGCTCGCCGAGCCCGCCCGCGCCACGAGGCTCCAGTGCGTCGGCTCGAACTGCGGCAGCGCGCGGTCGGTGGCGTGAGATGATGGCTTGATCGGGGGAATCATGCGCCGCGCCCCATACCCGCGCACCCCCTCCCGCTCAAACGTGAATTTCCGCTCGCAACTCCACCGATGAAACAACCGAGCCGCTAAAGCTCCGGCTCGACGAAGGGCAACCCGTGCGCCTCGGCCACCGCGCGGCACGTCACGTGGCCGTGATACACGTTCAGCCCACCGAGGAGATTGCGGTCCTTCGCAAACGCGCCGGGCAAGCCGTGATCGGCGAGCCGCTCGACGTAGGGATACGTCACGTTCGTGAGCGCCTGCGTGGCGGTGCGCGCGTAAGCGGCGGGCATATTCGCCACGCAGTAGTGCAGCACGTCTTCCTCGACGAAGATCGGGGCGTGATGAGTCGTCGGCCTCGTGGTCTCGGCGCAGCCGCCCTGATCCACCGCGATGTCCACGAGCACGCTGCCCGGCTTCATCACCTTCAGCATTTCACGCGTGATGAGCTTTGGCGCCTTCGCGCCCGGCACGAGCACCGCGCCGATGAGCAGATCCACCTCCGGGAGTTGCTCGAGGATGTGAGCAGGGCTCGAGTAAAGCGTGTGCGCCGTGTGCAGCGTGATATCGAGGAAGCGCATCCGCTCGACATCGACATCGAGGATAGTCACGTCCGCGCCGAGGCCGGTGGCCATGCGCGCGGCATTCACACCCGCGGTCCCGCCGCCGAGCACCATCACTTTCCCTGGGAGCACGCCCGGCACCCCGCCGAGCAGCACGCCTTTGCCGCCGGTATGCTTCGCCAGGTAATAGCCGCCCACGAGCACACTCATTCGTCCGGCGATCTCGCTCATCGGCTCGAGCAGCGGCAGGCGGCGATTCACCTCCACCGTCTCGTAAGCCACCGCCGCCACCTGCGTGCGCACGAGCGCCTCGGTGAGCGGCTTGCTCGCCGCGAGGTGCAAATAGGTGAAAAGAATCTGCCCCGGCTGGAGCAGGCAGTATTCATCGAGCAGCGGCTCCTTCACCTTCACGATCATTTGCGCGCGCTCGAAGATCTCCTCGTGCTTCGCCACCATCTCCGCGCCCGCGGCGCGATATTCCTCGTCGCTGTAGCCCGAGCCCACACCCGCGCCCTCCTCGACGAGCACCGTGTGGCCGCGCCGCGTGAGTTGATAGGCCGCCGACGGCAGCATCGCGACGCGGTGTTCCTGAGCTTTGATTTCCTTCGGGCAGGCGATGATCATGGGGTGGTTAGTTGGAGCTAAGATCGTCCGGCGCTTCCGCCACAAGCTTGAACCACGGCCCGAACCCGCTCGTCACCTCCCGCCACAGCGTCTCGTGTTTGCCGGGCGCGAAGAGATCGAGATTCGGCTGGCTGATCAGCCACGACTTCACCTTCAGCTCCGCCTCGATCTGCCCTTCACCCCACCCCGAATAGCCGATGAATGCGCGCACCTCCGTATGCTCCTGCTCGAGCGCCTCCTGCGCCTCCGGGATGAGCAGGTGATGCCGGCAGTGCATCCGGTCCGTCTCCATCGACCATTGGAATGAAGCGAAGATCAACTGGTTCGCCTGCACTGGCCCGCCGAGCAGCACCGGCAATTGCGCGAGCGCGCCGATCGGTTTGTTTGGCAGGAAGTCGCCCAGCGTGCGCCCCGTCGGTCGATTCAGCACGAGGCCAAACGTCCCCTTGCTGTCGTGCTCCGAGATCAGCAGCACCGTGCGGCGAAAATTCGGGTCGAGCAGGCCGGGATGGGCGATCAAGAGCGAGCCGGCGAGGCTGGCTGGATGAGTGGGTTCAGGTTCGCTCACGCTTTGAGCCTAGCGCCGCGCAGCACCACGGCAAGACATGAGCAGCCTTTTGCAACGCGGCGCGTAGCGCGAAACCACGCGAACCGAATGCGACGAAGCCCCCAGCCACAGTGTCGGTCGCAGTTTTCTTCGGGCAACAAGCTCCAGCTTCACAGTCTCGTTCGTGCCAATCACGGTCGTCGTCGTCACCAAGAAAACCGGCGCGACGGCTTGGTGAACGTCGGCACCATCAATGCGGCCGGCATCGATCTCGGTGTCGGCGCATTCGTTCACATCAGTTGATCGCCCTTCCACCGGCCCGGAGCCGTTGCGCGTCCCGCAGGGCATGAGCGGAAACTGCTCCCGCTTGATCGCGCTCGCGCCGACTTGCCGCTTGTCCGAAGGCGAGCCGCACCTACCGTGCGCGCCCCATGACCACCGAGCCACTCATCATTGCCGGACGCGAGTTCCATTCGCGGCTGCTCGTGGGCACGGGGAAATTCTCGTCGAACGAAGCGATGGCAGCCGCGCTCGAAGCCAGCGGCACGCAGATCGTCACCGTCGCGCTGCGCCGCGCGGACCTCAGCGGCAAAGGCGACCCGTTCGCGAACATCCTCGAGTTCATCGATCCAAAAAAATACCTGCTCCTGCCAAACACCAGCGGCGCGATGAACGCGGAAGAAGCCGTGCGCCTCGCCCGCCTCGCACGCGCCGCGGGCATCAGCGACTGGGTGAAGCTCGAGATTCATCCCGACCCGCGCTACCTGCTCCCCGATCCGATCGAGACGCTCAAGGCGGCGGAAATCCTCGTGAAGGACGGCTTCACCGTGCTGCCCTACATCAACGCCGACCCCGTGCTCGCGAAGCGCCTCGAAGACGTAGGCACCGCCACGGTCATGCCACTCGGCTCGCCCATCGGCTCGAACCGCGGCATCGAGACGCGCGCGCAGCTCGAGATCATCATCGAGCAATGCACCGTGCCCGTCATCGTCGATGCCGGCCTCGGTGCGCCCAGCCACGCCGCCGCCGCGATGGAACTCGGCGCCGCCGCCGTCCTCGTGAACACCGCGATCGCCATCGCCCCCGATCCCGAGCGCATGGCTCGCGCCTTCGCCGCTGCGGTCGAAGCCGGCCGCGCCGCCTACGAAATCGGCCTCGGCGCGCGCGCCGAAACGGCCAACGCCACCAGCCCTCTCACCGCCTTCCTCACGAAATGAAGACCCTCCTCTTCCTCCTCCTCGCCCTCGTCGCCGCGCAAGCCGCCGAGCCAGCGAAGAAAATCCAACCCGCCGCCGGCGCAGAAATGCCCGAGGAAGTCGCGCACACCTACATCCGCGCGATGGCCGATCTTCATCTCACGGTCGTCGCCGACGCGATGCACCCGAGCGCGCTCGAAGCTTTCCAAAAGATCCTGGCCAAAGTCGCCGACGCCATCGCCGCCGCACCCGCCGATCGCAAGCCGCCGCAGCGAGTCGTCAGCGCCCTCTTCGGCGACTCCGGCCTCGCGATCGTGAAGACCGAACCGCCGCGCGAACTCTTCGTGCGCTTCGTGAGCAATCTCACCACGTTCGTCCCGCAGATCCGCGAGATGACCGCCGGCTCCGAATATCAAGTCCTCGGCCACGTAGAGGAAGGTGACCTCACCCACGTCGTCTTCCGCGCGACGCTGCGCCGCGGCACCACCGAGATGACGAAGATGGAAGTCCTCTCGCTCAAGCGCGACGGCGACAGATGGAAGGTCCTCCTCACCGACGACCTCGCAGACTTGGTCTCCGGCTTCGGCCGCCAGATCGCCGCTCCGCCGGCCGCCGCGCCCGCGAAGTGAGATAGCTACGGACTCGGCAGGATCGTCCGATCGATCGCCAGCGCCCGCATGTAGAGCGCACGCTCAAACGCCGCCGGGTCAGGACAGTTCTTCTGGCTCAAGCTGCCTTTGAGTTGCTCGACGGACTGATATTCGTGCTGCTCCATCCACTCGCGCATCTCCTGCTCGATGACTGCGATCTGCGGGATTCCCCGCCGCAACAAGACGGAGCAGAGCATCGTCACATCCGCCCCCACCATGAGCATCTTCAGCGCATCGGTGCCTCGATGGATCCCGCTCGTGGCCGCGAGGCTCGCGCGGATGCGTCCGTGCAGGATCGCGATCCAGCGCAGCGGGAGCCGCGTCTCCATCGGCGCGCTCAGCAGGATAGTCGGCGCGACTTCGAGCGATTCGAGGCTGATGTCCGGCTGGTAAAAGCGATTGAACAGGACGAGCCCATCCACCCGCTGCAGATCCAGCCGTCGGGCAAAATGCGCGAAGTTCGTGAAGAACGGACCGAGCTTCACCGCGACCGGGATCTTCACCTGCGCCTTCACTGCGGCGACGATGGTGACGTAGTTCGTCTCGATCTCTTCCGTGCCGATGTCCGGGTCCGTCGGGATCGAGTAAATGTTCAGCTCGATCGCATCGGCGCCGGCCTTTTCCAGGTCCTTCGATACCGCGGTCCAGCTCCCGAAGCTCGTGCAGTTCAGACTCGCGATGATCGGGATGCCGAGCGCCGCCTTCGCCTTCGCGAGGTGCGCCACGTAGCGCTCCGGGCGGAAAGTGAACTCGCCCGCCTCGGGAAAATACGTCAGCGCCTCAGCGTAGCTCTCCGTGCCGTGCGTGAGGTGATGATGGAGCGTATGCGTCTCGTGCCGGACTTGCTCCTCGAAGAGCGAGTGCAGCACCACCGCTGCCGCGCCCGCGTCTTCCATGCGCTTGAGATTATCGATGTCTTCGGAGAGCGGCGAAGAGGAGGGCACCAACGGCGTCCGCAGTTTCAGGCCGAGATAGTTTGTCGTGAGGTTCATGGCTTTGTGGCCGCGGCTGGACGAGCTGCGAGGTATTGGTAAAGCGCGAATCGCGCGTCTGCATCGTGCTGCGCTTGCTCGTGGAGCGCCGCCACTTCGTCCGGGTGACTGTGCTCGAGCATTCGGAACCGGTTTTCGAGCCGGAGATAATCACGCACCGGCTTGTGCGGCGCGCCCGAGTCGAGTTGGAGCGGATTCTCCCCGCGCTCCGTCCGGCGCGGGTCGTGGCGATAGAGCAGCCACTGCCCGCATTGCACAGCGGCTTTCTGGTTCTGCATGCCGGTGGTCAAATCGATGCCGTGCGCGATGCAATGGCTGTAAGCGATGATCAGCGCCGGACCATCGTAACTCTCCGCTTCGATGAAGGCGCGCAGCGTATGTTCATCGCGCGCGCCCATCGCGACCGCGGCGACATAGACGTGCCCGTAGGTCATCGCCATCAGGCCGAGATCCTTCTTCGCGACCCGCTTGCCGCCTGCGGCGAACTTCGCCACCGCCGCGCGCGGCGTGGATTTCGACATCTGCCCGCCCGTGTTCGAATACACCTCGGTGTCGAGCACGAGCACCTTCACGTTGCGCCCGCTCGCGAGCACGTGATCGAGCCCGCCGAAGCCGATGTCGTAGGCCCAGCCATCGCCGCCGACGATCCACACGCTCTTGCGCACGAGCGTGTCCGCGAGCGGCAGCAACCGGCGTGCGACCGGATCGTCGAGCGGCGCAAGCTGCCGCTTCAACTCCGCCACACGTTCGCGCTGATCGAAGATGTCCGCCTCGTCCTGCTGTCGCGCGGTGAGGATTTGCGATGCAATCTCGCCACCGAGTTGCGGCGCGAGTCTCTGCAGGAGTTCCGCGGCGAACTCGCGCTGTTTGTCGAGCGACACGCGGAAGCCGAGCCCGAACTCCGCATTGTCCTCGAACAACGAATTCGACCACGCCGGCCCACGCCCGTTCGCGTCCTTCGCCCACGGCGTCGTTGGAAGATTCCCGCCGTAGATCGACGAGCAGCCCGTCGCATTCGCCACGAGCAAACGATCACCGAAGAGCTGGGAGAGCAGCTTCAAATACGGCGTCTCGCCGCAACCGGCGCACGCACCCGAGAACTCGAACAACGGCCGCTGCACCTGCTGCTGCCGCACGTGCTCGGTCGAAATGTGGCGGCGATCCATGTCGGGGATCGCGCAGAAGAAATCCCAATTCGCGCGCTCGCTCTCACGCAGCGGAGGTTGCGGCTGCATGTTGATCGCCCGCAGTCGAGCCTCGCTCTTGTTGCGCACCGGACACACGTCCACGCAGATCGCACAACCCGTGCAGTCCTCGACCGCGACCTGGAGCGTGAACTTCAGCCCGTTCCACTCAGGCAAGCGAGCATCATGAAATTTGAAGGTGCCAGGCGCGCCGGTGAGCAGCGCCGGCTCGTAGGCTTTTCCGCGAATCACGGAATGCGGACACACCATCGCGCACTTCATGCACTGAATGCAGATGTCCGCGTCCCACACCGGGACTGCCGCCGCCAGATTGCGCTTCTCCCAGCGCGCGGTGTCGGTCGGATACGTGCCATCGCACGGCAATGCGCTGACCGGCAGCAAGTCCCCTCGCCCGCCGATCATCGCGCCGAGCACATCGCGCACGAACGGCGGCGCTTCCTTCGCCACCGCCGGCCGCAACGCGACGTCGCTGCCGACCGTCGTCGGCACTTCGACTTCGTAGAGATGGCTCAGCGTCTCATCCACCGCCGCCAGATTCATCTGCACGATCGCCTCGCCCTTTTTGCCATACGTCTTGCGGATCGAACCCTTGATCGCCGCGATCGCCTCCTCGTGCGGCAGGACGCCGGATACCGAGAAGAAGCAGACCTGCATGATCGTATTGATGCGCCCGACCATCCCGCTCGCACGCGCCACAGCGTTCGCATCGATCACAAAAAGGCGCAGGCCCTTCTCGATGATCCCGCGCTGCATGCTCTCCGGCAGTCGCTCCCAGACGCGATCGAGCGGAGTCGAGGTATTCAAAAGCAGCGTGGCCCCCGGCGCCGCACGTTCGAGCACATCGAAGCGCTCGAGGAAGAGCGACTGGTGGCAACCGATGAAGTTCGCCCGCAAGATGAGATACGCAGACCGGATCGACCGCGGACCGAAGCGCAGGTGCGAGACCGTCATCGAGCCGGATTTCTTCGAGTCGTAAACGAAGTATCCCTGCGCGTAGTGCCCGGTGTTCTCGCCGATGATTTTGATCGAGTCCTTGTTCGCACCGACCGTCCCATCTGCTCCGAGTCCGTAGAACACCGCACGAAAAACATCGTCCGGCTCGACCGTGAACGCATCGTCGCAGTCGAGGCTCGTCCCGCATACATCGTCGCGGATGCCGACGGTGAAATGATTCCGCGGCTCCGGTTGCGCGAGGTTGTCGAACACAGCCTTCAACATCGCGGGCGTCACCTCCTTCGATGAAAGTCCGTAACGTCCGCCGACGATCCGCACGCCACCTCGACCGGATTCGTGCGCGGCGTTCACGCAGTCGAGGTAGAGAGGCTCCCCCGCCGCCCCGGGCTCCTTCGTGCGATCGAGGACGGCGATCGACCGGACCGTCTCCGGCATCGCGGCCATAAACGCCCTCACGTCAAACGGTCGGTAGAGCCGCACCTTCAGCACCCCGACTTTCTGACCGCGCGCGACGAGGAAATCGACCGTCTCGTGTGCCGTCTCACACGCGGATCCCATCAAGACCGTCACGCGGTCCGCGTCCGGCGCGCCGTGATATTCGACAAGCCGATACTGGCGTCCCGTCACTCGCGCGAAGCGGTCCATCATCCGCTGCACGATCTGCGGGCACGCCGCGTAGAATGGATTCACCGTCTCACGCGCCTGGAAATACACGTCCGGATTCTGCGCCGTGCCACGGAGCACCGGATGATCCGGCGACAACGCCCGCGCCCGATGCTCCGCGATGCGCTGCTCATCGAGCATCGCCCGGAGCGCGTCCTCGTCGAGTGTCTCGATCTTGGCGATCTCGTGCGACGTGCGGAAACCATCGAAGAAGTGCAGGAACGGAATGCGCGATTCCAGCGTCGCGGCCTGGGCGATGAGCGCGAAGTCCTGCGCTTCCTGCACCGACGCGGAGCACAACATCGCAAACCCCGTCATGCGCGCGGCCATCACATCGCTGTGATCGCCAAAGATCGACAGCGCCTGCGCCGCGAGCGATCGCGCGGCGACGTGCATCACGAACGGCGTGAGTTCGCCCGCGATCTTGAACATGTTCGGCAGCATCAGGAGCAGCCCCTGCGACGCCGTGAATGTCGTCGCCAGCGCGCCCGTCTGGAGAGCACCGTGAATCGCGCCCGCGGCGCCGCCTTCGCTCTGCATCTCCACGACCGCGGGCACCGTCCCGAGGAGATTTTTCACCCCAGCCGCCGCCCATTGATCCGCCCATTCACCCATCGGGGTCGCCGGCGTGATCGGGTAGATCGCGATGACTTCGTTCAGCGCATATGCCACCCACGCGACCGCTTCATTCGCATCGAGGGTCTTGAAAGCGCGCTCGCTCATTTCGACGCAGTCGGCGCGACCGACTGCCTCCGGTAGATGACGTAATACACCAATCCGACCATCCCCGCGCCGCCGACGAGATTTCCGAGCGTCACCGGGAGGAGGTTTTGGAGGAAGCCGATCCATGTGAGCGCATCGAGATTCGGGATGCTGTCGGGCGGCACCTCGCCGCGCAGGAAGATGCCGAGCGGGATGAAATACATGTTCGCCACGCTGTGCTCGAAGCCCGCTGCAACGAACGCCGAGATCGGGAAGATGATCGCGAGGATCTTGTCGGTCACATTACGCCCCGCGAGCGCGATCCACACCGCGAGACACACGAGCAGATTGCACAGGATGCCCTTGAAGAACGCCTCATCGAACGGAAGCGCGCACTTTGCTGCAGCGATGGTGATCGCCGCTCTCCCCACGTCACCGCCGGCCATTTTCCAATGCCCCGATTTCGCAACCAGCGCCGCGAGGCCGACCGCGCCCACGAAGTTCGCGGCAAACACCACCGCAAGATTCTTCACCACCGTCGCGAACGTGATCCGACCCGCGACCCACGCCATGACGAGCAGATTGTTCCCGGTGAAAAGCTCCGCGCCCGCGATCACGACGAGAATCAGCCCAAGGGAAAAAGCCACGCCACCCAGCACCCTCACCACAGCAAACGGCAGCGTCGCGTCGCTGGCGACGAGCGTGAAGTAGAGCGCACCGAGCCCGATGAAGCTGCCGGCCAGCACGCCGAGCGCGACCACCGAGAGCAGCGGCAGGCGCGACTTGGTCACACCCACGTTCTCCACCCGTTCGGCGATTTCTTTCGGCGAGTAGCAGTCGAATCCAAAGAGTTCAGCCATGGTTTTATGCGGTCAGATTTTGTCGAGAGTCACGGCGACGACTTTGTATTCGGGCGTCTGCACGTGCGTGTCGCGATGTGGTCCGGTGAGTTGATTGAGCGAGACATCCGTCGCGTGGAAGGTCGCGAAGAGTTCCCCCTGCTTGAGCCGCGAATCGGCTCGCACCGGCAGCACCGCGGCGCCGTGCCGGCTGCGCACACGCACGCGCTGACCGTCGCGCAGAGCCATGCGCTGCGCATCCGCCGGCGCGATGTCCAGCGTGTCAGTGCCGCGGAGTTGAGCGTTCGCGGTGCGCATCGTCATCGTGCCCGCGTTGAACTGATACAGCGTCCGCCCCGTCGTGAGCAGGAATGGAAACTCCTCGTTTGCGACCTCCGTGGTCGCGTGAAACTCGATGCACTTGAGCGGCGCGGTCTTCCCGATCGGGAACGACTCCGTGTGCAGGATCGGCGTGCCAGGATGATCCTCGCGCGGGCACGGCCACTGGAGGCCGTGCGTTTCGATGCGCGCGTAGCTGATCCCGGCGCCGGCCTTCCAAACGCGCCGCACCTCCTCCCAGATCGCCTCCGCCGATGCGAAGTCGAACTGCGCCCCGTGGCCCATCGCCTTCGCGACATCGCAGATGATCTCCCAGTCCGCGCGCGATTGCCCGACCGGCTCGACCGCCCGGCGCACCCGCTGCACGCGCCGCTCGGAATTCATGAACGTGCCATCCTTCTCGAACGACGAGCACGCCGGCAGAAAGACGTGCCCGAACTCGCGGGCCAGCTCGTTGAAGAACAAGTCCTGCACGATCACGAGATCGACCTGCTCGATCGCGGCCTTCGTCACGGCGGCGTTCGGATTTGTGAAAGACACGTCGTAGCCGATCGCCCACAGCGCCTTGAGTTTTCGCTCACCGGCGGCGTCGATCATCTCCATGAGGTTAAGTCCGCGGCTGTGCGGCAACGGCGCCTGCCAGACGGACTCGAACACATCCTTGCCCTGCTCGATGGGAACGAAGCCGGTGAGGTTTCCCGGCTCGCAGCCCATGTGCGCGGCGCCTTGCACGTTGTTCTGGCCGCGCAGCGGATTCACGCCCGTGCCGGGCCGGCCGAAGTTTCCGGTGAGCAGCGCGAGATTCACCAGGCACACCACGCCCTCCGTGCCTTGCACGTGCTCGGTCGTCCCGAGCCCGTGGAAACACATCGCCGCATCGCTCTGCGCGTAAAGCCGTGCTGCTTCACGGATCTTCGCAGCCTCCACGCCGCAGATCGCAGCGGCGCGCTCGGGCGTCCACGCGGCGACAAACTCGCGGAACGCATCGAAGTCCCGCACGCGCTCACGAAGCGCGGTCTCATCGGCGAGCGACTCGTCAATGATCACGTGCGCGAGCGCGTTCAGCAGCGCGACGTTGGTTCCCGGACGGAGCTGGAGATGCACATCCGCATAGCGCGCAAGCTCGATCTCCCGCGGGTCGATGACGATGAGCTTCGCGCCGCGCAGGACAGCCTGCTTGATTCGCGCGCCGACGATCGGGTGATTCTCCGTCGGGTTCGAGCCGCAGATGAGGAAGGTCGCCGCACGCTCGATGTCATCGAAGCAGTTCGTTGCCGCGCCGGTGCCGAGCGTCATCTTCATGCCCGCCGCCGTCGGCGCGTGGCAGACGCGAGCGCAGCAATCCACGTTGTTCGTGCCGAGCACCACGCGCGCGAACTTCTGCGCGAGATAGTTCTCCTCGTTTGTCCCGCGCGCCGAGCCGAGCACGCCGATGCTGTCCGCGCCGTGCTTCGCCACGATGTCCGCGAGTCGCTTCGCCACGAACTCCACAACCTCCGGCCACGAGACTTTCCTCCACGTTCCACTCTCGCGAATCATCGGCTCCGTCGCTCGATCCGGCGCGTGGACGAAGTCGAAAGCATAGCGACCCTTCACGCAGAGATGGCCTTTGCTGACCGGCGCATCGAGCACCGGCTTCACCTGCACGATGCGATCGCGGCGCGTGCCCACGAGCATCTCGCAGCCGGTGCCGCAATACGGGCACGTCGTCCGCGTCCAAGTCTCCGGCGCACCGCGCTCGATCACGGACCGGTCTTCGATCGCTCCCGTCGGGCACGTGTCAGCACACGCGCCGCAGCTCACGCACTCGCTCTCCGCGAGGCTCGCTGCGCCGTGCGGCAGCACACGCGTCTCCGGACCGCGCCCCCACGCCCGCCAGACGAATTGCCCCTGCACTTCATCGCAAATCCGGATGCAGCGCGTGCAGGCGATGCACTGCGCCATATCCACGCGCAGATACGGGTGCTGCGTGTCGGTGAAGCACGGCCGTGCGCCGTCGTTCGCGGTGTCGGCGCCGTAGCTTCGGAGCAAGCGGTGGAACGGCTTCTCCGGGGCCGCCGCGACCGCTTCGGCGGGATAGCCCGCAGCGAGGAGGCGCAGCATCGTTCGCCGCGCATCCTCGACAGCGGGCGACGCGGTTTGGATCTCCATCCCATCCGCGAGCTGCGTCGAGCACGCGGTGGCGAAGCGGCTCCAGCCCTTCACCTCGACGACGCACATCCGGCAGGCGGCGTTCGGCACCAATCGTTCGTCGTGGCACAAGGTCGGGATCTCGATCCCGAGTTCGCGCGCAGCGGCGAGGATCGTCGTGCCCTCAGGGAAGCGGCGGCGTGTTCCGTCGATGCTTACTTCCAGCATGGCTCGAGCTCCTTTCCGTAATACCGCAGCGCCGAGTCCGCGAACTCGCCGAGGCCCGTGCCATGGCCGCAGAGGCTCGCGCAGCGCAGCGCGGCGATGAGTTCGCGAACTTCGTCACTCGGCATGTCAGGGCGCGCGAAGATCTCCTCCAGTCGGCGGCTGCCGAGCCGGCACGGCGTGCATTTTCCACACGACTCATAGGAGCCGAAGACGAGGACGTGATGCACCAGCGCGGCGATGGACGTGGTCTCATCGAACGCGATGACGCCCCCGTGCCCCACGGCTGCGCCGATCGCGCGCAGTTCCTCGAAGGCGAGCGGCGTATCGAGCAGGTGCGGCGGGATGATGCCGGCGAGAGGACCGCCGATGATCACGCCCTTGAGTTGGCCGCGGCGCAAACCGCCACCAAGTTCCTCGACGATCTGCCGCACTGGCATCCCGAACTCGACTTCGTAAAGTCCTGGCCGCGCGAAGAGCGAGTTGAGCGAGAGTGCCTTCGTGCCGCGGCTCTGTGCGAAACCGAGCGCGCGATACGCGCCGCCGCCGTGCTCGACGATCCACGGCACGGTCGCGAGCGTCTCGACGTTATTGATCAGCGTCGGGCGGCCGAGATGCCCGCGCTCCGTCGCGTAAGGCGGGCGGATCGTCGGCTCGGGGCGCAGGCCGGCGAGCGAGCGGAGCAGCGCCGTCTCCTCGCCGCACACGTAGCTGCCGTGGCCGACGAAGACTTCGATATCGAAATGGAATCCGCGCCCGAGGATGTCGTCGCCGAGCAACCCGGCGGCGCGCGCTTCAGCGAGCGCGCGGTCGAGCGCTTCCTTCGCGAAGGGGTATTCGTGCCGCAGGTAGATCCAGCCTCGCCGCGCACCGACCGCGTAGGCGGCGAGCGTCATGCCTTCGATCAGCGCGTGCGGATCGCCTTCCATGATGAAGCGGTCCACGTAGGCGCCGGGGTCGCCTTCGTCCGCGTTCGCCACGATGAACTTCTCATCGGGCGTCGCCGACGCCGCGACCGCTGCCCACTTGCGCCCCGCGGGGAAGGCAGCGCCGCCTCGCCCGCGCAGGCCGGATGCTTCGACCGCACCGATCACCTCCCCCGGTTCGTGCGCCAGCGCCTTTTCGAGCGCTGCGCCGCCGCCCGCACTGCGATAGCTCGCGAGGCTCCCGTCACCGCCTTTCGCCAGCCGACCGAGCACGATCGGCTCGCGCGAATGCACCTCGATCCGTGGCCGCGCGCGATCGAGCCCGCGCGCCGGCGCGGCGAAGCAACGACCGAGGCAATAGACCCGAGGCTGATGCGCGTCGCGCCCTCCACCCGCGACGAAACACGCGGTGCCGTCGCAAGGCCGGTCGCGCAGATCGCAGCCGACGAGATGGTAGAAAGAATCCACGTCTTTACCCGGCTGATGCCGGTGGCCCGGAGGTCGGGCGACGGGTGGAAGCTCGGACAGTGCGTTCATAATTCGATCTCAGCGGTGATTTCGTCGTCCTGGCGGCGCAGGCGGAATCCGACTTCGCGGCAGACGTGCTGCATCGTCGCATTGCCAGCGAGCACGGTGCCGGAAATGCGCGCGAGTCCTTCGCGACGGCCAATTTCGATCAACGCCTTCAGCAGCGCTTTGCCGAGGCCGCGCCCCTGCCACGGATCGCCGACCAGCAACGCGAACTGCGCTTCGGAAGTGCCGCGCAGGCGGTTGATGCGGCCGACCGCGAGGATCCCGCGCTCCTTGCCAGTGCGCTCAGCGACGAGCACGATCTCGCGGTCGTAGTCGCTGAAGCAAATGCGCGCGAGCCGGCTGTGCGCGATCCGCGAATCGAGCGGGATATTCCCGAAGTAGCGCTGGTGCACAGTGCGGTCCGAGAGCGAACCGTGAAACGCGACGAGCAGCGTCTCGTCCTCGGGCCGGATCGGACGCAACCTCACGCGCCCGATCCCCGTCAGCCGCACTTCGCTCACATACTCCGCGGGATACGGCCGGATCGCGAGGCGCGGCAGATCGGCTTCAGCCATCGGCGCCGGGTGGAGCACCACGCGGGCATCGAGCGCGATGGCACCGCGCTCGGAGACGAGGAGCGGATTCACGTCGATCTCCGCGATCCAGCGCTGCTCGGCGACGAGGTGGCTGAAGTGAACGAGGATCTCCTCGAGTCGCGCGAGATCGACGCCGGCGCGACGGCCTTTGCCGGCCAGCGCTTCGTGGATGCGCGTCTGCTCCATGAGGCGGCGGGCGAGCGTGGCATTCAGTGGCGGCAACGCGAGGGCGCGATCGTCCAGCACTTCAACCAGCGAACCGCCAGCACCGAAGAGCATCACGGGGCCGAACTGCGGATCGACGCTGCTGCCGAGGATCAGCTCGATGCCGTCGTCCTCGATCATCGGCTGCACCACGACGCCGGTGAAATCAGGCGCTGCGACAGCGGCACGAATCTCCCGCCACGCGCGGCGGACCTGCGTCACGTTCTGCAAGTGCAGCCGCACGCCACCGACGCGCGCCTTGTGCGTGAGCGTCTCGGACCAGAGCTTGAGCGCCACGGGAAAGCCGATCCGACGCGCGGCCTTCACCGCTTCGTCCTCGCTGCGCGCGCCTTCGGTCGCGGCCACCGGGATGCCGTAGGCGGCGAGGATTTGATTCGCTTCGATCTCGGAAAGCAGCGTGCGCCCGCTCTCGCGGATGCGGGCGATCAGCGCGCCCGCCGCCTGGCGATGCTCGGCGACTTCCGGCTCGAGCGATGGCAGCGCGGGCCGCTCGTAGAGCCCTTCGAGGTGTTTGCTGCGTTGCCACATCAGCGCGAAGGCGCGCGCACCTTCGTCCGGGTAGTCGTAGGTCGGGATGCCCGCCGCATTGAGCTGCACGCGGCCCGCCTCGACGGACGCGCCGCCCATCCAACTCGCGAGCACCGGCTTCCCGCAACCGGCAGCGACTTTTGCCAGTGCCACCGCGGTGTCCTCGGGCTGCGTCATCGCTTGTGGCGTGAGGACGACGAGGAGGCCGTCGGTGGCGTCGTCGTCGAGCAGGACTTTCGCAGCGCACGCGTAGAGCGGACCATCGGCGGCGCCGAGCAGATCGACGGGGTTGCCGCGACTCCAGTGCGGCGGGAGCGCGCGATCGAGGGCGGTGATCGACGCGGCGGAAAGCTCCGCGAGCTGTGCGCCGGAAGTCACGGCTTGGTCCGACGCGAGCGCCGCGGGACCACCGGCGTTCGTGAGAATGGCGAGGCGCGGGCCGCGCGGGCGGGGCTGGCGGGCGAGCACCTCGGCCATGTCGAAAAGTTCCTCGACGCTGCGCACCCGTAGCACGCCGGCGCGGGCGAAGGCGGCGCTGAAGACTTCATCCGAACCCGTCAGCGCACCGGTGTGCGACGCCGCTGCGCGCGCGCCGGCGGTGGTGCGACCGACTTTCAGGATCACGATCGGCTTGCTAAACGCGACCTCGCGAGCGGCGCAGAGAAAGGCCCGCGCGTCGCCGACGGACTCCATGTAGCAGACGATGCTCTTCGTATGCGGGTCGTCGCCGAAGTAGTCGATGAGATCACCCCAGCCGATGTCGGCCATCGCGCCGATCGAGACGAACGCGCTGAAGCCGACCTGCTCACGCAGGCTCCAGTCCAGGATCGCGGTGCATAGCGCGCCGCTCTGGCTGATGCACGCGACGCTTCCGGGCAGCGCCATCGTGGTGGCGAAGGTGGCGTTCAACCCGTGGTGCGGCGCCATCACGCCGAGGCAGTTCGGGCCGAGCAAGCGGACCCGGCCCGCGGCCGCCGCGAGGACTTCGCGCTCGAGGGCTGCGCCTGCGGGACCGGTCTCGCGAAAGCCCGCGCTGATGACGATCGCGGCGGGCACTCCGACGGCGGCGCACTCGCGCACCACGCCGGGCACCGCGGCAGCGGGGACGACGATCACCGCGAGATCGGGTGCCTCGGGCAAGGCGCTGATCTGCGGATAACAGCGGAGGCCGAGCACGCGAGAGTGCGCACCATTTACCGGCACGACCGTTCCGGAGAAGCTGAGGAGATTCTCCAGCACCGCACGGCCCACGCTCCCGGCCCGCTCCGTCGCGCCGACAACCGCGACCGTTCGCGGGCGGAAGATCGCGTCGAGCGACGGCAGCTTCATTCGTTCCGGTTGACTCGGCCGGGAGCGGGCGGTTCGGCGTGGTGATTTTCGGTCTGCGAGTGCGGTCATGGCTCGGTTTCAGTGGCTTGTGTCGCCGCTGAACGAGTCGAACGTGCCTCAGCTAGAGAAGGATGGCTCGCCGGGGCTTGCTCATTCCTCGCCGTTCGTTGCCCATACTCGACCCTCCGAGAATCGCGCTGGTGCGGCCCGGCGGTGCCGATGCTACGGTGCGCGCGCGATGAATCTCCTCGCCCTTTACGAAAAGCTCGAAGCGCTGCTGCGGAAGCTGCCGGACGGATTGCACCAGCCGATCCTGCGCGAACTCGAACCGCTCAAGACGCTCTTCCTCGAACAGCGTCCGCCGCGGCTGGTGCTGCTGGGCGAGCGCGAAGTCAGCCGCGCGGAGGTGGTGAATGCGCTCTTCGGAAATGCGGTCGCGACCGCCACGGACGATGCGCGGCAGAGCGGGTTGTGGGATACTTTCGCGCTCGGCGGACGCGGCACGCTGCGGCTGCTCGATGCGCGCCAGCCGATGACGACGGCGATCGTCAGCCGGCCGCTCGGCGCGGAAACGGCGGACTTGATCGTGTTCGTGCGCGCTTCGACGGGCCTCGGTGAAAGCATGGCGGCGGATCTCGAGCACGCAGCGGAGATGCTCGCCTTCACCGACGCGCAGCACGCGGCGCGGCCGAGCCTGCTCGGGCTGCAGCTCGGCGCCGCGGCGGGCGAAGATCAGCGGCTGGAATTGCACGGTGCGCTGTTCACCAAGCCCGCGATCGCGGATCGCACGGTCGGGGTGCTGCTCTTTTCCGACCGGGCGAAAGTGGTCGAGCAAATCGCCGTCGAGCTGCCGGGCGAATCGCAGCTCGAAATGGCGCGGCTTTCGCAGAACCGCGAGCTCCAGCGACAAATCGCGGGTGTGCTCATCCGCTCGCTCACGGCGATCTGCGGGGCCGTCGGCGCACAGCCGATCCCGCTCGCGGATTTCCCGATCCTCACCTCGCTCCAGGCCACGATGGTCGCGAGCCTCGCGCACATCAGCGGGCGCGAGTTCAACGTGAAGGTCGCGGGTGAATTCCTCGCCGCGGTCGGCGCGGGCATCGGCATCGGGCTGGTCTTTCGCGAGGGCGCGCGGGCGGCGGCGAAGTTCGTGCCCGGCTGGGGCAATGCGATCTCCGGCGGCATCGCCGCGGCCGGCACGTATTCGATCGGGCGCGCGGCGGCGGCGTATTTCATCGACGGCGTGTCGATCGCGGATGCCCGCGGCATTTTCCGAAAACGGCGCAAGCCGACGGCCCTACTCAAATGAAGCTCTCCACCATCAGCCAATCCCTCGCCGCGCTCGGCCGGACCCCGAAGCAGAGCCTCGGGCAAAATTTCCTGCACGACCAGAACGTCGCGCAATGGATCGTCGATCAGCTCGAACTCCAGCCCGGCGAGCCGTGGGTCGAGCTCGGGCCGGGGCTCGGCGCGCTGACGGAGTATGCGCTCTCGAAGTCGGCGAATGGGCTCGTGATCGAGAAAGACGGGCAGCTCGCGGGGTTCCTCCGCGCGCAGTTTCCGAAGCTCGAGATCGTCCACGGCGACGCGAGCGAGTTCGACACGCGCGAGCTCTTCATCCGCGGGCCGGTGAAGGTGGTCGGGAACCTGCCCTACTACGTCTCGAGCCAGATCCTGATCGGGTGGACCGACCAGCCGAGCCCGGTCGGGCGGCTCGTCTTCACGCTGCAAAAGGAGCTCGCCGAGCGGCTCTCCGGCGAGCCGCGGACGAAGGCCTACGGCGCGCTGACGCTGCTCATCGGCCGGCGCTGGCACGTTCACTTCGCGCGCAAGCTGCCGCCGACTGTGTTCACGCCGGAGCCGCGTGTGGACTCCGCTGTGGTTGTGCTCACGCCGCGCGATCCGGGGGAATTGCCGCCGTGCGATGGGGCGGCATTTCGCCGGCTCGTGAAGCGCGGTTTTGCCCAGCGCCGCAAGATGCTGCGCAAGAACATCGGCGACGAGGTGGAGGACTGGGGCGAGTTCTGCCGCGCGCTCGGCTTGCAGGAAACCGTGCGCGCCGAGGAGCTCGACCTCGCGCAGTGGGTCGCGATCACGAACCTGCTCGGGGGCAAGACCGGCGGCGCCGCGCAGGATGTGCATGGGGAGATTTTCGACGTGGTGGATGAAACCGACCGCGTCGTCCGGCAGGCGTCGCGGCACGAGGTCCACACGCAGGGGCTCCGCCACCGCGCGGTGCATGTCTTCGTCTTCAACGACATCGGCGAACTCTTCCTCCAGCGCCGCTCGCGGTGGAAGGACGTGCATCCGTTGATGTGGGATTCGAGCGCGGCGGGACACGTGGAGGCCGGGCAGACTTACGACGCCACGGCGCCGCGCGAGGTGGCGGAGGAACTCGGCGTCGAGGCGGCCTGCACGCGGATCGGCGAGCGCGCGGCGTGCGCGGAGACGGGCTGGGAGTTCGTGCATCTCTACCGCGCGGAACACGAGGGCCCCTTCCGGCTCGCGCCGGCGGAGATCGACTCGGGCGCGTTTTTCACGATCGAGCAGATCCGCCGCTGGATCGCGGCGCGCCCGGCGGACTTCGCGCCCGGCTTCCTCGAGTGCTTCCGTATCTTTGACAGCTCCCCGCAAGCTCACGTATAGGTCGCGCACGATGCTCTCGATTCCATCTGCCAGCTCCCGCCGTTTCGCCCGCTGGTCCCGCCGCGCCTAGTCGGGCGCAGCCCTCGTTTTTTTCTCTCGCCGCCCGTGGCCGTCTCCATCAGTCCGAACCGTCCCCGCAACGTCGATTGGCGCCGCGCCGCCGCGCTGCTCTATGGCGATTGGGGCACCAGCAAAGCCTACGTCATCGGCCTCGCCTTCGCCGCGTCGGCGTTCGCGTCGCTGCCCATCATCATCGCGGTGTGCGTGCTCACGGCGGTGGTGGGATACAATTACTCGATCATCTGCCGGAACTTCCCCGACGGGGGCGGCGTCTATTCCGCCGCGAAGGAGCAGAGCCGCATGCTGGCCGCGCTGGGCGCGCTGCTGCTGATCGCCAATTTCCTCGTGACTGCGGCGCTCAGCGGATGGTCGGCGATGAGCTACCTCGGGGTGCCGGGCCGCTGGATTCCGGTGGCCACGATGGCGGCCATCGCGCTCTTCGGCGCCATCAATTGGTTCGGTCCGAAGCACAGCGGCAGCCTCTCGATCGTCATGGCGATCCCGACGGTCATCACCGTCGTCCTGATCATCGGGATGAGCCTGCCCTTCCTGACGACCACCCACCTTCACATGCCGGAAAACTTCGGCTCATCGTGGGTCGCCTTCACGGGCGTGATCCTCGCGCTGAGCGGCGTCGAGGCGGTGGCGAATATGACCGGCGTGATGCCGCTCGACCGCGATTCGCCGCCGGACAAACCGTGCGTGAGCCACACCGCATCGAAGGCGCTCTTCATCGTCGCCATCGAAGTCGTCCTCGGCACGGTGCTGCTCGGCTGGGCGATGCTTTCGCTGCCGGAGAGCCACACGCAGCAACTGGTCGAGAGCAAAGACTACATGCTGCGCTTCCTCGGCGGGCACTTCGCGGCGCAGCACTTCGGCGTGGAAGCCGGGCGTGTGTTCGCCGTCATCGTCGGGGTGGTCTTCGGCGTGCTGCTGCTCAGCGCGGTCAATACCGCGATGAACGCAGTCATCGGCGTCATCTACATGATGTCGCTCGACGGCGACCTGCCGCGCCCGCTTACCCGGCTGAACCACCACGGCGTCCCAGTCTGGCCGCTGGTGCTCAGCGTGGGGCTGCCGATCGTGATCCTAATGATCGCCACGAGCTTCGAGGCGCTCGCGCATCTTTACGAAATCAGCGTTGTCGGGGCGATCGCCGTCAGCCTCGGCTCGTGCGCTGCCAACTTCCGCCTCGTCATGCGCTGGCACGAGCGGGGCGCGATGGTCCTGACCTTCCTCGTGCTGCTCGCCGTCGAGATCACCATCGCCTACACCAAGCCCGACGCCCTTTTCTTCGGCGTGCTCGTCATCGGCGTGGGGCTTTCGGTGCGCGCGTGGTCGCACAAGGTCACGGGCATCACCACCGTCACCGTCACTCGCGAAGTCGCGGAACTCGTGCAACCCGAGACGCTCGAGCGCCTGCGACCGACCATGCGGGAAGGGCAGAAAATCATGGTGGCCGCGCGCGGTGTGACGCCTGTGCTTCGCTACGCGCTCAATGAAGCGGCGCTCCGCAAGGCCACGCTCTGCGTGCTCTACGTGAAAGAAGTTGCCATCTTCATGGGCGGCGGAGCACAGCCGCCTTCGCGCCCGAGGTGGCAGGACGACCCGCACGCTGCGGCGATCATGTCGCTCTGCCTGAAGCTCGGCGAGGAACTCGGCGTCTGCGTGCAGCCGATCTACGTCGTGAGCACCGATCCCACCGCGACCATCCTCGACCTCGCCGCCACGCTCGGCATCGACATCCTCATGCTCGGCTCCGCCCAGCGCAGCGCGATGGCCCGGTTGTTGAAGGGCAACGTCGTCACGCAAGTCGCCGAGAAGCTGCCGGAGGATATCGAGCTGCTCATTCACGGCTGAGCCGGGCGGCGCGGGAGTAGGAAGTAGGGAAAGTTGCGCGCATCGGAAAATTCCTGTTGGCAGGGGTGATGCCGGATGCTTGTATGCACAACGTCCATACGCGATCACCGCAAAAAGACCCTCTCCCATGCAGACCCCAGTCCTCTCCGCCCAGCGCTCCGCTTTCAGCCTCGTCGAAGTCGCGCTTGCCATCGCCGTCGTCAGTTTCGCGATCATCGGCATCATCAGCCTGATGTCGTCGGGCCTCGGGAACTTCCGCCAGGTGATGGACACGACGATCGCGGCGCAGCTCGCCCAGCGCATCATCAACGACGCCGAGCAGGCGGATTTCAAGGTGCTGACTGACGCGGTCGCCTCGGCGACCAGCACGGAGGTCAAGCAAGCGGAGAAGGAGGGCAAGACGTTCAGCTTCCGTGCGCCGACCATCAAGGAGCCGGCGTTCCGATATTTCGATGAACAAGGCAAAGAGATCATCCCGAAAGCCAACGGGAAGCTCGAGGCGAAGCAGAAGTTGAACGCCGTGTATTGGATCAATATGCGGATCGTGCCGAAATCGAAGCTCCCGCGCACCGACCAGAAGGCAACGGAACTGGCACAGTTGACGGTCGAGGTGGCGTGCAATCCGAACGCGGTTGACCTGACCGACAAGACTTTCTTCGAGACCGAGAACAGCTCCCCACGCTACAACCTGCTCAAAGCGCCGGCTGGGGTGCGGGTGCTGACCTACTCGGCTTACGTGGGCCGCAACGACTGACGCCATGAACCAACGAATGTTCCCTTCCAAAACCGCCTTTACGCTCATCGAAGTCATGGTGGCTTCGGTGATCGTGGTCATCCTCGCCGGGATCCTGATCAGCGCGACCGACTTGACCGCGAAGAGCTTCGCGCGCACCTCGGCCAAGATCGAGCAGTTCTCCGAAGCGCGCCGCGGTTTTGAAGTAATCACGCGTCGGCTGGCGGAGGCGACGCTAAACACCTATGTCGACTACTACGACGCCACCGGGAAGGCCCGTCCGACGCTGCTCACGCGCAAGGTGGGCGGGGTCAAAGAGGCGAACTACGATACCTTCATCAACTTCGCGCCCACGACCTATGGCCGGCAGTCGGAGCTGCGGTTCGTCTCCGGCCCGATGGCCGACCTCGGTGCGAACGAGGAAGCGGACCGGCCCACGCACGGCATTTTCTTCCAGGCGCCGGTCGGCGAAGTCGAGGACCGAGACACGATCGGGATGCTCGACCATACGCTCAATTCCTGGGGCTACTTCCTCGAGGTGGGCGAGGACGCGGAATACATCCCCATGATCCTCCGGCAGCTCAATTCCCCGCGCCGCCGCAGCCGGTTGCTGGAATTTCGCCAGCCAACTGAACAGAACCCAATCTACTTCCCGGACTACCCCGGCGATGCCGGCAGCCAGATCCCGTCGGTCCGCAATTTCTGGTTCATCGACGGGATCGACAAGACCGCCGACCGCCCCGTGCGCGTCGTCTCGGAGAATGTGATCGCGCTGATCATCCTCCCGCGGCTTTCGCGCAACGACGAGGTCGCCCGCGCGAAGGATCCGAAACTGAACATCACCAACCCCAACGACGATCGCGGGGTGCTGTGCCCGACTTACGCCTACGATACCGCGCTGAACACGACCCGCGTGGCTCCCGCGACCCCGCTGGCGGCGAGCGAGAAGCCGGAGGAGGTCAACCCGAAGAACCAACTGCCGCCGACCGTGCAGGTGGTGATGGTGGCGCTCGATGAAGCCTCCGCCTCCACCCTCGACCGCACCACGAAGGGCAAGAAGGGCTTCGATCTGAAACTCGAGGAGATCTTCAAGCGCAGCGTCCGCCTCGAAGACGATCGCTCGACCGACGAACCGGACGACGGCGAACTCAACGAACTCGAGAAGAAGCTGATCGATCAGAAGCTCACGTATCGCGTCTTCAACACCAACGTCATCATCCGCGGCGCCAAATGGAGCCGTGCGCAAACGAACTAACCCCCCAGCCAACACCCCGCCGCCATGAACCACACGACCCCGCTTTCACTCCAGCCGCCGCGCTCGCGCCGCGGCATTGCCCTCGTCATCACCCTCCTCCTGCTCGTGCTGCTTTCGGCCTTCGCCGTCGCATTTTTCACCCGGATGAGCGTCGAGCAGGCCTCGGCGACGAGCTACGCCGACGGCGTCTCCACACGACAGCTCGCCGAGTCCGCCGTGGGGCTCGTGCAGAGCCAGATTCGCGAGGCGACGACGGTGCCAAACGGCGCCTGGGCCACCCAGCCCGGCATGGCCCGCGTTTACGCCAATTCAGTCGGCGGGACGACCACAACGGCGGGCAAGAACCCCTACGGCTACTACAAGCTCTACTCGTCGAACGACATGACGGTGACCGGCGTCGATAATCTCGAGGCGTTCGATCCCGCCGCTGAGATCGACCAAAACTGGGCGAAGGAACGCGCGCTCTGGACTGATTTGAACGAGCCTGTCCGCCTCAAGCTCGCCGACCCGGCAGACGACACGCAGACGATGGAAGTGAAGCGTTACCCCATCTTCGACCCCGAACTCGCCGGCGAATCCGACATGTCCAGCGCGACCAACCTGAGCGTGCACAACACGCTCAAGGAGTTCAAAGTGGAAGGCTTCTCGATCGATTCCAAGGACGAGACCACCGATAACCAGCGCGGACGGATGCCGGTCCGCTGGATCTATGTGCTGCGCGATGGCACCCTCACCGCCCCGGCCAGTTCGGCGAAGGACGGGCTGCAAGCAGTCTGGGATGATGGCGCGGGCGGCAAGGTTCCCACGAAGGCCAACCCCGTCGTGGGTCGCGTCGCCTTCTGGACCGACGACGACACGAGCAAGGTGAACATCAACACCGCGGCCGGATTCACGACCAAGGGCATCGACGCCGCCTACGATCCGAGGAGCGACGGCAGTTTCACGGGCTATGCGGGCTCATTCTGGGACACCCCTCGGTTCTACACGAAGTTCGATCGTGGCGGCACAGTGGATCAAGGCGCAGGTGGTTTCGGGGATTTTACCAAGGCTGGGTTCGGCCCCGGGGGGCTCGCGATCTCTCAGCCGCCAGCCAATGAATTTCAGCGCTTCCCGGGGCACCCCGCCACGACTTCCCTGGGCTTGGTCTTCAACCGGAGCGTAGCCAACAACGTCGTCGATGAAAAGACCCCGCGCCTGACCTCGCAGCAGCTCTACCGCCTCCTGCCGCGCATCACGCCCGGCGGGTCGGAAGGCGGCGTGGACCGCTTGCTCGCCAACAATAACACGGGCGGTGTTTACAACATGACCGACACGCGATTGCCGCTCAAGGCGCAGCGTCTCTACGCCTCGGTCGATGAGTTTTTCTTTGCGCAGCAGCAGATCGGCACCCGCCGAATGACGACCAATGAATTCCTCAAAGGGAGTGCCGACACCACGGACCCGCGGAACCAGATCCCCGCCATGACCGAAGATCTGATCGGCAAACCCGACCTCGATGAATTTCAGGGCTATCGCTTCTTCCTCACCGCGCACAGCCGGGCGCCGGAGCTGAACCTCTTCGGGCGCCCGCGAGTCAGCATCTGGCCGGTCTGGGCGAGCGGCAGGCAGGTGAATGGCGTGGACTACTCGGTGCGCCGCAACCCCATCGATCGGCTGATGATGTTTTGCTCGACCCTCGGTCCGCTGCCGCCGAAAGCCGGAGACGGCACCCAGCCGGCTGGCAAGCTCTTCATGTTCCAGCGCTGGCAGCCCTACGAGCCTTTCCAAGACGCCAACATCCTCCGGAACGCCGAACTACTGAGGACGGTCTACCTTGCTTCCAGCTCAGCCGCGAACCCCGGCCTCACCGAACAACCCATCCCCGGCTTCACCAACCAGGCGTCTTTTGCCACCAAGTATAACGGCGGCGACGCCATCGGCAGTCGCGACCAGATCCTCACCGAGATCTTCGATTACATCCGCTCCGGCGTGAATATAACGGACACTTACTCCGACTATGAAGTGAACCGAGACAGAATTCCGTATCAGACACTGGTGAATCAGGGATCGCCAACTCGGAGTATGCGCGCGGATTTGGATTCAAAGCATTATGCGCCGCGCGGCATCGTGGTCCCGGCCGCGGCCAAATTTCGCGGGAACCCCAAGCAAGTCGCCGGCTTCGGACGCTTTCCCACCGTTTCCGAGGTGTCGATCGTCTTCTACCACGCGGGCTACGTCGGCAGCAAAGGCGAGTGGGACGGAGTTCCTTACTTTGACCCGAGCGGAAATAATAAGAACGACAGGGGGGTAAAGGAGCATCTCGTTCGCATGTTCGTGATGGTGGAAACCAACAACCCCATGATGGGCTATTCGCGGACTATGGGCTTTTCTGATCCGCTCGATCAGAAAGATGACCGCAACACGACACCAGAATACTTGACTCACACCCTCGATACCTCCGCCGACCCCTCGATCACGCTCACCGAAGGCGGGCTGAAGACCTTCTCGTTCGGGGGAGGCAATCTCAGAAACGAGATTCAGTTTGGCTCGGGCTCATTCTTCGGCGGGAGCAGTGCCGCCGGCATGGAAGGCTGCCTCCACACTTTCGGCACACGGTTTCAGGAGCCCGGTTCTGGCGATGACATCCCACCCAGTCCTCCCAGCTACAATGGCACTGATGCCTACACGGACGGTTCCGGACCCTACGAGTTCCAATCCAGAAACGTCATCCACGTCCCGGTTCTCGCTAATGGAACTGATCAAAAGGACTGCCAGTTCGAAGGCTTCGACGCAGTGCTCCGTGTTAAATTCGGCACCCAGGATCTTCAGTTTATCAAACTCAAGTTCCCGCCCGCAAGGATCCCCCTGCCCTCGGACGCGTATTGGGAAGATCCGGGTGGATTCGGCTGGCTGAATACCGATGTGACCAATGGCAACTCGGTCTTTGAGGTAAACCAGAACTCCAGCACCAAAAACCAAGAATGGCCCTGGGCTTGCGCGTTGCTCAATCATCCCGCGGCCATGAAGAGCCTGGGGCACCGCATCTGGTGGGTGAATGGAACATGGCGTAATGCCAACCCAAATGCCGGCCTCGGCCACAGTGTGCGCGCGGACTCGAATGACCAACCCAGGTTCGACGCGAACGGAAGCCCGATCCCTCGCGATGGAGCTGGCTACCGGTTTTCCAACCGCTGGCGCAACATCCTCCAGCCTGGCGATGTGGTGCGAAGCCTCGTGCCCGCCCCGGCGGAGAATACCGACCTCCGCACGATCGCCCTGACCCGTTCCATGAACGACGATCCCGCTCCCTTTGAACCCCTGCAACCAGGCTATGACGATCCGACCTTGCGCCACGTCCAACGGCTCGCCGTTCCCGGCAGCCCGCTGCCGGGTGAATTGGCAGACAACACAACGCCGGGGCTGCAAACCCAACTCCTTCGTAGTGGCGGCGGCACGCCGTTCATTTTCAGCGGGGCGAACAATTCCAACCTCTCCAGCATGGGACCGAACGCCAACAGCACCACCGTCACTGGCCACGCGATCGAGCCGGTGCAGATCGTATCGACCCGCGGCGTGACGTATCGGTGGGTGCGCAAGAGCTACGGCACCGTGGGTGGATCCATCGCCTTTGGCAACTTGGCCCAGCTTCCATCGGGCTTCAAAGTCGGCGACTACGGCGCGAGCGCAGGGGAACTCCCCGCTGCACAAAAAGGAAGCCCAGTCACCCAGGTCCTCCGCACCGGAAACAAGCCGGGCGACTTCGACACCGGCTATGGCAACCGGCCCGACGGTGCCCTCTGCAACAAGCCCGACGAGGGGCATCTCGTCTGGCGCACTACCAAGACCTTCACCCCTGCTCGCCCGGCCAAACCAGAAGTTTCGGAAGATTGGAACTATCAATACCCCTACTTCACCGGCGAATATAACGATGAAGCGACCGATACGTTCTTCAGCCCGACCCGGCAGATCCCATCCGCGGTCCACTTCGGCTCCCTACTCGTCGGTCCGAAGACCGGCTGGCAGACCCTCTGTTTCAGCCCGAATCCCTCCAGCCTGAAGGCGAGCACGGCCACGGGCAAAGCCGATCATCCCGGCATGGACGTGGATCCGAAGGACCACCTCCTGCTCGATCTCTTCCAGATGCCGGTCGTCGAACCCTACGCCATCAGCGAGCCCTTCTCGACCGCGGGCAAGGTGAACATCAACTGCGAGATCATGCCCTTCAGCTACATCCGCCGCACGACCGCCCTGCGCGCCGCGCTCCACTCGGTGCGCGTCACGGCCGTGAGTGGTGATCAGGTGAAGAAATACAAGACTGGGCCGCAGAATCCTGCCAACGCTAACGTTTCCGCCTACGACGATAACCAGAACTACCGCCTCCTGCTCAACCGCGACGAGACGGTCAAGGGCATCGCCGCCATCTTCAACGACACCACCCGGCCCGCCACCGAGCGCTTCTACAAATCTGCCTCCCAGATCTGCGAGCGCTTCCTCTACCCCGCCAAGGGCGACACCCGCGAATCGGATGGAACCCTCGGCCCGAAGTGGTCCCTCTCCGAGAGCGCCATCAAGAGCTTCTGGGAGAAGCACAACCTCGGCGGCGACAACACGCGTGAGAAACCCTACGCGGACCTCTACCCCCGCCTGACCACCAAATCGAACACCTTCACGGTCCACATGCGCGTCCAGAAACTCCGGCCGCAGAAGGGACGGGAAGACG
>VFJQ01000002.1 GCA_009885995.1 Verrucomicrobiota bacterium
GGTGGGCACACAGCCGCCTCTCGCCGTCTCGCGTGGCAAACAAGCGCGATTTTGCTTCGACCGTCACCGGTCCACCCTTTCGTTCGCCAAAGTCCGACAGGCTGCTAGGTGGCCAGCCATCCCGCTCACTCGTGGCGCAGCGATTCGATCGGGTCGAGGTTCGCGGCCTTGTAGGCGGGGTAGCTGCCGAAGACGACGCCGACGAGCGAGCAGATGCCGAGGCCGATGGCGGCCCAGTCGGCGGGGAAGGCGGGCGGGAGCTTGAGCAGGTAGATGGCGAGCGCATTCGCGCCGGCGAGACCGAGCAGCACGCCGGCGAGACCGCCGATCTGGCAGAGCACGACGGCTTCGACGATGAACTGCACCATGATGTTTCGCTTCCGCGCGCCGATCGCGCGGCGGACGCCGATCTCGCGGGTGCGCTCAGTCACGCTCACGAGCATGATGTTCATGATGCCGATGCCGGCGGCGATGAGCGAGATGGAGCTGACCAGCGCAAGGCCGGTGCGCACGGCGAAGGTGACCTGCTGGAACTGCGCGATCATCGAGTCGCTGGAGACCATCTCGAAGTCCTCCTCCTTGCCCGGCGGCACTTTGCGGATCGCGCGCAGTGCGCCGCGGCACTGCTCCATCGTCTCGCTGAACGCGGCGGGCGTGGGCGCTTGAATGACGATGGAGATGTCGCGCCGGCGGCCGAAGCGATTGAGGCCAGTGGTGATCGGCACGACGACGAGGCCGCGCTCCTGGTCGCCCGCGGAGGTTTGCTGGAGCACGCCGACGACGGTGAAGGTGAGCGCGTTGTGCTTGATGCGCTCGCCGACCGCGGAGCCGCGCGGGAAGAGCGCCTGTGCGACGCTTTCGCTGAGCACGCACACGTCACGTGCGGAGGCGACATCGCTGTCGAGCAGCACACGGCCTTCAATCACGTTCCAGTTTGCAGCGGGGAAGACCTCGGGCGTGGCGCCTTCGATCTGCACGTTGGGCGGCGTCTTCGCGTAGGGCGAGGAGAGCTCGACGCCGCCCATGAGCGACGAGCGCAGGCCGACTTGTGCCGCGAGCGTGGCCTTGGCTTGCAGCGCCTGCGCCTGCGCGAGGGTGATCGGCTGCCGGCGCAAGAATTTCATAAAGCCCTCGGGGCCGCCAAAGTAGGCGCCGGGCATCCGCTGGATCACGAAGGTCTGCCCGCCGAGTTGGCCGAGTTCGCCCTCGATCTTGTTCTTCATCGCGCGCATCGCGGTCATCACGAGGATGATCGAGAAGACGCCGACGAGCACACCGAGCAGCGTGAGCGCGGAGCGGAGCTTGTGTGCCGTGATGGCTTCGAGCGCCATGCGGACGCTCTCGCGGAACTCGATCAGCGTGCGCTTCATTTAGTCATTCCGCAGGGCCTCCACGGGCGTGAGCCTCGCGGCGCGCCACGCGGGGAGAAAGCCGGACACGATGCCAGTGACGAGCGCGACGCTGAGCGCGAGCAGCACGATCGATGGCGAGAGCGCGATCGTGGCGAGGTAGCGCTTCGCCACTTCCACGAGCGCGCGCGCGATGAGCAGCGCGATGAAGCCGCCGATCAGCGACACACTCGCGGCTTCGATGAGAAACTGGAGCAGGATGGTGCGCCGCCGAGCGCCGAGCGCCTTGCGTAGGCCGATCTCGGCGGTGCGCTCGACCACGGAGACGAACATGATGTTCATGATGCCGATGCCTCCGACGAATAGCGACAGGCCGGTGATGAAAAAGCCCGATGTGGCGATGACGCCGGAGACTTTTCGGAAGCGCTCCAGCAGCTCTTCCTGCTGGTTGATCGCAAAGTCGTCGGGCTGGCCCGGCGCGACGCGGCGGATCTTGCGCAGTAGGCCGCGCAACTCATCCCGCACTTCGTCGAGCCGCGCGGGGTCGGCGACTTTCACGTCGATGACGCAGCTCGGGCTCCAGCGGAAGCTGGTGAACATCTTGCGGATGGGAATGATGACCTGGCTGTCGAGGTTGAGCTGCCCGAGGACTGTGCCGCGTCGGTCGATCACGCCGATGACTTCGAGCGCCTCGCTCGTCGCGTGCAGGCGTTTGCCGATGGGAGATTCGTGGATGAAGAGCTTCTCCGCGATGTCGGCGCCGATCACGCACACGTCGCGATTTCCCTCGGCCTCGGCCTTCGTCATGAAGCGGCCCGCGGAGAGCGTTATGCCGCTGGTGGTGAGGTATTGGTCGGTCGTGGCGATGAGCAGCACCATGCTGGAGCTGCGTTTTTTGTAATGCACTGCCTCGACGCCGTGCATGACGACGGGGGCGACGCCGAGCACGCCGCCGAGGTCGCGCTCGACGGCGCGGACCTGCTGGAGGGTGATCTTCTCGCGCTTTTGAACGGCGGCCCATTTCACATCGGAATCGATGAACCACTCGCGCTGATCCACGTGCAGCACGTCGGTGCCGAGGAAGGAGATAGCCTGGCTGAAAGCCTTGTCGAGGCCTTCGATCGCGGTTGCCATCAAGGTGACGGTGACGATGCCGATGACGATGCCGAGCGTGGTGAGCACGGAACGCAGGAGGTTGCCGCGGATCGCTTCGCTGGCGATGCGCAGACCCTCGATGAACTCAGTGCGCAGTTTCATGCGCGGGCACGTCGCTTTCCACGAGGCCGTCGCGGATGCGGATGATGCGCCGTGCGTGGCGCGCGACGTCTTCCTCATGTGTGACGACGATGAGCGTGTTGCCTTTCGCGCAGAGGCTGTCGAAGAGATCGAGGATCTCGGTGCCGGTGCGGCTGTCGAGGTTGCCGGTCGGTTCGTCGGCGAGGAGGATCGACGGGCGATTCACGAGTGCGCGGGCGATGGCGACGCGCTGGCGCTGGCCGCCGGACATTTCATTCGGGCGATGGCTCACGCGATCGGCGAGGCCTACGTCGCGCAAGGCGCCGAGCGCGATCTCGCGGCGCTCGTCGGGATCGACGCCGGCATAGACGAGCGGGAGTTCGACGTTTCGCAACGCGCTGGAGCGAGCGAGCAGATTGAAGGTCTGGAAGACGAAGCCAATCTCGCGGTTGCGGATGCCGGCGAGTTCGTCGTCGTCCATTTCGCCGACGTTGTGGCCGTTGAGTTCGTAGGTGCCGGAGGTGGGCGTATCGAGGCAGCCGAGCACGTTCATCAGCGTGGACTTTCCCGAGCCGGATGGGCCCATGATGGCGACGTATTCGCCACGCTCGATGCTGATCGAGACGCCGCGCAACGCATGCACAGTCTCGCTGCCCATGTCGTAGGAGCGGCAGATCGCGGTGAGGTGGATCAGGCTCACTTCGCCTCTCTCTTCGCGTCCGCGCCGGTTTTCACAGTCTTGCCGTCCTCGATGTCTTTTGCCACGGCTTTGTAACCGCCGGAGATGATCGCCTGCCCTTCGCTGAGCCCCTCGGTGATTTCAAAGTAATCGTTGTCGCTGATGCCCGTCTTCACCTGCGCCATCTTTGCGTGGTCGCCTTCTTGGAGGAAGACGACCTCGGTGGGCTTTGTGGTGCCTTTCGGCAGGCGCGTGGTGACGGCTTGGATTGGGACGGCGAGCGTAGCTTTGCGCGAGCGCGTCTCGATCTCGGCGGTCACGCTCATGCCGGGGCGAAAGGCTTCTTTGTCGTCGATGCGGATGCGCACGTCGAACTTCGGGGCTTCCTGCGATGACGACATGCCGGATGAGCCGCTGCTGCTGTTGCCGCCGCTGCTGAATCCCGATCCGCGTGAGGCGTTCGCGATGGCGGTGACGGTGCCGCGGAATTTGCGATCCTTGAACGCATCGACCTCCAGCCGCACGTGCTGGCCGGCTTGGATGAGCACGACGTCGATCTCGCTCACATCCACGCGCGCCTCCATCGCGTCGAGGTCGGCGATCGTCATGATCTCGGTGCCCATGTTGAACGAAGTGCCGAGCACGCGCTCGCCGAGCTGCGAGCGCAGCCGCGTGATCGTGCCATCCATCGGCGCGAGGATCTTCGTTTTGGAAAGATCATCCTCCGCCTTGTCGAGGGCGAAGCGGGCCTGATCGACCTGGTGCTTCGAGTTTGCGAGCCGGAGCCGCGCGACTTCGTGCGTGGTCTTCATCGCCTGCATTTCTTTCGCGGGGATGAGTTTGCTTTTCGTGAGTTCGAGGTCTCGCTTGAGATCGGCCTCGGTTTTTTCGAGCTCAGCTTCAGCCTGGCTTACGCTGCCGAGCGCGAACTTGTAACTCGCCTCTGCGGAGTTGCGGCTGGCTTGATAGTTGTCGGGTTTGATCTGCACGAGCAACTCGCCCTTCTTCACCGTCTGCCCTTCGACGACTGGCAGCGCGATGATCTCGCCCGCGACCTCGGGGCTGATGAGCACCTGCGTGGCGGGCTGGATGCGCCCATTGGCGACGACCAGTTCGGTGAGGTCGCGCCGCGTGACTTTGTCCACCGTCACCGCGACGACTTCGTCGCCCTTCCGCCCATAACGGAAGGCCAGCCCACCGCCCACGACGACGAGAAGCGCGAGGGCGATGAGGAGGTTGCGGCGGCGCTTCTTGGGCTTGGGCATCGGGGTGGAAAGAGCGGATAAGGCAGCGCACGGTTACGCGGTGTCAATGCGGCAGGGCAGCCCGGGTGGATTTTCGGGAGTTTAACGATCCCGGTTGGCGTCACGGGACAGCGGGAGCTTGGACCGGAGGCGAATGCTTCTAAAACGGAAACTGTATCCGCGACGCAGACAACTCACTCTGAGGCGAAGTAGCTTTTCCTCTTCGCCAAACCGGCAGATGCCGAGGGGGCAGCGTTATGCTCAGTGCGGAAGCGGCGGTTTGGGCAGGTTCGTGGCGCGGGCGGCGGAGATGCCGGCGCTCAGGGCTTCGTCGAGTGCGGCCTGAAGGCTCTCGCGCTCGCGGCGTAGGAGGCGGATGCCGGTTTGAAGGATGGCGACCTCGCCGTCGCGCCGGCGAAGTTCGACTTGCTGCCGGTGGCACTGGGTTGCGAGTTTCGCGTAGTCGTTTGTCAGCGCCTGCCGGTCGCTGGCGGCCGCTGTCCAGAGTCGCTGGAGCTCCTCTTCTGCGAGGTCGAGTTGTTTGCGGAGAGCTTCGCATTCCCGCCACGCCGCGCTGACTTCTGCACGGGTGGCCAGCTTTTCATCGTCGGTCTCCGCGCCCGCTGGTATCTGCGAGACATGAAACTCGCATTCGATTCCGCCCAAATCGATGCGACAGCTCTCGCGCAGGTGATAGTCGCTTACCATGCGGCCATCGACGCGCACGCCATTGGTGGCGCCGCGATCGCGCAAGCGGTAATGTCCATCCTCGTAGTGCAGCTCGGCGTGGTGCGCCGACACGGTGCGGTCGCGGATCTGGATAGCATTGTCGGGCCGGCGCCCGATGGTGATGATGTCGCCGCGCAGGGCGATCCGGCTGGGGGTTTCGTTTTCAGGGAGCGTGAGTTTGATGCTTGGCATGGTTGAACGGGTTGTCAGTCATGCAAGGCAGCAGCGCGTGTGCTCGCTGTTTGGGTAGTTGACTATTTTTCACCGGAATCTGGCCCGCCCGCAGTTTTGAGACGCTGAACTCGTGCCTCGCTGGCAAGGCTATCATTTGCATCAGCAGCTACCCTCGCTTTTCGTCGCGCGGCCCTCCGCGCAATGAGAAAGCTAACGCACCGGGTCGCGCGGGAACTTCACGTAGGGAAGGCGCGCACCGCGGTAGGTATATTGGTCGGCACGAATCGAGGGGGCGGGGCGAAAATCTTCGGTGCCCGAGATGCCGATGATGTCGTCTTGGTCGATGCCGTCGCCGGAGATGCCGATGGCGCCGACGAGGTAGCCGTCGCGGTAGAGAGGGAAGCCGCCGGGGAAGATCGTGATGCCGTTCGGGACGTTGGAGTTGCCGGGGAAGGCGAAGTTGCCGCGCTTTTGGTCGAGAATGTTGCGGAACTTGAGCGTGACGGCTTCCTGGAATCCGAAGTAGGGGCCGTGCGCGGTGCCGTCGATGCCGGGCGGGAAGAATTTCTGTGCGAGGAATCCGACGCTGCGAGCACTCATGGCGAGTTGGGTGTTCGAGAAGAAGACGGCGGTGCGCGCCTTTTGCACGGCGACATCCCACGAGAAGATGGTGGCTTCGCCGGTGCGGAAGACGCCGAGGATTTGTGGAAGCTCGCCCGGTTTGTCGGGATTGCTGACGACGCTGATGAAGACTTTCACGCTGGTGCCGATGGGCAGGCGAATGCCGGCGCGGGTGATACGGGCGCGCTCGGCGGCTTTGCTGATGATGTCTTTGACTTCTTCCTTGGTCAGGCGCCCGGCGTTGCCGTGGATTTTGTCGTTGGTGAGGTCGGCGTCGCGGATGAGCGGGTCGTCGCGGAAGGGGAAGCGGATCTCGCCTTCGAAGCCGCCGAGGCGGGCGACTTCGTAGGGATACGGGGCGGGGGCGGCTTTGGGGAAGCCTGAGGTGATCTGGTCGCCGGGTTGGAGGACGGATGCAGCTTGGTTCGGGACGAGCGGGCCAGCACCAAGTGCGCTGAACGGTGGGAGGCTGGTCGGAACATCAATTTGGCGGCCGATGGTGCCGATCGGAGGCACGTCGTCCACGTCGTTGATGTCCTCGAGGCGTGGGTGGACGTAGGGGACGCGGATGCCGGCGATGAGGACGTTGGTGGCAACGATTTCCGGCGGCGGGCGGAAGTCGGTTTGCGCCCCGAGGGCGACGTATTCGTCTTTGTCTTCGCCGATCTTGAAACCGGGCGTCGCGTTCTTTTGCGTCTGACCGAGTAGCAGTGCGGCGGCAGGAGTGAGGTCGGTGGGATCGCCATCGCCGACGACGCCGACGCCGCCGACGAGGTGGCCAGCCTTGTATAATGGAACGCCGCCGGGGGAGTCGTTAAGCGAGGTGAGCGGGAAGAGCGGAGCGCGCACGCCGGGCGAAAGATCGCCCATGCTGGCGGAGTCTGCGAGAGGGTCCGTGGTGAAGCCGCTTGCAGCGAGCGTGACTCCAAACGGCGCGGGCGGGCGCTTCACGAGTAGGAGTTTTCCGCGTGCGAGCATTTGCGCGATGGACTCGTCGCCGACGAAGCTGTTCGGCACGAGCTTCACGCGATTCACATCGGTGAAGAAGAGGCTCGAGAAGCCGACGCCGACGAGCGGGCCGGGGCCGGAATTGCGAACACCGACTGGGAAGTGTTGCTGGATGATGTAGCCGGCCGTGCGGCTGGTGAAGGCCTGCTGGTCGCTGCTGAGGAAGGCGGCCGTGCTGGCCTTGGTGACAGCGCCGGCGACCTGACCGTAGAGCTTGAGCGATGCGGGACTGAGGTCGAAAACGGGCAACGGATTTGGCAGCCGCTTCTTCACGTCCCATAGCGCGAGGATGAAACCTTCGCGATCAGTCACGCAGATGATTGCGCTGCGGTTGATGCGCGAGGCGACGACGCAACCCTGCTCTACGACTTGTGCGACTTCCTCCTGCGTGAGTTGCTGAGGTCCGGCGATGGCGGCGGGCGAAAGCGCAGCGAGGGCTGCGGCGATGGTGGCAAGTGGACGCGCGAGAAAAGGTTTCACGACGCGGAGGTGAAGCAAAAGTGGGGGGCTAGGGCAATCCCAAAAAAAAAAATCACAACACGCATTTTTACATTGCGGTGTGCGTGTGAGTTTCACTAAACGGTCGTCCACCACAACCAATGGGAACCGCGCCGTCCTTCACGATTAATCTTTCGAGCCGAATCACGGCGTGCCTTTTTGCGGGCGCTTTTATCGCGGGTGCCTACGCCGCGGAGAAGCCGAACGAGGAGAAACCGAAGACTCACTTTTCGAATGGACGGCCGCACCTGCGTCCGCTGTTTGGTTCGACGCACGAGCACGGTGTCCACCCGAACAAGTTTAACGATGGCGGCGAGATCACGGTGCAGAAGAAGGCACCGAAAGCGCCGGCGCGTGGGGGGCGCGAAAAGGCGTTCAATCCCGACCCGGGCGGCGTGACGCCGGACCCAAAAGCGGACTGGCCGATGGCGCCGGCGATCGATGCGCTCTCACCGACGACCGCGGGCGCTTACGGCGGGCTCTTCCCGGAGAGCAATTATCCGGACACGGAGTATCAGCCAATCATTCCGGAAAGCCTCGAATTGCCGCGGCTCAATGTGGAAGGCCAGACGCCGATCCGCCGCACGTGGCATTATCCCCATTACCAAGACAACACCACCGGTTACGGTCGCTGGAAAAATAGTGAGGCGGTGAAGAATCGCTGGGATCTGACGGTGCCGCATTGGCAGCGTTACATGGATCCGTCGATCGAGACGCCTTACATGTATGACACGCCGCGGCTGTGGCATCCCTATCAGCAGAGCCTGCTCAAGGGCGACAAGCCGATCCTCGGGACGCAGGAGATTTTCCTGAACGTGACGGTGAAGAACTTCTCGCTCTTCGAGAAGCGGAAGCTGCCGACGCCGAGCGGCGTGAGCGCGGCGCAGGCGGGCAGTCCGGAGTTTTTCGGCCGCAGCGAGTCGATCCTCGCGTCGAACGACACGTCGATCGCGATCGACTTGTTCGAGGGAGAGACGTCGTTCAAGCCGGTGCATTGGCTGGTGCGCGTGCTGGCGGTCTATAACAACAACTGGATCCGGGTGAAGGAGAACAACGCGATCGACCCGGATCCGCGTGGAACGGAGTTCGACGACAACGGCGGGCCACCGAGCACGGGGAAGATTCAGGCTTATCCGTCCAACGGCAGCGACTACGGACCGGCGACGGAGCCGGAGTTTTTCAACTCAAACGTCAGCCCGGCGAACGTCTTCAACTACATCCACGACCAACTCAAGCCGACGGGCGATGCGGCCACGCTCGTGGAAGTGGATGAGAACAACTACCCGAAGGGCGACGCAGACGGGAAGCATGGCAAGGGCGGGAAGGATTTCAACGGCACGCGCTACACCACGCGGCATCGCGACTTCTTCGCGTTGCAGGAGGCGTTCGCGGAGTTCCACATCAGCGACCTCACGGATAATTACGATTTCATCTCGTCGCGCTGGGGCATCCAGCCGTTCGTGTCGGACTTCCGTGGGTTCGTCTTCGCCGACACGAATCTCGGCGCGCGCATCTTCGGTAACTGGGACAACAACCGCATCCAATATAACCTCGCGTATTTCAACATGCGCGAGAAGGACACCTACTCGGATCTGAACATGTTCGACTCGCGGCATCAGCAGGTGCTGATCGCGAATGTTTTCAGGCAGGACTTCTTTGTCAAAGGCTACACCGCGCTGTGGAGCTTCCACGCGAACTTTGACGACGGCGGGACGCACTATCAAAAGGACGGCTTCCTCACGCGGCCCGGCATCCTCGGGACCGTGCCGGATGACTTTGACGAGTCGATCAACGGCTTCGACGGAACGCTGCGCGGACACGACGTAAAATCCTACTACCTCGGCTGGGCTGGCGACGGGCACTTCGGGCGGATGAATATCACGCACGCATTCTATTACGTGTTTGGCGAAGACGAATACAACGGACTGGCCGGGCGGCGTGTGGACATCAGCGCGGCGATGGCGGCGGCTGAACTGAGCTACGATCGTGACTGGATCCGCGTGAAACTCTCCGGCTTCTACGCCAGCGGCGACTCGAAGCCGCTCGATGGCGTTGCGACCGGGTTCGACTCGATCGTCGACCACCCATTTTTCATCGGTGGGCCGTTTAGCTGGTATGTGCATCAGGGCTTCAACCTCGCGGGCACCGGTGTGGGCTTGAAGCAGCGCGACTCGCTCATCCCGAACCTGCGCACGAGCAAGACCGAGGGGCAGTCGAACTTTGTGAACCCCGGCGTGGCTATCGTTGGCATTGGCACGGACATTGACGTTACGCCGAAGCTGAAGGTGTTCGCGAATGCAAACTACATCTGGTTCGCCGACACCGAGACAATTCGCCTCGCATTGCAAACGAACAAAGCGCGCGACGAACTCGGGCTCGATGTTAGCCTTGGCTTCAAATACCGTCCCTTCCTCACCGAGCAGGTGATCGTCTCCGCGGGCATCGGCGCGCTCTTCCCTGGCGCCGGCTATCGCGACATCTACCGTCGCAACACCGTCCACGTGCCCGGCTACGGTCCACAGGAGGAGGAGGGAAAAGTGGACCGCTACCTCTACAACGCCTTCTTCACCCTTACGCTGATTTACTAAGCGATGCGCCGATTCACGACACTCCTGACAATTGGCGGCTTCCTCACATGGTGGGCCTCTTCCGTATTGGTCCACGCGCAGAGCGACGCGAAGACGGCAGCGTCTTCTCCCGCTTCGCCGGCACCGCCACCGCTGGCGGTGGAGAAGAACCCGGCGCCGACTACGCCGCCGATTCTCACTCCGCCCGCGCCGGCGCCGGTCGTGCCGCCACCCGCGAGCGGCCCGGCGACTTCCGTCCCGTCGTCCGGCTCGGCTGAGGTCATCCCCGATAGTTGGGGCTTCGGCCCGATCACCTCGCAGCCGCTGCCGGAGCTTTCCGCGAAGCGCCCGCTGCCGACCAACAAGATCGATCAGCCGCTCTGGGAAGCCGAACGCAAGAGCGTCGGCTGCAAGGACTGCCACACCACCACCGACTCGCACACGATGCACGCTTCGAAGGCCGTGGTGCTCGGCTGCACCGATTGCCACGGCGGCAATTCGAAACGTGGGCTCGCGAAAGAGCAGGCGCACGTCCAGCCGCTGCACCCTGAGTTTTGGCAGAAAGGCGCAAACCCGAAGAACTCGACCGTGCTGCTCAACCACGAGTCGCCGCAGTGGATTCAGTTTTTCAATCCCGGCGATCTTAAGGTGGCCGACGTAACTTGCGGCCCGTGCCATACCGACACCGTCGATCGCGTGCGCCACTCGATGATGAACCACGGCGCCATGCTATGGAATGCAGCCGCCTATAACAACGGCGCCATCCAGCTCAAAAACCCGCTCGTCGGCCAGGCTTACGGGCTCGACGGCGTGGCGCTGAAGCTCAACAACCCGTGGGCGCCCACAGCCGAGGACACGCGACTCAAAGGAATCCTGCCCTACATCATCCCGTTACCGCGTTACAACCGCGCGCAGCCTGGCAATACATTTCGCATCTTCGAGAAAGGAGGAGCCTTCCCGCTCTCGCTCGGCAGTCCCACGCTCGACGAACCGCCGGGCAAGCCCGAGCGGCGCCTTTCCGAGCGCGGCATGGGCACGCTCAACCGCACTGACCCGCTTTTCCTCGGCGCATCGAAGACCCGTCTGCACGACCCGATGCTTGGCTTCCTCGGCTCGAACGATCACCCCGGCGACTACCGCTCATCCGGTTGCACCGCCTGCCACGTCATCTATGCGAACGACCGCTCACCGACCAACTCCGGCTGGTGGAGCAAATACGGCAACCAAGGCCTGAGCTTTTCGAAGGATCCGATGATTCCGAAGAACCAGCGCGGACATCCCGTGCTTCATCAATTCACCAGTGCCATCCCGAGCGTGCAGTGCATGAACTGCCATATGCACCAAGGCAATCTCTTCGTGAACCCGTATCTCGGCTACACGTGGTGGGATCAGGAAACGGACGGCAACCTGATGTATCCGCATCCGGAAAACCCGCTGGCCGACAACCCGCACTTCCGCGGCGACCGGACGCGTGAGCAGATGACCCAGCAGCATGACCCGACCGACGACGAACTCGTGCGCAATGTCACGCAGGAGCCCGAGGCAGCCTCCTCGCGCGGCTTGTGGGGAAATCCGGACTTCCTCGAAAAGACGGCTGAGTTGAACTCGAAGATGAAGCACACTCAGTTCGCCGACTACCACGGCCACGGCTGGGTGTTCCGCGCCATCTTCAAGCAGGACAAGAAAGGCAACCGCCTCGACCGCGAGGGCAACAAGATCGATCACTCCGACTTCAAGCACGCCGTCCACCTCAAGGACGTGCATCTCGAAAAGGGGATGCAGTGCGGCGACTGCCACTTTGACGTCGACGTCCACGGCAACGGCAACCTCTACGGCGAGCCACGCGCCGCGACGACGATCATGTGCATCGACTGCCACGGCACTGTCACCGACAAGCCGACGCTCATGAGCAGCGGCGCCTCGGGAAAAACCGAGCCTGAAGACCGGAGCAAAATTTCTCCGGTGAATCTGCTCGAATTGCGCACCGCCTACGGTCCGCGCTTCGAGTGGAAGAATGACAGCCGAGGCCGCGACATCCTCATCCAGTATTCGTCGATGCGCGACGACATGTGGTGGGAAGTGCCGCTCACCAAGGACACGGTCGATCCCTACAACGAGAAGCACTTTAACCTAAAGAGCGCCTACGCCAAGACGCTCCACCGTGATGGCACGACTTTCGGCGTCACGAAGCTGCCGAAGTCGAGCGACGACTGCAAACGCACGCTCGCGCACGCGAATGAGAACTTCGACTGCCAGGTCTGCCACACGAGTTGGGCGACGAGTTGCTTCGGCTGCCACATGCCGATGAAGGCGAACATGCGCACGATGCAGAACAAGTTCGAGGGTGCGACCTCGCGCAACTTCACGACCTACAACCCGCAGGTCGTGCGCGACGATGTCTTCCAACTTGGCATCGACGGCACGGTGAAAAAACACCGCCTCGCCGTGCTGCGCTCATCGAGTGCCGTGCTTGTCAGTTCACAGAACTCCAACCGCGAGTGGTTCTACTCGCAGATGCAGACAAACAGTGGCGAAGGCTACTCCGGACAGGCTTTCAACCCGCACTTTGCGCACACCACGAGCAGCGTCGGCACGACGAAGGAATGCACCGACTGCCACCTCTCGAAGGCCAAGGACAACAATGCATGGATGACCTCGCTGCTCGGCTTCGGCACCGGCACCGTGAACTTCTTCGGCCGCTACGCCTGGGTCGGCGGCGAGAAGGAACTCCATGGCATCATCTGGACCGAGCCCGAGGAGCCACAGGCGCCGATGGGATCGAGCTTCCACAAGCTTGCCTACCCGAAAAACTATCAGCAGCACCTCGACCATCACCGCGAACTTTGGGGCTCCGACAACCGAGGCAAGGAGGCCTCCGCCTTTGAGCATCACGCGCGAGAGATCAATGATCTCACGCTCCGCGGCGAATACCTCTACACCGCGGACGGACCCGCCGGGCTCAATGTCTTCGACGTCGCGAACATCGACCAGAAGGGCTTTTCCGAGCGCATCGTCACTGGGCCATTCTCTCCGCTTGGTCATCGCACTTACGTGCGTTCGCCGTTCGCTACATCAGTCGCCATGCCGAGCACGCTCTACAACGACCCGAATCGCGTGCGCCTCCCCGTGAACGAAGAGCAACCGATGCACCCGATGTATGGCTACGTCTTCGTCACCGACCGGAAGGAAGGCCTCTACGTCGTAAATGTGGGCACGCTCTTCAACGGCAACCCCGAGGATAACTTCCTCAACAAGGCCAAACTCAAGGACCAGAACGGCAACCAGATCGGCGAATACTTCAACCCCGACGGCAAACTCACCGGCGCCGAATACGCCGTCTGCGCCGGACACCGTGTCTATGTCTGCACGCCGCGCGGCCTTGCCGTGATCGATATCGACAAGCCCGAGCAACCGCGACTCGCAGGTGAACTTGCCGACGGGTTCCTCAACAATCCGAAGTGCATCAGCATCCAGTTCCAATACGCGTTCGTCACGGATGATGACGGCCTCAAGGTCGTGGACATCTCGAACCCGACCCGCCCGCGGGCGATCCCCGGTGCCGTCGTCCGCCTCGGCGACCCGCACAAGCTCTACGTCGCGCGCACCTACGCCTATGTCGCCAACGGCCACGAGGGCCTCGCCATCATCGATGTGGAGAATCCGGAGCGCCCGCGCTTGGTGCAGAAGTTCAATGCCGAGGGCCAGATCAACGACACCCGCGACGTCAAGATCGGTTCCGTCGCCGCGTCGATGTATGCGCTGCTCGCCGACGGTCACAACGGCTTCCGAGTCGTGCAGATGATCTCGCCCGATAGCGTCGAGGGCGCCTACGGCTTCTCGCCTGAGCCGGCGCCTCGGCTCATCGCGAGCTACCACACGCATCACGCGGCGCTCGCCATCAGCCGCGGTCTCGATCGCGACCGCGTCGTCGATGAAACCGGCAATCAAACCGTCGCTTTCGGTCGCCGTGGCTCCCGTCCATTCCACGTAGACGAGATGGAGCAATTCTACAAGCACTCCGACGGGAGCATCTTCCGCGTCGAGGACACGACGGTGAAAACTGTCGAAGAAGAAACACCCGGCCCGAACAACACGAAGATCAAGACGAAGATGAAGAAGCTCTTCGGTAAGGGCGGGAGCGAATTGAAATTTGAAATGCCTCCTCCTCCCGCGTGGCTCAATGCCGCGCCGAACCCAACGTTCACGGTCCCGCCGAAGCTCGACATCAACGAGAACTTCCTCAAGGAAGGCGCGAAGCTGCCGAAGGTGCAGGAACTCCCGATGCCCGACGAGAAGCCGAAAGCGCCCGGCACACCCGCACCGAAACCTAACACACCGCCGCCGATCATCGAGGCGCCGAAGGTCGCGACACCCGCACCCGCAAAAAAATCTTCGCAGTAAGCTGGCAGAGTATTGCCAGCGAGCGGCGAACACCGTAACCACAACGCACAACCAACAAACAACATGGCTGATAAAAACAACAAACTCGCTGAGAACGTCCCTGGACCCTGGTATGTGGACAGCACCTGCACCCCGTGCCGCACGTGCATGGAAGTCGCTGGCGCCGACGCCATCTTCAAATACAACGATGGCGAAACCTACGTTTACGTCCACACGCAACCCGCGGGTGACGAGCAACTGAAGGTCGCCGAGGAAGCTGCGGCCGTGTGCCCGCAGAACGCCATCGGCAACGACGGCGAGTAGGCTCGCACTGCATCATATCATCAATCACCCGAAGCGGGGTGGAGCGCTGTTGCTCCACCCCGTTTCATTTTCGGGAGGGGACGTGTAACCGCCGCGCACTCGGTTCCGTCCGACGCAGCACCGTCCCATGCCTTATCCGATGAAAATCTTGCTGCTGCTGCTGGCCGCGCTCAACCCGCTCACGCTCCACGCGCGGCTCGGCGAAAACGAAAGTCAGGCAAAGGCGCGATACGGGGACAACGTGCCCGAGTTGATCGGCCAGAATGAGAAGCCGTTGCTGCCCGGGGCCAGGGAACTCGCCTACAATTTTCAAGGATGGCGGGTGCGCGCGGCCTACGTGGGTGGCGTCACCCACCGTGTCGAATACATCAAACTCTCCGAGGCCGGGCCACCCAAGGTGATGACGGAGGATGAACTGCAGGCGGTGCTCTCCGCGGAGGCGGGCAAATACAAATGGCGCGAGGAAAAGCCGCGCACCGGTTACGAGTCGCTGAACAAACTCCAGACCGCTGTCGAGGGTCGGAAATGGGAGCGCACCGACCATGCGCTCGCCAGTCTCAAACTTAACCTCGTGCTCACCGTCGAATCTCGCGAAGCCGACAAGATCGAGAAGAAAGCAGCGAAGGCTTCGGGCTCGGCACCACCAGTTCCTGGCGCTGCGCCAAAATTCTGAACTGCGCGGAAGTTGCAGATGGTGCCCGGGAGGGGATTTGAACCCCTAAGGATTTCTCCACACGCACCTCAAGCGTGCGCGTCTGCCAGTTTCGCCACCCGGGCTTTTCTGCGAGGCGCGAAGGTGTATCCAGTGCTGACCTCGGCGCAAGCGATCTTTTCGTCGAGACGGTTCAGCAACGTTGCAGCCATGAGGGTGAGCCGTATTTCGCCGTAGCGAGTCGCTGAGCGTCCATGAGGTGAGTCGCGGACAGGGTGCAGCGAATCATGTCGCCAGCGAGCTCAGCGCCGAATCGCTGGGCGAGATCCGCAGGCCATGGAGTGCCCTGCACACTGCCTTGATGGAGTAGACCGAAGGTGCCGCGACGTTGCGCGGCACCGGCTATTTTCTTCCCGGCGACGAGCAGGTCGGCGACGACCGGACGACCAAAGCATGCCGGTGCGTCGCCCGCTTCTACCGCCGAGAGCGTGGCTCCCGGCAGCAGTGCTGCGAGTGCGAGATGCAGCGTGCGATACGATTCACGCACGCCGACCCCGCAGAACGCGTCGGAGCGGGGCACTGCGAGCGTGTAGGTGAAGTCTTCGCCGTGGGGCACTTCGCCACCGCCCGTCCAGCGCCGCACGAGTGCGCGCCCGGGCCAGCGCGCGGCGACTTCGCGATGACGACCGAAGTAGCCGAAGGACACGCTCGGCGCGGCCCAGCGATAGACGCGCAGGGCGGGCTGGCGGGTCGAGCGCACGAGCACTTCGTCGATCGCCATGTTCAGCGCGCCATCGCGCGGTGAGTCGTCGAGGTAGAAATCGAGTCGCTCAAAAATCATGCCGCCGTGGCTACCGGTGCGCTGTCCGAGTGGCGATGCTGAAGCGCGTTCTACGCATTGCATTTCGTTCGCAGCGCGATTAGCTCGGCGCCCTCATGGCCAAAGCAGCACTCGGCAAAGGGCTCGGAGCCCTGATCAGCACGAGGCCAGCATCCCCGCTGGTCTCGCCCACGCCTGCCGTCGAAAGCGGCGAGCGCGTGCAGCTCGTGCCGTTGACGAAGATCGTCGCGTCGCCATTCCAGCCGCGCACGGTTTTCCGCGATGAGCATCTCGATGAACTCGTGGGCTCGATCAAGGAGCACGGGATCATCCAGCCTTTGATCGTTCGCGTGCGCGACGGGAGTTTCGAACTCATCGCGGGGGAGCGTCGTTGGCGCGCTGCGCAAAAGGCGGGGCTCGCCGAGGCGCCGATCATCGTGCGCGAGGCAGGCGACCGCGACGTGCTCGAACTTGCGCTCATCGAGAATCTCCAGCGCGAGGATCTCAACCCGATCGAGGAAGCGCGCGCGTTCGCGCGTCTCGCACGTGAGTTCGGCGAGAAGCAGGAAGAGATCGCGCAGAAGGTTGGCAAGAGCCGCGCGGCGGTCGCGAACTCAATGCGCCTGCTCGAACTCGATGCAGAGGTGCAGGGCTGGCTCGTGCAGGAGCGCGTGTCGGTCGGGCACGCGAAGGTGCTGCTCTCGCTCAAGACGCACGAGGAGCAGCGCCTGCTTGCGGAGGAAATCCTCCGCCGCAGTCTCACGGTGCGTGCGGCGGAAAAGCTCGTGGCCGAGCACTTCGACAAGACCGGCGCACTCAAGCCTACGCGCAGCGCCACGACCGCGAGCGCGGGACTGTCGCCGGCGCTGGCACATCTGCAAAATCGACTCCAACAGCATCTCGCCACGCACGTCGAATTGCACCACGGGCCGAAGCGCGGGCGGATTGAGATTGAGTATTACGGCAACGACGATCTCCAGCGCTTGCTCCAGGCTCTCGGCTTGCCAGACGAACGCTGAACGTGTTGCAGATATCGGGAGTGCGAAAGACGGTCATCAGCGCAGCACTCGCGCTGCTCATCGCCGCTTGCGGACCGAACCCGGTCGCGCCTCCCGCAGGTGAACCTGAGCCAGTCGCCACGACCGCTCCCACATCGGCGCCGCCGAAACTCGCGACTTCCACGCTGAAGTCAGCACCGTCGCCGTCCACACCGATCAAGCGCGTGCCAGTCAGCACTCAATCGCCGCCGACGGACTTGTGGAAGAAGTTTTCCGGCGAGCATGCATTGCGCACGGTGAAGCAACTTGCCGAAATCGGTCCGCGCCCCGCGGGCTCGCAGGAGACCGGGCTTGCGCGAGGGTTGCTCACGGCTGCGCTTCGCGACGCCGGATGGGAAGTCGAGCAGCAGAGCTTCACGGCGACGACACCCCGCGGTGATCTCGCCGGAGCCAATCTCATCGCGCGTTTCTCCGCCGACGGGGCGCGCCCGGTGCCACGCACGCCGCGCAGCATCGTGATCGGTGCGCACTACGACACGCGCTATTTCAGCACCATCCGATTCGTCGGTGCGAATGACGGCGCGAGCGGTCCCGCGGTGCTTGTGGAAGCCGCGCGCGTGCTCGCGCTCGACCCGCCCTTCGCGGCAAAGGTCGAACTCGTGCTCTTCGATGCGGGCGAGCCGCGCAGCCAATTCTCCGCAGAAGACGGTCTCGCGGGCAGCAAGCACTACGCTAAGACCGGCGCACCGCGACGCGCGGCGATCTTGCATGGCATCGGCGATACGACGAGCGTGCTCACGCTGCCGCCAGGCACAGCGAACGACCTGCTCGGCGAACTGCGCGCCGGCGCCAGCGCATTGCGCAGTCCGCTCCAGTTCCAGGTCGCACGGGTTCAACTCTGGGGCGACCACCTCCCGCTTGGCCCCGGCGCCTTGCTGATAGGCAACCACGACTACCTCGCGCGCTACACGGCCGACGACACCATCGAGCACGTCAATTCGCAGACGCTCGGTCACGTGGGGGAACTCGTGGTGTGGCTGGCGAAACGCTGGGCTGCGCAGCCGCAGTGACTCGCGTCAGGATTGCGTAGCCTCGACGTATTTGAGCCGCAATTCGCCGAGCGCCGAGTCGATCACACGTTCCTCGTCCGGCGTGAGATTCCCGCGTGTCTTCTCGCGGATCATGCCGAGCTGATCGATGAACGCCTTTGCCAGCGCCGGGTTCGCGGGCGGCGCACTCTGCGGAGCGTTGGGGTGTTTGCCGAGCGCGAAGAGCGTCTGCTGGTGCTGCATCATCACAAACTGGATGAAGAGCTGCGTCATCTCGCCGGACTGGTCGGTCTTTTGCACTTGGGGCATGAACGCAAGACTAGGTGTGAGCATCGCGCGAGCGAAACGAATTTCTCCGGCCATGCCCATCTACGCGGTCGTCCCACGCTACGATGGTCCGCTTCGGCACAAGTTGCGGAGGGGTTTCTGATCCGATACCGAATGGCTGTCATGCCAACCGTCACCATCCAGCAGGCTTGTGAACTTGCGCTGCGGCATCACCAAGCGGGGCGGTTGGCGGAGGCGGAAGGGATCTACCGGCAGATCCTGGCGGTCGAGCCACGGCACCCTGATGCGTTCCATCTGCTTGGAGTCATCGAGCTTGAGGCAGGCAGAAACGATCTTGCGGTCCAAATGATCCGCCAGGCGATCGTTTTGGCGCCGGATCATCCGGCCTTTCATGTCAATCTGGGTGAAGCGTATCGAAGACTGGGACGTTTGGATGAAGCTGCTGGCGCATTTCGCCGGGTGCTTGAATTCGAGCCAGGCCTTGCGGAGGCGCACCGCGGCCTTGGCGTCACACTGCGGGCCCAAGGCCGATTCGCCGAAGCCATTGCCTCCGCCCGGCGAGTGCTGCAACTGCGGACGGAATCCGCGGAGGCTTACAACAATCTGGGCAACGTGCTCGGGGACATGGGACAATTGGAGGAAGCCATCGCGGCGTATCGCCGGGCGACCACCCTTCAACCGGACTTTGCATTGGCTTGGAATAACATGGAAGTGAGCCTGAGCGAACAAGGCTGCATGGAAGCAGCCGTTGCCGCCTGTCGCCGGGCGCTCCAATGGCTGCGTCGCCCCTGCTGGACGCCTCCGGATTCGCGCGCGAGGTGGAGGAGGCATATCGGCAGATGTGGCCCGAGTGGTGCGCGAAACAGGCGGGCGCTTAGGCTGGCATCGTCCAGCCTTCGCCGGCACGGAGGACGCGATGCGGCTGGGCGAGGCGTTCGCACTCGGGCAGGAAGAGGTCGCGTGGGTCGGCGGTATTGAACCCGAACATCTCGAAGTGGCACGGCACGACCCAACGCGCACCGATGTCGTGCGCGAGTTGCGCGGCTTCGCGGCCGTCGAGGTTTCCCGCGACGCGGCGCTCGGGCTTGTGGCCGTTGATTGGGAGAAAGGCCACGTCGATTTGCCACGCACGCAGCGTCTCGACCATGCCGGGAAAAAGCCGCGTGTCGCCGCTGTGATAGATCGTCCACGGCCCGCACTGCGCGACGTAGCCGAGGAATCCGGGCGCGAGTTCATCATGTGCGGAGGGCACCGCGTGGAGCGTGAAGGCGTCGAGCGACACCGAGGCACCCGCTTCGAGGCCGACGAAGTCCTCCCGTCCGAGCCGCTGTGCGATGAAAGCGCGGTTTGCCTCCGGGACGACGAGCCGTGCGCCGGGATTCGCTGCGAGCAGCGGGCGCAACGTGTCGGCGTCGAGGTGATCGGTGTGATTATGGCTCGATGTGATGATGCTGATCCCGGTGAGGCGTTCGGGCGCGATCACGCGTTCGGTCATGCGCACGTGCGGCTTGCCGGTCTGCGCGTATTTGAGCGTGAGCGAATCCGAAAGATACGGATCGAAGAGGAGGAACTCGCCGGCGTAGCGCACGAGGAAGCCGCTCTGCCCGAGCCACCACAGGCGCAAGTCGCCCGGCGTGGGGAGGTCAGCGAGGAAGGCGTCGTCGCGGAGCAGGGGAACGATCACAGGCCGAGCTCGTCGCGCACGATCTTCACGCCCGCGACCATGTTCGTGAGCTTCTGCTTCGCGGCCCAGCGCGCGGTTTGCGAGAGGCCGCAGTCGGGCGCGAAGGCCAGTCGCTCGGCGGGTGCGTGGCGCAGGCAGAGGCGCACGCGCTCGGCGACTTCGCTCGGCGGCTCGATGTAATAGCTCTTCACGTCGATGATGCCGACGGCCACATCCTTCACTTTCGCGATGTCGCCGATGATCGCGATCTCGCTGAACTCGCGACTGGCCATCTCGACGTGGATCTCATCGACGGTGAAACCGAGGAACGCCGGGAACATCGGCGCGTAGCGGCGCAGACCGACGGCGCGGGCTTTGTAATTGCCAAAGCAGAGATGCGTCGAGAGCCGGCACTTGCCGACGACGGGCGCGACGGTGCGGTTGAAGATCTCGACGAAGTGCGCCGGATCTTCCTTGTGCGCGTAGCAACTCATCGACGGTTCATCGACGGTGATCTCCGTGCAGCCAGCCTCGACGAGCGCGACGAGTTCGCGCTGCACGAGTGGGAGCAGCGCCTCGGTGAGTGCGTAGCGGTCCGGGTAGCGAGGGCAGGGGAGAAGGCGACCGCTGAGTGTGTAAGGTCCGGGCACCGATGCCTTCAGCGTCGGTCCCGAGGGTGCGAGACGTTGCAGGCGCTTGAACTCCTCGACCACACCGAGCCCGCGCGGCGCAGCCAACTCGCCGACGACCACGTGCTTCCCCCGCTGATCGTGCGCGGGCGGACCCCAGCGGCGTGGCGATGCGCCTTCGAGCGCGATACCTCCGAGGAAGCCGTAGAAGGAGAGATTGAAATCGAGCCGCGTCTGCTCGCCGTCGGTGATCACGTCGAGCCCGGCAGCGATTTGATCGTGCAGCGCAGCGATCACCGCGTCGTCCTGCATCTCAGCGAGGTCGTCCTTGCCGAACTGGTCGAGGTGTTGGCAGGCGAACTCGAGCCACGCGGGGAACGGATAGCTGCCGATGACGGTGGTGCGAAGAGGTCGCGGTTGCATGCGACGACTGCGCCGCCAAACGCGAGCGCTGGCAAGCTCGCGGCAGGATAATCCATCGCCTCGCCGGTGGCGGATGCCGAGTCGTGTGCTGCCTATGCTCCCAGCCGCTCGTAGAGTTTTGCCAACCGGCGCGCGTGTTCGTCGTAGGCGGCCTCGAAAAGCCGGGTCGCCCGCTCGCTGCCCACGAGCGCGCCGGCGGTGAGCACCGTCGGCGGCTGGCCGGCTGCGGTGAGCCGCGCGGCGACTTCGGCTTTGATCGAATTGACGAGCAGGCAGCCACCGACCGTCGAGCCCGGAGCCACCGGCGTGTCGAGGCCGGGCACGGTGACCATCGCGTCGCCGATCGGTGCGCCGGTATCGAGCAGGAGTGCGGCGAAATCCTGGAGCTTCTTTCCATCCGCGCGGCGGCTGGTGCTCGCCTCGCTGTGCGCGCGCGAAATGATCGCCACGACACGCACGCCGCGGCGCTGGAATTCCTCCGCGATCTCGATCGGCACCACGTTGCAGCCGCTCGATGAAATCACGAGCGCGCTATCGAGCGGAGAGAGGTCGAAGTTGCGCAGGATGCGCTCGGCGAGGCCGCTCACGTTTTCGAGGAACATCGCCTGCCGCTGGCCGTTCGCTCCGACGACCAGATTGTGAAAGCTCAGCGACAATTCGACGATCGGATTGAAGCCGGGGAATGAGCCGTAACGCGGCCACATTTCCTCGACCATGATGCGCGAGTGGCCGCTGCCGAAGACGTGGACCATCCGCCCGGCGAGGATGGTCTGCGCGAACCAGTCTGCCGCTTGCTGGATGGCGGAGAGCTGCCGCTCGACGGTGTCGGCGAGTGTGCGGGCGCGAGTGAGGAAGTCGAGGGCAGGACTCATGACACCACGAAGGACACGAAGATCACGAAGTTGGAAAGCCCGCGCTGCACGCTGCGCCAATCGCGCCCGCCCACTCGCCGAGCGCCGCTGGGAGGACTTTCACTGCGTGGCCCGCCGGGCGCCACTCCACCTTCGCGAGTTCCGCGGCGAGTGGCGTGAAGAGCGCATCGCTCGCCTGCGCGATGCCTCCGCCGAGGATGACGGCCTCGGGGTCGAGGATGTTGGCGAAAGACGCGATGGCGCACGCGAGCGCGCGGATCGAGCGCAGCCAGTGCTTTACAGCGTCGTCGTCGCCGGCGCGGAAGGAGGCGACGAGTTCGTGCGTGGAGGCGAAACGTCCGCCGGTGCGTTCGCGGATGTTGTAGTTGCCGCAGAAGATTTCGAGCGCGCCGGGGGTGTTGGCGATGTCCGGCGGGCCATCGAGATCGAGGCATGTGTGGCCGAGATGTCCGGCGCGGCCGATGTGTCCGTGCAGCAATTTTCCATCGGCGATGATCGCGCCGCCGACGCCGGTGCCAAGGGTGAGCATGATCACGTCGCGGAAGCCTCGCGCAGCGCCGAGCCACGCTTCGCCGAGGAGGGAAGCATGGGCATCATTCATCACCGGCACGCGCGAAGGGCGCGCGAGGAAGTCGGTCCAGTCGAGGTTTTCCACCGCGCTCAAGCGGCCCGGCATGCAGCTGATGGCGCGGCCATCCGCGCGGGCGAGGCCGGGCGCGGCGATGCCGAGTGGCAGGCGGTCGCCGAGTTCCGCAGCGAGCGCGCGGATCGCGGCGGGGAAGTGCTCGGGATCGGTATCGCGTAGTTCGCGGCGCATCACCTCGCCGGTCTCACTCACGAGGACGCCCTTGATCTGCGTGCCGCCGAGGTCGATCCCGACCGCGCGTTTCATTCGGCGTATTGGCCTTCGCTCACCGACCAGCCGCCATCGATGGCGAGCACCTGGCCGGTGCAGAAGCGCGATTGCTCGCTGAGGAAAAAAACTGCCGCTGCGGCGAGATCGTTGGGTTGACCGATGCGACCGCCGTCGAGGGGTTGCTTGCTCGCGATGTAGCGCTGGATCGCTTCGTCGTGCGCGGCGCGTTGCGACATCGGCGTCTCGACGAGGCCGGGTGCGAGCACGTTCACGCGGATGTCGTGCAGCGCGTAAGCGGCGGCGATGCTTTGGCTGAAGCCGATGATGGCTGCCTTCGCCGCCGCGTAGGCGTGCGTGGTGAAGTGATGCGGCGACGGGCGGAAGGCGAGCACGCTGGCGAGGTTCAGGATGCTGCCGGGGGTGCCTTGCGCGAGGAATTGCCGCACGGCGGCGCGGTTCGAGAGCATCACGCTCGTGAGGTTGAGATCGAGCGTCTTGGTCCAGCCGTCGTCGGTGAGTTCGTGCAGCGGGCCGTCGCCGAACTTCCGCCCGCTGCCGCCGGCGACGTGATACAGCGCGTCGAAGCGGCGGAACTTGCGTGTCGCTTCGTCGATCGCATGCACCGCTGTCGCCGGGTCGCAGGCGTCGGCGGTGAAGACGCACGCGCTTTCACCGAGCTCGCGCTGCGCCGCCTCGGTCGAGTCCTCGTCGCGTCCTACGCACACGAGTTGCGCGCCAGCCTCGGCGCACGCGCGCACAGCGGCGAGGCCGATGCCGGTCGTGCCACCGATGATGACGATGACCTTGCCGGTGAGCGCAGCGTTCACCGTGAGGGCTACTGGATCTTCAGCAGCTCGACCTCGAAGATCAGCGTCTCGTCCGGGCCGATGTCGGCTCCGGCGCCGCGCTTGCCGTAAGCCAGTTCGCTCGGGATGTAGAGCGTGGCCTTGCCGCCTTCCTTGATGAGTTGCAGTCCTTCGGTCCAGCCTTTGATCACGCGGTTGAGCGGGAAGGTCGCGGGCTCGCCGCGCTTGTAGGAGCTGTCGAATTCCTTCCCGTCGATCGTCGTGCCCTTGTAGTGAACGACGACGTTGTCGGTGGCTTTCGGGGCGCTGCCCGTGCCTTCCTTGGTGATCTTGTATTGCAGGCCGCTGGCCGTGGTTTTCACGCCGTCCTTGGTGGCGTTGTCTTTGAGGAATTGCTGGCCGCGTTCGAGCGCGGATTGGGCGTGGAGGCTCATGGTCAGTGTCAGGGTTAGGGTGAGGACGAGTGGGAGTTTCATCGGCGCGGACGCTAGCGGCTCGCGCGCCTGCGGCAATCACGCATCCGTGGGTGGGGCGATGATTTTTCCGTCACTGATCTGCCAGCGGAACGGCGGCCACTCGCGACCCTTCATTAGCATGCGGAAAAGATCGGGGGCGTCGCGTTTTTGCAGCATCGGCTCGCTGACGCCGCTGGCGTCGCAGGTGAGCACGCGGCAGTGGCCCTTGCCTTCGCGGGGAAAGCCGATCACGCGAGAGAAGCCATCGAGCGCCGGGGCATCGTGGCGCGTGAGGACGAGGTAGCTGTAGGGTAGCGCGCGGCGATCGATGCCGAGCTCGCGGCTCCATTCCTCCCAGCGCGCATCGCGAAAGACTTCCTGCGGCGGCTCCGCGAAGTGGTGGCACCAGTGCCGGGCGTTTGCCGCCGCGAGGAGGCCGCATCGAGCCTGGTGCGTGCATGGCGCGATGACTCGCAGCGGTTCGGTGTCGCCGAGAAGCCGCTCGCGCACTTCGATGAGACGGCGGCTGTCCGGGTGCGTGCCAGCTTCGACCCAGATGACCTCTCCGGCGGCGCGGACTTGCGCGAGGAGTCCTTCGAGTTGGACGGCGTCGAGTTCGCTGAGCACGTGGCTGATGATGAGCAGCGTGTCGTGATCGGCGCGCGGTTCGGAGATCGCGATTTGCGGGTGCTCCGCCCGCAGCCGCGACTTGGCAAAGGCGGTCGCTCGCGCCGAGCGATCGTGGAATGCCGCCGCGGAGAATTCCGGCCACAAGTCCAGCACGCGGCGCGATGCGACCCCGCTGCCGCAGCCCCAGTCGAGCATTCGCGTCGATCGCGGGCGCCAGCCGATGGCCTGCACTGCGCGCAGCACGGCGTCGATCTTCCAGCCGATGCGGGCGGCGAACGTGGCGTCGTAGAGCGCGATCTCCTCGTCCGAGCGCCAGTAGTCGCTCGTCCCAGCCGTGCGCTTGAGAAAACGCGCCCGCAGGCTGGCGAGGATCTCGATCTCCCGCGGTTGCCAGTGCTTCACTCGCCGTCGCGCCTGTGCGCGAACATCTGCTCGACCAACGGTTGGAAACGCTCAAGCGCGACCTTCAGCAGCAGCGGGCGCGCGGCATCGAAGGCCAGCTTTGCTGCGGCGAGCAGGATGCCGCCTTTGGCGACGCTTGCCGCGTTGATGCGTTTGCCTTCCCGATCCACGAAAACTTTTTTCGTGCGGCGAGGCAGCTTCGCGACCACGACGCCGATCAGCGCAGCGCCGCCGAGCCAAGCGAACATGTTTCGCGATACGCTGCGCCGGATCTGCGCCGGCACGTCGAGCGTCTCGCGGAGACGCCCGGCTGAGTGGTCGATGCGCATTCGGGCCTGCGCGAGGGCGACGATCAGGTCGGTCTTGCGGTCTTCTGATCCAGCCATGCCTGATCCTTTTTGAGTTCCTTGATCGTCACGGGAAAAAGCGGCTCACGCGCGAAGGACCGCACCTTGACGAGGAGCAGCGCGGCGATTCCGAAGTGCAGCAACGCGGCGCCGAGTGTCACCCAGATCCACGCGGTGCCGCCGCCGAGCGCGGTGGCGACGGCGAAGACGATCGCGAGGCAGAAAAAAAAGTAGCCGAAGACGAGCACGACGACGGCACCGAGGAGGAGGCCGATCGCTTTCAGCCAATGTGCGCCGGCTTCACGTCCCTCGATGCTGGCGAGCTCGAATCTCGCACGCGCATACGACCATGCCGCCGCCAGCAATTCGATCGCGTGGGCGAAGAAGCCTGCGCGCTCAGCGTCGGGCGGATGGTCGTGCTCGGGCGCGGGCACGCGCTAGTTCTTTCGGACGAGCAGGCCGACGATGAGGCCGGCGAAGAGCGCCGTGCACACCGCTTTGAGCGGGTTTTGGCGGACGTAGGTCTCGCCTTCCTCCTGCCAGGTCTTCGCACGAGCGCGGGCTTCGCCGTAATATTCCTCGGCGCGGTCGCGGAATTCGCCGGCTTTGGCTGTGGCTTTGTCGCGAAGTTCACGCGCCTTGGCCTCGGCGGCATCCTTGAGTTCGCGGGCCTTGGCTTCGGCCGCGGTGCGCAGTTCATCTGCGGCTTGGCGTGCGTGCGTCTTGGCGTCGTCGAGGCTGCTCTTTGCGTTGGTATTGGATTCGTCGCTCATACTGTTCGGATTCGGTTTTGGTTTGATGCTTGGCGGTGCTGAACCTAGCCCCGATGCATGGTCGCGGCTACTGCTCGCGGAAAATGATTCGTGCCTTGCTGAGATCGTAAGCGGAGAGCTCGAGTTGGACTTTGTCACCCGGCACGATGCGGATGTAATTTTTGCGCATCTTGCCGGAGATGTGAGCCAGCACGAGTGCGCCATTGGGCAGCGTCACGCGAAACATGGTGCCGGGGAGCACGTCTTTGACGACGCCTTCAGTTGTGATGGAATCTTCCTTGGGCATGCAAGGCTGCGAAAATTGCAAGCCGTCCGCGGGGAATGCAATGCCGGACTGCGGATTGCGGATTGCGGATCGCAGGTCGTGGAACCACAAGTCGCGCGTGATTCCGCACCTTGCAGACCTAGCTGCCGAACGCGCCGACTTTGCGCGCGTGCTCGGGGCGATGCGCCAGCTTCAAGCCGCTCCGTTCGATGCGCTCCGGTCGCTGGACTGGCTCGTCGCGCTGATCCGCGAGGTGGGACTCGTGCCGATCCCCGAGGCGGGCGCGACTTACGCGGGCGAGGAGGATTTCATCAATGGGACGCAGCAGGGGCTCATCCAGCTTCCCCTCGAGTTTGCGCGATGGCTTCTGCTGCTCGGCGAGCATCGGCCGGCCAGCTATTTGGAAATCGGCTGCTTCAATGGTGCCACGGCTTCGATCGCTGCGGCCTACCTGCGGCGGTTTGTGCCCGCCGCACGCGTGGTGACGTGCGACGTTTTCCCCGCGTTCATTTTCCATGGGGAGGCAAACGCGCTCGCGCCGATCGAGTATGCGGTCGGGCGCACGAGCTTCGATTTCCGCGGGCAGCCGTTTGAAGCTGTCTTCATCGATGGCGATCACAGCTTCGAGTGGGCATGGGCCGACTACGTGAATGTGGGCCGCGCCGCACGCGTCTGTGCCCTGCACGACGTGAACAATGCGCCCTACGGGGGGATGCACCTCGGCGGTGTGTGCGGGGTGTGGGACCGGATCAAGGCGGAGGAAGGCGGCGAGTTCGTTGAGATCTTCGAGCATCCGAGCGCGGAGATCATGGGGATCGGCGTGCGTCTGAATGGGTAGCGTTTTCAGCGCAGAAATGGGCGCACGATCGCCCACAGGATCGGCGGAACGAGGAGACTGAGGCCCATGGCGAGCTTGGGGTCGTGATGGCCAGCCTCGCCGATGGCGGCATAGACGAAGCCCATGGGCACGGAGCCGCAAGCGAGCGCGACGGCGAAGATGCGAACCGGCATTCGCGTGAGTCCGGCGAGGCAGGCGATGACTTCGGGGAGCAATGGCAGCCAGCGCGAGGCTGCGACGAGCCACGGACCGCTCCGCTGGAAGAGTGACTCATGCGCGGCGAGCGACTCCTCACCGGCGAGGCGAAGCGCGATACCGCGACCGAATGCGCGGCACAACGCGTAACCGAGCATGCCCGAAGCAAACGAGCCAGCCGCGCCGATGAGCCCGCCGACCAGCGACCCGTAGAGGTAGCCTGCCGCAGAGATGACCGGCGTGGCCGGAATCGGCAGGACCAGATCGGACATCAGCAGCATGATGACGGCGAACCAGCCCCACGAACCCCAGCCGTGAATCCACGCCACGAGCGCATCGCCGCTGAATGAGCGTGCGTAATGTTCGCCCCAAATTGCGAACGGAATCGCGAGGAGCACGGCGAGCCCGACAGCGGTGAGCACGAGGCGCATCGCGAAGCCTACGGCACGATCTCGGTCCCGATTCCGGAGTTGGTGAAAATCTCCAACAGCAGCGAGTGCGGCATCCGGCCGTCAATGAAGTGAACCTTCTTCACGCCCTGCGCGAGCGCGTGCATGGCGCTTTCGACTTTCGGGATCATCCCGCCGTTGATGATTCCTCCTTTGCGAAGACTCTCGATCTCGGCGCGGCTCACGGTGGGAATGAGCGAGTCGCGATGCGCCGGGTCCCGCATGATGCCGGGCACGTCGGAGAGGTAGATGAATTTCTCTGCCTTCAAGAGCCCCGCGAGTGTGCCGGCGGCCATGTCTGCGTTGATGTTGAGCACGCACCCCTCCGAATCGCGAGCGAGCGGCGAAATCACCGGGACGATCTCCTGAGCGACGGCGGCCTGGATCGACGCGAGATTGACGTCGATGACTTCGCCGACGAAGCCGAGGTCAACGGTCTCCTTGCCCTCGGTCTGCGGCGGCAGCTTCTTGCCGACGAGCACGGTCTTGCCGTGGATGCCGACGGCGCGACCGCCGAAGTTCTTGATGCTCTGCGCGATGCCGGGGTTGATCTGGTTGTCGAGCACGTCCTCGACGATGCGGATCGACTCGTCATCGGTGACGCGCAGGCCGTTCACAAAGCGCGGTTTGAGTCCGGCGTCGCGCATCCGCGCGGTGATCGCTTTTCCGCCGCCGTGGATGAGCACGGGGTTGATGCCGACGGCCTCGAGGAAGACGACATCGCGCAGGAAGCGTTCGACCACTTGATCGTCCTCCATCGCGGCACCGCCATACTTGATGACGAAGAGGAGGCCGCGAAATTTCTGGATGAAGGGCAGCGCCTCGATGAGGACTTCGGCGCGCTGCGCGGGCGTGTGCTTGGTCTTCATTCGCCCATGTTGAGCTTCACATAATCGACGCTCAGGTCGGTCGTGAAGACGCTGTATTCCGCGGAGCCCATGTGCAGGTCGATGCAGATGGAGAAGCGGCGTCCGCTGACGATTTCCTGGAGCTTGGTGAACGGCGTCTTGCTTGCCATGCCGCCTTTCACGCCGAGCACGCCATCGTAGTAGATGTCTACGAGTTCCTCCCGCATCTTCGCGCCGCTGTAGCCGACAGCGTCCATGAGCCGGCCCCAGTTCGGGTCGCCGCCGAACCACGCGCACTTCACGAGGTTCGAGTTGGCTACGGCTTCGGCCGCGCGCCGTGCGTCGCTGTAGGTCGCACCGCCGTGAACGTGGACTTCGATGAACTTCGTCACGCCTTCACCGTCCTCGACGATCATGCGGGCGAGGTGCTTGGTGATGTGGTCGAGGCTGCGCTGGAAGTCCTTGAACGCGGGCGTGCCGTAGCGCAGCGGTTTGTTGCCGGCCTGGCCGTTGGCGAGCATGAGCACGGTGTCGTTGGTGCTCATGTCGCCGTCGATGGTGATGCGGTTGAAGCTCTGCTCGACCGACACGCTGAGCGCGCGCTGGAGCAACTTCTTGTCGATCGCGGCGTCGGTGGTGATGAAGCACAGCATCGTCGCCATGTTCGGGTCGATCATCCCGGCTCCCTTGGCGATCCCGCCGATGCGGACCAGCGTGCCGTCGAGATCGACTTCGACAGCGATTTCCTTCGTCCGTGTGTCGCTCGTCATGATCGCGTTCGCCGCGGCGAGGCTGCCGCGTTCCGAGCACGCGGCGGGCAGGCCGGCGATGGTCGTCTTGATCTTGTCGATCGGCAGTTGCACGCCGATGCGGCCCGTCGAGCACACGAGCACCTGCCGATCCTTGAGCCCGAGCGCATCGGCTGTCGTGCTCGCCATGCGCTTGGCATTTTCGATGCCCTTGATGCCGGTGCAGGCGTTGGCGTTTCCCGCATTGGCGATGATCGCACGCACGTCGGAAGAGCGCACGTGCATCATCGACACGCGCACGGGCGCGGCCTTCACGCGATTCGTCGTGAAGGTGCCCGCAGCGGCGCACGGCTCGGTGCTGTAGATGAGCGCGATGTCCGGGCGATCCGGATTACTGGCCTTGATCCCGCAGTAAGCACTGCCGGCAAGGAAGCCACGCGAGGCGGTCACGCCGCCGGAAATTTCTGTGTAGGACATGTGTCAGACGGAAAACGAACGAGTGAAAAGCAGAACGAATCCCGTGCCCGGCGACTAGTGTCTTTTGCGGAAAAATTTTACGCTAGAGCAAGCCCGTCGTTTCCGACCAGCCGCACATTGCATTGAGACACTGCACAGCCTGGCCGGCGGCGCCCTTCACGAGGTTGTCCTCCGCACTCAGCAGCACGAGCCGACCGGTGCGCGTGTCGTGACGCCACGCGATGTCGATGAAGTTGGTGAACGTGACATTCTTCGTATCCGGCAGCGCGCCATCGGTGAGCAGTCGCACGAACGGCTCGGCACCGTAGGTCTCGCGGTAAGCATTCTCGATGTGCCACGCCTCGATGCCCTCTGCCGGCGCGCAGTAGATCGTCGTGTGGATGCCGCGGTTCACGGGGATGAGGTGCGGGGTGAAGTTGATCGTGACCTTCTCCCGCGCTGCGTCGGAAAGCTCCTGCTCGATCTCCGAAAGATGCCGATGCTTCGGCACGCTGTAGGCGCGCACGCTCTCATTGCACTCGGCGAAAAGGTAATCGGTCTTCGCATTCCGCCCCGCGCCGCTTAAGCCGCTGAGGCTGCTGACCACGATTGTGTGCGGCTTCACCAGCCCGCGCTGGAGCAGCGGCACGAGCGGGATGAGAACGCTCGTCGGGTAGCATCCTGGGCAGGCCACGAGCTGCGCGTCGCGGATTTTCGCCCGGTGGATCTCCGGCAGTCCATATACGCTCGTCGCAGCGAGTTCCGGCGCGTGATGTTTCTCGCCATAGAACTCCTCGTAGATCACTGGATCCTTGATGCGGAAGTCCGCGCTGAGGTCGAGCACGCGCAAGCCCCCGGCGACGAGCGGCTTTGCAAACTCCGTGGCCACGCCGTGCGGGAGCGCGAGGAAGACGAAGCGCGCGCCGCTCGCGGTGACCGCCTCGACGGTCGAATCGACGAACTTCAGCGCCGAGTAGCGCGTGCCGGCAAACTTCGGATACACGTTTGCGAGCGGCTGACCGGCGGCCTGTCGCGAGGTGAGCGCGACGAGTTCGACCTGCGGATGCCGCGTGAGCAGTCGCACGAGTTCCTCACCCGAGTAACCGCTGGCGCCGATGACGGCGACTTTTTCGATGTTCATGGCGCGAAGATGCGGCGCGCGCCGCGGAGTGAAAACCAAATCCGCGGAAAATTCCGCTTTGCCAACCCGCGGACGCGGTTACGATGCGCGCCCTCCGAAAGTCGGGCCGTAGTTCAGCTTGGTAGAACGCTTGAATGGGGTTCAAGAGGTCGAGAGTTCGAATCTCTCCGGCCCGACCATCGGCGAGATAGGCGATACCCGCTGACAAATCGATGACTTGGGCTTGTGCCCGAATCGTGCCTAAAAAGCTGACTGCCGTCGCTACTGCCAATCCATGCTTCCCGTTACCGTTCAGCAGGCCTTTGCCTTCGCGCAGCAACATCACCAAGCGGGGCGGTTGGCGGAGGCCGAGGGGCTCTACCGGCAGATCCTCGCGGTGGCACCGCAGCACCTGGATGCACTGCATTTTCTCGGAGTGATCGCGGCGCACACCGGGAGGAGCGAAGAGGGGATGGAGATGATCCGGCGATCGATCGCGTCCGATCCACGGAACTCCGCATATCATGACAATCTCGGCACGGTCTTTCGGGAGCAGGGGCGGGTGGAAGAGGCGCTCGCGTGCAGCCAGCGCGCGCTGGCGCTAAACCCGAACGAAGCAGCAACGCACAACAATCTCGGCAACGCCTTGCGCGATGTGGGCAGGGTGGCGGAAGCCATCGCCTGCTACGAGCGGGCGCTGACGCTCGCGCCTGATTACGCCGATGCCTTGAACAACTGGGGCATGTCGCTCAGGAGCGTGGGCCGACTGGAGGAGGCGCTCGCCGCTCACCGCAGGGTGCTAGTGCTCGCGCCGGGCTGCGCGCAGGCCCATCTGGGCGTGGGCCATGCGCTGGCGGACCTCGGTTCGGCGCGGGAGGCAGACGCGGAATATCGCCGGGCGCTGGTGCTCAGGCCGGGCTGGGCGGATGCACACAGCGCGGTGCTGCTGAATCTCCATTACCTCGCCGACGTCGCGGCAGAGACGATGAGTGCGGAGCATCTGCGCTGGGACGAAGCCCACGCGCGACCGCTGTGGCAGGGTTTGGAGCCGCACGCAAACGATCCGACCACGGGGCGGCGCTTGCGCGTCGGCTATGTATCGCCCGACTTCCGCTCCCACCCGGTGGGCTACTTCATCGAGAATCTGCTCGCCAGCCATGATCGCGCGCAAGTGGAGGTGTTTTGTTATTCCAACTCGCATCGATCGGATGCCGTCACCACGCGGCTCCGAGCGCACGCCAGCCACTGGCGCACGATCATGGGGCAAAGCGACGCGCGAACGTCCGCGCTCATTCGCGAGGATGAGATCGATATCCTCGTGGATCTGGCCGGTCACACGGCGGATAACCGGTTGCTGGTCTTTGCCCGCAAGCCCGCGCCGGTGCAGGTGACATATCTCGGCTACTGCGATACCACGGGGCTGGGGACGATGGATTACCGTATCACCGACCGACACGCGGACCCGCCCGGCACCACCGAGCGCTTTCACACGGAGCGCCTCGTGCGCCTGCCTAAATGCGCGTGGTGCTATTCCCCACCGGAAACTGCGCCGGTTGTCGCGCCTCTGCCCGCGCTGCAGTCCGATGTGCTGACCTTTGGCTCCTTCAATACGCTGGCAAAGATCAACGACGAGGTGCTCGCGCTTTGGGGCGACATCCTGCGGCGGATCCCCGGCTCGCGCCTCCTGCTCAAGTCGGCTGCGCTCGGTGAGGATCGCGCGCGACAGCGGATCGTGGAGGAACTCGCCCGCGGCGGGATCGCCAGCGACCGCATTGAATTCTCCGGCTGGCAGCCTTCACTCGCCGCCCATCTCGATACTTACCGCCGCGTGGACATCGCGCTCGATCCCTTCCCCTATCACGGCACCACCACCACATGCGAAGCGCTCTGGATGGGTGTGCCCGTGGTGACGCTGGCCGGTGCACACCATGCTGCCCGCGTCGGTGCAAGTCTGCTCCATGCTGTGGGACTCGATAGCCTCGTCGCTCACGACCGCCTCGAATACGCGGAGATCGCTGTCCGGCTTGCCTGCGATCTGCCCCTGCTCGCCAGACTACGTTTCACGCTTCGCGATCGGATGAAAGGGTCGCCACTGTTGGACGCGCCAACTTTCGCCCGGTGCATGGAGGTCGCTTACCGGGAGATGTGGCGGGCGTGGTGCGAGAAGCAGGCGGGTGTCAAATGAAGGATGGCGCCGCGGGATGGCCCGATCGCCTCAAGGCTTTTCCTTTGGAGCAGGTTCGGCAGCTTCGTCGGGCACGGGCGGCGTCGGAGCTGCCGGATCGAGGGGCGCGAGGCTCTCGCCGCCACGCAAGGCCACGACCGAAACGTCGTCAAAGTAGATCGCGCCATCGGTGACTCCGGGCACTTTGTCGGTTTCCCAGCGCACCGTGACCTTCATGAAAGCCGCATCCTCTGGCGTGCGAACGATGCGGAAGTATTCCGTCCACTTGGTCGAGAAGAACATCAGCCGGTCGAGGCTGCCGGGGATCATCTGCGTGCCGTAGTCGCTTCGATCGCACTGCGTCTCGGGGTCCGAGGTGAAATACTCGAACTCGAGCTTCATCAGCGGACGTCGCTGGTCGAGGGAGAGCGGGCGCTTCGAGTCGATGCGGCCCCAAAGGGCGAACCGATAGAGGTGACCTGCCTTGACCGGCAGAATGTCGGTCATGAGAAACGAGCGCCGTTGCACGCTGACTTCCTTGAAGTCGATGAAGATCGACTGCTTGCCGGTGCGCGCGAATTGGTTCGTCATTCCGACGACGAGTTCGCCGCCGGATTTCTCCTGCGATCGCGCCTCGACGTGAAACTGCGTCCACGAGGTCGTGCCCTCGGCGGCGAGCGCCGGGTTTGCGCCGTCACGTTCGCTCGTGCGCGCGGAGATGACCGGCTCCTCGAAGCTCGGGTTCTTGATCAAGCTGGCGTCTTGCGCCGATGCAGCCAGCGAGCAGGCGAGGAGCAAGGCGAGCGGTTTCATCGAGGGACGCTAAGCCTTGATCGCGCGCGCTGGCAAATGGCTCAACCGAGCGACTTCACCGCATCGACGACGGACTGCGCGGTGATGCCGAGCTTCTCCATTACCTGGTTGCCCGGCGCGCTGATGCCGAAGCGGTCGATGGCGACGATCTTGCCGTCGAGGCCGACGTATTTATACCACGAGGCGCTGATGCCCGCTTCGATCGCGACGCGCTTGCGGCACGACGGCGGGAGCACTTCGTCTTTGTAAGCCTGCGGCTGCGCATCGAAGCGCTCGAAGCACGGCACGCTGACGACGCGCACTCCGTCGCCGAGCGTCTTCGCGGCGGCGACGACGTGCTGGAGTTCGCTGCCGCAGCTCATGAGGATCGCCTTGAGCGCGCCGGTTTCTTTCACGGCGATGTAGGCGCCCTTGAGCACGCCTTCGCGGCGCGTCTGGACCGGGATGTCGTTGAGCATCGGCACGGCCTGGCGCGAGAGCGCGATGAGCGTGGGGCCGGTGAGTTTTTGCAGCGCGGCCACGAAGGCGCCCGCAGTCTCCTCCGGATCGCCCGGACGCATCACGTCGAGGTTCGGGATGATGCGCAGTCCAGCGACGGTCTCGACCGGCTGATGCGTCGGGCCGTCTTCACCCACGCCGACGGAGTCGTGCGTGTAGATATAGATGACCGGCAGGCGCGAGAGCGCGGCGAGGCGCATCGCGGGGCGCGAGTAGTCGGCGAAGACGAGGAAGGTCGCGACGCTCGGGCGGAAGATGCCGTCGTAGGCGAAGCCATTCGCGATGCCGGCCATCGCGTGCTCGCGGATGCCGAAGCGGATGTTGCGCCCGCCCCAGTTCGACGGGTTGAAGTCCTTGTCGCAATTGATGTAGTTGAGCGTCGAGCCGTAGAGATCGGCGCTGCCGCCGATGAGGCTCGGGATGGCCTGCGCGAGCGGCTGGAGCACGTCGCTGCCGGCCTTGCGCGTGGCGATCTTGGCGTCGGCGGGGAAGGCCGGGATGAGGCTGAAGAGATCGGCGGGCAGATTGTTCTCGATTGCGTCGGTCAGCTCCTTGTCGCGCTTCGGATGCGCGGCCTGCCAGACTTGGTAAAGGCCCTGCCACTCCTCGAAGGTATCGACGAGCTTGCGCTTGTGCTCCTCGAAATAAGCGCGCGTCTCCGGCGACACGTAGAAATGTTCCTCCGGCAGCCCGATCGATTTCCGCGCGGCGTCGATGAACTTCGCCCCGCCTTCGCCGTGCGCCTTGCTCGTGCCGGCGACTTCCGCGATGCCTTTGCCGATAATCGTCCTCGCGATGATGAGCTGCGGCTTGCCGACATTCGTCTTCGCCTGCTCGAAGGCCTTGTGAATGGCGACGAGGTCGTGCCCATCCACGGTCTGCACTTCCCAACCGATCGCGGTGAATTTCGCGGCTGCGTTTTCGCTCTGCGACTTGTCCGCCATCGCATCGAGCGTCACGTCGTTCGAGTCGTAGAAGAGGATGAGGTTATCGAGCTTGTAGTGCGCCGCGAAGCTGACCGACTCGAGCGCCACGCCTTCCTGCAAACAGCCGTCGCCCGCGAGGCAGACGATGTGGTTGTCGAGGATCTTGTAGATCTCCGTGTTGTAGCGCTCCGCTGCCATCTTCTGCGAGACGGCGATGCCGACCGCGTTGCTCACGCCCTGTCCGAGCGGGCCCGTCGTGGCTTCGACGCCTTCGGTTTCAAACTGCTCCGGGTGCCCCGGTGTGTGCGAACCCATCGCGCGGAATTTCTTCACCTCATCGAGCGTCACGAGCGCGTAGCCCGCGAGGTGCAGCCACGAGTAGAGGAACATCGAGCCGTGCCCCGCGCTGAGCACGAAGCGGTCGCGATTGATCCAGGCGGGTTCCTGCGGGTTGTAGCGCAGCGCGTGGCCGAAAAGAACGGCGCCGATTTCCGCGCAGCCGAGCGGCAGGCCGAGGTGGCCGGAGGAGCACGTGTGGACGGCGTCCATGGCAAGTCCGCGAGCTTCGTTTGCTGCGCGGGAGAGTGAGGTAGTGTCGATGTTCATAGGTTCGTGTCGGTGGAAAGGGTCGTGAGGGTGAGGGGCGCGCTGCGCGAAGTCAAGGGGGGCGGTTTGATGGCAGGAAATTTGCATTCGACAGCCGGCGCCGCTGGCGGCGAAATGCCCGCCGTGCGACCGCTGAACCCAATCATCTCGGCCTGTGCTCAACCCATTTGATCGACTCGGGAAACCCAAGGCGGACATCAAAAAATCCGCCCATGCGCCAAAGGCGCCGGCCCGGCCGCGTGCCAAGGCCGCGGGCGCGAAGAAGGTGGGGCTGAAGCCCGCGGATGGCTGGCACAAGCGCAACTTCTTCACCGAGGTGCTCATCCCCTCGCTCTTCACCAAGCGCGCGGGGAAGCACAAGGCGCCCGAGTTTCCGGAGCTCAAGGGCAACGAAGTCGGCGTGACGTGGATCGGCCACGCGTCGTTTCTGCTCCAGCTCGGCGGGCACAATCTTCTCATCGATCCGAACTGGGCGAAGTGGCTCAAGGTCATCAAGCGCGTGCGCCATCCGGGGCTGAAGCTGCACGACCTCCCGGCCATCGACCTCGTGCTTGTCACGCACGCGCACTTCGATCACCTCGATCGCAAGACGCTGCGCCAGGTCGCCGCCGAGCAGCCCATCGTCGTGCCGTTCGAGGTGGGCAATCTCGTGCACGACCTCGGCTTCCACAGCGTCCACGAACTGCACTACTGGGAGCACTTCGCGCACGGCCCGCTGCGCATCACGCTCACGCCTTGTCATCATTGGGGCGCGCGGCTGCTGCACGACTCGCACCGCGGCTTTGGCGGCTTCATCATCGAGGCGGGCGGCCGCACCATCTTCCACTGCGGCGACACCGCCTACTTCGACGGCTTCCGCGAGATCGGCGCGCGGCACAAGATCGACGTCGCTCTTCTCCCCATCGGCGCCTACGACCCGCCGAGCGGACGTGAGGTTCACATGAATCCCGAGGAAGCCGTGCAAGCCTTCCACGATCTCGGCGCGCAATGGATGGTGCCCATGCACTACGGCAGTTTCCGCCTCAGCTACGAGCCCGTGGACGAACCCGTCGAGCGCCTCCGCGCCTGCGCGCGCCAGCACGGCATCGAGGACCGCGTGATGATCGTCCCGGAAGGCGAGCCGCGCGTTTTCTAACGCGCGCCCCGCCCCCTACGGCACCGTGATCCGCACGCGGCCACTGCGGTCGATGCCGCGGAAGTTGCCGCGGCCTTCGCCGGGCGTGAGGCCGCTGGCGGCGCGCAGGGCGCCGTAAAACTTCGTCTTCGCCCCGCTCACCGGGTGCGTGAACTCCCCGCTGAACAGCCCCGCGCTCGTGATCGTCTTCACCTTCAGCGCCGCGGGCACCGCGAGCGGCGGCACGAGTCCGCCGGGCGGCGGAAATTGCGCGATCGTCCCTGCGGTCACGCCCCGGCTGGTGATCGCCAGCGGCGCGCGGAAGGCAGTCGGCAGACCGCCGCCGCTGAACGTCGCCGTCGCATCCACCTGCGTCGCCGCGGCATCGGCCAGCAGCGGCACGAGCTGACGCCGGCTCAGCGCCGGATAAAAGCTCCCCTCCAGCACCAGCGCCCCGGCGATGCCGCGCGGGTAAAACGGATCGCTCGTCGCCGCGTTCTTCGTCCAGTCCAGCTCCCCGCTCAGCGCCGATGCGGCGGGACGCACCGGGTCTTGCAAAATGTTCGCCACTCCCACGAGCCGACCGCCCGCGGCGGGGCGACGGCGGTAGAGCTTCGTCGTGTCGAAAAGGTAAGCCAGCCCCGACGCGGGCGCCGCCCCGGCGATCGGCTCGCCATCGGGCAGACGGCCCGTGTAAGTCGCGCGCCGGTCGAGCCGCGTCGTCACCGTCAGCACCAGGAACCCATCCCCCTCCAGCGGCCCGCCGCCCAGCGTCGGATCATCCTCCGCCGCGGGCGGGTCCATGAAGACCGTGAACTTCCCAGGCCGTGCCACCCCGCGATTGAGCTTCGCCTTGAACTCCACCGACGCCGTCTCACTCGTCCCCGCGCGCTCGACCACCGTGCCGATCAGCGTGCGCTCCGTCTCCGGCTCCATCGGCGAGCGCGACATCCGCACCGACAGCGTCACGGTCGCGCCCGCCTCGCCCCGCTTCGCGAAGGTGCGCGTGAACTCCCCGCGATTATCGAACCCGCCGCTGAACGGATAGTTCTCGCCCGACCAGTTGAGCTTGCCCGTGCCCGCGCCCGTCTCGCCCACGCTGAAGGCGATGCTATCCCCTCGCACCGCCAGCGGCTCGGCCGCATCGGGCCGCTCCGGCGCGCTGTATTGACCCTGCCGCACGCGGAAATTGATCAGCGTCACCGCCGCCGTCGCGCTCAGCCCCTGCGCATCGCGCACCCGATAGACCAGCGAATCGCTCGGCAGCTTCGAGCTGCCGGGGTTGTAGCTGATGAAGCGCCCATCCGGCGTCACCTTCGCCCCGAGCCCATCGGCATTCACCCGCGGCGGCGTCTCCAGATCCGGCGCGAGGGTGAGCCCCGCATTCGCCGGCGTCGGCGCCACGTTGTTCGCATCGGAGTCATTCTCCAGCGCCTCGATCAAAACCTGCCCCGCGTAGAAGACCACATCCGCCTCCGCGACCGGGGGCTGATTCGTATCCATCGTGAACGCCACCGCCCCGCCATCCGTCTCCGTCCCCGCCAGTTCCACGCTCACCCGGTAGCTATAGCTCACGTTTTCCAAAAGCTCCGTCACCCGCGCGCTCACCTCCGTCGGCCCATTGACTGTCGTCACCGACTGCGTCGCCGTCTCCAGCACTGCCAGCGGCGCCGAGTCCGCCCAATACTTGAACTTCACCGCCGCCGTCTGCCCGAACGTGTTGATTGTCGCCTTGAAGACCGCCTCCGTTACGCCCACGTCGGCGTCCCCGAGCGCCGCCGTCGTCACACTCACCGTGCTGAAACTGCGCGCGCCGCTGATCGCCGTCCCCGCCGCGTTCGTCGCCCGCAGCCGGAAGAACACCGTGCCCCCTTCCGGCAGCCCCGCCACTGCGGCGCTCACCAGCACCGGCGTATTGCCGGTCACCACACCCGGCACCGCGGGCGCCGTGTTCGGGAAGCTGTTCCCATCCGTGCCCCACTCAAAGACGACCGTGCTATCGAAGTTCCGCGCATTCACCGTCCCATTGAACCGTGCGCTCCCCGCTGCGACCTCACTCGCCGGACTGGCCGCCACCACCGGCTCCGCCAGCGTGGTAAAGCTGGTCACCGGGCTGAGCGTCGTTCCTGCGCTGCTCGACGCGCGGAGCCGGTAGAAGTAGGTCGTCCCGAGGGTCAAACCAGTGAATGACGTTCCAACCGATTTCGTCTGGAAGCCAGACAACCCACTGGCCAGCGACACGACGTTCGGGAAGGTGATGCCATCGGTGCCGTATTCCAAAGTGACCGCCGTGCTTGAACCGCGCGCATTGACCTGTGCCTCGACAGTCGCCCCCGTAGTGCCTTGCACGGCGAACCTCTTCAGCACCACGGATGGGGTGCCGCGAACGATAATCCGAAAGATCGTCCCACCGTCTTCGGTCCCCGCAGCGGTCCCGTAAATGTTTCCCTCGGCATCCGCCATCAAGTTACCCGCCAGCATTCCACCCTCCGAGGGGGTGATAAAGTCCATGACGGTGCTGACGATACCATTCGGCGACATCTTGAACACAGTTCCATAGTTTTGATCAATCGCGGAACCCGGCAGTTCGAAGCCGGGGTCAATATACCTTCCAGGTCCCTTGCGGGTCGTCCCATACAAAAACCCGTCGCCGCCACGGACGAGCGGCCCGCTAGGATTGGCTCCCCCTGTCCCTTCATTACCAACGGAACCCGGCACCAAGAACTCCCACAAAGTCGTCAACTGCCCCTCCGGCGTCATTTTGAAAACCGTCCCGGAACCATTAGTGCCGCCGCTTTCGGTGGTCCCATAAAAAAAGCCATCACCGCCCCAAAGCAGCGGGCCGGCAGGACCTCTTCCCTTATTCGCGCCATCATTCCCTGTGAACTCCACCAAGGTCGTAAGTTGGCCTTCCGGCGTCATCTTGAAAACCGTGCCCAAATCGTTCGCACCACCGTTTGGAGTCGTGCCGTAGAAGTTTCCATCTTCGCCCTGCACGAGTGGGGCAACCGGGTTGCGCCCCTTATTCGACGCTCCATCCCCAGTGAATTGCACGAGGGTTGTGAACACACCCGCAGGCGTCATTTTGAATACGGTGCCATACCCACTGACACCTATAATAGTGTTATATCCGTAGGCACCACCATCTGATGCCGTCCCATAGAAGTTTCCATCGGTGCCTTGCACCAGCCCTGCCCGGGGGGTAGCCCCGGTTGGATAAAGTTATGTCTTTTTATACCAATGCGCAACATCCTCGTATTGTAGGGCTTGCCAGAGTCCTTCTGCGACCGCGTGAGCAAGTTGTCGTTCTTCCGGAGCATCGAACGTCGGATTGAGCGCAGGGAACGGCGAGCCGCGTGACGCGTTCGCAGTGCCGTCTTCATCGTATTTTCATAAATCTATTGCAACGTGAGCCAGACGATCAGGCGCGACTCGTAGCCCGACACCTGCGCGGCGACGCCACGGTGTTGAAGTTCCTGCTGAAGAAGAATCTCGTGCGCTCGCAGCAGCACGTTGCCAGGTTCGCCGTCCGTGGAGGTCGCTGGAGGCAGATTAAACATGGCTGCGGCTTCGCGCTCCCACGAAGGCTGGCGGTTGCCGGCGGCGTCGGAGGCGAGGGTGATGAGCACGAGGCGTCGCTCGCCTTGCTCGCCTTGGGCTTCGACAAGCCACACGGACAGTGCGCCGGAGCGTCCGTCGCTGCTTTTCACTGCGCAGCCGATTTCCTCGGAAGGCAGCTCGCGGTATGTGCGCAACAATTGGGAGACGATCGGAAGGTCGAGGCCGATGAGTTCGGTGCGCTCTTGCTGCAATGAATCCTCACGCTTCGTGCTGAGCGCGATCTCCTTGCCGCTGGCGTCGTCGCGCCAGAGCCAGGCGCGCTCGCCGTTCTGCCTGAATTCGCTGCCCTCATCCTGCGCTGCCGCGCGCATGAATTCGACGATGGCCTGCATCCCTTCGTCCGGCTCACCCATGGCCCGGTATTCATCGAGGCGGAAGCCTTCCAAATCCTGAAACAGCTCGAACACCACCTTGCGTGCTTCGACGGCGTTCGACATCGCAGCTTCCAGCTCGACGCGAGTGCGGTGTAGCTCCGGATCGCCGAGCGCCTCGGCGTAGAGCGTGCCGTAGTTCACCTGTGTCGAAAGCTGGCCGAGGATTTGTGAGCGCAGGTCTTCGGCGACCTCGCCGCGTTCGTCCACTTTGCCGAGCGCCTTCGCGATCTCGGTGAGCTTCTGGTCGAGCAGGAGGAAGATGGAACCCTCGATCGTGTCGGCGAGGACGAGGTTGTAAATCTGCGCGGTGTTCTGTTGTCCGTAGCGGTGGATGCGACCGATGCGCTGTTCGAGATCCATCGGATTCCACGGCAGGTCGAAATTGAAGAGCACGCGGGCGTGCTGAAGGTTGATGCCCTCGCGGCCCGCAGCGGTGCAGATCAGCACCTTCGGTCCGCCGGGCAGCTTGAATCGCTTCTCCGCCGCGGCCTTCGCGCCGTGATCGCCACCCTTCAGCACCACGACGCCCTGCCCCGGAAACCGCGCCTCGATTTCCGTGCCGAGCATTTCGACGCTGCCGAGATACGTGGCGAAGACGACCATCTTCTCGTCGGTGTTCGCCTGCCACAACACACCCAGCGCACCGAGCAGCTTCTCCACCTTCGTTTCCGATGACGCGGGGAATGTGTCGAGCAATTCGCGGATGCGGCGGCGCTCCTCGGGTAGCGCCACTTCCACCGAGTTGACGGCCGCTTCCTCCGCGGCGGCGGCGCTCGCTTCATCCGCATAATCGCCCGCGGCCTCCATCTCTTCGTCGCGGAGCTTCTGCAAAATTTTATAGCGGAAGTCGGCGAGGATCTTGTCCACCTCAGCGTTGCCGAGCGGACCGGCGGGGATGCTGAATGTCTCGCGGATCACCTTGCGCGCTTCGTCGAGGACGGCGTTGCGCTTCTCGATGTCGAGCTGCTCATCGTGCAACAGCACTTCGTGAATGGTCAGCGCGATGAGCCGGCGCCGCAGCGTGCGGCGCACTGCGGCGAAACTCGACGACGCGATCTTTTGGAAAATCGTCATCACGAACGCGAGCCCGCGCCCGGCGTTTCCGCGTCGCTTCGCCAGCGCGAAGCCGTCCTGCAAATAGGCCACCAGCGCCTCGTAAAATGCCTTCTCGTCCGCCCGCATCGTGAACGCCTCGGTATGCACAGCGCGACGCGCGAAAAGCGTCGAGCCGTCCGGGCGGCAGGCGTCTGCCTTGGTGCGGCGGAAGACGACTGAATTCAACCGATGCCGTTCGTTCACCATCTCGACCGGCGATTGAAACAGCGTTGGGTTGAGAAGCTGCACGAGCATCCAGAACCGAAAGTGATCGCCTTGGTGTGGCGTGGCCGAGAGCAGCAGAAGATCGCGGCAATGCTCGCGCATCATTTCCGCCAGCCGGTAGTTGAGCGTCTTGGTGACCTTCCCGTTGCGCCGATACGCGCTGAGATGATGCGCTTCATCGAAGACCACGAGATCCCACGGCGGCGCGGCCTTCAGCTTTGCCACACGCGCCCGCAGCTTCAGCGTGTCGATGCTGGCGATGAGAAAGTCATGCTTCTCGAAGGCGTTCGATTTGCGGTCGGTGACATCGCCCTCACTGCCGAAGACCTCGAAATTGAGGCGGAAGACTTCGTTCAACTCGCGGTGCCAGTTGTTCACGAGGCCGGCGGGCACGATCATCAGCGCGCGGCGCAGTTCGCCGCGGCTCGTGAGTTCGCGCAGGATGAGCGCGGTCTCGATTGTCTTGCCGAGGCCCACTTCATCGGCCACGAGAAAGCGGCGTGGCGACGACGTGGCGACGCGATGCGTGAGCACCACTTGATGCGGCAGCAGGTCGATCTTCGCCGAGGTCAGCGCACTCGCGCTGTCCATCAGCGGCAGCGCGTGAGCCTGCCAGCACAGCCACGCACGACGCTGCCGATCTGCGCCGGCGTCGATGTGCGACACGATGGTTTCCGAGCGGTTGCGAGCCGGCTCGATGCTCGAGGGTGGCACCTGTCGTTCGCCGCCGGAGAAAAACACGCGCACCGATCCATCCGCGCCATGAGTGATGACCACGCCTTCGCCATAACCGGCGTGGCGCACTCGCTGACCGGGTTGGAGGCGCTTCGACATCGCTTAGGAAATGCGGTCGCAATACAGACCGGCGCATTCACTCGCGCCGCCGATGCGAATCTCGCGCACGCTGCTCTCCGCACCGTTGAACAGCAGATTGCCCAGCGGCAATCGCCCGCGCCCGCGGGTGGCGCAGTGCCATTCGTAGCCGCCGGTCATCTTCCGCACGATGCGCTTGCCATCCGCAAGCCACACGATGAGCGCCCCTTCGCGCCCGCCGTCGCCGGGGCCGCCAACATCCTGGTAGTCGTGAACAGCTCGATAGAATGTTGTGAGCATCCAGTCCTGAGCCGCTGCCGGTTCCATCGCATCAAGCACCGCTTCAAGGCCGGCGACGACCAGCGCCCGCGTGCTCAGAGCCTCAGCACCCTGGGGCCAGCCCGCGGCGTGCAGGCGGAGAAATTCCCGCACGCTCACCGTGCGACTGCGACCGGCTAGCAAGTGCAGCCCGGCGGCTTCCCACAACGCGGAAACTCCACAGGTCGTCCATGTGTCGTCGGTGAGTGGCAAATTCATTAGTCCGCCAGAAAAGGGTTTGGTTTCTTGAAAATGCTCTCAATCGGAACCGCGATGCCGGACACGAAGTGATGGTCATCGCACTTCTTGTAAAAACCACCGTAAAAGACCGCCGGTTCCTCCTTCGTGCCGGAGAGAGCCAATAGCCATCGATACGCAATCCCGTCTTTGTCTTCATAACGAATCGCCGCCATTTCACCGGCAATTTCGACATCGGCCGCAATCGGCTGTGGGTCACACCTCCCGCTGACAAACATCTTCTGCACGTTTTCCATTCCGGTGGCGATGCCGGCGGGCAGGTATTGAGCATCGAACTCAAATACTTGGCCCGGATTATTTACGCCAGAGATGAGGGCTTGTGCCGTTTCCTGATCACATTTCTTCCAGTTGTAGTCGTTGCTCATGATGCTTCCTCCAGGTCAAACAGCCGCAACTGCTCTTCCTTCTTCGCCGGGTTCTTCGCCAGCCAGTCGCGGTAGATGGTGCGGGCGCGCTGGGCGCCGTGACGATGGGCTTCGCTACCGGCGTGGCGGGCGAGCCAGTCGAGCCAGTCTTCCGTCGCCGGGTGCGGGGAAAAGGTGGAGCTGTTGAGCGTGTCGGCGACGCGGATGCCGCTGCCTTCGTGGCACGCGCCGACGAGGAACCATGCCTGGTCGAAGTCCCGCGCCATGCGGTTTCGACTCACGCCCTTCCATTCCTTCGCCCACTCCAGCGGGTCGCAGAGGTGAAAGACTTTTTGCCGCTCTTCGCACCAGTCCCGCTGCTCGAAATCACTCGGCGCGATACCCGTGCCGCGCAGCCAGTTCATCATCTCGCTGCGCGGCACTTCGGTCTTGTCTTGGAAAATGCGGAAGAGCTGCCGCGTATAGGCTTCGCCGCGCACCGGCGGCGGCTCGGCCCCGCCGGCGGAAGTCTCCTCGTCGAGCAGCATATTGATGCTCAGCAGCGCCTCGCGGATGGTGAATTCACGGCCCTGCTCCACATACACGCACCCGTAGTGCCGGGAGAAAAACTCCAGCGCCTTGCCACGCTTGATGACCTGCAAATCCGCTGCCGGGAGGCCCTGTGCCTTGTGCTGTTCCAGCAGCCGCCGCAACCGCTTCACCTCGTCCACGATTTTCCGACGCAGCCGCGCCCACGAAATCGCCGCCGGCTCGCCCGTCCGCTTCCGGCAGACGTGGATGATGTCGTATTCGATTTGCCGCGATCCAAATTGTTGTTCGCCCTTTATCTCGTCGCTGCGAATTGGATACGTCGCCTCAAGGTAATAGCCGGCATCGAACAGGCTTTCCAATACCTGCAACCACGGCTCGTCCTCACTGTGATGAAAAGTGAAGGCAAGTATACCGCCCGGCTTCAGAACACGAAACGCCTCTCTCCATGAAGCGGTTAAAATCTGTTGGTAAAATCTGTCCGAGTTGGCGTGCTGGCGTGACTTGTTCGCAACCGCTTCAAGTGTCTTCGGACTATACTCAGGACCAAAAATATCGGGGTAGGTCTGCTTCAATCCAAGCCTCAGCCACACGTAGAAGAAATCCGCCAATTCGGCGTATTGCAATAGTCCTCCAAAAGGCGGGTCCGTGATCACCAAGTCAAGGCTTTGGTCTGCTACCGCAACCAAGTCTGTGGCCGAACCCTGAACGACATCGAGTGGCGCTGTGGTAGGATCTCCACACACCGTCTTTTCGCTTTTTGCACCCGAAAGATCCGCGAAAAGATGAGTCCCTTCCAGATACGAGGCGCTGACTAAGTCCCAAGGAGACTTGCTCCACTCCGCACCTTCAAAAATGGCGGACACGCATGCCGGCCAGTTTCCTCTGCCCATCGGAGCAAAGACGTTGTTCTCCAGAACATTCGCTTTGGGATGGAAGTTGTTGTTCGCGAATGTAACTGCAAGTTTGTCCCAACCAATTTCATAGTGGCAAGCCATCGACTGACATTGGAGGTATTGTTGAAGTGCGCCTAGCACCGCTTCCTTCGCAACCTGGCTCACGTTTGATCGAGTGATCGACTTGAGAAACTGCGAGTGAATGAGGAGTTGCAGGGGATTAAACAGCTTCCACCAGTGGGTAAGTTGATGCCCATAAACATCGTGTGGCCCAATTTCATCGCCGACCAGAATCTCATTTTTCGGCCAAAACTCACCCAAGTCTTGGTTCTTCCGTTCTTCCCACTCGGCAACTGCCGCATTTACTCGTCGAGTGTCAGTAGAAGAGGAAAAAAAGCGCCCGCCATACGCGGCTCCTGCCGCGTCTCGGCTAGGACTGTATCCCTGTATCGCGTATGCGCTAAATGGGCCGGTTTTGTTTGATGCACGAATCGCCTCAAGCACGTCGTTAGCTGTCCCATCTGAGGCACAAGTGAATGTCGATCGCTTCGGAACTGTTCCACCCCGTTTGTCGGTGTAAAAGTTCACGCCGCTTTCGGGACACATCACCTGCTCGGGCAACGGGCCGCGCACTTCGAGCAGGCGGAGCGTGGCGGCGCGGGCGTCGTTCCAGCGGCGCGTGCTCTCCACGTCGTCGGTGGCGCTGCCACCGTAAGGTCGGCCCTTCGCGTCCTTCGCCGGGCAGCCGTCGAGCCACTGCGGGTGCATGAGCAACGTCAACTCCACTTTTTTGTTCTTCGGCTTGATGCCGTTGATCTCTCCGCGCCGGAGCGCGCCGGGCGCTTCGGTAAATTTTCGTCCGCACTTCGGGCAGGCGTAGGCGCCGCCCTCACCGAGCGTGGTGAAGGGTTTTTCGCCCGGCGCGATGACGAGTGGCGCATCCGGGGCCATGCGCGGTGAATTTTGCTCCAGGTCGAAGACCGCACCGCAGCCCCTCGATCCGTCACATTCCTGATTCAACCACGCGGAGACGGTGAGCGTCTTTATGGCAACGACCGGCGTGGACATAATTGGGGTGCGATGGCCGCAGCCAGCGCGCTGGCAAGGGCCGTGTTTCCCCCAAAAGGTATAGATGATTTCTGGTCCTTCGTAGCGGTAAGCTCGCCGCTCAGCCCACGGCACGGAGAAGATGTCGAATTCCGGCGGTAGTTCTTCCCAGTCATCAACTGTGCCCGGAGCCGGGGCGCCAGTGGCAAGATAGTCATCCTGCTTCAAACTCTTCTCGCGTTCTTTGGTGCCGCGATGCTTGAACCATTTGCCCTTTTCCTCGCCGGGGCCATCGCAGGCGAAGTAGGGCATGATCATCGGCTTCACCTCCGCCTCGATGTCGGCGAGGAGGCGGCGCACTTCGTCGAGGTCCACGTCGGCTAGCTCGTTTTTCACAACGAACCACGCGACCGGATTCAAGTCGCAGCCCCACATTTGCATCCCGAGCCGCGAGCCTTCGACGAGCGTGGTGCCACCGCCCATGAACGGGTCCGCCACGCGCAGGTGCTTGAGCGCGCCCTTGGCCTGATGGTTTGCGTAATACAAATCCCACACGGTCTTGGCGGTGCGGCTTTCATCGTCCGGCGCCTTCGTCGCCGCGGCAATGAGCATGGCGCGGAAGACACTCGAACGCCGCCGCGCCCACCACTTCGACATCTGGTAGATCGGCTTGCCCGCGTTGCCCTCGATGGCGGCGATTTGATTGATGGGCAGGATGGGGAAATCCACCTCAAGGCAAGTGCGCGGTCGGTTCGGATCGGAGAAGTCCACAGTCTCCACCGCCACTTCACGCCCGGCACCAACTGCGACGGCGATTTGCTCGGCGAGCTCTTGCTTCTTCGTTTTTCCGGCGGTGCGTGTCATGGGCTACAAGTGGTCAGGTTGCTTCGTGACTTTCGAGGCGGATTGTTTGTTGTCCTTGCGAGCATCGACGAGAATGATGTGGTCGTTGTTCTCCAGCTTCAGCTCGCGGAGAATAGTTTTCACCTTCGCCAACTCCTGATCGGTGAAAAAGATAATCACCTTGAACGATTTTTTCGTGTCGTTCGCCTTCTCGTAAATCGCGACTTGATGCTCCAGGTTCCTGCGGAGCCCGGTGTTGCTGGCGAGCTTGAACTCGACGAGCGTCTTGTCTGCGCTCCCGCGGGAGATCTTGAAGTCCACAGGCCCGCGCCCGTTGTTCGGTTCGCGGTTCACATCGCTCGGCGTGCCGAACCAGACGAAGCGGTAGAGAATCTGCACATCCTCCTCGCGTTTTGGCGCGTCGCCTTTTGCGTAGAGCAGCTTGTAGCCGTCTTTGTTTTCAATGAGGTCTTTGAAGAAGGCGATGCGCTGCCGGGTTTCATCCTCGGTGCTGCCGCGCAGCCCATAGAAGCCAGTTTCCTTCTCCAGCCTGTCGATCAGCTCTTTGAACTGATACACGTAGAGCTGAAGTGAGAGTTGGACCTTTTCGTCGCTAACGGACACAGCGCGATCACCGTGGTCTTCCTTGTCGCGGATATAGTAGTCGATGACCTGGTGGAACTTTGCGAAGGTCTGCCGCTTCGCGGAGTTGCGTTCCTTCGCGGTTGGATTCCGGGAAAGCCGGCTGCGGAAGTAACTGTCCACCTGCGCGCGGAGCTGCACGTTTGGGATCGCGTCTGCGATTCGCTCGAAGTCAGCGAAGAGGTCGTGCTTGCTGATCCAGATGTCGTCTTTCGTGAGCAGGTCGCGAGGGGTCAGCAGCACATAATCGCCGTTGTAGCGTGGCAACTCGAACTCCTCGATGCGCCAGACCTCGCGGTCGTAATCGAAGCTGCTGCCTCGAACTGCAAAGCGCGCACGCAGGCCGGGTTCAATATGCTTTTGCGCGAAGGTCTGAGTGTAATCGCACAGGTAGCCTTTGATCAGATTGGTCGTGAAATCGCTGATGTTGTCACGCCCGACACCGTCGCGGACGAGGCACAGCTTTTCGAGATGCTGCCCCTTCGTGACTTTCTCACTACCGAAATCGGAGAAGATGTCGTGGAGGTTTGCACATAGCGAATTGGCGAAGCCTTTTCCGAGGCCGCTGCCGCTGTTTCCTTCGAGGCAAAATCCGAAGAAATTCTGCTTAACCTCTGGGAAGCGGAACCAAGCGTCCACAAGACCCGGATGAATGTTGTCCACGGCTTTTTCGCGGAGGAACAGAAGGTATCGAATGATCTCGGTGTGCAGCTCTTGGTATCGCTTCTTCGTGCTGTTGAAGAGCAGGAACGGGTCGATGAAGAGAGGCAGGTCGCCAATCAGCGAAATGTTGAAAGCACCGAAGTCGTCGATGCTTTCAGGCGAAACCCGAAATACGTCCGAGAAGTAGATGTCCACGGTTCAAGTTTTTCGCAGAATTATGAACGGCACCGCCACTTCGAGCAGTGAGAGGCCACCGTGGGCAAGGGTCGGATAGCCCGCTGCATTTTTCCACCGCCGACGCCCGAGCGCGAAGCGGTGCGGGCCGGAAGCGGTATCGAGCTGGAGCGCGAGCGGTGGAAGAAACGGGTCGGCGTCGCCCGCGCCCGCGGTGAACCGTTGGCTTTTGAAAGTGTTTCGCAGCCAGTCGGCTTGCGCTTTGTCTCCCACGTCGCCGAAGTGGCCGGTGGCAGCGTAGCCGTGATCGCTCGTGATGAGTAGTGTGCGGCCCTTGGCGAGATGGCCGAGGAAGGTCCAGAACGCATCGGACGTAAAATGTTCGCGGGCCTTTTGGGTGAGCGCCTTCAGCGTATCGCCCGCACCACTCAGAGAGTGAAGAATGTCGTCGAGGCAGTGGTGCCAGAGCACGACGGCGGGCGCGCTTTGCAGACTCGTGGCGGCGCTGGCCCAAGGCAGGTTGTGACTGTCAGTGCGTGCGCCCGGAAGATGTGGAGACGGTGAGCCGTTGTTTTCGAGCTTCGAGCGCGTGGCAAAACCGAGAGCCTTGGCAAAGGCGGTGGTGTCGCTCGGCAACTCGGTGGCTCGCGGCTCGGCATGTAGCACGGTGAATCCATGTTGCGCTGCGCCCGCGATGAACCACGGCACTTCGCGGAGCGAGAGGCCATCGAGAATGAGCACCGCTTTCCCGCCAACGGTCTGGTGCCAGAAGTCGATGATGCCCGCGGATGCTCGCGGTGCGGCCGTGGTGAAGTCGCGCCACAATTCCCACGCTGCACCGGACAGCGTGAGTTCGAGATCGGCAATCGTGCGCTCGCGGTCGAGAACGGCAGAGCCAGCGTCGCCCGAAAAGGGCGCGGTGAAAATTTTCCACGCCGCGGTGAATGCGTAGCGCCAGGCTTCGGCGGGCTCGGCGAGCAGGAGATCGTTCGGGGCTGCGGTCACGATTCCTTTTCCAAATTCAAACCGTAGGAGACTCCGGGCGGTAGTTTTTCTAGCAGCGCCTTGAGTTGCGCGCCGGTCATCGCGGTGACGTTGATGTTGATTTGATGCAAGGGCGTCGCGGCGCTGATGCCCCACTTCTCCAATTCACCGAGTAAGTTGATCGCGGTCTTCGGCGGGCACCCAACCGTCGTGCGCATCGGTAGCGTCGCGTCCCCGCTGGGGAATGGATTCGGCGCTTCGTCAGTGAGTGGCGTTGGGCCTCCCGGGATCTGCGGAGTGCCGCCCGGAACCGGCGTGCCGCCGGGCACGGGAACACCACCGGGAACGGGCGTCGGAGGAGGAGGAGCGCCGCCACCCGCGGCTGGAGTCGGTCCCGGCATGTGCATGGTGATTTGCTTCAGCTCTCCGCCGTAACCAATCTTGCCCTTGATGCGCTGCCAGCACGCCTCCTCGGTCTCGCCAGCCTGCGCCTGAAGCTGATTGAGGCCGCGCACGTTGAGCATGATTTTTCCAGCCGCGCAGAGTCGCCCGACACGCTCGGTCGCCTGCACGTCACCAAGCCAAGGAATGCACGGTTCACCATGCAAGCGCGGCTCCGAGAGTTCATCGAGAAGCTTGCGAACGGTCGCGCCAGCCTGCGCCTGTTCGAGCGCGACCTGCTCGAAATCCTCCGGTGCGAAAAGCTCGCCTTCGATTTTCTTTTGCATCGCCTGCGGGATCGCCTCGCCGGCGCTACCGTGCTTCTCCGTGAAGAAAGTGCATTCCTCCGGCTTGGCGTAGTTCCATTTGTCGAGGATGGCGAAAGTCTCGAAGAGTTTTCGCAGCCGAGTGCGAAGATCTTTCTGGTAATCGCTGAACAGGATGCTGAACGCGACGTCCGTGACCTTCCACTCACGCGCAAGCAACGTGGCGCGTGCGCACACCAGCAGCTCGCGATCGTGGAAGATGTTCGCAGCACCTTTCGTCGGCAGGAGAAAGCGCACGGTGTTCCTGCGCTGACTGACGTGTGCCTTGAGCCACGCGCCGAGCACGGCTTCGTGCTTATCGGGAAACTCCGGCAGGATCACGAGCACCTGCCTGCCATCGTCCCATTTTTCGGGCCGATCCGTCTCCGGCACTTCCGGCCAGGGATCGTTCCGCCAGTTCCGCTGAAGAACGACGACACGATTGCCGCGCGAGATGTCCTCAGAGCCGCCAATGACGTAGCGAATCTGGCCCCCGAGTATTTCGAGATCGCAGCCTGCTTGCGGGCCACCGACGGTGAAAGCGCGGTCGTTTTTTGCGTGGGCGAGCAGCTTACCTTCAGCGTTTTCGACTTCCTTGAAAACGAGGCGATTGCCGACCGGGTGAATGTTGAAGCTGTTCTCGCGGATGAGCGCGAGCTGCGCCTGGAACGCGTTGTCATCGACAGCGGTTGCTCTCGTAATGTCCACGTGCAGCTCCGCTGGCTCCGCGCCCACGATGCGCTCAACGCTGAGGGAGCGAAGCCACAACGCGCTGATGATCTCCGCGGCGTTCGGCACGTTTTGGTCGGGATTGGCAACGGCCTGGAGCACCGACTCCAAATTCCGTTGCGCCTTTTCCAGCAGCTTGCGGTGAACCTCGGAGGACACCGACTGCAAGAGCGCGGTGATGCTCACGTTGTCGTCGTCGATGCAGAAATCCGCTGCGGTGATGATCGGCACTTTTTCGCCGCGGCTCTTGAACAACTCGACAAGGATGCGGATGAGGTCGCGAGTTTCCTGTGCCGCCGTGGCGATGAGCACCTGATCTTCGAGCAGCCGCATAAGATTCGGCGAGAAGGGCCACGCCTCGATGAATTCGTGTCTCCGCGTGTCGTGGTAGCTGGCGGGCACTTCCTCGATGCGCAGGTGTTCGCCGATGTGCGTCGCGATGAGCGCCTCGATGTCCGGCTCCTGAATGTGCAGGCGATTTTCAAAGATGCGGTAGAGCAACAGCCGTTGCCGATCGCGCTTCGCCTCGGTGCCTTGGAAGTTCACGAGCACCGGGTTGACGCGGTGCATCTGCTGATACGACTCCGAGTTGTTGTCGCGGATCGAGACGACGAGCGTGAGCAAGTCAGGGCGAGTCTCGGCGATCTGCGAAAGGAGCTGGATGAAATTGAAGGCCCATTTCTGCGCCTTCACCGTCGGCGTGTCGGTGAGGCCGTCGAACCACGTTTGAAATTCGTCGAGCAGCAGAGTGACCGGTTTCTTCTCGAACAGTTCGATGAGGAGTTCATCGCTGGGCACGTCGGGCTTATTTTTGCCGAGCGCGTCCCACTTCCCCTTCACGTAGTTTCCGTCCGGATGGTGGGCAAAGAGGATGTCCCAAAGAAATTTGTAGCGTTGATTCGAGAGGCTCTCCGCAATGACCAGCGTCCCTTCGCGGAATTGCAGCTTGGCAATCTCGGGCCGACCGAGCGTGCCAGCCCAATGATCCAGCCACGCCTTCGCCGCAGCCTTGTCATTCAAGCAGTGATAGAGCGCCGCCATGAGATGCGACTTGCCCTGCCCCTTTCCGCCGAGCAACACCACCGCTCGCGTTTGCGTCGGCTGCACGCTCTCGACCATCCGCAGTAGATCCGTCGATGGATACGTGACGCCGAGAAACTCCGACGCCGGACGTTTCAAGACGCCGCCGGCCTTATTGTCGGAAAGATCGATCGTCGTGCCCTTGAGTTTTGCGCCTTTGAAGTCTTCGCGAAGTTGGAGGTTGAGCATGTGCTAGAGAGCTTAGAGATCGTGCAGCGCCTTGAGCTTGTAGGTCACTGAGACCGTGTCTGTCGCGTAGTTTCGTTTCTCGAATCGCTCCAACTCCGCCTTGTAGCGGTGCGGGATTTTGACGACGTGCCGGTTGCCGATCGCATCCTCGAACCGGCCGGAAATATCCCCATCGGCGGTCTCGATGACGAAGCGCTTCGTTTTCATGTTGGCAGCGACAAGAATGCCGGTGACCTCGATCGGCTCGGCGAGGGTATCGCTGACCATGCTTATCGTCTCGCGGAGCCGACGCCAGGATGCGGGCGTGTGCTGCACTGCGCGCTTTGGCTTTGCATCCTTCCACCAAGCGACCTCTGTTGCACAGTCCGACTGGAGGCTTGAGTTGCACCACTCACCAAGCACGCGGATGGGCGCGGAACCGATACGTTGAGAGACGTTGTAAATGTGCTCGGTGTCGTCTGATGCTGCAAGATCGAGCACCGTGTCGAAGGTTTCATCAAGGTGCGAATCCATGAGCATCTTCTCATTGTCCGCGATCAACGTGAAGCCGACGGCGCCATCAACCGCTCCGGCGAACGTGTAGCCGAAGCCGAAGTATTCCTTGTCCACGATCTGCTGTGGCACCGTCGCTCGCTCCTTTGGCCTGCCCGTTCGCAACGAGTCCAAGGTGACGCCGACGAGTTGTTGAAAGCTGCAAATACTCTGCGCGAGTTCCATCGCAGGCACCGGGCGATCATTGGAAGGCTGGAACGTATAGCGGACGAGGTCGAACCAATGCTTGCCGCAGATGCGTTCGAGCCGACGCTCCAACCGGCCCGCGAGTCGGTCGGCGGAGTCGAGGCCAGTCATCAACTGCGGATGCTCGGGATGGAGCCGAAGCACGGTGTCGCCTTGGTGTTGCAGTGCGCGAAGCCTGTTCAACCGCTGACAAAGTTGAAGTATCTCGGTCATGGCTTGAACAATTCGACCACCGGGTAGCCGCGTAGGGTGCCGTCTGGCTGGCGTCGAAGTTCCTCGCAAAGCTCATCCCGAATACCTTCGACCACGGGGAAAGCAGGATCATTTTCGAGCACTCCCTCGACGACATAAAAGTGGCAGGAAAGTTCTTGGCGGCGAGGGTCTTGAACCCATTCGATTGTTTTTGTGTGGGCTTCTGGACGCTTTCCGGGAGTCGGCGGCGTTTCTAAAAGCACAACTGCGGCATCGGGATCGTCCTGCTTGGTTACAAACTCGCCGCCGATGGAGATTGTTCCAGCGCACGCGGCTTTCGTCACTGCATCGTGGAATTCGCCGTAACCTTCCCAAATCGGAGGGCGAGTCGCGGATTCAGGGAATCGCAGCACACACTTCGTTTCGACGACGCCGAGGGCAACTTTTTGCGGTTTGGCTCCGAAGATCGGTGGAAAGGTTGGCATACTACGCTTCGGCTAGCGTTGATTGCGGTGCGGGGGAGGCCGGTGCCGCAGTTGCACGTTGTCTCCGCCGTTCGCTGAGGGCACTGAGGCTCCGCGCCGCGACGGACAGTTTCTCGGAGGACGCAGCCGTTAGCGGTTCGGCATCACCTGCCAAGCCACAAAGAGCCTCAAGCTGCGACGTATCGCCAGTCGCGATCTGCTGCTTCACCGCGTATTCGAGGAGCAGTGTGGGAATGTTGCGCGTGCCTTCGATGAGGTCGCACATTCCCTCGATGGATTGCTGAACGACCAAGGGTTCATCGCGGCCAAGGAACCGAGCGATGCTTTTCACACGGGCAAGTAACGGCTCGGGGAGTTGCTGACGTTCCCGGAGGCCACGTTCGAGCAGATAGATCAGCGCATCAGACGCAGAAGCGAACTCGCTGCCATTGGCAAGAGCGGCAATCTGCTCCGCGAGTTCTGTGGGGCAGCGGAAGCCGAGTTGTTTTGTTTTCACGAGGAGAGAATGCGGCCTGTGCCACAAAACGTCAACCATAATGTTCGACGAAATGATTTGCATTTCGTTTTGACGCGGAAGTCGCGCCGTGTTTTACGTTTTGCACGACACTTTGACAACCGTATGACGAACAAAACGCCGACAACTCTATTGCCGCAGGCCGCTCCCAAAAAAGAATTCCGATTGGCCTGTCGCGTTGATGAAGACTTCAAGCACCGGCTTGGCGCGGTCGCCAAACGGCATCAGCGCAAGGAATCCGCGCTGATGCGGCACGCTCTCGAACAGCTCGTGACGCAGCTTGAGGCCACGGAGCCACTTCCACGAACCGTCCCGAGCAAACGGACTGCCAACATGCCCGTCGGCTGAAACCGTAGAACGAACCGCGAATGCCTAACGCCGACATTCAAGTCCGGGAAGGAATCACCTTCGAGTGGCTCGAC
>VFJQ01000127.1 GCA_009885995.1 Verrucomicrobiota bacterium
GCGAGGAACCTCGTAGGCGGAAACCTGATGCTCCTCGATTCACTCCTTCCACGTCTCTTCGCGTCCGTGCTGCTGATCTCGCTCGCTCGCGAAGCGGCGGGCGCTCCGGTCGTGGAGGGAAGCCAGCGCGCGGACCTGCTCGAAGAGGGCGCGGTGCTGCTCGGTGAGTTGCGCTGTGCTCGCTGTCACCGCAGCGAGAGCGACGCGCCGCCGGGGCCGGTGCTCGATGGTGTGGGCTCGCGCGCGCGGCCGGAATATCTGCGGCGCTGGCTCGCGTCGCCGCATGAGGTGAAGCCGGGGACGACGATGCCTGATGTGGGCGTGGGGGCCGCGGTGGAGGCGCTCACGCATTTCCTCGTGTCGCTGCGCGCGGACGACGCGAAGGCGCTGCCGGGTTCGGTCGAGCGCGGGCGGCATTTGTATCACGCGATCGGGTGCGTGGCGTGCCATGCGCCGGATGCGGACTACGCGCCGCCAGGCGTCGGACCGGGCGTGAGCGCGCCGAAGATCGAGGGCGCCTCGGTCCCGCTCGGAAAGCTCGGCGAGAAATACACGAGCGCGTCGCTCCAGCGTTTCCTGCTCGATCCCCTCGCGGTCCGTCCGGCGGGGCGGATGCCGCGCGTGCCGATGTCGCCGGAGGAAGCGGCGGACCTCGCGGCGTATCTCACGGGCGATGCGCCGGCGGTGGCGGTGTTCGCGCCGGACGCTCGACTGGTGGCGGAAGGGCGCGCGAAGTTCTCCACGCTCGGCTGCGCGGCATGCCACGCGGTCTCGGGTATCGCTTTCACGCCGCAGGCGAAACCGCTCGCGCAACTCGCGGCGGGCGGGTGTCTCGATGCGCAACCTCGCGCGGACCTGCCGCGCTACGTGCTGAGCGATCATCAGCGGGACGCTTTGCGCGCAGCGCTGAAACAGCCCGCCACGCCGTCGCTAATGGCGGAATTGAATTGCTACGCCTGCCATTCGCGCGACGGGCGCGGCGGGCCGGGGCCTGGGCGCGCGGCGTTTTTTACCTCGGTCGGCGATGTGGATCTCGGCGACGAGGGACGCATCCCGCCGCCGCTCACGGGCGTGGGCGCGAAGCTGCAAACTGAGGCGATCGAACGCACGGTGCGCGGCGCGGGCGCGGTGCGGCCTTACATGGCGGTGCGGATGCCGGACTTCGGCGCCGCGCACGCCTCGGCACTCGCGAGCTTTTTCACCAAGGCCGATTACCACCCGCGCGCGGAGCCGATTCCGAGCGTCGGGCGCAACACCGTAGGGCGCGATCTCATCGGCATCACGGGTGTCGGCTGCATCGCGTGCCATGGACTCAATGGACGCAAATCGCTCGGCGTGCCGGCAGTCGATCTCATGCACGCTACGAAGCGGCTGCGGCGCGAATGGTTTCACGCTTACCTCGTCGATCCCGGCGCACTGCGGCCCGGCACGCGGATGCCGTCGTTCTGGCCGGGCGGAAAGCCCGCGAACCCGAAGCTCAAGGGCAACACGCAGCACCAGATCGACAGCATCTGGGTCTATCTTACTGAGCTGGACCAGAGCCGCCTGCCGGAGGGGATGCTGGAGAAGGGGCAGTTTGAATTGAAGCCGAGCGGCAAGCCGATCGTCTTCCGCACATTCATGAAAGACGCGGGGATGCAGGCGATCGCGGTCGGTTTTCCGCAGAAGATCCATGCTGCCTTCGACTCGAAGAACGTGCGGTGGGCGCTCGCGTGGCGCGGGGCTTTTCTCGACGCGGAGGGCACGTGGGAAGAGCGCGCTGCGCCGCTCGCGGAGCCGCTGGGCAAGGATGTGCTCACGCTCGGGAAGGAGCCGCAATTCAGCGCGCCGCTGATCTTCGGCGGCTACCGCCTGGATGCGCGCGGCGTCCCGACTTTCCTCTACCGCGCTGGCGACGCGCAGATCGAAGACCGCGCGGAGCCGGACGCCGCAGGCCGCACGCTCCGCCGCACGGTCACGCTGCGCGGGAAAGGACCGCTGACTTTCCGCCTGACGATGGGCGAGAAGATCGTGAGCGGGGCCACGGCTCCCGTGGTCTTCGACGCGAACGGGACCGCCACGATCACCACCGAAATCACCTGGTGATGCGCCGCATTGTATTCGCTCTCGCCCTGCTCACGACCACGACTTTCTCCGCGGAGGAAGACTACTACCGCATCGTCACGCTCGACGCGCCGAAGGATTTGAAGCTCGAAGTCAGCGGCATCGCGCCGCTGCCGGACGGGCGCGTCGCCGTCGCCATCCGCAAGGGCGAGATCTGGATCATCGACGGCGCGCTCACGGATGCACCGAAGTATTCGCGGTTCGCGAGCGGACTGCACGAGCCGCTCGGGCTCGCGTGGCGCGACGGCGCGTTCTACGTCGTGCAGCGCAGTGAGGTGACGAAGATCCGCGACACCGACGGCGACGGGCGCGCGGATGAATACCTGACCTTCGCGAAGGGCTGGGGCGTGACGGGCAACTATCACGAATACGCCTATGGGCCCGCGTTCGATCGCGAGGGCAACCTGTGGGTCACGCTCAACAGCACGATGGGCCAGAAGCTCGACCCACAGGACCAGTGGCGCGGGTGGAGTTTGAAAGTGAAGCCGGATGGCTCATGGGAGCCGGTGAGCGGTGGCTTCCGCTCGCCGTCCGGGCTCGGCTTCAACGCGAGCGGCGATCTTTTCGTCAGCGACCAGCAGGGCACGTGGATGGCGACCGGCCCGCTGTTTCACGTCGAGCCGGGTGTCTATCACGGCCATGCTGCGGCGCTCGAATATTGCAAGCTGCCCGGCGCGACCTTCCGTATCGATAGCAATATCCCGGAGACGCTCACCATCCCCGAGGCCGCAAAGCAGGTGCCGCACTACCGCCCGCCCGCGGTGTGGTTTCCCTATCGGAAGATGGGCATGAGCTGCACCGGCGTGCTGTGCGACACGACGGGCGGGAAGTTCGGCCCGTTTCGCGAGCAACTCTTCGTCGGCGACTTCACGATGTCGCTCATCACACGCGTGCAGCTCGAGAAGGTGAAGGGCCGCTATCAAGGCGCGTGCTTTCCGTTCCGGCAGGGATTTCAAAGCGCGGTCTTCCGCATGGAGTGGGGCGCGGACGGCTCGATGTTTGTCGGTGAAACGAACCGCGGATGGAACTCGCTCGGCTCCCGTGCCTACGGCCTCGAGCGGCTCGTGTGGACCGGCAAGACGCCTTTTGAGATCGAGAAGATGGAAGCGCAGCCCGATGGCTTCCGGCTCACCTTCACGCAGCCGATCGAACCCGCGAGCCTGCGCGCCGCCGATGCGCTGAAGCTCACGAGCTACACCTACAAATTCCACTCCAGCTACGGCAGCGACGAGATCGACCCGCGCGATCTCGCGCTGCGTTCCGTCGATGTCGCGAAGGATGGCCTCAGCGCGCGACTCGTCGTCGAAGGGCTGCGCGAAGGCTATGTCCACGAGCTTCACCTCCCCGGCGTGCGTTCTACGAAAGGCGCGCCGCTGCTGCACGACGCGGCGTATTACACACTGAACGCGATCCCTTGATCAGTGCTTCGCGTCGAACTTCGCGTGAAGCAGAGCGCTGAGCTTTTCGGCGATGGGTTCGCTGCCGAGGCGCTGGAGCACTTCTTCGAGGAAGCCGTAAACGATGAGGCGCTGCGACTCGCGCAGCGGGATGCCGCGGCTGAGGAGGTAGAAAAGCTCCTCGTCTTCGATCTGCCCACTCGTGGCGCCATGCGTGCAGCGGACGTCGTCAGCTTCGATCTCGAGGCCGGGGAGTGAGTTCGCTTCGGCTTCGTCGCTAAGTAGGAGATTGCGGACTTTTTGATAGGCGTCGGTCTTGTGCGCGCCGGGGGAGACGCGGATGAGGCCGGAGAAGACGGTGCGCGCGGAGTCGTCGAGCGCGTTCTTGTAGAGCAGGTCGCTCGCGGTGTTCGGCGCTTCGTGGATCTGGAAGGTGCGCTGGTCGATCTCCTGCGCGTCTTCGGCGACGGTGACGGCGAGCATGTCGCTGCGTCCGCCGGGAGCACGCAGGTGGCTAACGCTCTCGCTACGCGCGTAGCGGCTGCCGAGGTTGACGGTGAGCGCCTTCGCGGTCGCGTCGCGGCCGACGACGGTGGAATTGATCTGCACGGAAAGCGCCTGCCCGCTCCAATTCTGCGCACAGACGTAGGTGACTTGCGCGCCGTCGCCGAGCCAGAGGTCGTTCACCGCGCACGCGAAGCCGGCGGTGCTTTCGGGACTCTCAAAGTAATCGACGAAGGTCACTTTGCTCTGCGCCTCGGCGACGATGAGCGTGTGCGGGAAGATGCTGCCGCCTTCGCCGGTGAGCCAGTGGAAGGCTTCGATCGGGAGGTCGATCTCCACGCCACGCGGGACGTAGAGGAAGGTGCCGGCGCGGGCTTGCGAGGCGTGGAGCGCGGCGAACTTCGCGCCGCCGAGGATCGCGTCCTCGCGCATGAAACGGCTGCGGAAAAGATCGCCGTGATTGCGCATTGCTTCGTCGAGCGGAAGCCAGAGCACCCCGCGCTGGCGCAGCGTGTCGGCGAGCACTTCGCGCCGGAGCAGGGTGTCATTCGCGAAGACCATGCGCCCGGCGCTCGCGGCGAGGCCGGTGGAGCGGGCGAGGAGTTCTTCGCGCGTGGTGTCGTCGATCGGCTGCGGCGCGGTGTAAGCCGAAAGGTCGAGCGCCTTGATACTGGAGAAGCGCCAGTGCTCGTCGGTGCGCGCGGGCACCGGGAGCGATTGGAATTTCTCCCAAGCCTCCGCGTGGGCGTCGGTGAGCGGACCCGCGTCGAGCAGGCGCACGGTCGTGGGTGATGCGTCGATTTCCAAAACTGCGGGCGTCATGACTAGCCGACGGAACCTTCCATTTCGAGATCGATCAGGCGCTTGAGCTCGACGCTGTATTCCATTGGGAATTGGCGGACGAGGTCGTTGACGAATCCGTTCACGCTGAGGCTCATCGCCTGCGCTTCGGTGAGGCCGCGCGACATCATGTAGAAGATTTGCTCGGCGCTGATCTGCGAGACGCTCGCCTCGTGCTGCGAGGAGTTGCCGGTGCCACGCACGGTGATCGCGGGATACGTGTCGGTGCGCGCGGTGGAGTTGATGAGCAGCGCGTCGCACTCGGTGTTGTTCTTGCAGCCCTTGAGGTGTTTCGGGATGTGGACGAGTCCGCGGTAGGTCGCGCGGCCGGTGCCGAGCGAGATGGATTTGCTGACGATGTTCGAGGTCGTCTCGTCGGCGGCGTGGACCATCTTTGCGCCGGTGTCCTGGTGCTGGCCGTCGCCGGCGAGCGCGATCGAGATGACTTCGCCGCGCGCTTTGCGCCCTTTCAGAATCACGCCGGGATATTTCATCGTGAGTCGCGAGCCGATGTTGCAGTCGATCCATTTCACCTCGGCCTCCTCGTGCGCGATGGCGCGCTTGGTCACGAGGTTGAAGACGTTCGCGCTCCAATTTTGCACGGTGATGTATTGGATCTTCGCGCCCTTCATCGCGACGAGCTCGACGACGGCGCTGTGCAGCGTGGCGGTCTCGAACTTCGGCGCGGTGCAGCCTTCCATATACATGACCTCGCTGCCTTCATCGGCGATGATGAGCGTGCGCTCGAACTGGCCGAAGTTCTCCGCGTTGATGCGGAAGTAGGCTTGCAGCGGGTGCTTCACCTTCACGCCCGGCGGCACGTAGATGAATGAGCCGCCGCTGAACACGGCGCTGTTGAGCGCGCTGAATTTGTTGTCGCCCGTCGGGATGACTTTGCCGAACCACTTGCGGAAAATCTCCGGGTGCTCCTTCAGCCCTTCGGTCGAGCCGCAGAAGATCACGCCCTGCTCGCCGACCGCGGCCTTGATGTTGGAATACACAGCCTCGCTGTCAAACTGCGCCTCGACGCCCGCGAGAAACCGGCGCTCCTGCTCCGGGATGCCGAGCCGCTCGAACGTGCGCTTCTCGTCCTCCGACACATCGTCCCACGAGCGCTTCGGCTTCTGCGCGTTGGCGAGGTAGTAGCGGATGTTTTTGAAGACGATGTTTTCGAGATCGTGCGAGGCCCAGTGCGTCGGCATCGGCTTCGCGAGGAAGGTGTCGAGCGCCTTGTGGCGGAACTCGCGGATCCAGTCCGGCTCGCCCTTCACTCCGGAGATGTAGTCGATCGTGTCGTGCGTGAGGCCGGTGCCAGCGTCGAACGTGTGCTGCTCCGGGTAGCTGAAGTCGCCGCGCGTGCGGTCGATGTCGAGAGTGTCGGTGCTCATGGTTTAGACGGTGGTGAGTGATTCCTTGATGAAGTCGTAACCCTTCTCCTCGAGTTCGAGCGCGAGTTCCTTGCCGCCGGTGCGGACGATGCGGCCTTCGACCATGACGTGAACGTGATCGGGCACGATGTAGTCGAGCAGCCGCTGGTAATGCGTGATGACGAGCGCGCCGAGGCCGGGGCCGCGCTGCGCGTTCACGCCGGCGGAGACGATGCGGAGCGCGTCGATGTCGAGGCCGGAATCGGTCTCGTCGAGGATGGCGTATTTCGGTTTCAGCATCGCCATCTGGAGAATCTCGTTCCGCTTTTTCTCGCCGCCGGAGAAGCCTTCATTGACCGAGCGAGCGGTGAACGTGCGGCTCATCTCCAGCTTGTCCATCTCGGCGTAGAGCTGCGCGTAGAAGTCCGTCGCTTCGAGTTCCTCGCCGTCGGGCAGGCGCGCCTGCAGCGCCGCGCGGATGAAATTGGCGTTCGAGACACCGGGGATTTCCATCGGGTATTGGAAGGCGAGAAAAAGCCCGGCGCGGGCGCGGGCGTCGGCCGCCATGTCGAGGATGTTCACGCCGTCGAGCCGCACGGTGCCGCTGGTGACGACGTAGTCCGGATGCCCGCCGATTGCTTTGCTCAGCGTCGATTTACCCGATCCATTCGGCCCCATGATGGCGTGAACTTCACCGCGCGGGACGGTGAGCGTGAGGCCGCGGATAATCTCCTTGTCCCCGATGGAGACGTGCAGGTCTTTGATTTCGAGTGCGTTCATTTGGAAGCTTCGTTTTCAGCGCAGCGAGGGCAAACGCCGCGGAAGGCCACCTCGTGGGCGGTGATGGAAAGGTTTTCGGGTAGTTCCCACGCGCCGTGCGGCTGCTGGTCGCTGCGCAGCGGCAGATCGATGACGGTGCCGCATTTCTCGCAGTGAAAGTGGGCGTGTTCGGAAAGGTTCGGGCAGAAGCGAGCCGGGCCGCGCTCGATCTGCACCGTCTTCACGAGCCCGCAGGCGGTCAGGGTGTCGAGGCAGTTATAGACGGTGGCGAGCGAGATGCCGGGCATCCGGCTGCGCACGCGGGTGAAGACATCGACCGCGGTCGGGTGATCACGCTCGACCATGAGCGCGTCATACACCGCGCGCCTCTGGTCGGTCATGCGCAGCCCAGCCCCGTGGATCGTCTCCTCGGGTGAAAGCGTGGTGGAGTCGCGCGGCGCGAGTGGTTTCATGGTTAAGAAAGCCTTCAGCCCGCTGCAGAGCCTTGTCTAGAATTATTCCAAATACGTTTAAGGTCGCACTTTTCCCACCCAACCGGGTAGGCGACCCGCCCGACGGCTCCACTAATAACGCGGCTTCCTTCGGATTGAGCAGGCAGGAGCGCGCAGTGCGCTCGACCATTTAACCCAACCGACAGACCAAACGACCACAACACCATGAGCGATATCCAACCTGTAACTTGGTTCGAAGACCCGGCCCACTTCCGCAAAGTCAGCCGCCGCGAATTCGTCTTCACCGGCCTCATCGGTGGCCTCGGGCTCTCGATGGGCGAGTTTTTCAAGCTGCGCGCCGAGCAAGCCCTCGGCGGTAAGGCCATCAAGGCCAAAGCCGAAGCCTGCATCCACATCTACCTCCCTGGCGGCTGCGCGGCGCAGGAGACGTGGGATCCGAAGCCGTTCGCCCCGATCGAGTATCGCGGGCCGCTCGGCACCGTGGACACGAACGTGCCCGGCGTGAAGTTTTCGCAGTATCTCCAAAACACCGCGAAGATTGCTGACAAGATCACGGTCGTCCGCTCGATGACCCACGGCGAAGCGGCGCACGAGCGCGGCACGCACAACATGTTCACCGGCTACCGTCCGTCGCCGGCGATCAAGTATCCCTCGATCGGCTCGATCATCGCGCACGAGCAAGGCTCGCGAAACAACCTGCCACCTTACGTCTGCGTGCCCAGCGTGCCAAATGAGTTCGCCGGCACCGGCTACCTCTCGACGGCCTACGGGCCGTTCAGCCTCGGCGCCGACCCGGCGACGAAGGGTTTCAGTGTGCGCGACCTGAACATGAACGCCTCGCTCACGCCGGCGCGCTTCGACCGCCGCCGCACCATCCTCAGCACGGTGGACGAGCATTTCCGCACGATGGAGAAGAGCGACTCGATCACGGCGATGGACAGCTTCTACCAAAGCGCCTACGCCCTCGTCTCCTCGCCGAAAGCGCGCGAGGCCTTCAACCTCGAAGCCGAGCCCCAGAAGGTCCGCGACGAATACGGCGCGGGGCAGGCCGGCCAGCGGATGCTCATGGCCCGACGGCTCGTCGAGAGCGGCGTGCGCTTCGTCTCGCTCACTTACGGCAGCTGGGACATGCACCAAAACATCGCCAGCAGCATGCAGCGCCAGCTCCCCGACTTCGACAAGGCGTATGCGGCCCTCATCCGCGACCTCGACCGCCGCGGGATGCTCGACAAGACGCTCGTCATGGTCAGTTCCGAGTTCGGCCGCACGCCGAAGATCAACAAGGACGCGGGCCGCGACCACTGGCCGAAAGTCTTCTCGGTTGCCTTCGCCGGCGGCGGCTTCAAGGGCGGCTACGTTCACGGCACCAGCGACGCGACCGGCACCGAGCCGGAAAACGACCCGCTCACGGTCGAGAACATGGCCTGCACGGTCTATAACCAACTCGGCATCGACGCCGACAAGCGCATCATGGCGCCAGGCAACCGCCCGATCGACATCGTGCGCGGCGGCGAAGTCGTTCAGGACCTCCTCGCCTAATCCGCGAACGCAGCGTCATCACCATTTGAGGGCACAGAGGATCTCGGGGAACCCAAACGTGTTCTTCTGGTCCCTGTGCCCTCTGCTTTTCTCCCACACATTCCATTTCACATGAAAGCGATCACACGTCTCTGCCTTCCCGCCTTCCTCCTCACGGCAGCCGCCATCGGCGGCACGCCACGTCTCCAGCACCTCACACCCGCCGCAGGTCAGCGTGGGACTGAAGTCGAGGTGACGATGACCGGCTCGAATCTCACCGACCCCCGCGAACTCCTTTTCGATGAGCCGGGCTTCTCGGTTGTCGAACTCAAGGCCGAAGGCAACCGGCCCAAGGCGAAGATCAAGATCGCGCCCGAGGCGCGGATCGGCGAGCACACCTTCCGCCTGATCACGCAATCGGGCATCAGTGACGTGAGGCTGTTTTACGTCTCGCCGTTCCCGCTGGTGCAGGAGCAGGCGGAGGACAAAGCCGACCGGATGAAACCGCAGCCCGTCGCGCTCGGCGTCACCGTCTCCGGCACTTCGCCGGACGAAGACGAGGACCGCTACGAAGTGGAATTGAAGAAAGGCCAGCGCCTCGGCGTGGAAGTGATCGGCATGCGCATCCAGACGCAGAACCAATACGACCCAGAACTCACGATCACCAAGGCCGACGGCACGCCTGTCGCCCAAGCCGACGACATCCCCTTCACCCGCCAGGACCCCGTCGCCAGCATCGTCGTCCCGGAGGACGGTAAATACCTCATCGGCGTCAAGGACTCGACCAACAGCGGCCCCGGCCAGTCCTCCTATTTGATCAACATCGGCACCTTCCCCCGCCCCGTCGCCGTGCATCCCGCCGGCGGTCCTGCGGGCGAAGAAGTGAAGTTCACCTTCATCGGCGATGCGACTGGGCCGATCCAGCGCACGATCAAGCTGCCCGACCACCCCGTGGACTATCACCCGCTCTTCATCGAAGACGGCCAGATGGCGCCGCAGCCGGTGCTCGTCCGCGTCTCACCGATGCCGAACGCGCTCGAAGCCGAACCGAACGACACCTTCGACAAAGCCACGCCCGCCGGCACCGCGATCCCCTTCGCTGCCAATGGCATCATCGAAAAGCCGAGCGACATCGACTTCTTCAAGTTCACCGCAAAGAAGGGCGCAGACTATGACATCGGCGTCTTCGCCCGCCGGCTCCGCTCCGGTCTCGACCCGGTGCTCACAGTCCACAACGCCAAGGGCGCCCAGATCGGCACGAATGACGACAGCGGCAACGCTGATAGCTACCTGCGCTGGAAGGCGCCCGACGATGGCGACTTCTTCGTCGCCGTGCGCGATCAGCTCAACCGCGGCAACGCCGCCTTCACCTACCGCATCGAGATCACCAGCGTCGTCCCGCGCGTCGTCGCCTACATCCCGGCGGTGACGATCAACCAGGACCAGGATCGCCGCGCCGTGCCTGTGCCGAAGGGCAACCGCTACGGCGCGCTCGTGCGCATCAAGCGCCAGGACATCGGCGGTGACCTGAACATCGCGCCGGAAGGCCTGCCCGACGGCATCACGGCCAGCGGCGGGTTCATGGACAAGTCAGTGGACACCCTGCCGATGGTCTTCGAGGCGAAGGCGGACGCGCAGCCCGCGGCGAAGGCCTTCACCCTCGCGTCGAAATTCACCGAGGCCGACAAGGCGAACGTCGCCAGCAAAGTCGAGCACTCCGTCGATATCGTCGAGAACGGCAACCAGCGTCCCTATTACACCATCATCGAAGACAGTCTGTCCGTCGCCATCACCGATGAACTGCCGGTGAAGATCGACCTTCACCAGCCGAAGGTGCCGCTGCTGCAGAACGGTTCGATGGCGCTGAAGATTCACGCCACCCGCACCGGCGACTTCAAAGGCGCGGTCACGATGAGCCTGCTCTACGCCCCGCCCGGGATCGGGACGCCCGGCACCGTGCCTATCAAGGAAGGCGAAAACGACGGCACACTCACGATCAGCGCGAACTCCAACGCCCCCGCGGGCAAGTGGAAGATCTGCGTCGTCGGCACCGTCGATACCGGCAAGGGCCCGACCTACCTCAGCACACAGCTCATCGACCTCGAAGTCGCGCTGGCGCCCGTCAAAGGCCAAATCACCCGCACCTTCATCGACCAGGGCGACGAAGGCGCGATGACGCTCAAACTCGAGCAAGTGCAGCCCTTCGAGGGCAAAGCGAAAGTCCAGCTCGTGAGCCTGCCCAACGGCGTGACGTGCGAAGAGCGCGAGATCACCAAGGACGACAAGGAAGTGCGCTTCAAACTCAAAGCCACGCCCGAAGCCCAAGTCGGCCAGCACAAGCAAGTCATCGCGCAGTTCACGCTCGAAAAAGACGGCGAGCCGATGCAGGCGAGCATCGCCAGCGGCGGCGTGTTGCGCGTGGACAAGGCGAGCGTCGCGCAGAAGTAACCTCTCGCATCCGCGCCGGGGTTACAGCCGCAGCTCTTCCCGAGCTGCGTGCCCCACCGGACGCAAAGGGACCGCTCACTGTATTCAGCGGTTCCTTGGCTTGCTCCGTCGGGGCGCGTCCCCATACGCTTCGCGGCTTCATGGCGTCGAAAACCAAAGCCCCAGCCCCGCCCGCGCCCGCCAAGCCCAGCGCCCTCGTCGATACCCGCGTCGTCTATTGCGGCGACAATCTCGACCAGCTAGCGAAGCTGCCCGCCGCGTGCGTCGATCTCATTTACATCGACCCACCCTTCAACTCGAACCGCAACTGCGAAAGCGCCAGTCCGGCCCGGACCTTCTGGGGCGAGACCAAGGAGAAGCGCGCCTTCGAGGACCGGCACGAGAGCACCAAGGCCTACATCGACTACATGCGCCCGCGCTGCGTCGAGCTCGCCCGCGTGCAGCACGAGCGAATTTAGCCTATGGACACACGCTACCAGGTTTTCGTCAGTTCAACATTCACTGATCTGATTGATGAACGCCGTGAGGTAATTCAGACGCTGATGCAGATGGACTGCATTCCCGCTGGAATGGAGTTGTTCCCTGCCGCGGACGAAGAGCAGTGGGCGTTCATCCGCAAGGTGATTGACGATTGCGATTACTACGTCCTCATCGTGGGTGGTCGGTATGGATCTACGACCGCTGAAGGAATCAGCTTCACCGAAATGGAGTTCGATTATGCGGTTTCGAAAAACGTCCACGTCATCGCGTTCCTGCACGGGCAGCCTGATCTGATCCCGGTCGGGAAGTCTGACATTGAGCCGGCTGCTAGAAAAAAACTCGAGGAGTTTCGAGAAAAAGTCAGCACTGGACGGCTGGTGAAGTTTTGGAGTTCGACCGCCGAACTACCGGGCTTGGTCGCACTGAGCTTGTCAAAAGCAATCAAGGCTTATCCCCGTCTGGGATGGGTTCGCGGAGGCTCGGCCTCAAATCCCGAACTCCTCGAACAACTAAACGAACTCCGACAGAGAAACGATGACCTCCAAGGGAAGTTGGCGAAAGCTTTCGCGGCTCGTCCGCCCGCGACTCAGCCGGATTTAGCTTCTGCCGACACCAAGTTCCATTTGAAGGGTCGCTACTACAAAAAATATAATCGAGAACACTACGACACGGCATGGGAGGGAGATGTTACTTGGAACGACATAATCGGCATGCTCGGCCCCGAGCTTTTCCAACCAATGAATGAGGAAGCGGCGAATCTCGCGTTGGGAATGTCGATAGCCGTGCGACTCGAATTGGATGGCCATACCGTCAAAATCGAGCGGGAAACATTTAATACGATGAAGCTTCAGCTCATGGCCCTCGGTTTCGTAAAGATCGAGAGTCTCCGAACCACGCAAGGCGGCTCAGCAGTCTTTTGGTCCCTTACGTCCCTCGGGAGAGACGTCATGCTTCGGATGCGCACCATCAAGGGTGAAACGAAGAAGTGATTGACTTGGACAAGCGCATGTGGCCGAGGAGCACGAGTTGCAACTGGAGGAAAAGTTTTACCCCATCCAAGTGAAGCAAAAAGACAAGGTGGGCCGCCCGGACATCGACTCCTTCGAGGCGATGATCGTTCGACTACGGGGACGGCGCGCTCACCGAGATCAGCCGCTTCTTCAAGCAAACTGGCCGCGTGATCGTCCCGCTGACGGTGCGCGAGATTCTGGACGAACAAATCGCGCACAAGCTGGCGTAGCCCTCATCGCCTCGCGACCTGCGTTCAGCCCGGAGGGCTGACGGACATTAGCCGGTGGTGGAGCGATGCGAGAACCACCGGAACCCCCGCACCCAAACGGATGCGCCCCGGACGGGGCGCGAGGAGTTCCGCGCCCCTCCGGGGCGGATGTCATCGGGTGGGATCGGTTCCCCGGGTTGGCACCCGGGCTAATTTCCATCAGTCCTGCCGGGCTGCAGGATCGGAAGGGCACCCCGTGTTTCCGGGGTCGGCTTCCGGGGCTTCGGAAGGGCACCCCGTGTTTCCGGGGTCGGCTTCCGGGGCTTCGGAAGGGCATCCCGGGTTTCCGGGATCGGTTTCCGGGCCTCCGGGAGGGCACCCCGGCTTTCCGGGGTCGGTTTCCGGGCCTCCGGGAGGGCA
>VFJQ01000139.1 GCA_009885995.1 Verrucomicrobiota bacterium
GGCGGATTCCTGCTGTGAGCAATCTACCGACACCAAATTCCAAGATTCGCCGCTCTGACATGCGCGGCGTGATGAGCCTGTGGACGCGCACGCCCATGTTCGTGCCGACGCGAGGACCGATGCTGATTCAAACGCTCGCCGTGAATCTCGCGGCGCGCGTCTTCACCGAGACGGAGTTCGTCACCGACCGGCGCGGGGCGGACATAGCCGCATTGCTTGGCTGGCCGTTCAGTAAAATCTCCACGCCGCTCGAAGACTGGCCCGCTGACGGGCTGATGCACGTATGGGCGCTCGGCAAGCTCGTCGCGTGCGCGCTGCAAGATCAGCCCTTCGTGCAATTCGACAGCGACGTGCTGCTCTTCAAGCCACTGCCGAAGCGACTCACCCGGCATCGGCTGATCGCGCAGTCGCCCGACTTTCCGCACTACTACACCTCGCGCGATATGCAGGCCGCGCAGACCCTCGCTGGTTTCGCGCCGGGCGGCACGGCATACAACGCCGTACTGCTCGGCGGCAGCGACGTGGCTCTCGTGCGCGCGTTCGCGTGGGCAGGCCTCGCTCTCGCGCAAAAGTTCTGCGGCTGTCCGCTCAACGGCACCACGACCTCGATGATCGTTGAGCAGTATCAGTTGGGTGTCTTCGCGCGTCGGGTTGGCGTCGAAGTCGGCACGCTGCTGCCGCTCGCTCCGGCGCGGAAGCAGGTGGCGAAGGCCGGTTACGCGCACCTCACCGGCGGTGCGAAGCGCGAAGACAAATGGATCGCTAAAGCCGAGGCTCGGCTCGCGGCGGATTTTCCGGAAGCCTACGAACGCTTCCTCGCAGAATGGCCTCGGCTGGCGTTGGACTCTACGCCGGGAGGTCCGGCCCGGGATTGCTCGGCGGCGGTCATCGCAGCGACGTTCTAGTAGTCGCGGTTGACGCTCGCCAGACGACGTGGACCTCAACGCCGTTTTTCCGCATCGCGCTTTCATCAGTCTGCCCCGCCGCCGGGATCGTCGCGCCTGGCTCCAGGCGCGCATGGCCGACGCAGGCGTCACAGCGGAATACTTCCGCGCGGTCGATGCGCAAACGCTGCCTCGCTGCAAAGGCTTCAAGGGCTTGCCGCAGCGTGCGAACAACCTTTCGTTTCGATTCCTCCTGCGGCTCGCACGTCGGCGCAACTCGGCTGCGCTGCTCGTGATCGAGGACGACGCCGTTTTTCATCCGGAATTCCGTGAGCGCACCGCCGCGCTGGATCTGCCCAACGACTGGCAGATTCTCTACTTCGGGTGCCAGCATCTCGCGCCGCCGATGCGTGTGAACGAAGGCGTGGTGAGGGTCGCTCGCGCTCTGGACACGCACGCGGTCGCCTTTCGCCAGAGCGCCTATCGTGAAGTGCGGAAAATCATGCGCGGACGGCGCAGCGCCCGTGAGCTGTGCAACGACGTGTTGCTCTCCACTCTCCACGAGAAACTGCCGACCTACGCCGCGTTTCCGAACCTCATTTGGCAGGCTCATGGGCAGTCCGACATCGCCGGTTATTGCTACAGCAATTACGACGTGGAAGGCCGGCAGAAGCACTGCCTGGAAATGGTCAGCCATCTACTGCCATGAGCGCGCCGACACCCATCCTCGAACCGGGTGCCTATGCCCACGTCTTCGACCGCTGGCGCGGTGCGACCGTCATGCAGTTCTGGGGGCCGGGAAACGTCGGCGATCTGCTCATCCGTCACGGCGCCGAGCAACTCTTCGCGGCCTACGAGATGAAGGTGACGACTGACGCAGGTTGCGCCAACGCAGTGTTCTACGGTGGAGGTGGAAATATGGGACCGCTCTATCCGGGCACACGACTCACGCGGCTCGAAGCCCGCGGTGTCGCGAGCGCACACGGTCTGCCGCTCAATGTGCAGCCGCAAAGCTGGACCGGGCCGGAGGAGTTTGAAGCGGATCAGTTCTTCGCCCGCGAGAACCGCAGCCTCGAGTTCTGTCCGCGCGCCGTGCTCGCACCCGATCTCGGCCTCGCCTACGCGCCAGCAATCCAACTCGACGAGCAGCAGCATGACGTCGGCTGGTTCATGCGGGCCGATTGCGAGCGCGCGCAGCCCGGAGTAGCGAAGAACAGCGGCGACCCCGCCATCCTTGCTGCGACCGCGGAGGATTACGTCCGAATGGCGTCATGCTACCGCGTCGTTCACACCGACCGCCTGCACTTCGCCATCGCCGCGATGATCGCCGGGCGCGAGGCCCGTCTCTACGCGAACTCCTACTTCAAGAACGAGGCGATGTATCACCTCTAGCTCAAAGGCCGCGGCTGTCAGTGGGGCGGGAAACTCGCGGCAGCAAATTGACGCCACGCGCCGTGCATGGACATCGACAAAGCCATTTCCGCCGTAGATCACGCCGCCCATCAGGACGACCGCTGGATGTTTGTCGCGCTGCTCATCATTGGACTGGTGACCCTCTACTTCCTCACGCGCTACTTCATGCGCCAGATCGCCGAGCTTCAGCAGGAGATTGCGGACGTGCGCACGGAGTTCGAGACGCACCTTCGCACCGCCAACGCGGACATGGTCGCCGCGCTCACCAAGAGCACCGAGGTCATCGCACACAACTCGGCGATCATTGAGCAGATTCAGCGGAAGCTGATGGCCTGATCGACGAACGAGTCGTTCAGCCGGCTAACTCAGCGGGCTGAAATCATAAACAATCACGCGCTCGAAGAAGGCTTTGCACGTCGCCACGAAGCGCGCGTGGTCTTTGCACTCCTTCTGGTAGAACTCGTGGTCCTCCATGCTCTTGAAGTGCAGCGAGGTGGCGTAATCAAACGAATGGTCCGTGACAGGACGCTCTTCGGTCGGAGCAGGCTTCCCGACGAATCCGCGCTCCAGATAGGAGATCTGCGCCAGCCGCTTTACCTCGCTCTCGAAGGTCGCGTGGTCTTCTGCGGAAAGGTCTTTCTTGAGCCAGAAATGGGCGTTGTGAATGAGCATACGTCGGTGGGTTCCTTGGTCACGGATTCTGACCGCCGCCGGGAGTAGTGCAAGCAGGCGAGGCTGCAAAAAAAGGGAGATAATCGTGTCGGCACGATTATCTCCCGATTTTCAATTTGCTCCGGCGCGCATTGCTGCTTCCTCGGACATCTTCGCCGGGACGGCAAACTGAGCCAGCAGCGCCGATTTCACCGCTGCCGGGTCGAACAGATGCAGCCGCGGATTCGGCTCGATGAAGGGGATCATCCGTTTGGAGACCCAGCCATCAATCGTGCGCGGGCTGACCGAGAGCAGCGTGACGAGTTGGCGTTTGCGGACAAGGTGCGAGGCAGGCGTGGTTTCACTCATGCCTCGTGCGTCACGTCAACGCGCGGGAGGCGGCATGATGGCGAACCATTCCTTCGCCGCGTCCGGCGTCACAAGCTCGCGATAGTGCCGGAACAGCTTCTCCGGGCTGTTGCCCATTTCGAGCGCGACCTTGGGGGCGTCGGGAACGGCCGCCAGACGATAGCTGGCATAGCTGTGGCGTAGCGCATTCTGACGCCAGCCAACCCCTGATTTCTCACCGAGGTAGTTCAGCCGAAAATGCAGGTTTGGCAGCGAGCACACGGGGCCTTCGGTTTTGGTCGGTGAGGTATAGCCGTCGGGCGAGTTCCCTGGCGAGGTTCATCATGAGCAGCGCGAAAAGCTCAAGGTCTTCGTGCTTCAATCCGATGAGCGCATGTCTGGA
>VFJQ01000082.1 GCA_009885995.1 Verrucomicrobiota bacterium
GCCCAACTGCGCTCCTGCCATAAACAACCCGCCATCATCCGGGGCTGCTTCCAATCCTCCACCACTTCCTATGCAGCATGAAGGGCCTCTCTCATTGCCGGATTAATAATTATGACGGACTACACTAGCACGTGACGTGGAACGGCCTGGTCTTCTACGACTTCATCTTCCCGCTCTTCCTTTTCGTCGTCGGCGTGTCGCTGGTCTTCTCGCTCGACAAGACGCTCGCGAGCGAAGGCCGCGCCGCGGCGGTGAAGCACATCGTGCGGCGCAGCGTGCTTCTGTTCTTCTTCGGCGTCCTCTACACCGGCGGGCTCTCGCACAAATGGCCCGATGTCTCGCTTGGCGGCGTGCTTCATCGCATCGCGGTGTGCTACTTCTTCGCCGCGCTGATCTATGTCTGGTGCGCGTCGCAGCTCAAAGCGATCGCGGCCATCGCGGTGGCGCTACATGTCGGCTATTGGGCGCTACTCGCGTTCGTCCCCTTCCCCGATCTGCGGCTGGAAAAAGCAAGCGTGGAGAAGGTCGCTGCCCGGATCAAATCAAGCGATCCCGCGGACATCGTCGCCGGGGTGCCGGCGGCGCGTGCACGGGCTTTACGAGGAAGGGCGCAACCTCACCAACTATTTCGACTTTCGCTATCTGCCGGGGAAGAAGATGTCGTTCTACTACATCAACGAAGGACTGCTCAGCACATTGCCCGCGATCGCAATCTGCCTGTTTGGAATCTTCGCCGGACGGCTTCTCAAGAGCGACGCGAGCGAGCGGCGGAAGGTCGCGTGGCTCTTCGCCGCGGGCGCTGCGTCCGTGGTGCTCGGCTGGCTGTGGAGCTTCCAGTTCCCGCTCATCAAACGCATCTGGACCTCCTCCTTCATCCTCGTCGCGAGCGGCTACAGTGCGGTGATGCTCGGGCTCTTTTACTACATCGTGGACGTGCGGAAGTGGGACTACTGGTGCGAGCCCTTCGTGTGGATCGGCATGAACCCGATCACGCTCTACCTCTCGACGAAGGTTATCAGCTACACGCAGGTCGCGGAGATGTTCGTCGGCGGTGATGTGAAGGCGTGGTTCGACGTGCGAGCGCAGGGACTCGGTGGGCTCGTCGTCGCGATGTTCAGCCTCGGGCTCGTCTTTCTGCTCGCGTGGTTTCTGCATCGGCGGCGGATCTTTCTGCGGGTGTAGCGATCTTTGCGCCCGGCGCTCCGCTGCCGTCACCGATCGGCAGGCAGGAGCGCGCGGTTCATCCGGCTGCGGTGCGGGCCGGTCACCAGATCGCTCAACGTCAGATGATCGAGGCTTTCGTAGAATGCGTTCATCGCCTCCGCGAGTGCGCCCTTGAGACGGCAGCTTCCGTCGAGCCGGCATGTATTCGTGGCGGTGTCGAAACATTCCACAAGCGGCGTCCTTCCCTCCGTCTCACGCACGAGCTTGCCGATGCGGATATGGTCCGGCTGCCGCGCGAGCTGGACTCCGCCGCCTCGTCCGCGTCGCGTGTCGAGGTAGCCGAGTTTCGAGAGACTGTGGATCACCTTGGCGACGTGATGCCGCGAGATTCCGTAGGCGTCCGTGACTTCATCCACCTGGAAGGCGTCGCCCTTCAACGCGGCATACATGAGGACACGAAGCGAATAGTCGCTGAAGAGGCTGAGGTTCATGGCGTGGTGGTCGGGCCAGTAGAGCGATGAGGCGAAAAATGTATCGGCGAATGAAAGATGTATTACGAATACTTCTTTTCTTCAAAGAACTTAAAGTCATCCGGCTTTTCGTCCGCAACCACACCTCCAACTCATCCATGCAAACCACCCGTCCCCTGCTCGTCGCCCTCACTCTCGGAATCTCCCTGCTCGTCAGCCCTGCCCGGGCCGCCGATCCCGCTGCGAAGCCAGCGGCGCAGGAGATCAACAAAGTCTGCCCCGTCACCGGGAAGCCCGCTGATCCGAAGATCACCCTCACCTACGCAGGCCAGACCTACGCCTTTGCTGACGACGCGAGCCGCAGGAAGTGGAAAGCGGATCGCGACGCCAGCCTCTATCAAAAGCTCGGCGGCAAAGCGGCCATCGATGCAGCCGTCGAACTCTTCTACGTGAAGATGCTCGCCGACGACCGCGTGAAGCACATCTTTGCAGACGTGAACATGACCCGGCAGCGCAAGAAACAGAAGGAGTTCCTCTCAGCCGCCTTCGGTGGGCCGAATCCGTGGACGGGCGTGGATATGCGCACCGCCCACAAGGAGCTCAAGCTGAATGAAACGCACTTCCAAGCCGTGGCCGAGAATCTCCAAAAGAGCCTCGATGAACTGAAGGTGCCGAAGAATCTCATCGACCAGGTCATGGTGATCGCTGCGAGCACCAAGGACGACGTGCTCAATCGCCCGAAGGCGAAATAGACGCGGCGCGTGGGCGCGCGCACGAAAGTATTGAAAGCGGTCATCGGCTGCGTAGCCGCTAAGGCGGGACGCGCGTAGTGAGCGTGCATGGGCAAAGAATTCAGCATCACACCGCGCGACGTGCCGCACGTCGAAACCAAGTATCGCCGCATTGCGACGCAGATCCCGCATCCGGACTCGCTGCCGACGATCGAGAAACTACGCGAGCTCGAGCCGCAGTCGATGCGCGGCCAGCCGCCCATCGTTTGGGACAAGGCGGAGGACATCACCATCTTCGACAAATACGGCAACCGCTGGCTCGATTGGTCCAGCGGCGTGCTCGTTACGAACGCCGGCCACGGCGCACCCGAGGTGAAACAGGCGATCATCGATCAGGTGAATACCGGGCTGATTCACAACTACTGCTTCCCGAGCGAGGAGCGCGCGGAGCTCGCGGAGTTGCTCACGAGCGTCGCGCCGAAAGGGCTCGGGAAAGTCTTCCTGCTCACCACCGGCTCCGAGGCGACCGAGTGCGCGATCAAACTCAGCCGCGCGCACGGCATCAAGGTTGGCGGGAACAAGAAGATCGGCATTATCGGATGGGAACGCGGCTTCCACGGACGCACGCTCGGCTCGCAGCAGGCGGGCGGCATGGCGGGGCAGAAGTCGTGGATCGTGAACGAGGATCCCGCCATCATCACCGCGCCGTTCCCCGATGGCTATTGGCAGACCGATACGAGCTTCGAGACCTTCCTCGCCGCCGTCGAGGCGCGCGGGATGAAGCCGGAGAACGTCGCGGGCGTGATCATGGAATCGTATCAAGGCGTCGGCCCCGACTTCGCGCCGGTCGAGTTCGTGCGGAAGCTGCGTGCGTGGTGTGACGAGCATCAGATCGTGCTCACCATGGACGAAGTGCAGGCCGGCTTCGGACGCACCGGGAAGTTCTGGGCGTTCGAGCACTACGGCATTGTGCCCGACCTTATCTGCTGCGGCAAAGGAATCAGTAGCTCGCTCCCGCTTTCCGCCGTCATCGGCCGCGCGGAAGTGATGGATCAATTCGCCCCCGGCTCAATGACGAGCACGCACACCGGCAACCCTGTCTGCTGCGCCGCCGCGATGGCGAGCGTGCGCAAAATCCTCCGTGAGCACATGACCGAAAACGCCGCCGCGCTCGAACCCGTGCTGCTCGACGGCCTGCGCAAGATCCAGACGAAGCATCGCGACGTGATCGGTCACGTCAGCGCGCGCGGTCTCGTCGGTGGGATGCAGACGCTCGTGCGCGGCAAGAAAGAGCCGAACCACGACCTCGCGCACAGCATCATCGAGCGTTGCATGTGGAAAGGCCTGCTCCTCTTCTCGCCCGTCGGCGCGTGGGGCCAGACCGTGAAGATCGCCCCGCCGCTCAGCATCCCGCGCGAAGCGATGGAGGAAGGCCTCTCCGTCCTCGCCGAGGCGACGGATGAAGCGGTCGCCGCGATGGCGTAGCCACGCTACGGCGCGAACTTCTGGATGCGCTGGTTCGAGGCGTCGGCCACGTAGATGTAGCCTTGGCTATCCATGGCGATGGCGTGCGGGAGATAGAACTCGCCCGGCTTCTCGCCCTCACCGCCGACGAGGCCGAGATAGCGACCCTCGCGGGTGAAGAGCTGCACGCGGTTGTTCGTGGCGCTCACCCACACGCGGTCGTGGTAGTCCACACACACGCCGATGGGGCCGAGCAGGGGAGTGCGCCCGCCGGGGTCGCGCCCACCGAAGCTGCCGGGAGCGTCCGTGTTGTCGCCCCACGCGAGCAGCGCGATACCGTCGGCGGTGAACTTGTGGACGCGGCCCTCGGTGGAGTCGGTGGCGTAGAGGCAGCCGAAGCGATCGAAGGAGAGGAAGTGGGGGCCGCCGAAGCGGGTGCCGAGCTTCCCTTTTCCCGCGAAGCGCCCGAGCGCGCTGCCGTGTCCGCCCCAGGCGTGGAGCACGGTGCCGTCGGAGGCGAAGCGCTGGATGCGGCAGTTCCCCTGGTCGGCGACGTAGAGAGTGCCGTCGGGTGCGAAGGCGAGGCCGCCGGCGTTGTTGAACTCGCCGGGCGCGGTGCCGGCTTTGCCCCACGTATGGAGGAGCTTTCCATCCGGCGCGTGGACGTAGATGCCCGGGTGCTGCATCGCGGTGACGTAGAAGCGGCCCGCGTCATCCACGGCGATGCCGCCGGGATGCTCGATCACCTTGAACTGCGCGAGGAAGCGGCCCTGCGCGTCGAATTTCTGCACGCGGCTGTTGTTGAACTCGGCGACGAAAATTTCGTCCGCGCGGCTGATCGCGAGGCCGATGGGGGAGTGAAACTCGCCGGGCGCGGTGCCGCGTTTGCCCCACTCGAGGATGAAGCGCGGAGTGTCGTTCGGAGGCATGAGGCGAGCGTGTGCCCGCGGTTGACGCGCGTCCAGCCGGGATGCGACACACACCGCCGTGCGCCGCGCCGCTTTCACGCTCATCGAACTGCTCACCGTCATCGCGATCATCGCGGTGCTGGCAGCGCTGTCGTTCGTGGCGACGCGCAGCGTGATGGAGAAGACGCGCCGCGCGCAGTGCCTATCGAACCTGCGGCAGCTCGGCGCGGGCGTGATGGTGTATGCAGCGAATCACGACGGCGAAGTGCCGCTCGGCTACCGGACGGGGAATCGGAAGTTCAACACCATGCTGCACGCCGGGCCCGGCTACGTGCTGCTTGGGCGGCTCTACGCGGAGAAGATCGTCACCACCGCGAAGACGTTCTATTGCCCGAGCGAGACCGCGCCGGCGCAGTCCTACAACTCGCCCGTGAACCGATGGCCGCCGCAGGGCAACGTGCAGGGCGGCTACGCGTGCAACCCGCTCATCGATTGGAAAACCGCGCCCGAGCCCGACCGCTACCCGCGTCTCACCGAACTCGCCGGCCAGGCGTTGCTCGCCGACGGCTGCGGCTCACCCGAGCGCGTGGATTCGCGGCACAAGGACGGCGTCAACGTGCTCTACGCGAACGGCTCCGTGCGCTGGGTGAAGCGCGAACTTTTCGACACGGAACTGAAGGCGGGAAACATCCCGCGCATCTGGGAGCTCTTCGTCGAGGAGTAGGCGAGGTGGCCCGATTACGGCGCGAGCGTCACCGGGGCGATGGTCGTCGGTTCGAGCAGATTGCCGCGGCCAGCGGGAGCGCTGCCGCCTTGGATCACTGCGCCGAAGAACGTCCGTTTCGCTCCCGTGCTCAGCGTGTATTGCCCGCGGAACAACCCCGCGGCCACGTTCAGATCGATGTATCCGCCGGTGAATCCCTGCCGGCGCACGCCCTTGTAAGGCAGCCCGTTCATGTTCACCGCGCGCACCACCGGCGAGCCGAGACCGAGGCTCGGGATCGTCAGCGTCAGCGTCGTGCTCGGC
>VFJQ01000148.1 GCA_009885995.1 Verrucomicrobiota bacterium
GCGGCTGCCGTCGATGAAGGGCGTCATGCAAGTCTCGCCTGCGCGGCCGAAGAGTCGCCTCCGACTCCGCCAAAGCGCTCCGTCGCGACGGCGAGCCCCGGCTGAACTGCATGCGTGCCGCGCTTCAGCGCAGGGCTCCGGCCCGGCGGTGTGGCGCGCGGGCGATTCTTCAACTTGTCACGCGATCACCCAGCGGTGAGCCTGACTCCGTGCGTTACCGGATCGAGATCAAAGAAGAAGCGCGCCAGCAGTTGCGAGCTTTGCCAAAGGAACACCGGCGAAACATCGGCTGGCGCCTCGATGCGCTGCAAGACGACCTCGCCGGCGACGTGAAAAAGCTCACCGCCCGCACCCACGAATACCGGCTGCGCGTCGGCACCTTCCGGGTGCTCTTCACGCTGGAAGCCGGCGTGATCAGTGTCTATGCTGTGCGCAATCGCAAAGACGCTTATGAGTGACCAAGCCACCATCGAAAAACCGACGCTCGAATCCCTCGCCGCGGCAGTCCTCCAACTTCAGGAACGCATCGAGGACTTGGAGGATCTCCACGAACTCCGCGCCGCCGTCGAGCGCAACGCCGGCAAACCCGGCATCCCGTGGGAGCAGGCGAAGACGGAACTCGAACTTTGATTGGCGCCGGAGGGCAGGATTCATCACTTCACGCTGAGGCAGCGTGAGCCACGGCCGACTCCACGAAAAACTTTGCTTGCCCGGAGGCGGCTGCCGTCGATGAAGGGCGTCAGGCAAGCCCCGGCTGAACTGCATGCGTGCCGCGCTTCGGCGCAGGGTTCTGGCCCGGCGGAGTGACGCAGGAAAACAGCAGGCTCATTCGTCGTGCTGAAATCCTCCGCCGCGTGCTTGTCACCTCCGCCTCGCCGATTATCCTGCCGGCATGAGTCTTGAAATGATCGAGCAGGAAATCGCCGCTTTGGACGACGCCAAACTGCGCCGGTTGATCGCCTACGCGGTCGTCTTGCAAGATCGGCGCAGCGGCAAGCTCGCACAGGAACTCGCGGCCAAGCTCGACGATCCGAATCCTGACCGCTGGGTGCCCCTCGAAGAACTCGACCGCCGGCTCGGTCTTGGTCCGGACGACGCAGCACGGTGAAGTATCGGCTGCTGCTCGACTTGGAAGTAGTCGAGTTCATGACCGGCCTGCCGCGTCGCGATCAACTCCGGCTCCGGCGCCGCCTGCACGAAATCCGCGAAGGCCCGGACCGGTTCGCAGACTTTCAGGAACCCGATCCGAAAGGCCGCTTGCTCGACGTTCATGTCTGCTTCGGCTTTGCGATTTACTTTTGGGATGATGTTGCGGATCGACACGTCAAAGTCCTTCGCATCCGCCGTGCGGATGGTTGAAGCGAAGCCGCACTGTAGGGCGACCGCTCCGGTTGCCGGCATTGAGCCTCCACCTGCCACGGCAACCGGAGCGGTTGCCCTACAAGCGTCCACGAAAAACTTTCCTTGCCCGGATGCGGCTGCCGTCGATGGAGGGCGTCATGCAAGTCCCGCCTGCGCGGCTGATGTTCCGACTCCGCCAAAGCGTTCCGTCGCGACGGCCAGCCCCGGCTGAACTGCCTGCGGGCCGCGCTTCGGCGCAGGATTCCGGCCCGGCGGAGTGGCGCGGGAAAACGGCGGGCGCGCTCGTCGGGATGAAGGCGATCCGTTCCCTCGACCGCGTGCTTGTCACCCCGCCGTCGTCGCTTATCCTGCGGCCATGACGACCGCCATCGACGCCATCTACGAAGCCGGCCTGTTGCGCCCGCTCCAGCCGCTCGCGTTGCCGGAACACACCCGCGTTCGCGTGTCGGTCGAGACGCTCCCGGCGGACGACGCCGAGCGGCAGGCGTGGCTGGCGCAGGGCGA
>VFJQ01000083.1 GCA_009885995.1 Verrucomicrobiota bacterium
GACTCAATCGGAAATACCGATCGTGTTTGATAGTAGTCGAAGAGGAAGGGACGGCTAACTCTGTGCCAGCAGCCGCGGTAATACAGAGGTCCCAAGCGTTGTTCGGATTTATTGGGCGTAAAGGGTGCGTAGGCGGCAGAGTAAGTTGGGTGTGAAATGCCAGGGCTCAACTCTGGCCAGCACTCGATACTGCTTTGCTAGAGCACTAGAGAGGGGGCTGGAATTTACGGTGTAGCAGTGAAATGCGTGGATATCGTAAGGAACGCCAGTGGCGAAAGCGAGCCTCTAGATAGTATGCTGACGCTGAGGCACGAAAGCTGGGGGAGCAAACGGGATTAGATACCCCGGTAGTCCCAGCTGTAAACGGTGCGCGTTTGGTGTGAGAGGGTTCGACCCCTTTCGTGCCGGAGCTAACGCGTTAAACGCGCCGCCTGGGAAATACGGTCGCAAGACTAAAAATCAAAGAAATTGACGGGGGCCCGCACAAGCGGTGGAGTATGTGGCTTAATTCGATGCAACGCGAAGAACCTTACCTGGGCTTGACATGCATTGTTAACGCAGTGAAAGCTGCCGAGGATAGCAATATCCACTTTGCACAGGTGCTGCATGGCTGTCGTCAGCTCGTGTCGTGAGATGTTGGGTTAAGTCCCGCAACGAGCGCAACCCTCGTGCGCTGTTAATGTCTAAACAACATTTCTCTGCGCAGACTGCCCCGTGAAACGGGGAGGAAGGCGAGGATGACGTCAAGTCAGCATGGCCCTTACGCCCAGGGCTGCACACGTACTACAATGCTCAGTACAAAACGAGCCGCACTCGCGAGATTGCGGAAATCAGAAAAACTGAGCTCAGTTCGGATTGCAGGCTGCAACTCGCCTGCATGAAGCTGGAATCGCTAGTAATGGCGCATCAGCTACGGCGCCGTGAATACGTTCCCGGGCCTTGTACACACCGCCCGTCACATCATGGAAGTCGCTTACTCCCGAAGCGCTGGAGGCGTAAAGTCGACAGCTCGAAGGATCAAGTGGTAACTGGGATGAAGTCGTAACAAGGTAGCCGTAGGGGAACCTGCGGCTGGATCACCTCCTTTCTAAGGAGACTAAAATGCGTTAAATGCAACTGCAACATGCAGGCATTTAATGGATGAGCCGAGCGGCGCCCGCATTTCAACGCTTGATGATGTGTAATGGCAAGCTAGACGCGCAAATTGCGGGCCTGTAGCTCAGTTGGTTAGAGCATGCGCTTGATAAGCGCAGGGTCACAGGTTCGAGTCCTGTCAGGCCCAAATAAGCGGGAATGCGCAAGCACACTAAACACTAGGGAAGACACAGCTTTTACGTTCATTGACAACTGCATATAAACAGAAATCGAAGCGAATCAGTCTTCGATCAAAACAAGTAGCAATACATGCCGAAATATTTAAATTGGGCTGACGGTGGATGCCTAGGTGTTGGAAGGCGATGAAGGACGCGGCAAACTGCGAAAAGCCACGGATAGCAGCGAGCATGCGAATCCGTGGATCTCCGAATGAGATAACTCTAGATAATATCTAAAAATCGTCGGAAACGACGATTTGGCAACACTCGGTGAAGTGAAACATCTCAGTAACCGAAGGAAAAGAAAGCGAAAGCGACTCCGTTAGTAGCGGCGAGCGAATGCGGAAAAGCCCAAACCGTCGCAATGCGGCGGGGTTGTAGGGAGTTGTATCGTGCGCATTTTGGAAAGCCGGAAGCAGTTGGAAACCTGCGCCACAGAAAGTGAAAGCCCTGTATGGCATTCCTAAATACGTGCCGCAACGAACCCTGAGTAGCGCGACCTAAGTGAAGTCTCGCGTGAATATGCGCGGACCACCGCGTAAGGCTAAGTACTAACCAACGACCAATAGTGAACAAGTACCGCGAGGGAAAGGTGAAAAGCACCGCTGTGAGCGGAGTGAAACAGATCCTGAAACCGTCAGTCATCAATGTGTTAAAGCTCGGAATACGAGCGATAGCGTGCCTTTTGCTTAATGAGTCTGCGAGTTACTGTGCGCGGCAAGCTAATGACTGTAAGGTCAAAAGGCGAAGCGAAAGCAAGTCCGAAATGGCGAAAAGTCGTGCGCAGTAGACCCGAAGCGGAGGTGATCTACCGATGGTCAAGATGCAGCGGGGGTAACACTCCGTGAAAGTCTGAACCGATGGACGTTGAAAAGTCCCCGGATGAACTGTCGGTAGGAGCGAAAGACTAATCAAACCCCGTGATAGCTGGTTCTCCCCGAAATAGCTTGAGGGCTAGCCTTGTCAGATAGTTGATCGAAGGTAGAGCACTGGCTGAACTAGGGCTTAAATACGAGTACCGAACTCAATCAAACTCCGAATGTCGATCAATTAAAACAGGAGTCAGTCAGCAGGGGATAAGCTCTGCTGGCGAGAGGCAAACATGCCAGATCAACAGCTAAGGTGCCAAAATTCAGCATAGTGTAAAGGAAGTGAGTGTGCTTAAACAATGAGGATGTTGGCTTAGAGGCAGCCATCATTTAAACAGTGCGTAATAGCTGACTCATCGAGTGCGCTTGCGCCGAAAATGATTGGCGATCAGCTGAATACCGAAGCTTTGAAATTGACACAATTTTATTGTGTCAGTTGGTAGGGGAGCGTTGATGCACCAGAGAAGTCAGAGCGTAAGCGATGATGGAGGGGCATCAAGTGAGAATGCAGACATGAGTAACGATAAATCCGGAAAAAGTCCGGATCGCCGTAAGTCCAAGGTATCCTGGGGAAGGTTCGACCTCCCAGGTTTAGTCGGAGTCTAAGTCTGAGCCGAATGGCGATGACGATGGCAAGCAGGTTCAACATTCCTGCACCGCTGACATTTAAGATACAGCACTGAACGGCATTTAAAGCGGCGGAGTTATGAATCACTCTGTGCCTAACGGCAAATGCGTTGCGAAAGCAGCTCAGACGTAGTAGCATGCCAAGCAAGAAAACTGTATCGAATACTAAAGCGTCCGTACCTCAAACCGACACAGGTGGACGAGCAGAATATGCTAAGGCGCGCGAGTCAAATCTTGTTAAGGAACTCGGCAATCTAGCCCCGTAACTTCGGAAGAAGGGGTGCCTCGTAAGAGGTCGCAGTGAATAGGGTCAACCGACTGTTTAACAAAAACACAGCACTCTGCTAAGTCTAACGACAACGTATAGGGTGTGACACGTGACCAATGCGGAAAGATTACGGCCAAAGGTTAGCGCAAGCGAAGCCTGAGACCCAAGTCCCCGTGAATGTCGGCCGTAACTATAACGGTCCTAAGGTAGCGAAATTCCTTGTCGGGTAAGTTCCGACCTGCACGAATCGTGTAACGAGTTGACCGCTGTCTCGACAAGACGCTCGGTGAAGTTGTAGTGGCGGTGAAGATGCCGCCTACCCACAGCAGGACGGAAAGACCCTATGCACCTTTACTGTATGCTGCCGATGTGGTCCCGGCTTTGATGCCTAGATGTAAGTGGGAGACTATGAAGCCGTCCTTTTGGGGGCGGTCGAGTCGTCGATGAAACACCACCCTTTAAGGCGGGGGCCTCTAACTCATTAACATATGAGAACAGCGGCAGCTGGTCAGTTTTACTGGGGCGGTATCCTCCCAAAGTGTAACGGAGGAGTGCGAAGGCTAGCTCAACCCGGTTGGTAATCGGGTGTCGAGTGCATGGGCATAAGCTAGCCTAACTGTGAGACCTACAAGTCGAACAGATGCGAAAGCAGGCCCAAGTGATCCGGTGGATGAAAGTGGAATCACCATCGCTCAACGGACAAAAGGTACGCTAGGGATAACAGGCTGATCGGGCCCAAGAGCTCATATCGACGGCCCGGTTTGGCACCTCGATGTCGGCTCATCACATCCTGGGGCTGAAGAAGGTCCCAAGGGTCCGGCTGTTCGCCGGTTAAAGTGGTACGCGAGCTGGGTTCAGAACGTCGCGAGACAGTTCGGTCCTTATCCGCTGTGGGCAGAAAGAAGTGAGAAGCACAGACTCTAGTACGAGAGGACCGAGTCTGACGGACCGCTGGTGGTTGAGTTGCCGTTTCAACGGCATGGCTCAGTAGCTATGTCCGGAAGTGATAAGCGCTGAAAGCATCTAAGCGCCAAGCCATCTTCAAGATTGCTTCTATTGGGAGCGTAGCAGAATACTACGTTGATAGGCTGTAGGTGTAGGCGTGGTAACACGAGAGCCCAACAGTACTAATCATATCCCCAAATGTTTTCGACATTAATATTTGTAAATAAGCTGTTATATGCAGTTGTCAGTGAATTGCCCTAGCTTTATAGAGCTAGTCTCGATCAAGATAGTTTTTCTGGTGACAAAACACAACGGAACCACGCGTTCCCATTCCGAACACGCCCGTGAAACGTTGTAGGGCCGATGATAGTTCAGCATATGGCTGCGCGAAAGTAGGCTGTTGCCAGTATTTTTGGTCCTTCCGCGAAGTGATGGCCAAACGCCAGAGAGACGGAGAGAAAATTCATGGAGGCTGTAGAGCTTGAGATGAAGGTGGCCTTCCCCCGGCTTTTGATCCACTCGCTATGAGAGTGTTTCGTTGGTTTCGGGTGTTTGGTTGTTGGTTTGGTGTTCGGGGGGAAGAGCGCAGCCCTGCGACTGCCTCCGCTACGCTCCGGCAGCCGCAGGGCTGCGCTGCGCGAACTCCGCTGGGGTTTGGTAGTCGAGCGAAGAGTGCGGTTGGCGCGTGTTTTAGTCGCGCCGATAGTTTTTTCCGAGCACTTTGGCCTCGGTCAGTCCGCTGAAGAGCTCCCGGTTGAGGAACTCGTCCCGAAAGCGGCTGTTAAAACTTTCGCTGTAGGCGTTTTGCCAAGGGCTGCCCGGTTTGATGTAGAGCGTGCTGAAGCCGCGCCGCTCGATCCACTCCTGCACACTCAGGGCGATGAACTCCGGCCCGTTGTCGCTGCGGATGAACTGCGGCGGTCCGCCACGCTCGGTCCCGGCCGCGTCCAGGATGCGGATCACGTCCCTGGCTTCCATCCGCCGTTCGACTTCCAGCGCCACCAGTTCCCGGCTGAACTCATCGCAAATCGGTAGCCATTTGAGCCGCCGCCCATCCTCGGTCTGCTCGAAGACGAAGTCGTAGCTCCACACGTGGTTGATCCGCTTGGCCCGCCGCATCTGCGTGCCGCTCTCGCTGCTCCCGAGACGCTGCCGCTTGCGCTGCCGACGCGGCACCTTGAGACCTTCCTGCCGCCAGAGCCGTTGCACCCGCTTGGCGTTGATCTCCATTCCGGCCCGCCGCAACAACGCCGTCGCCATGCGGTAGCCCGCTCGCGGATGCGCTGCCGAGATGCGCCGCAACTCCGCGGCCAGCGCCGCGTCCTTGCTGCGCTTGCGCCCGCGGTAGCGCTGCGTGCTGCGCGGTTGCACGATCACCTCACAAGCCCGGCGCTGCGACACCTCGAGGACTCCCTTAAGGAACTCCTGGTCGCGATAGCGGTAGGCGGCGCGGGTCATGGCGCCGACCTTGTTGTTGATGCCTTCGAGTTTGCCGCTGCTGATGCGGTGGTCGAACCAGTTGAGGATGCCCGTGGCGTGGGTGCGCCGGGTTTTGGCGCGGCCTTGCATCGCCACGATGCGCGCAATCCAGCGCGCGCTAGATCCAGCGCTCCCACCGCTCGACCGGTGCCGCGCTCTGCGCATTCGGATCGCGCGGCCCGGTCCGCATCAGTTCATGCGAGATCGGATCATCCTGCGGCATCGGCGGATGATCGGGGTCCGTCGCGTCGTTCAACCGTGAGTCCACCCCCGGATCGATCTCCCACTCGTCCGGCTTCTCGCCGAGGCGCTGCTCCTGGAGCTCGATCAAATTGTAAGCGTCGTGATCCGCCTGCTGCCGGTAAACACTGCGCGCGCAACCAGCCCCGCCGGCGAACACCAGCAGGACCAAAAAACAAACAACGTAAGGGAGCGGCAACGGTCGGTAGCCTCGCATCGCCCATAAGACCCCAGAGGCCATCCCACCTTAGCGGCCAAACGCGGCACGACTCTTGGCCAAACCGCTACCCGGGGCTGGGGCAAACCCGTCGTCTGATCGACCTCCCGGCTTCAACTGATCAGCAGCAACCGCGGCGGCTGGCCGGGAGCGGTCTCGGGAGCGCGGTGGATGCACGCCGGGACGGGACTGCCGGGCCAGTCCACGGCGATGCGCCAGAGATTGCCCAAGCCGAACGAAAAAGGCCGCGCCTGCGGGACGGGGGCATAGTGGAGGTCGTAGCAGTTCTCACTCAGGTATTCGCGGAAGTCGGCGTCGTCTTCCCCTCCGAAGCACTTGAGCAGTCCCGCGCGGGTTTCGCGGAGGTCCACGCGCCGTTGCGCCTCGTCGTTGCGCAGCCCCTCGCTCGCCGGCCCGTGGTAAGTGCAAAGCCACGTATCCGCCTCCACCGGGGCGCTGTCGGTGTGGAAGGAGAAGACATCCGTGGGCACCGGCCCCGGTTCCTCGTCGCGCGGGTAGCCATGAATGCAGTTGAGGACCGGGTCGCGGTCGTGATCCCGGAGCAGTCGCTGATCTTCGAGAAGAATGTCGATGGCGGCCCTGCCCGCAGCGCTCACCGGGAGGGTAAGGAGTCGTGCGTCGTCGAGAGTGACGATCCCCTCGCTCACGCCGAGCTGTGCCACCACTTCGCCGAAATCACCCGCCAGCGTGCGCGGCCAGCAGAGCGCGTTGACGCCGCCTCCGAACGGAGTCGCGACCAGTTCATGGAAACTCTTCACCACCTTGATGCGAGCGTAGCCGGGAGGCAGGGTGAAAGGAGTCATGGGCGGGGCAGCGCCGGTGAGTCGATGGCTACCATATTCGATCGCTCTGATTTATCCTTTGGGCGCGATTGGTTGCACAGTGAGATGCAGGCTGACCCTTTTCACGCAGCGAGATTCAAGGACCGCCCCCTCTGCCCAAAGGGGATGCAGCGTCTAGGGGTTAGGCGCATTCATTGGGGACTTTCCGTTGCTGGCGCGGCGAATGCAAAAGTCCATGCCCGATGGTGAAAGAGACCGTCGTAATGGACTGTCCACTGCGGACCGGCCGAATCAATGCGTGCTCCGCAGCGCTGGAGATAATCGGTGAACTGCTCTCTCGAAAGGTTGGCGACGTTCTCATGTTGGTTGTCCCAAATGATGAAATTGATCTTGTTGATGCGGTAGCTCTGGGAGCGGGAAACCGGAATGGCGAGAAGGAGTAAGGCGACGCAAAGAGTGAGTGCGATAAGCAACCATTTTCGGGAAACGCGTCTCATACGACCTCAAGCTCAGCGACGGCGGAGGCTGGCGCGATGGCTGCGCGGGCGAAGGTGGTGGGAAGCATGGGCTGTGACAGCCGGAGCAGTTCGCCTGCAGCGCTTAGGCGACGTTGTCATCGGAGTTTGTTTGAGACGGCACTCTGCCAATCCCACGCTGCCGCAGTTGGGTCTTTAGATGAGACAAGTCCACCGAGAACGTCTCGGTTCACGGGACCGCGGTCCCAGTCCTTTTGGAGCAGGTAACCTTCGTCTGATGGGTAAAACTGGAGGATGTTGCTGTAAATGCGTGCCTTCAGATATTCGCGGAATTGCGGATTCAGGTCCGCCGAGGAATCAAGATTAACGACGGCGATTTTGTTTTCGGCCAGCGCGGACTGGAAACTTGCAAAGCGGACACCCCAGAAAGCACCGCCGCAGAAACCTGCCGCTAGCAACAGAAGTGCTGCACCAAGATAGCGCAAACGATTCATCGGATTACGAGCGGTGAGTCGCCTGACATCTAGATTGAGCCGCCGACTTGCGGTCGATGCATCAGGGTTGAGTGCGGCATGAGGGCAGTTCAGCCGCGGCGATTTACGCTGACAAGGGGGAATGTCGCCGACGGGCGGCGGCAGATGATCGCGCGGACCACTTCCATCGTGGCGGCGTGGCGCAATTCGACGGCGAGCTTGAGCAGCAGATTGCGCACGTGGGTGGAGGCGGTGGCGGGGATGCGGGCGATCACCGGATCGGTCTTGCCTCGGAAGAGCCAGAGCAGCACCTCGCACTCGCGCGGTGTCGGCGCCGGGAAGGCCGAGATCAGCATCGTGACGGTGATTTCATCGGGCAATGGGGGAGTCCGTTCCCCCCTCGCTCCCAACTTGGGAACGCGCCTGGGTGGGTAGCTTTGCTACCCGTGCCGCGGAGCCCCGCCGCTGCGAAGCCGAACTTCGCCCCTCAGTGCGGTCCCAAGTGCAACTTGGGACCGAGAAAATGGCACCCTTGAGTGACAGAGATAGCGCAGCGCCGCTCCAGAAGGCGCACAGGTGCTCGGTGCTGGCAAAAACGTCCGCCGACGAACCGGGTCGGAGTGAAGGGGTCGCCTCGATGACGGTCGTCGAGGTGGGTCGGGGTCTCGGAGTCGCCTCGGTGACGGACAACGAGGCAGGTCGGAGACTCCGGGTCGGCTCGGTGACGGTCGTTGAGGCGGGGCGGAGTCTCGGAGTCGCCTCGATGACGGACAACGGGGCAAGTCGGTGCTCCGGGTCGGCTCGGTGACGGTCATTGAGGCAGGTCGGAGACTCGGAGCCGGCTCGATGACGGACAATGGATGAGGACCGACACGCCAACCGGGCCTCTCGGTGGAGCAGTAATCGGCTCGTTCATGTTGAGGACGTAGCAGCGCCTCTAGGTTTGGGCGCAAACTTGCGGCCCACAGCGGCGCTAAGGGGCTGGCCGATCAGCCCAGCAGCGGCTCGATCACATGCCCATGCACATCGGTGAGCCGGCGCTGGATGCCGTTTTGGTAAATGCTCAGCCGCTCGTGGTCGAGGCCGAGCAGGTGCAGGGCGGTGGCGTGGAGATCGTAGCAATAGGCCGGGTGCTCGGCGGCTTGGAAGCCCAACTCGTCGCTCGTGCCGTAGCTCACGCCGCCCTTGATGCCGCCGCCCGCCATCCACGCAGTGAACGCGCCGGGATTGTGGTCGCGGCCTTTGCCGCCCTGGCTCGCGGGCTGGCGGCCGAATTCGCTCGTGCATATCACCAGCGTCGAGTCGAGCAGGCCGCGCGACTTGAGATCGCTGAGCAAGCCGGAGGCGCCCGTGTCGAGGACCGCGCCCCAGTAGCCGTGATCGCGCACGAGATCCTCGTGGCTATCCCAGTTCGGCCGGATCTTCTTCGCCGTCGTGTTTTCCGCGCCGCAATAGATCTGCACGAAACGGACCCCGCGCTCGACGAGCCGGCGCGCGAGCAGGCACTGGCGGCCAAAGGGACCGATGTCCTCGTGATCGAGGCGGTAGAGTTGCTTCGTGGCCTCGGATTCGTCGCGGAGGTTCGTGGCGTCGGGGGCGCTGAGTTGCAGGCGCGCGGCGAGTTCGTAGGCGGCGATGCGGGCTTCGAGTTCGCTATTGCCCGCGCGGGCGGCGGCGTGCTCGCGGTTCAGCATCTGGAGGAAATCGCGGCTGGTCTGCTCGGTCTCGCCGCGCAGATGCGCGAAGCTTTTCGGCGGGAAAAGATCGGCGATCGGCGGCCGCTCGGCATCGGTCGAGAGGGTCGTGCCCTGATGGATGGCCGGCAGGAATCCGGCGCCCCAATTGATGACGCCGCCCGGCGGCAGCCCGCGTGGATCGGGCAGCACGACGAACGCGGGCAGCTCCTCGCTTTCACTCCCGAGCCCATAGGTGACCCACGCACCCATGCTCGGGAAGCCGGGCAGGATGAACCCGCTATTCGCCATGAACATCGCCGGTCCGTGCAGCGCGGTCTTGCTCTGCATGGAGTGGATGAAAGCGATGTCGTCCACGCGCTGGGCGAGCTGCGGGAAGAGGTCGCTGATCCAGCGTCCGCACTGCCCGTGCTGGCGGAACGGCCAATAGCTGCCCTGGCAGTTGCCGGGCTTCGACGCAAAGAACTGGAGCTTCCCGTCGGGATCGAACGGCTGGCCCTGCCGCTTCGCGAGCTCGGGCTTGTGATCCCAAGTGTCCACATGGCTGAGGCCGCCGGGGCAGAAGATTTGGATGACGGCCCGGGCTTTCGCCGCGTGATGACCGCGCTTCGCGGCGAGCGGGTTGGCGGCTGCGCGCGCGTCGCTTTCCAGCAAGGAAGCGAACGCCACGCCGCCGAGGCCGCCACCGGCGTGCTGGAGAAATTCCCGTCGCCCCACGAGGCGGTGGCGGGCGTGGCCCGGGCAGGATGAGTTGGTCATTTGCAAAATCCCTGCGCGCGGAGCCAGAAGAGCAGGTCGCGCATCCACGGATGATTCGTTCCCATCAGCCCGGTGCCGTGGTCGCCGTGCTGGTAGAGATGGAGGTCAAGCGGCACGCCGCGCTCGTGCAGCGCAGTCGCGAAAAGCAGGCTGTGATCGACCGGCACCATCTTGTCTTCGTTCGTGTGCCAGACGAAGCACGGCGGCAGGCCCGCGCGGACTTGCAACTCGCTCGAAGTCTTGCGGACCAAGTCCTCGCTCGGCGAGGTGCCGATGAGATTCCGGCGCGATGTCTCGTGCGGCTTGGTCTTCATGCTGATGACCGGGTAGCAGAGGATCGCCACGTCCGGGCGTGCGCTCACACGTGTGCCATCGCCCTCGACTTCGCCGTCCTCGGGATGCGTGAGTAACGTCGAGACGAGATGACCGCCCGCGGAGAAGCCCATCGCGCCGATACGATCCGGCGCGATCTTCCACTCCGCTGCGTGAGCACGCACATGGCGCATCGCCTGCACCGCGTCCTGCAACTGCGCCGGATACCGGTAGCCCGCGCTGCCGAGTCGATAGCGCAACACGAAGATGGTGATCTCCTGCTCGTTCAGCCAGCGGGCGAACGGATCGCCCTGACCTTCGTAGATGCCGCTGTAGCTTCCACCCGGGATGAGGATGATCGCCGCGCCGTTCGGCTTCGACGGGAGATGCGGCGTGAGCGTCGGGGCATCCTTCGCCGTCGCAGCCAGCGCGCCCGGAGCGCCCTGCGGCCAGAGCTTAATCGGCTCCTCAGCGGCTCGAAGCGCCGATGCGGCCAGCAACAGTGCGACCGCGAGAAACGTGACGAGTTTGCAAGCAAGCGTAGGCATGGTCACTCGCTACTGCATCAGGTAGGCGACGAGGTTGCGCACATTCTCCTCGCCGAGCGCGGCGAGCAGTCCCTCGGGCATGAGGCTCTGCGGGAGTTGCTCGATCGCGGCGATGTCGGCGCGCGGGATCGTCACGCGCTCGGCGGGCGTCTGCACGGTGATGAGCTTGTCCGTCTGCTCCGGCAGCACGCCGGTGAGCGTGCGCCCGTCCTTGAGCCGGATGACGCTCACGCGGTAGTCGGCGGGCACCACGGCGTTCGGGTCGAGGATGTTTTCGAGCAGGTAGTTCAAGTTCCGCCGGTCGCTGCCCGTGAGGTCCGGCGCGATCACGCCGCCTTCGCCGTAGAGTTTGTGACACGCCCCGCACGTGCCGGTGAAAAACAGTTTCCCCTTCGCCACATCCGCCTTCGCGAGCGCGGCGGGCGTGAGCAGTGCCTGCCACTTCGTGAGTTCCTGTTTCTTCGCTTCCGGCGTGTCGCGCAGCTCGCCCCAGACTCGCGTGAGTTGCTGCGTGAGCGCGTCGTTGCCGAGGCTGCGGAGCTGCCGCGCCTGGAAGGGGGTGATGTCCGCACGCGCGCTCGGATGCTTCTCCACAAAGGCGAGCAGCGCCTTCGCCCACGCGGCGCGTGAGGCGAGCGTGCTGACATTCGCGGCCCGCCATTCCTGGCTGCGATCGGGCCAGCCGCTCAGCAGGGCCTTCGGCACGTCGGCGTCGCCGAACTTCGCGCAGCCGAGCCGCGCGGCGGTGCCAAGCACCTTGTCGTTGATCATCCCGCGCACGATCTCGAAGTGCTCCGGCTTCGGGCTCCGCAGCAGTGAGTCGAAGGCGCTGCGCCGCGCGCTCGCGTCACCGTCCGTTTCCTTGATGAGCGCGATCAGCTCATCCATCGCGCGCCCGCTGCCGAAGACGAGCGACACATCGCGCACCAGCTCCGCCTGCCGCGAGCCGAGCGCCTTTGCGAACTCCTCCCAGTGCGCCGGTTTCCCCGCCCGGCTGAAGCCGCGCAATGCCTCGCTCATCCCACGCACAATGTCCTCACTCGCGTCGTGGTGCTGGAGCGCCGCGACGAGCAGCGCATCCACCGGTGTGGGAGACTGGTCGATTTCCTCCGCCAGCCGCCGCGCGATGAGCCGCCGCACGGTCGGGATCTTCGATCCGATCGCGAGCGCGATCGCCTTGTCCGGATGCGCGACGACCGCGGGCTCGATACCATACCAGATCATCAGCGGCTGCTGCCGGTCGCCCGCATCCTCCGCGTGCGCTGCGAGCACCGTGGCAAAGGCGAAGCGCTCCGCGAGCGGCAGCCTCTGCATCCCACTCGCAACGTGCAGTCGCGTGAGCCCATCGCTCGATGCTGCGTCTTCCAGTCTCGGCAGCGTCGGCTCCATCGGCGCGCGCCCGGCGAACCGCTGCCATGTCGCCTTCCCCTTCCCCGGCCCGTCGTAGCTGATCTTGTAAATCCGCCCGCTCGTCCGATGCACGCCGTCGCTGTCGTGGCACTCGCCCGCATCGCTCCAGTCGATCACATACACGCTCCCATCCGGCCCCGTGCTGAGGTCGATACCGCGGAACCACTTGTCCTTTGCCCGCAGGAAATCCGCGCCGTGCTTCGCCACATAGCCACAGCCCTCGCGCTCGAGGCTATCCATGTTGATGCGGTTGCCGTGCAGGTTGCAGGTGAAGAGCTTGCCCGCGTATTCCGCGGGCCACGCGCCGGCCTGGTAGATCACGCACCCCACGTGCGCGTGCCCGCCGCCCATCGCATCCGTCTTCGACGACATCGGCTTGTCGCGCAGGTCGCTCCACTTCTCCGCGCCAGTGTCGAAGTGAAAGTGATCCGCCGTCTGCTCGATGATCTCATAGACGTGCGGGTTCAAGTGCGCGCCAAACATCCGCCGATAGTATGCGCCGGGGATGCCATGCCACAGGTGACCGATGACCGTGTTGGTCCAAAAGAGTTCGCCGCGCGCATCCCAATCCATGCCCCACGAATTCGTGCCGCCCTGGCAGACGACCTCGAACGTGTGCTTCACCGGATGCCAGCGGAAGATGCCGCAGTTCATCCGCGTGCGTTCCTTCTCCGGCGTGCCCGGCGCGCCGATCGCGCTCGTGTCCGTAATGCCGTGCCGCCCGTAGAGCCAACCGTCTGGTCCCCAGCGCAAACCGTTCACGATGTTGTGGCCGATGGTCTTGAAGTTGAACCCGTCGAGCAGCACGCGCGGTTCGCCATCCGGCACGTCGTCGCCGTTCGCGTCGGGGATGAAAATCATGTTCGGCGCGCACAACGCATACACGCCGCCCTCACCGATCTCGATGCTCGTGAGCCGCACACCTTGATCCCAAAACACCGTCCGCTTGTCGAAGCGTCCGTCGTTGTCCGCGTCCTCGAAGATTAGGATGCGATCGCGCAGCTCCGTATTCCAGCGCGCGGGATTTTCCGCATACGTGTAGCACTCCGCCACCCACAGCCGCCCGCGCCCATCCCAGGCCATCGCGATCGGTTGCTGCACATCCGGCTCCGCGGCGAAGACCTGGCACTTGAACCCCGGTGGCAGCTCCATCGTGCGTGCGGCTTCTTCCGCCGCCATCGGCCCGCCCGGCGTCTTCTCGGTGTTGAAAGGCGCGGGGAACTCCGCGAGCGCGGTTCCTGCGAGGAGAAATAGGAGCGGTTTAATCGACATAGATGAATTCGTTCGAGTTGAAGATCATGCGGCAGAGTTGCGCGAGACCTTCCTTGCGCACGAGCGCCTCCGCCGCGCGTCGCTCATCGAGGGTGGGCTGGCGGGCAAAGGCGAGCGCGAACACGCGCTCGATCGCATGCTCTCCTGCGATTCGTTCCGCGAAGTAGCCCGCTTGCTGGAGCATGAATTCGTTGTTGAGCAGCGCGAGCGATTGCAGCGCGGTCGTCGTCACATTGCGCGCAGGCGTGAGGTTCGCGGGGTCCGGGCAGTCGAGCGTGGTCAGAAACTGCGGCGGCGTCGTGCGCACCACAAAGCGATAGACGCTCCGCCGCCAAAGCTCAGGCGTGTCGACCGTGATATAGTCGTAGATCGGCGCATAGGCTTCGGTGTAGCGGAAGTCGCGATAGCCGGGCCCGCCCTTCTCGGGGTTTAATTTTCCACTGACGCTGAGCACCGCATCCCGCAGCGACTCGGCATCCAGCCGGCGCGGGTTCTGGTGCCAGAGCAGGCGGTTGGAAGAGTCGTTCGAGGGCTTCGCATCGGGCGTCGCGGACTGCTGCCGATACGCGGCGCTCATGACGATGAGCTTGTGCATATGTTTCAAGGACCAGCCGCTCTTCGCAAACTCCGCCGCCAGCCAGTCGAGCAATTCGGGATGCGACGGCGCGCCGCCGCCGAGACCGAAATCGCTCGGCGTGTTCACGAGACCCTGGCCGAAATGGTGATGCCAAAGCCGGTTCACGATGACGCGCCGCGTCAGCGGATTGTCCGGATGCGTAATCCACTCTGCGAGCGCTCGGCGGCGTTCGCCTTCCGGCGCAGCGTTGTCGCCTAACGCCGCCGGCGCATGCCTCGCCCAGGCGAACGCGCCCGGCGCAACCTCCTGCTGCGGATCCTCGGGATTGCCGCGGCGTTGCACGCGGACGACGGCCGGCACCGACTCGCTCACGACGGCATAGACTTTCGGCACTACGGGCAGTGCGCCGATGTCACGCTCGAGTTGCTTCGCCCGTGCGCGGAGTCGCGTGAGGCGCGCCTCGTCGGCAGCGGCGAGTTGGATTTGAGTCACGTCCGCGGAAAGCCGCGCATCGCCGAGGAAGAGCAGATCGCTGCCGATCCCGTCGCCGCCATCGGTGGCGATGAGCGTGAGCGTCTTCGCATCCGCGGGCACGGCGATGTCGAGCGAAGCGACCTCGTCCTTGCGCATCTTGAGCTTCTGAAACTTCTGCCCGGCGTCCACATAGACGGAGAAGTCCGCACGCGACGCCGCGGCGCTCGGCTCGGCGCCGAATCCGACGACGCCGCTGAAACGCATCGTCGTGAGTCCGCTGCTCTCGCGAATGCGGGCGAGATCGAAGGTGACGCCGCTGTTCGCGTGCATGCCGAGGATGGTGTGGCCCTTCGCGGCATAGTCGGTGCCATCGAGCACGGTGGTGCGCTGCGCGTTGAGCGGACCATTGCGGAGGATGTCCCACGTGTGGCCACTCGTGGCCGGGACGCCCTCGACCTCCCGCTGGAAGGCGACCGGCACAGGACTGCGCCCATCGGGGACGAAGACGAACTGCACGAGTCGTAGCGCGCCCTTCGGCTCGCCGGGCCACGCGATTGTTTGCAGCCGGTTGGTCTGGATGTCGCGGTGATAGCCGAGCTTTTCGGTGATGAGATTCCCCGTGCGAAGATGAATGCCGCGGCCACTCACGCCCGTGCCGCGCCCGTCACCGCCGCCGACCATGTCGGCGAGGTCGAGCCCGTCGCCGGCGAGTTTCGCGATCTCCGTGCGGGCTTGAGCCAGTTCCTTGTTCAAGCGGGCTCGCCCGCCAGCGCTGCGCTCGGCTTCCCGCCGGTCGGCATCGCGCTCGCCACGCGTCACACCGGCGAAGACTGCCCACAGGCGATAGTATTCCTCCTGCGTGATCGGATCGAGTTTGTGATCGTGGCAGCGGGCGCAGTTGATCGTGATGCCCATCGCCGCGGTGATCGTCTGCGTGACCATGTCGTCGAGATCGAGCGCACGCGCAGCGCGCTTGAGCATGTCGCTCTTCGTCTCGACCTGGCCCACGAAATCCCAAGGCCCAGCCGCGAGAAATCCGGTGGCGATGACCGCCTTCGGATCGTCCGGCGCGATCACGTCGCCAGCGATCTGCTCGCGGAGAAAACGGTCGTAAGGTTTGTCCGTGTTCAACGACTCGATGACGTAGTCGCGGTAGCGCCACGCGTTCGGGCGGAGCTGGTCGCGCTCGAAACCGTGCGTGTCCGCATAGTGCGCGATGTCCAGCCAATGCTGCGCCCAGCGCTCGCCGTAGTGCGGCGACGCCAGAAGTTCATCCACCAGCTTCGCGTAAGCCGCGGGGTCGGCATCGTTCACGAAACGCTCCACGCGCTCCGGCGCAGGTGGCAGGCCGATGAGATCGAAGTGAAGCCGCCGGATCAACGTCCGCCGATCCGCCTCGCGCGACATCGTGAGCCGCTGGCCGGCGAGCTTCGCCGTGATGAAATCATCGATACCATCCGCCGCACCGAAGTCCTTCCGCACCGGCTGCACCGCCCAATGTTGCAGCCGCTTGTCCACCGCCGCAGCCTTGTCCGCCTCGTTCTCCGGCCACACCGCACCCGCATCGATCCACGCCTTGATCGCAGCGATCTGCTCCTTGGTCAGCGGCTCACCTTTCGGCGGCATCCGCTCGTCTTCATCGTCGCTCGATACACGCTGGTAGAGCGGGCTCTTCGCAGCACTCCCCACGACGATGGCAGCCCCGTCGTGCCCGCCTTTGAAAGCGAACGGCTTCGCGTCGAGCCGCAGATCACCTTTCTGCTTTTTCGCTCCGTGGCACTCCACGCAGCGATCGGCGAGCAGCGGGCGGATCTCCCGCTCGAAGTCCACACCGCGCACCGGCGCGGCTGCCATGATCACGAAAACGAGCAGCGCACGCATCACGTCAGCACGTCGTGGATCACGTGCCCATGCACGTCGGTGAGGCGGCGCTCGATGCCGTTGTGGTAAAAGCTCAGCCGCTCGTGATCGAGGCCGAGCAGGTGCAGGATCGTGGCGTGGAGGTCGTAGATCGTCGCGACGTTCTCCGTGGCCTTGTAGCCGAACTCATCCGTCGCCCCGTAGCTGTGCCCACGCTTCACGCCCGCGCCGGCCAGCCAGACGGTGAAGCCCGCGGGGTTGTGGTCTCGGCCGTTCGCGCCTTTTTGGAAAGTGGGCATCCGCCCGAACTCGGTGACGAACGCGACGAGCGTGTCGTCGAGCAGCCCGCGCTCGCGCAGGTCGCGCAGCAGCGCAGCGCACGGCTGGTCGAGGATCGGCGCGTGGAGCGCGTATTGATCGGCGATCTTCTTGTGGCCGTCCCAATTGCCCACGCCCTCGCCCATCGCGTAGGCGCCGTTGAAGAGCTGCACGAAACGCACGCCGCGCTCGAGGAGCCGCCGCGCGAGGATGCAGTTCTTCGCGAAGCCAGCCTTGGTTTGGTTTTGCGTATCGTCCGCGCCGTAGCGGGAGAGCGTGCCTGGCGATTCGCTGGCGAGGTCGCTCACTTCCGGCGCGGCGAGCTGCATCCGCGCAGCCATCTCGTAACTCGCGATGCGCGCGGCGAGCTGCGTATCGCCGGGGTGCTCGGCGAGGTGGCGTTCGTTGAGATGGTTGATTAAGTCGCGCGTCGCGCGGTCGGACTTCGCGCTGATGGTGTCAGGGCGCGCGAGGTGCGGGATCGGCTTGTCGGCGTTGAACGCCGTGCCTTGAAACACCGCGGGAAGGAACGCGGAGTTCCAATGATTCGACCCGACCTGCGGCACGCCGCGCGGATCGGGAATAGCGACGAATGCGGGCAGGTCCGCGCATTCCGAACCGAGCGCGTAAGTCGCCCAGCAACCCGCGCCGGGGAAGCCGTCGAGAGTGAAACCTGTGCTCATCTGGTTCTCCGCCGGCCCGTGCGTGTTCGACTTCGCAGTCATCGAGTGGATGAAGCACATCTCGTCGGCGAGCTCCGCGAGATTGGGCAGGAGATCGCTCACCATCTTGCCACTCTGCCCGCGCGGTTTGAACTCCCACAGCGGCTTGATGAGGTTGCCGTTCTCGCCCTGAAACGTGACGAGTCCGCCGCCGGGCATCGGCGTGTCGTGGCGCTTCACGAGCTCGGGCTTGTAGTCAAACGTATCGACGTGGCTGAGCGCGCCGGAGCAGAAGATCATCAGCACGCGCTTCGCCTTCGGTGCGAAGTGCGGCTGCCGCGGGGCGAATGGATGGGCGGAGTCAATCGGCGGGCGGATCGGCATTTTGTCGTTCGCGAGGAGCGAACTGAGCGCGACTCCGCTCAAGCCCGTGCCGCCCCAGCGGAGAAAATCGCGGCGGCTGAGCATCCAGCGTCCGGCGTGGGAGAGATGGTTCGGATTCATGGCTAAAACACGTAGAGGAATTCGCTGCTGTTCAGCAGCGCACGGCAGAAGGCGGGCAATCCCTCCGCGGCGATGAACGTCAGCGCGGCGGCCTCTTCATCCGGCGGCAACGCGCGACCGTATGCGAGCAGACACGCGCGTCGGACTTGCGCCGCGGGATCCGCGCCGGCGTCCTTTTGCAAATGTTCGGCGAAGAACTTCGCCTGCTGCAAAATGAACGGGCTGTTCATGAGGTTGAGCGCTTGCAGCGCCGTCGTGCTGCTGGTGCGGCGCGGTGCGACCTGGCCGGCGTCCGGGATGTCGAAGGCGCCGAAGATGTTCTCGAGCTGCATGCGCGGCTTGGCTTGATAGACCATGCGCCGCCACGTCTCCGGGCCGGGCGCGACGAGCGGCACATAGACCTTCACGTAGTTGTCGTTCGCCTCGAAGAGATCGAATCCGGGCCCTCCCATCGTGAGGTCGAGCTTGCCGGTGACGGTGAGGATCGAGTCGCGCAGCGCCTCCGCCTCGAGTCGGCGCGGCGGGAAGCGCCAGAGCAGGCGCGAATCGGCATCGACCTTCAGCGCGGCGGGTTGCGCTGCGCTCGCCTGCCGATACGCCGCGCTCGTGCAGATGAGCCGGTGCATCGCCTTGATGCTCCAGCCGCGCGCGATGAACTCGCTCGCCAGCCAGTCGATCAACTCCGGGTGCGTGGGCTTGCCGCCGTTCACGCCGAAGTCGCTCGGCGTATCCACGAGCCCACGGCCGAAATGGTAGTGCCACAGCCGATTCACCATCACGCGTGCAGTAAGCGGGTTCTCCGGCGAGGCGATCCACTTCGCGAGCGCGAGCCGACGCTCCTGCTCCGGCGCATCCTTCGCCAGCCGCCAGCCGCCGCCAAACTCGCTCAGGCCGCCGGGCGCGACCTCCTCCTTTGGCTGCATCGCGTCGCCGCGGTGCAGGCGGAAAGTCTGCGCGGGCGACTCGAATTTCCCCGCGTAGATATTCGGGAAACTCGTGAGGCTGCTGATCTCATCAAGCAGCTTCGCGCGGCGCCCAGCGAGCCCGCTGAGCTCGGTGACGTTCTCACCGGGCGGTGTGCTCAGCGTCGGCACGCTCTTGATCCGCTGGCGGAACTCTTGGGGTAATCGGTCCAACGACGAAGCGACGGGATGCCATGCATTTCCATCGAGCGAGATTTCGATCCGATACGCGAGCGGCAGCCGGTCGTCATACACCTTACTCATCCGCGCGTCGCCGCGATCGCGACTCCACACGATGCGTTTGATCCGCACAGGCTTTGGAAATTCGAGCTGCACCCAGCCGCTGCCTCTCTCGTTCGCGATCCAACTGTGGTCATTGCCGTAGCGTCCGTCGTTTATGTGCTCGCGACGGTGCTTGCCGTTCATGCTGTTGGCAAACACGCCGGAAACCGTCGCGCTCGTCCCAGCGGAAGCGAGCGCCAAATTCTTCGCGCCACCATCGGCGGCGAAGACCTCAATCTCGTCGATGCACGGCTCAGACGCGCTGGACGCGGTGATGGTGAAGCGCACGAACTTCGCCTCGACTGCGTCGAAGACTTCCTCGTTTGCGCGATGCGACACCGGCGCGCGCATCGGAGGGGCCGCCGGCTTCGCGTTGGAATTCGCGAGCACTTCCTCGAACAGCACCGCGTCAGCGACGGTCGGCCCGCCCTTCTCGCCGCTGCGCAGGACGAGGCAGCTCTCGGGCTTGATCTCATGCACACCCGCTTCGCGGAAACTGCTCCAGCGTTTCTGGCCGGCGATCGCGGGCGTGCCGTCGGCGAATTTGCTCTGATCCACAGCGGCGATCTCGGTCTGATCGGCGGTCGTCTTGAGGTCGCCATCGCGGTCGAGCACGTAGCGCGCGTCCTTCGCATGTGTGGTCCAAGCACCCCACGAGACCCACACGCGGAAGCGTCCGCTCGTGCGCGGATGCCACGTGAAGAAGTCCTCACGCTGGCCCGGCTCGGCGGCCCAGTAGCGATAGCTCTCGCCGAGGTTCGGCAAGCGCGTTAGGTCGCCGGGATCGTCGAACTGGCCGCGCTCCTTGCCAGGCGAATAGACGATCGGCTGGCCGTTCTTCGGCTGCTCGATCTGCGTCACCGAGGGCTTCGCGGACTCGGCATCCTGCGGCCCGCTGTCATCGACGATCACGATGCGCGAGAGCTGCGCCTTTGGCTGAAAACTCGCGAGCTTGCGATCGATCGGCGCGAGTTCTTTGCGCAATGCGTCGGCTTTTGCCAGACGCCCGTCGCCGTCGCGCGGGCGCATCGGGCGCTCGCCGTGCTGGACGCCGGCGAAGACGGCCTTGATCGCGTAGTAGTCGGTCTGCGGGATCGGATCGAATTTGTGACTGTGGCACCGCGCGCAGCCGACGGTGAGGCCGAGGAACGCCGAGCCGGTCGTGCTCACGAGGTCGTGCAGTTCGTCCGCGCGCTGCGTGGCGGTGAGCATCGGATCCTTGCCCTTCACCTGGTCCCACGCGCCGGCGACGAGGAAGCCGGTCGCGTCGTCCGCACCGCAGGCGTCGCCGGCGAGCTGCTCGGTGATGAAGCGGTCGTAGGGCAGGTCGCCGTTGAACGCGCGGATGACGTAGTCGCGATACGGCCACGCGTTCGGGCGCACGCGGTTCATCTCGAAGCCGTTGCTTTCCGCAAAGCGCACGATGTCGAGCCAGTGCCGAGCCCAGCGCTCGCCGTAACGCGGGCTGGCGAGGAGCTTATCCACGAGGTGCTCATAAGTCTCATTGGTGCCATACGCCGCGACGAATGCCTCCACTTCCTCGGGCGTCGGCGGGAGGCCGGTGAGGTCGAATGTGAGGCGCCGGATCAGCGCGCGGGGGTCCACTTCGGGGCTCGGCGCCAGGCCTTGCGCAGCGAGCTGCGCGAAGACGAAGCGGTCGATGGGATGGTGCGACCACGCTTCCGGCAAGCCGGCGGGCGAGGGCGGCTCCGGCTTCGCCAGCGGCCGAAAGGACCACCACGACTTCGCATCGTTCTTCGGCTTCGGGCCGGTGGCTTCGCGCGGATCGGGCGCGCCCATCTTCACCCACGCTTCGAGCACTGCGACCTTGGCAGAATCGAGCGCGGTCTTCGGCGGCATCGCCGTGTCTTTGTCGGTGCGCCGGACGGCGACGATGAGCGGGCTGGCGTCGGGATCGCCAGGCAGGATGGAGGGCTGGCCGCTGTCGCCGCCCTTCTGCCAACCGGCGCGCGTGTCGAGCCGGAGGTCGCCCTTGAGCTTCTCCGCGTCGGCGCTGTGGCACTTGTAGCAGTGCTCGACGAGGATCGGGCGGACCTTTTCCTCGAAGAAATGGAGCTGCTCCGCGGGGATCTCCGCGGCGGATGCGGCAGAGACGAAGAGGACGAGGAGGGGACGAAAGCGGCTCATCGCGCGAACTCAGGCTTTGGCTTTCACCGCGGGCAACCACTCGCCCCACACACCGATGTGCCATCGCATTTCCGTTTCCGCCGCCTTTGCCTTTCCTTCGATCAACAAGGCTGCGAGGCGACGGTGGTATTTGATCGTCTGCGGGAGCTTGTGGCCCGTGACGAGCGAGCGACGGCGCTGGAGTTCCATCAGCCAGCGGGCCATTTGGAGCTTCAGCGTGCGCCATGCGGCGTGAAGGCGGCGCTGGTGGGCGGTGAGCAGGATGGCCTCGTGAAACTCGACATCCCACGCATGAAATTTCTCCCATGTGCCGCATTCATCGAGCCCCGCGAGGAGCCCCTCGAAGTTCGCGTGATCCTCGGGCGTCATGCGTTGCGCAGCGAGGCGCGCGGCCAGCGGCTCGATCGCGAGGCGGAGCTGGAAAATCTCCTCAAAATCCTCCTCGGTGAGCGGACGGACGAGGCTGCGTCCGCGCGAGTCGAACTCGACCACCCCATCGCGCTCGAGCTCGATGAGCGCCTCGCGCACCGGGCCACGGCTCACGCCGAGCCGTGTGGCGACGTGGACCTCTGGGATCGGCGCGCCGTCGGCGAGTTCGCCAGCAATCAGGGCGCGGCGGAGCTCATCGGCCACGCCATCGGCAAGGCTCTGGCGGACAAGGCGACGGGGCGGCGAGGAGACTGGAGTGGGGTCGTCGAGGCGCATGGTTGTGGACTGTTGACAATCGACAACCAGAAAAGCTGCGTGAGCTTTGAAATAAATTTTAGCGTTCCTTCCGCAAACCGGGCACTACCGACGAACTTCCGCGGCGAAGTCCTTGCACGCCCGCGCCAGCCTCCCTTACAGATGTCGCATGACTCCGCGTGCCATCCTCTCTGTCACCATCGCCGCCATCATCCCCGTGGCCTTCACCGGCTGCGAAACCGCACCCGGGTCGGGCGAAGGCATCTATGCCCAAAACGGCGCGGGTGCCGGGAGCGCCCTCGCGCGCGGTGCGATGGGCGGCGGGGGCGAAGGGCTCGTCGCGAGCGCCTCGGTCCACAATGTGGCGGCCGCAACCGTCGTCGTCCTCGCGAAGCGCCAGGCCAGCGAGCGCCAACGCAAGATCGCCGAGGAACGCGCGAAGAAATTTCAAGCCGCGCTGACACCGGCGAAGAAGGCGGAAATGAAAAAGAAGAAAGTCCGTTACATCGCCATCGATACCGTGAAAGACGAGCGCACCGTGCCGCAGGCGAAGAAGGACGTGATGATCTGGGACGTGGAGAGCCAGCAAATCGTCGGCAACAACGTGTATGACGTCGAGAGCACGCCGCCGATCGGACAGACCGCGAAGTTCGAGACCTACGCGGCGGAATACGTCGGCACGGGCAGCTAGGGATCTCCGCCGGTTGAGAGTCGAGAGCCGCGCCATTCACTGCGGCGCTCGAACCACCAAACCGCGGCACTCAACCGTCAATCGCCTTCGGCTCTCTCCACTTCGCTCCGAATCTCAACTCACATGAACATCCACGAATACCAAGCTCGCGAACTTTTCTCGGAATACGGCGTCGCCACACAGCCAGGCCGCGTCGCCACCACATCGGAGGAAGCCACGTCGGTGGCGGCTTCGCTCGGCGTGCCGAAGGTGATCGTCAAAGCGCAGATCCACGCGGGCGGGCGCGGTAAGGGGACATTCAAGAGCGGCTTCAAAGGCGGCGTGCATCTTGCCTCATCGCCCGCGGATGCAGGCACGCTCGCTGGGCAAATGCTCGGCCAGACGCTAGTCACACACCAGACCGGGCCGGACGGCAAACTCGTGGGCAAGGTCTTCGTCGGCGAGGCCGTGGACATCGCACGCGAACTCTACTTCGCCATCCTGCAAGACCGCGCGACGAGCGCTTACAGCATCATCGCCAGCACCGAAGGCGGCGTGAACATCGAGGAGGTGGCCGAGAAGACGCCGGAGAAGCTTCACAAAGTCCGCATCCACCCGACACTCGGCCTTCAAGGCTACCAGACGCGCAATCTCGCAGTCGCGCTCGGCCTGCGCGGACCGCTGATGACGCAAGCGACGAAGCTCTTCACTGCGCTCTTCAATCTCTTCCTCAAGTCCGACTGCTCGATGGTGGAAATCAACCCACTCGTCGTCACCACCGACGGCCGCCTTATGGCGCTCGATGCGAAGTTCAACTTCGACGACAACGCGCTCTTCCGTCACCCCGAGATCGTCGCGATGCGCGACAAGACCGAGGAAGATCCGCGCGAAGTCGCTGCGAGCGAGTTTTCGCTCAACTACATCGGCCTCGACGGAAACATCGCCTGCCTCGTCAACGGCGCCGGCCTCGCGATGGCCACGATGGACATCATCAAATACGCCGGTGGCGAACCGGCGAACTTTCTCGACGTCGGCGGCGGCGCGTCGAAGGAGCAAGTCACCGCGGCCTTCAAAATCATCCTCAGCGATCCGCAGGTAAAAGGCATCCTCGTGAACATCTTCGGCGGCATCATGGACTGCAATGTGATCGCCACCGGGATCGTCGCCGCCGCAAAGGAAGTCTCGATCGGCATCCCGCTCGTCGTGCGCCTCGAAGGCAACAACGTCGCCGCCGGCAAGAAGACCCTCGCCGAGAGCGGCCTCGCCCTCATCAGCGCCGACACCCTCGCAGACGCGGCGCAGAAAGTCGTCGTCGCCGTGAAAGCGGCTTGATCAAATACCGCGCCGCCAAGTAAAAGGCAAGCGTCCTCCAGAGGCGTGCAGACGCTCCCCGGATTCGGACCGATCATGGCGTCGGTCATCGCCACGGGAGACCGAGGACATCGCCCGCTTTGCCGATGCCGGGCACCTGTGCGCCTACGCGGGGCTGGTGCCGAGCAAGCGCTCCCGCGGCGGGCACACCTGCCACGGCAAGCTGCTGTGGGCGGTCAACCCGCTCGCTGCGTTGGGCCTGATCCCTTCCTTTCCAAGCCCAACCCAGAGGAGGCGCTCCGACACGTGACTTGGAAAGGTAGGGCGCGGAATCGAAGAAGGAGCCGGGGCGGAGGCGGGCGGCTCAATCCCCACCGCGCCGCGCCCCGGATCGCGCGCTCACTCCGGACCGCTGGGGACTGCGGTCCCTACCTGTGTTCCCGGCCAAACTGAGCTACTACCGCCCTACCTCTTGACCGAGATTTTCCTCCACCTCTAAGAACTCCGGGTGTATCTGCGTTTCCTGTCTCATCCGAAGCGCACTGCTCGTGGTGCGCGCCGCCTATGAACGCCGTATCCGCTTCTCCCGATACTCCTCCCTCCCGATCCTTCATCGATGCCTTCATGACGTGGGCGAACCGGGCGCGTTACATGACGTTCTCGGCGCTGCTGCACCTCGTCATGGTGCTGCTGCTCGGCGGCACGGTGCTTTATAAGCAATACATCGAGCCGCCGGACTTCGCGGCGCCGCCGGGCGGACTGCTGACCGACGAGCAGGTGGCGACGCCGCAGCAGGACCAGGTGCAGATTCAGAAGACGGAGTTCGAGGTGAGCGCGACATCCTCGACGACGGCGGCGCCGGCGATGCAGATCGATGCGATCACCACGAGCGCGACCACGGCGAACAGCTTCGCCCTGAACACGATCAGCGCGCCGAACATCGCCATCAAACCGACCACAGCCGCGCCGACGGCGGTCTCGGCGCCGATGGTGAGCGGCAAGGGGCTGAGCAAAGGCCAGGCGTCGCGCATCGCGGGCTTCACCGGCGGGTGGGCGAAGGGCGGCACGGCGGCGATGAGCCAGCCGCTCAAGAGCCGCGCGTTCGAGTTCACCGCCTATCTCGCGAAGTATTCCGGCGGCGATTGGGACGCGACCGTGTGGCTCGACGGCGACACCGTGCGCGGCGGCAGCTTGCACAACCTGCTCTTCATCATCTCGAAGCTCTCGCACAAAAAGATCCACGCCGACCCCCAGCCGATCCCGCTCGATCTTGCGAGCAACGAGATCTTCGAGAAGAAGCCGCCGTTCATTTGGTTCACGGGTCATCGCGACTTCATCCTCAGCGACGCGGAGGTGAAGAACCTCGGCGAGTATCTGCGTTCGGGCGGCTGCATCTGGGGCGATAGCTCGCTGCCGGGCCAGCGCTCGCGGTTCGACATCGCTTTCCGCCGCGAGATGCTGCGCATCCTTCCCGAGATGAACAACAAGTGGGAGCCGCTCCCCGCGTCGCACCCGATCTACACGAATACCTACTACCAGGAGATCAAGGGCGTGGTGCCGGGGATGAATTTCTACCGCGAGCCGATCTACGGGCTGAAGGGGTTCGCCGACGAGATCGCGATCATCTATACGGCGAATGACTACGGCGACATGTGGCAGTTCGGGATCGATGAGAAGGGCGACTTCGATATGTCGCGCGACGAGAAGCGGCGCTTCGTGGCGATCAACGAACAGATGTGGCACCGGCGAAACCTCTACTTCCGCAACGTCGAGCCGAAGGCGTTGATGGATACCTACAAGTTCGGCACGAACATCATCGTCCACCTGCTTACGCGCTGGGAAGCGAAGGTCCGCTTCGCCTCGCGCCCTACGCAGTAACCCCCGACCGATCACCGCCATGTTCCATCGAGCTTTCATCGCGAGCTGGGCCGTCCTGATGACGGCCGGCTTCGCGCAGACCCCCTCATCGCCCACCCCCGCTGCGGGCGGCAACGCGGTGCTCAACGGCAACTTCGCCAAGTTCACCGCCGCGGAGAATCTGTGGGACGGAGTCGATGCGCAGAACATCCTCTGCGGCAATGCCACCGGCGCCTACGCCGTGCTGGAGAACGGCAAGATCGGCAGCCTCGCCATGCCGATGACCGTCCACTTCGCCGACATGAACGGCGACAAGCTGCCGGACATCACAAGCTGCGATCCGATGGGCATCATGCGCGTGCATTTCAACAGCGGCACGCCGACCGAGCCGAAGTTTACGCACGCCGAGGTCGTCCCGATTTTTCCTCCGCAGGTGTCGAAGGACGACAAGTGGGACCGCGGCTGGTGGACGTGGCCGCACAGCATCCCGAAGATCTCCCTCTTCGACTGGCGCAAGCGCGGCGTGCCCGACCTCGTCTTCGGCAACTACACCGGCGACATCGTGATGGTCGATAACACCGGCAGCGCCAGCGCGCCCATCTTTCCCCAGCCGACCAACTACGCCAAGGCCCGCGTGCCCATGGGCGAGAAGCCGTGGGGGAATCTCTTCGCGCCGTGCGTGTATGACTGGAACAAGGACGGCAAGCCCGACCTGCTCATCGGCGAAGGCTCCTACTCAGCGAATGCCGTCTTCCTCCTGATCAATCAGTCGAGCGCGTCCGAGCCGAAGTTCGTGGACACCGAGCGCCACTACCTCTGCTACGGCGACGGTCGCGAGCAGCTCGCGCCGACGGTCGTGGACTTCAACGGCGACGGCGAGCCGGACGTGCTCGTGGGCGACCGCCTCGGCACCGTGGGCGCCTACATCAACCCCGGCAAATGGAAGCCCGGCACCGAGCTGCCGCTTTACCAGATGATCACCTTCGGCAACGCCCGCAACGTCGGCACCGGCGTCGCGCCGCACGCGTGCGACTACAATGGCGACGGCCTCTTCGACCTCCTGCTCGGCAAGGCGAACGGGCGCATCGCCATCGCGCTGAATACCGGGAGCAAGACCGAGCCGAAATTCGGTCCGGCGACGGACATCAAGGGCACGAACCTTTGGACCAACGACCTCCGCGCCCCGGCGAACTGGACGATCGATCCCGGCGCCCGGCGCGGCAATCTCTACGCCTACACGTCCGTGCAAGACACGCCGAGCCCCGGCGGCGGCAAGGTGCTCAAGTCGGGTTATTCCCCGTCGCCAAACAAGGTCATCAAGATGGTGCCGCTCGTCGTCGATGGCGCCGACTCCGTGGATTTCTTCCGCTACTGGTGGGACGAGTGGTATCCCATGCCCGCCGACTGGGCCGCCGCCAGCCGTGTCACCGATTCCTTCCTCATGCGGCAGAACCTCACGCCGCTGAAAGTCGGCTCGACCTATCAGCTCAGCTTCAAGGTCAAAGGCGCCGGCATTCGTAACGGGCAGGTCACCGTCGCCTACCTCGGTGCGAACGAGAACACGCCCACCAAGTTCGCCTCCAACACCGGCGGTCGCGGCTCCAAAGCGGTGAAGGACGAAGCTCACGAGGAGATTTTCGAGGAGGAGAAGTTCAGCAGCAGCGCGCAGTGGAAAACCGTCGAGAAGACCTTCTCGGTTCGCTTCCGGGACAAGGCGATCAAGGCGCTCGACGTGACCACGCTCGCGATCATCGAGTTCAAGTTCGAGCTCGAGCAATACGTCGGCACCTGCGAGATCGCCGACGTGCAACTCGTCGCCAAGCCCGCGGTGCGCTAGGGAGCGAGCGGCAGTGCCTCGTCGATCACGCGGAAGAACTCGCGCAGCTTGTAGGGCTTGGTGAGGTAGCCGGAGGCGCCGAGGTTGAGCAGTTCCTCGACGCGGTCGCCCATCGCATCGGCGCTGACCATGAGGACGGGGATCCCGGCGAGTTGGGGATCGGCCTTGAGGCGGCGCAGAACTTCGTCGCCGCTCATGTCGGGGAGGTTCAAATCGAGGAGGATGATGTCGGGCCGATGCTCGCGGGCGAGGTCGAGGGCGAGGCCCCCTTGCATGGCGCTGATGAGCTGGAAGCCGGGGCGGGTATTGAGGATGCGCTCGACGAGCCGAAGGTTGAGATCCTGATCTTCGATGTAGAGGATTTTTCGGAGAACGGCAGCGGATTCGGGGGCACGGGCGATGGGAGCTGCGGGCGCCGGTTCGTCCTCCATGGCGGGGACGTGCGCGGCGGGCAGGTCGATCCAGAAGATGCTGCCTTCGCCGACGGTGGATGCGACGCCGAGCGAGCCGCCCAGCGCGGCGATGATGCGCTGCGAGAGCGCGAGGCCGAGGCCGGTCCCTTCCACGCCGGAGGTCTCGGCGCCGAGCCGCTCGAAGGGCACGAAGAGCCGGTCGAGCTTTTCCGGGGCGATGCCCGGGCCGGTATCGGTGATGCTGACGCGGTGCATTTCGCCCTGGGGCGAGCACGCGACGTGGACGCTGCCCTCCGGGCGATTGTATTTCACCGCGTTGGAAAGCAGGTTCATCAGCACCTGCTTGAGCCGCTGGCGATCCGCCATGACGTGGAGCGGGCGGTCGCCGCGGGAGTCGGCGTGGAGATCGATCCTCTGCCGCTCAGCCATCGGTGCGAGGAGCCGGGTGACCTCCTGCACGAACGAGACGAGATCGATCGTCTCCGAGGAAAGCGTGAGGCGACCGGTCTCGATGCGGGCGATGTCGAGCACCTCGTTGATGAGCGCGAGCAGGTTCTGCCCGGCGCGCGAAATGTGCGTGATGCTCTCGGTCTGGCTCGGCGTCGGGTGGTCGATTTCGAGGAGCTGCGTGAAGCCGAGGATGGCGTTGAGCGGAGTGCGCAACTCGTGGCTCATGCGCGAGAGGAATTCGCTCTTCGCCCGGTTGGCGCTCTCGGCTTGCGCCTGCGCAGCGCGGATGCGCTCCTCGGAACGCGCGCGCTCGATCGATGCGGTGAGCACGTTGGAGATGGATTGGAGGAAGTTCACGTCGTCTTGCGTGAAGGCGCGCCGATCGAGAGTCATCGCGATCAGGACGCCGATCGGGCGCTCGCTCGATTCGATGACGACGCTGACTCCGCTGGTGACGCCGGCCCGGACGACGCCTGGCGATGGGGTGAAGCGCAGCTCGGTGGCGAGATCTTCGACGATGACGGGCACCCCGACCTCGAGCGTGTAGCCGGACTGGGAGGCTCTGCCCAAGCCCGCCGGAAAAGGGGTCGCGTCGGGCCAGCCGGCATCGGCGATGGGCAGGAGCTGCGAACCGTCGCGCGTTAATTCGACGATGGAGACGAGATCGACGTGGAGCGTCTCGTGGACGAGCTGCGCCGCCCTGTCCAGCAGCTCGTTCAGCCCGATCCCCGCGAGCGCTTGCTGGCCGAGTTGCGCGACGATCTCGGTCTGCAACGCGCGCTCCTGGATGACGTCGTTGGCTTGCGCGAGCTCCGCCGTGCGCTCGGCCACGCGGCCCTCGAGGCTTTCCTGCGCCCGCGAGAGTTCCTGCTCCGCGAGCCGCTGCGCAGTCACGTCGGCGAGGAAGCCCACCATGCGGCCGATCTGGCCGAGGCGGTCGATGAAGAAGTAGCCCTTTGCTTCGATATGCACGATGCCGCCGCCCTTATGCACCGCACGGAAGCCGTGGCGGAAAGGTTCGCGCGTGGCGGTGACGCGCTGCACTTCCGCGTCGAACGCCGGGAGATCCTCCGGGTGGAGCAGGGCACGCAGGCGGTCGAGGCCGCCCGCCATTTCCGCGCTGGTGTAGCCGAGGAGCTGCGCGAGGTCGCCGGCGTAGGTGATTTCGTTGGTGATCGAGTTCCAATCGAAGAGCACCTGGCCGCTGGCGCGGATGGCGGCGTCGTAGCGGTTCGCCCATTCGATGCGGGCGACTTCTTCGCGTTTCCGGTCGCTGATGTCGCGGATGATCGTGGACAGGAAGTCCAGGTCGCCGTGCGCATTGCGGTGGGAGATGATGACTTGGGAGACGGGAATCTCGCGCTGATCGACCGTGAGCAGCGCGGTCTCGCCGGTCCACGTGCCCTCTCGGACGGCTGTGGGCATCCCGTGCTCGATGATGATTTCCGCGGCCCACGCGGGGTGAATCTCGCCGATGTGGACGCCAGCGATCGGCCGGTCAGCCGGCCAGTCGAGGAGTTCGCGGCCCGCGGCGTTGACGTAGTGGATGAGGCCGCCCGCTGAGGACATGCCGACGAAGTCGCTCGTGCTTTCGAGGATCTTCGTGAAGCGCGCGTGGGCATCCTCGACGCGCTTGCGCTGGCTGATGTCGCGCATCGCCCCGAGCACGCCCACCACCACGCCGCGCGTGTCGCGCATGAAACAGGCGCGATCTTCCACGTAGGCGTAGCTGCCATCGCGCTTGCGGAAGCGATACTCGCTGGTGACGTCGTTGCGCCGCGTGTTCACGGCGGCGGCGAAGGCTTGCAGAACCCGGCTCAGATCCGCGGGATGCACGCGCTGCTGCCACCACGCCTGCGATGCGGCGCGCGGGCCGGGCACATCGCCAAGGATCTCGGTAAAGGCGGCATTGTGAACCACTCGATCCGTGCGCGCGTCCCAGCTCCACACCCAGTCCCGTGTCGCGAGGCCGAGCACGCGCACCTGCTCCTCGATTTCGCGCCGGACATTGTCCACATCGCGCCGCTCGGTCGCATCGTAGCTGAAGCCGATGTAGCCGAGGAAGGTGCCTGCTTCGTCGAGCACCGGCTGGCCGCGATCGAGGATCCAGCGATAGACGCCGTCCTTGCGCCGCAGCCGGTATTCCATCTCGAATGGGCGGCGCGCTTCGCGAGCGACGCGGTAATCCGCGAGGTATTTGTCACGGTCGGCGGGATGCACCATGTCGAGCCAGCCGAGGCCGACTTCGTGGGTCATCGAGCGGCCGGTGAACTCAAGCGCCGCACGGTTGATATAGACGAGGTGGCCGTTGGCGTTGTCGAACCACACCATGCTCGGGAATTCATCGAGCATCCGTCGATCGACACGGAAACTCGCGGGGGAGATGATGTCGGGCAGCGGGTTTCCAGCCATGGTCACCGACGCGGGCAGGCAGGGGCCGAGGTCTCGCGAATGCGACGGCTGAGGCGGGGAGCGATGCGGACGATCAAAGCGGCCATCTTGGAGCACTCAATGTGTGCATGAAGCGCGCGCGCGGGAAAGGTCCAACTCCTGGGAGTGGGAAGATTGCGGGTGATCCAGCATCGCCGTGCGGGGAATGGGCTTGTCATCGCGCGGTCCTGCGCTTTCCTCCGCGCCTCGCCGCCGCTTTCATGATCTACACGCTCACGCTCGAAACCGCCCTGCTCATCGTCGGCTGCGTCCTCATTCTTTCGCATGGGTTTGCCATGCTCCAGCCAGCCCCGGTCCAGTCGTGGCTGAAAGCGTTCCCGCGCTCGCCTTTCTGGGGCGCGACGCTGCTCGTGGCTGCGGCGGCGTGGTTCTGGTGGCTGGCCGTGACGATGGATCTGCACGAGTTCTCGACCTGGCGTCCGCTGCTGAAGATCGGCACCCCCATCGCTGCTTATCTCACGTGGCGATATGTGCCGGAATTTCTCGCCGTGCGCTCGCTCGGGATGCTCGTGCTCCTCGGTGCCGAGGCATTGCTCGAAGCGGCGTGGATGCGCCCGGAGGCATCGCGCCTTTGGCTCGTGAGCTTGGTTTATGTGTGGCTTACCGCGGCGCTGTTTTGGGTCGGAATGCCCTACACGCTCCGTGATCAGATCGGCTGGGCGACGGCTGACCCACGCCGCTGGAAAGCATTGACGCTGGGTGGAGCCGCCTACGGCGTGCTGCTGCTCAGCCTTGGCCTGACACTACGTCGCTGAGCCTGAAGATCGGCAGGAACATCGCGATGACGATGCCGCCGACGATCACGCCGAGCACGACGATGAGCAGCGGCTCGATGAGCGAAGTCAGCGCATTGAGGATGGCTTCAATTTCCTCGTCCCAGTAGTCAGCCATCTTCTCGAGCATCACGTCGATTTTGCCGGTCGATTCGCCGGCGCCGACCATGCGGACGAGCATCGGCGGGAAGATGGGCTGGCGGGCGAGGGCGTTGGTGAGATGATCGCCTTTCTCGACATCGCCTGCGACTTTCTTGATCGCCTCGGTCACCACGGAATTGCCCGAGGTGTCGCCGACGATGTCCATGACTTCGAGGATCGGCACACCCGAGCGGATGAGCTGCGCAAAGGTGCGCGCAAAGCGGGTCATGCAGATCTTATGCACGAGCGGGCCGAAGACCGGCAGTTTCAGCTTCCAGCGGTCCCAAAGCTTTCGGCCCGTCTCTGATTTCAAAAAAATCCGAATGCCGACGAAGACGCCGACCATGCCCGCGAGGAGCAAATACCAATAGGCCCGGATGAAGTCCGACATATCGAGCAGGAACTGCGTCGGTCCGGGAAGCTTCGCGCCGAAATCGGCGAAGATCTGCCCGAACACCGGAACCACCTGCACGATCAGAAAGGTGGTGATCGCAAACGCGATGGAAATGACGATCACCGGATAGGTCATCGCGCCCTTGACCTTCTTGCGAAGCCGGGAAGAGGCTTCGAGGAAGCCAGCGAGCCGGTCCAGAATCTCCGAGAGCAACCCGCCGCTCTCGCCCGCCTTCACCATCGCTACGTAGAGTCGCGTGAAGATCCGCGGATGCTTCTGGATCGCTTCGTTGAACGTCTCGCCTTGCTGCACCAGCGCGCTGATTTCGCCGATGATCCGACGCAGACCGGATTGTTTTTTCGGATCCGATTGCTCGTAGAGCGCCGTCAACGCCGTGACGAGCGGAAGGCCGGCATCGACCATGGTCGCGAGTTGTCGTGTGAAGAGCACGAGGTCCGACTCGCTCACGTGCCCCCGCGGAGCGGACACCTTGCCGCCCGCTTTTTGCTGGATGGAGAGCACCATCAACCCGCGAGCCATCAAAGTGTTGATCGCGTTTTCCTCGTTCAGCGCTTCCTGGATACCTGAAACGACTTTGCCTGAAGGGTCGCGGGCTTGGTATGCGTAAGTGAGCATGGTGGTGGTCAGAGAAAAGCAGTCGTGGTGCCAGTGCGCCAGCCCGAACCTCGCACTTGCGCGTGCCGCCGGGTGCATCTACGTGTGCGCTCCTTCCGCCGCACGGGTTGGTAGCTCAATGGTAGAGCAGCGCCCTTTTAAGGCGTTGGTTGCGGGTTCGAGTCCCGCCCAACCCACCACTCGAAAGCACTCTGGAAGGCGCATGAATACAGGGGTTCGGAGGCGATGAAGAGTTAAAACGCAGTGCGCAACGATGCGCGCCGAAACGCACGAAAACGCACTCTATTTGGCAAGTATTCGGCAAGTGACGCGAGGTGCTCTTTTTTAAGTGAGTTTGAGCAAAGTGCCGCTCCAACGCATTGCGAGACAGCTTACGTGCAACGATTCATGCAGCGTGAACGCGAGTCCTCAAAACGCCACTCCGAGCAACGCAACGCAACGCGGCAACGCGCGCGCGCGCCCGAACAAGAAGCGACCAAGTATCTGCCGGTGGAGTGGCACCTACCTGCGGGTCCTGGCCGAGACTGGGCAGAAGGTGAAGGCCGCACAGATCGCCAGCGTCGAACGTTCAACGGTGTGGCGTCGGCGCACTCAGGACGCTGAGTTTGCGCGGCGTGAGAATGAGGCGCTCGAAATCGCGCGTGACGCTTACCAGAGCGAGGCCATCCGGCGGGCGGTCGAGGGGACCGTTGACGAGCACTTCGACCGCGACGGGAAGATCGTGAGCCGCAAGCGGACCTATAGCGACACCATCCTGCTTCGGCTGCTAGGTCGGCTCGACCCAACGTGGCGTGAGAAGCAGCAGATCGAGATCCGGGACGGCGCGCACGCGACCCGTGCGGAACGGCTGGCTGCGCTCGAAGCGGAGCGCGCGCGCATCGCGGCGCACAGCCGTTCGTGAGCCGAAACCTGGCCCCTAGCCGCCCCGCCACGGGCTTTCGTTGGTCGCGACCGGCTCGAAATCGGCGACCAGGGCGATGCGTTTCGCGGCGCGCTACTCTGTTGGAAGGCCGTTTGTCCGACGCGTCGGACAAGCCCCGTGAGCGCGAACGGCTGGCTGAAAACCGCCGACACGGTGGCGCCGGCACGGATCGAACCGGAGCTAGTCGAGGGCTACACGCGCGCCGAGATCGCCGAGATCGCCGACAATCCCGAGCTATGGGGCGGGCTTTACGGCAAGGTCGAGGATAGGTTGACCAAGGAGCCTGTGCCGTGGCGCTCGACCGTCTTGCAGCGGCGGATGAACGTTCATTGAAAAGGTGAGTGGTGAAAGGTTGGCGGAGGCGGGACGCGTGGCGTCCCGCCTCCGCGGTTTCAGTCTTCGGCGCGGTCGCCGGCTGGGCACATCTTCACGAGCTTCGGGTCGAACTGGCCGAGGACTTCGACCAGGTCGGTCTGCGCGGCCATCACGGCGTGGATGTCCTTATAGACACCCGGCACTTCATCGAGGCCGGCGGAGAGCAGCTCGACGCCGCGCTCCGCGAGCAGCCTTTTGGTCGCGCTCCAGGTGAAGGACTGCATCGCCTTGGTGCGGCTCATCACGCGGCCCGCGCCGTGCGACGCGCTGGTGAGCGACTCGGGCGAACCCTTGCCGCGCACGACGTAGCCGGGCGACGCCATCGAGCCCGGGATGATTCCGAGCACGCCGGCGCCCGCGGGCGTCGCGCCCTTGCGATGCACGATAACTTCGCGCTCTTCGCCGTTCACAACGTGCGTTTCTTTCCACGCGAAGTTGTGATGGTTCTCGATGTCGAGGATCACATGCGCGCCGAGCTTTTTGGCGATGTGCTTGTGGATGAGGGCGTGGTTCGCCGCGGCGTAGCGGCCCATCAAGTTCATCGCGGCCCAGTATTCCTGGCCGTCGGCGTCGTCGAGCGAGAGCCACGCGAGGTGCTTGAGTTCCTTCGGCAAGTGCTCGTGGCGGGCCATCGCGCGCTTGCTGTAGAAATCGCACACCTGTGCGCCTGTGCCACGCGAACCCGAGTGCGTGAGCAGCGCGAGGTATTCGCCCGGCTCAAGGCCGAGATCGTTTTCCTCGACTGTGAACGCACCGAACTCGACGAAGTGGTTGCCGCTGCCGCTCGTGCCGAGCTGCGACCACGCCTTGTCGCGCAGTCGATTCGTCACGGGCGAAACGCTCCAATCTTCATCCATCACGTCGTGCTCGCGGCGCTGCTTGAACTCGCAGCCCATGCCGAAGCGCGTCTCGCTCTCGATGAGGCTCGCGAGGCGGTCGCGCTGGCCTGCGAGGGTGTTCGCCTTGCGATCATAGACGGTCAGCTTCATGCGGCACGCGATGTCCACGCCGACGGCGTAAGGAATCACCGCGTTATCCGTCGCCAGCACGCCGCCGATCGGCAGACCGTAGCCCACGTGAGCGTCCGGCATGAGCGCGCCCGCCACCGCAACCGGCAGCGCACACGCATTTGCCATCTGCTTCACCGCCTCGGCTTCGAGGCCCTCGCCCCACTGACGCCACGGCGCGAGTTGCGCGCGCGGCGTGAAAGCCGGGCGATAGATCGCGCGAGCCAGCGGCACCCGCAGTTCATCGGCGAAGAATGCCGGCGGATTGGCGACGACGTTGAAAATCTCGCCCTCCAGCAGCGCGCCGTCATTGCCCTGGGCGATGAAGTTCTGAATGAACTCGTGCGCGAGCTTGATCGGCTCGCCGACAGGCACGCCGAGGCGGATGAGGTCTTTGGTGTTCATGGTTGTGGTTCGGTTGAAATGGTAGGGCGCAGCGTGCGGACACACTCCGAGTGCGCAGCGGTGTTTGTTCTTTTCTGTTGTATCAAGAGTGACTACGCCGACGCCCTGCGGAGGCCGTCACATGGTAGTCACGCAAGCGGCACGAGCTTTTTACAATCGCCGCCTTCCATCAATCGCGGGCGCATTGGAAGACTCGCGGCCCGATGAAACCCAACATCCTATCCACCACCATTGGAGCCTTTATCCTCGCTGCCGCGGCTATGCTGCCGGCCTCGGCCAAGTCTCCGCACTCCATTTCCATCGCGCCGATCAGCTCGGTCGCGGCGGGATCCTTCCTCACCAGCGCTTCCGAGATCGGCGCGCACGATCCAGGCACGCAGCGACTCTTCGTCGTGAACGCGCAGGCCGCGCAGATCGACGTGATCGACATCGCCAATCCCGCCGCACCCGTGCTGCGCAACGATCTTTCCATCGACGTGACGCCCTACGGCCCGGTGGCGAACAGCGTTGCCGTGCGCGATGGGCTGATCGCCGTGGCCATCGAGGCCGCCGACAAGACCCAGCCGGGCAAGGTCGTCTTCTTCAACACCAGCCTGCAATTCATCTCCGTCGTGGACGTGGGTGCGCAGCCCGACATGCTCACCTTCACGCCGAATGGCCGCTATGTTCTCGTCGCAAATGAGGGCGAGCCGAGCCCCGATTACACCGTGGACCCGGAAGGCTCCGTGAGCATCATCGACCTCTCTGCCGGCGCGGCCGCGGCGACGGTGCAGACGGCGGGCTTCACCGCGTTCAACGGGGCGAGCCGCGCGGACCTCTTCAACGGCACGGGCGCGGGCCCGAAGCCGGCGGTCCGTATCTTTGGGCCGGACGCCACCGTGGCGCAGGACATCGAGCCGGAATACATCACAGTCTCGCACGACTCGAAGACGGCATGGGTGACGCTCCAGGAAAACAACGCGCTCGCCATTATCGACATCGGCTCGGCGACGGTGACTTCGATTAACGGCCTCGGTGTCAAAGACCACAGCCTCGCCAGCAACGGCTTCGGCTCGAGCAATGCGCTCGACGCGAGCGACCGCGACGGCATTCCCGTGGCGAACGCCGGTCGCATCAACATCCGCAACTGGCCGGTCCAGGGCTTCTTCCTTCCCGATGGCATCGCGTCGTTCAAAGTCGGCAACGAGACTTATCTCGTGCTGGCAAACGAAGGCGACACGCGCGACTGGCCCGGATACTCCGAGGAGACGCGCATCGGCAGCATGGCGCTCGATCCGGCGGTCTTCCCGCCAGCCGTGGCGACAGACCTCAAGAAGACCTCAAATCTCGGCCGACTCAAGGCCACGAAGGCGCAGGGCGACACCGCCGGCAACAATATCTACAAAGAGATCTACACCGTCGGCGCGCGTTCCTTTTCCATTCGCTCGACGACGGGCGCGCTGGTCTGGGACAGCGGCGATCAGCTCGAGCGAATCACCGCCGCGCAGAACCCCGCGTTCTTCAACTCGAACCACGAGATCAACAAATTCGACGACCGCAGCGACGACAAAGGGCCGGAGCCCGAAGGCGTCGCGGTCGGCAAGGCGTTTGGCCGCACGTATGCCTTCGTCGGCCTGGAGCGGATCGGCGGCGTGATGGTCTATGACGTGACCACGCCGACGACGCCGGAATTCGTGCAATACGCGAACAACCGTGACTTCACGCAGCCGACGAACACGCCCGCCGCGGGCGACCTCGGCCCCGAGGGGCTGCTCTTCATCGCCGAGGAAATCAGTCCGAACGGCAAACCACTGCTGGTCGTGTCGAACGAAGTGAGCGGGACGACGACGATCTACGAGATCAGCAAGGTGAAGTAAGCCGGCACTCCGATCGGTTGGTAAAAAGGCCGGGCGCTCTCGCGAGTGCCCGGCCTTTCCGTTGTTCCCGACTCGCAGGGCACCCTCCACAGCAGACACCATTTCGCTCGTCGGGTATTTCCCAGTGCAACTCGGGAACGAGATGAAATTGCCCCGCATCACCCCGGCGGAGACGAATCCCCGCCGAGGCTTTGCTTTTCCTCCTCTCAAGCTGCGAGCGCGTAGCGGCGGAAGAAGCCGTTCAGCTCCTCCACTTCGCCGGCGGCATCGTCTGGCTCGTTGAGCGCCTCGAGCCTCGGCAGTTCGGCCTCGATGAAACGCGAGAGCGCTTCGACCGGCGGTGCGACAGCGAGTTCTTCGCCGGCCTGCTTGCGCGCGACGAGTTCGGCGAGCGCGGCGCGCACGTCGGCTTCGTCGAGCACGCCCTCCACGAGTTGCGCGAAGAGCATCGGCACCTGGCCGAGCTGGCGCTCGATCCAGCGGCACGCGAGCAGCGGACGGAAGACGTAGAGATACTTCTTCAGGCTCACTTCCTCGCGACCGCGCAGGTAATCGCGCCAGTTGCCGAAGGCCATGTGCAGGTAGTGCGCGAAGCAGCGCCGCGGCGAATAGAACTCCGTCGCGAGCGCGCCGAACTCGGCGGCGAAGACCGGATCGTGACGATACACGACCGGCGACTTCAGCCATTCGAGCAGCGGCGGGTTGCTCTTGCGAAGCAGGCGCAGCGCCTTGCGCAGTTCCCAGCCGCTCACGTCGAGATCGTCGGCGATCGGCTGTTCGATGACGTCGCGCCGGTCCTCGACCGAGAGATACCAGTCGCGCCGGTGGACGTAGAGGAAGCGCACATCGTAGTCACTGTCGCGCGAGGCGAAGCCCCACGCACGGCTGCCGCTCTCGCACGCGAAAAGCACGCGCACGTTCCGCTCGGCCTCGACCTGAGCGAGCGCGTGGCGGACGCGCTGGAAGACTTCGTTCCCGTGCATGGGAACCTCCTTTCAATGTTTGTGGATTGGTTATGGGCCTTCAACGAGGGGAGTTGCATTAGCGGAAGTCGTGAGACGCTGGCGCCATGAGGTCGCCGAACGCCAAGGCGGCAACCCGCATGGCCTTCACGTGAATCACGTTCTCGACGTTTTGAACGGTGCCCTCGATCGCAAGAAACGATTCCTCGCCGATGGTGAGCCGACATTGCTGGTAAAGCTGTGGGGGCACGATCGCATTCGCCACGCCGGTTTCGTCCTCGACACTCACAAACACGAAGCCTTTCGCCGTGCCTGGGCGCTGGCGGCAGATCACCATGCCTCCGATTGTCACGAGGTCGCCATTCTTCGCGGCGTCCAAGTCCGCCGCGCGCCAAAGATGCGGCACCTTCTCGCGGAGCAGGCCCATCGGGTGTGGACCTGTTGTGAGTGTCGTTCCCGAGTAGTCAGCATTTAGACGCTCGACCGCACCCATCGCTTCAAGCGGCACTGGCGCACTCGAATCGACCCCGGCAAACAGGTCCGCGCTGTCGCGCTCCACTTCCACTTTCCATTGTGCATCGCGGCGATGCTCGGCGAGCCCGTTTAACGCGCCGATCTTCGCGAGCGCACGCAATGAGGCTTTCGGCAAAGCGGTGCGAAGCTGAAACTCGGCGAGTGACGCGAACGGACGGCGCACACGCTCCGCGACGATACGCGCGCCGTCCGCGTGCGTCAGACCGCGCACGTAGCACAGGCCAAGACGAAGCGAACCGTCAGCGCCGACGACGCAAAGCCAATCACTCTCCGCCACGGCCATGGCCAGGTGGGACCTGGCCATGGCGTTGTCGCGCCGGTGGCTTAGACCAGGCTCCCGAGCCTGCGGAGTTGAAGTGCTGGCGCGTTCGCGGCGCGGCTTTCCGTGAGATTGACGTCAAACTCCGCCACCCAGTCGTTGGCTTCGGCCGGATCGACGAGCATCTGTTGCACCCGCCAGCGGCGTTTGTCTTCGGAGGGCGTCATGTAGGTATGGCGCGAATTGCGCGCCTCGGGGTCGAGGCGGATACGTTCGTGCTCGACGTGATAGGCGTCGAGCGCCTGCCGGAGGCGGTCCGTGGTCCAGGGATCAACGTCCTCCACGGAAGGCGGCACGCTGGTCGAGGCCAGGGCGGTTTCGAGGTCCCCGTTGGCGAGGGCGCGAAGAAAGGTGAAAATCCGGGTCCGGATCGCGGCCGTGAACACCATGGCGTCGCGCGTGATATCTTGATCGGCTTCCTCGGCGCCGGGCGGACGGACCTCGGGGGAGTCTTCCCGCGGCTGATAGTTCGGGTCCCGCATTTTTTCCCACTCCTCGAGCAAACTGGAATCGATCTGCCGCAGCATCGCCGCCAGATAGATCTCCATCTCGCGAAGTGTGTCGTTCTTGGCGGAATCGGGGACCGTTTGGGTCAGCACTTTGTAAACGCCGGCGAGGTGCCGCAACAACACACCCTCGGCTCGCTGGAGTTCGTAAATCTTGATGTAATCGGCAAAGGACCGAAATTCCTCGAACATTTCCCGCGCGATGGATTTGGGCCGAATCTGTTCCGCGCCGACCCACGGATGCTGGGCCTGGAAAGCGTTGAAGGTCGAATAGATAAAGTCGCGGTTGGGCTTGGGGTATTCGAGTTTCTCGAGTTCTTCCATGCGTTCCTCGTAGGGCACTCCTTGCATCTTCATTTCCGCGATGGCCTGCCCCTTCACTTTGTCGAGTTGCCGGTGGAGGATGAAATCGGGGTTTTCCAAAATAGACTCGACGAGCGTGAGCACCACGAGCGCATAGTCGGGGGCCTGCGGGTCCATCAGCGGGAGGGTATCGAGAAGATAAATCGAGAGCGCCTGATTCATCGAGAAGTCGTCCTGCAGCGCCACGTTCACCCGCACCTTGGCCCCAGCGTTGGTGCGCGGGATAAACTCGACGATGCGCCGCTCCACGAGGGCGCGGAAAAGTTGCCATCCACGCCGGATGAGCGCCTTCCTGACCTTGGGCATTTCGTGGCAGTCGGCGATCAGCTCCTGCATCGCGCGGCATCCATCGGTCGGACGACTGAGGACATTGAGCAGCATACCGTGGGTGATTTGAAACTGGCTGGTCAGTCGTTCCGGCGGGGCGGCGATCAAGCGGGTGAACGTTTTTTCATCCCAGTTGACGAAGTTCCGCTCGGGGGGCTTGCGTTTGACGAACTTTTTTCCGCCCCCAGCCTGCTTCTTTTCGAGGAGGAGATTTTCGATCGAGTGGGCCGGCGCCTGCGCGATGACCCAACCGACAGGGTCGAACCCTTTGCGCCCGGCGCGTCCGCTGATTTGGTGAAAGTCCCGTGCGCTCAGGATTCCGGTTTTCTGGCCGCTGAATTTGCAGAGTTGAGTGAAGAGCACGGTGCGGATCGGCACGTTGATCCCCACGCCCAGCGTGTCGGTGCCGCAGATGACCTTGAGCAGACCGCGTTGCGCGAGTTGCTCGACCAGCACGCGATACTTCGGCAGCAGCCCGGCGTGGTGCAGGCCGATGCCGTGCCGCAACCACTTCTTGATTTCCGGGCCATAAGGACTGCGAAACTTGAAACCCTCCAGGGCTTGCGTAATCAACTCTTTCTCAGCGCGAGAGGAGACGTTGATGCTCATGAAGTCCTGCGCACTCTGGGCCGCATCCCGCTGCGTGAAGTGGACCACATAAAGCGGGGCCTTGCCGCCGGCCACCAGGTTTTCGACGGTTTGGGCGAGCGGGGTTTCGGCGTAGGAAAACTCCAGGGGAACCGGGCGCTCTTTCGACGTGATGGTGGCGGTCTGGAGCCCATTGAGTCGCGTCAATTCTTCCTTAAAGAATCCCGTTTCCCCGAGGGTGGCCGACATCAGGAGGAAACGCGTTTTCCGCAGAGTCAGCAGCGGGACCTGCCAGGCGACGCCGCGATCGCGATCGGCGTAGAAGTGAAATTCATCCATGATCACGTCATCGACTTCAGTCTCCTGCCCCTCCCGCAACGCGATATTCGCGAGGATTTCGGCGGTGCAACACAGGATGGGGGCGTCTCGGTTCACCGAGGCGTCACCCGTGCTCAGCCCGACGTTTTCCGGCCCAAAGAGACGGCAAAAGGCGAGCCACTTCTCGTTGACCAGGGCCTTGATGGGGCAGGTGTAAATCGAGCGTTTGCCCTGCGCGAGGCTCTTGAAATGCAGCGCGGCCGCCACAAGTGACTTCCCTGAACCTGTGGGCGTATTCAGGATGACGTTCTTCTCGTCATACAACTCCAGGATGGCGGCTTCCTGCGCCGGATACAGTTCATGATTCTGCGTGGCGACGTAGTCCAGGAAGCGTCCAAGGAGTGCGCCATTGTCGGCAGTTGAATCGGTAGGCAGGGAATGCAGGCGGGTGGGAGACACCATCGGCGGGTTGTATCGCCGATGCTTCTGTGAGCTGCTACTCGCAACTATACTCGTTCCAGGACTGCGGGTGTCGGTTCGAGCGGGAACGGTTCGCTGTGATCGAAGTAAGCTTCGCAGATCCGGAAAAATTCTTTCCAGGTCGTTGCCCGGCGGATGGTATGCAGAAACTCCTCCCCGGGACCGACTCCCTGGCCGATGAAGTTAAGATATTTCTTCATCTGATTGACCTGCGAAAGCTCGCGACTGTCCGGTGGGCAAACCGCCTCATACAGCGCGCGGATATAGCCGAGCACATCGCGCCCGCTCGGCCGGATGATGGCTTCCCCACGGCGCTGCTGACGGATCTGCTCAAAGATCCATGGATTGCGGATTGCCCCGCGCCCGATCATCAAGCCGACCGCTCCAGTCCGTTGCAAAATGTCCTCCGCCCTGACTGCGGAGGACACATTGCCGTTGGCCATCACTGGGCACGGCATCACCTCCACCGCGTGCGCGATCATATCGTAGTGGACCTCGCTGCGGTATAGTTCCTTCACCGTTCGGCCATGCACCGTCAGCAGATCCAGCGAATGTTTGGCGAAGATCGGCAACAGTGTCTCGAATACCGCCGAATCGTCGAAGCCCAGCCGCGTCTTGACCGTAAAGGGAATCGTCACCGCATCGCGGAGCGCACCGAGAATCGAATCCACCCGATCCGGATCGCGCAGCAGACCGCCGCCGGCGCACTTGCGATAGACGACCGGCACCGGGCAGCCCAGATTCAAGTCCACCGCGGCGACGGGATGTTGCTGGAGTTCCCGAGCCGCCCGGACCAGCGCGGGAATATCGTTGCCCATCAACTGCGCCACAACCGGGCGTCCGGTCGGATTCTCCGTAATCGAAGTGAGGATGTGCCCATCGAGTCGCGAATCCGGATGCACGCGGAAATACTCAGTCCAATAGAGATCCGCTCCACCGTATCTCGTCATCAAATTCCAGAACGCCCAGTCGGTCACGTCTTGCATGGGCGCTAGAGCCAGAACGGGTTCGCCGTTACGGAGCAGCGCGGAAAGAGAGGAAGCATCGGAACTCAAGCGCTCAACTGTCGCGCAAACCCTCGATGGATCGACTCGTATCTTCCCTCGAATCAACCGACCGGGCAGGCGGGGATCAAGAAGCCGGGAAGAGTTCGGCGCAGCACGCTGCGCAGGATGCCAACGCCATAATGGTTCGCTTTTTCCAGTGTCGGGAGCTGAAGCGCCCCCCCCTGCGCCGCAAGCGGTGGCGCGGCGTCGTCGATTGGGCCACGACCTACTGCGAAGTCCTGGATGAGATCGGGATGATGACAAAGGCCGCCAAGGCTGCCGGCGTCACACTCCGGGCCGTGCAATTGCGCCGGAAGACAGATGCCGCCTTCGTGGAGCAAGAGAGGGATGCGCTGGAGGTTCTGCGGGACATGCTCGAATCGGAAGCGATACGTCGAGCCGAGGAAGGTGTGCGGCACGAGCACTACGACCGCAACGGGCGGCTGGTCTATGTAGAGACGAAGTATTCCGACACGCTCCTCCTTCGCTTGCTCGAGAAGTGCGATCCGACGTGGCGTCGAGATTACCATCCACCGGAGCAACCGGCTTCAGCTGGTCTTGTTTTTCATACGCGCGCTGAGCGGAAAGCTGCTCTCGATGCCGAACTCGCGTGGCAAGCCGCAATCTGCGCGCCGGCTTGAGCGTGTCTGCCGCGTCCGACACGTAGTTCGCTGGTCGCAGTTCGAGCCGGGTGTGTTGCCGGCTCGGGGCATCGCTTTCGAGCAAGCGCGAGCCTTGCAGTTCCGCTCGGTTTCCAATCTTCTCCCGGGTCATGCACTGGATCGCCCCCTCCGAAAAAGATGCCGCGAACGATACGCTGGAAAAACGCCTGTGGGGCGCTGCCGATCAACTCCGCGCGAATAGCGGCCTCACCGCGCAGCAATACTCCGCGCCGGTGCTTGGCTTGATCTTCCTCCGGTTCGCCGAGGTCCGCTTCACGAAGCGGCGTGCAGCATTGGAGAAGGAGTCGGCATCCTCTCGCCGTGGATCGCGCGTGGATGAGCCGACGGCTTACCACGCGGAGGGCGTGATCTATCTCGCGGAGACGGCGCGCTTCGACTCATTGCTGAAACTGCCCGAGGGCGCGGACGTGGGCAAAGCCATCAATGAAGCGATGGCCGACATCGAGAAGCACAACCTGCAGCTTGCCGGCGTGCTCCCGCGCACCTTTCAGGTTTTCTCCAGCACGCTGCTCAAGGAGTTGCTCAAGAAAGTCTCCGAGATCCCGGCGGCATCGACTACGACGCCTTCGGACGCATCTACGAATACTTTCTCGGCGAGTTCGCCCGCACGGAAGGTCAGAAAGGCGGCGAGTTCTACACGCCCGCCTCGATCGTCCGGCTCATCGTCGAGAATCTTGAGCCCTTCCACGGGCGCATTCTCGATCCCGCGTGCGGCTCGGGCGGCATGTTCGTCTCGTCCGCGCGCTTCGTGGCCGGGCACCAGAAAAACCCAGCCGCCGAACTCTCCATCCACGGCCACGAGAAAGTCGGCGAGACCGCACGGCTCTGCCGGATGAACCTCGCCATCCACGGCCTCGAAGGCGACATCCGCGAAGCCATCACCTACTACGAAGACCCGCACAACGCCACGGGCCGGTTCGACTTCGTGCTCGCCAATCCGCCGTTCAACGTCAACGCCGTGGACAAGGAACGCCTCGCCGCCGACCTCGGCCCCGGTCGCCGCTTCCCCTTCGGCCTGCCGCGCACCGACAATGCCAACTACCTCTGGATTCAGCTCTTCCATTCCTCGCTGAACGCCACGGGCCGCGCCGGCTTCGTCATGGCCAACTCCGCCTCCGACGCCCGCGGCTCCGAGCAGGAGATTCGCCGCCAGCTCATCGAAGCCCGCAGCGTCGATGTCATGGTCGCCGTCGGGCCAACCTCTTCTACACCGTCACCCTGCCCTGCACCCTCTGGTTTTTGGATCGGGGAAAAAAGGGCACGGCCCGCGCGGATAGCGTGCTCTTCCTCGACGCCCGCCACATCTACCGGCAGATCGACCGCGCGCACCGCGACTGGACGCCCGCGCAGATCGGCTTCCTCGCCAACGTCGTCCGCCTCTACCGCAGCGAAGCGCCCGACTTCACCCTCGGCGGCGACGAGGCGCGGGCGAAGCTGGAGGAAGTCTTTGGCAAAACGCCACGCTATGCCGACGTGCCCGGACTCTGCAAAGCCGCGACGCTCGCAGAAATCGAGGCGCAAGGCTGGTCGCTCAATCCCGGCCGCTACGTCGGCGTCGCCCCCGGCGAGGACGTGAGCGACGAAGACTTCAAGGCACAGCTCGAAGCCCTCAACGAGGAACTCGAAACGCTCAACGCCGCCGCACGGGAACTGGAAACCACCATCGCCAGCAACGTCACGGAAATCCTCGAAGTATGAAAACCGAACTCGTCCAAACCCTCACCACCACGTTTGAAGCTCACGCCCAGCAGACCGAGGGCGGCATCGAGTATTGGCTGGCCCGCGACATTCAGCACCTGCTCGGCTACGATGAATGGCGAAACTTTACCGCCGTCATCACCAAGGCAAAAACCGCCTGTGAGGTTTCGGGTCACGCCATCTCGGATCATTTTGTTGACGTCAACAAAACGATCCAAATGCCCAAAAGCGCAGAAAAGGAAATCCCCGATTTGATCCTCACGCGCTACGCTTGCTACCTCATCGCCCAGAACGGCGACCCCCGGAAACAGGAGATCGCCTTTGCCCAGACCTACTTTGCCATCCAGACCCGCCGGGCGGAACTCATTGAACAGCGGTTGCTCGAGGCCGAGCGCGTCAGTGCCCGTCGCAAACTCAGCACCACGGAAAAGGAACTCTCCGAGGTCATCTTCGAGCAGACCGGCGGCAACGAGAACTTCGCCATCATCCGCAGCAAGGGGGACCAGGCGCTCTTTGGCAAAACCACCCAGGCCATGAAAGCCCAGTGGAAAGTGCCGGACACGCGGCCCCTCGCCGACTTCGCCCCGACGATCATCCTGAAGGCCAAGGATTTCGCCACCGAGATCACCATCTTCAACTCCCGCCAGCACCAGCTCGCCAGCGAGACCGCCATCTCCCGCGAGCATGTCACCAACAACGAAGCCGTCCGCAAGACCCTGCTCGAACGCGGCATCCGCCCCGAGTCGCTGCCCGCCGCCGAGGACGTGAAGAAAGTCGAGCGCCGCCTCGCCTCGGACGAAAAGAAAGCCCTCAAGAAGCCGGATGGTTTGGGCAACCCCGCCGGGGAATAAGCGACATGGAACTCGAAACGCTGAACGCGCAGGCTCACGAGTTGGAGGAAACCATCGCGGGGAATGTGGCGGAGATTTTGGAAGTGTGAGGGTTGAAATGCTTGCCCTCGAATCTGTATGCAGCCGCATTTCGAGCGGCGGCACGCCATCTCGCCAGAATGCGGATTACTTCACGCGGGAGCCGCAAGGCCATTTGTGGGTGAAGTCAAAGGAGCTACTTGATGGCTCTATCGACGACACCGAAGAAAAGATCACCGACGCGGGCCTGCAAAGTTCCGCAGCCAAATACTTCCCAAAGCACACGGTCCTAGTTGCGATGTATGGCGCAAATGTTGGACAGCTCGGCTGGCTGCGGCGAGATGCGACCGTCAACCAAGCCGTTTGCGGTCTCGTTTTCGATCCGCAGAAAGCGGACTGGCGCTTTGCTTTCTACTCGCTGCTCCAGAACCGAGGAGACCTGACCATTCAAGCGCAAGGCGCAGCGCAGCAAAACTTGAATCAAGATTTAGTGCGACAGTTTCGCATCGCGCTTCCGTCGCTCCCGCTTCAACGCCGGATTGCGGTAATCCTGTCGGCCTACGACGAGCTGATAGAGAACAGTCAGCGGCGCATCCGCATCTTGGAAGAGATGGCCCGCGCCCTCTACCGCGAGTGGTTCGTCAACTTCCGCTTCCCCGGCCACGAAAAAGTCCCGCTCGTCGATTCCTCACTTGGCCCGATCCCGAAAGGCTGGGAAGTGAAGCGGCTTGCCGACGTGGCAGCAGTGAACCGCGCCCAAATCAACGCGCGCAACGCTCCCGACGAACTGCATTACATCGACATCTCGTCCGTCAGCCCCGGCCAGATTGACTCCATCACGACATACGCTTTCGCCGATGCGCCGGGCCGCGCTCGCCGCCTCGTGCAGCACGGCGACGTGCTCTGGTCATGCGTCCGCCCAAATCGCCGCTCGCACGCGCAGGTGATGCAGCCCGCCCTCAACACCATTGCCTCGACTGGCTTTGCCGTGCTCACGGCGACCAAAGTGCCGTTCACCTTTCTCTATTTCGCCACGACCACAGACGACTTCGTTGCCTTCCTGACGAACAACGCCACGGGTGCCGCCTATCCGGCGGTCACCGCCTCGACTTTCGAGAAAGCCGAATTGCTGATCCCGCCTGCTGCGCTGCTCAAAAGATTCGGCGACATGACGATTCCGATGGCAGAGGAGATTCACACCCTTCACCGCAAAATCCAAAACCTCCGCCGCACCCGCGACCTGCTGCTGCCCCGGTTGCTGTCGGGCCAAGTCTCCCTCGACGTTTCCGCCGTCGAGGACGTGGCCGAGCCGACGGCCCCCGCGCCGCCACTTTCCCAAACGGACCTGGCGAGCGAGGAGCCAGCCTTGCGCGCCGCCGAAGAAGCGCCGCCCTATCGTGTCGAACGCGCGGGCCACGGCCTTCCTCCTCCCGCGGAACCCGCGGACGAAGCGCCCGTGCCCATCGACCAGATCGATCGCACCGCAGTGCTCCAAGTCATCCGGCAGGTCTTCAGCGAAGGCCCGCCCCGCGAGCGCGACGCCGCCATCCGCGACGTGGCCCGCGCCCTCGGCTACCGCCGCACCGGCGTGCGCATCCACGAAATCCTGCACACCGACCTGCTCACCGCCGTCCGCCGCGGCATCCTCGAAAACACCGGCGGCGCCCTGCGCCTCCTCGCCCGCTCGATCACCGACTACGAGCGCGACTTCCTCAAACAGCAATTCCTCGCCGCCATCGGCCGCCCCTGGATCGCCCGCGACACCGCCACCCGCGACTTCTGCCGCTGGCTCGGCTTCGCCCGCACCGGCCCGGTGATCGAAGACACCGCCCGCTCTCTCATCAACGGCCTCCTCCGCGAAGGCCGGCTGGAGGCGGATGGGGCGGAACTGATACGGCGGATATGACGGTCCGGCTTTTCATTAAGAATTTCCGTCGGACGCGTATCCTACTGTTGCGGGGCCTGCTATCGAGACAGCTCAACCTTCGGCTAACTACCCCAAGTTCGACAGTTGACCCAGCCTTTCGGGTATTATGAGGGTGGTTAAAAGGAATGCTTCTCTTGGAACGGTGTGAGGTGGAGTGCGTTTGGCGTTGTAGTGGAGAC
>VFJQ01000097.1 GCA_009885995.1 Verrucomicrobiota bacterium
CGGCGGCGTGTAGAACCCACCCGTCGCGTCGTAATCCTGCTCCACCCCGCCCGCCAGGCGCAGCGTCCCGGCAGGCACGCTCCAGCGCAGCGTGCCGGTCACGTGTTGCACCGCGCTGGGATCGAGCACCAGGTCGCCGCCCATGCGTTGCAGCGTCGCTCCGGCGCCCGTGCCGATGTAGAAGGGCAGCTTCCCACCGTTGAGCAGGCGTCCGCCGAGGGCCACCACCGTATCATTCCCCAGCCGGCCCGCGAACGTGATCAACCCATCCGCCCCGATCTTGCACCCCATCGCCGCGCCCGTCTGCGGGCCGGTGCCGCCGTCGGGCAGGTTAGCGATGATCGTGTAACGGCCCGCCTGCGGTGCCGGATTGCCCACGCTGTAAGGCGAGCGCTCCGCCGTGCTCGTCAGCCACGCACCGGGCACCGTGTCGGGCACCCGGACCACCAGCGTCCGCTGGCCGATCGAATCCAGCGGCCCCGGCGTCGCCGTCATCGGACGCGGCAAGAGCACCGTCGAAGTCGCCGGCCCCATGCCCCCTTCCCCGGTGATGCTCCCCTTGAACCCAAAGCTGCTCCCCTCCCGCCGCACCGACCCCGTCACCGCACCGGTGGACGTCACCGTCAGCGTCACGCGCCCAGCGATCTGGTCTTGGTAATACCCGCGGCGCAGCAGCCCCACGTAGTTCCCCGTGGCCTCCATGCGCGAGATCACCGTCACCGTCGCCGTCGCGCTGCTCGTGCCATTCGTCGCCGTGTAGTCGAAAGTGATTGCCGCACCCACCGCGCCGCTCGGCGTGAAGCGCACCTTCCCCGCCTCCTGCGCCACCGTGCCGCCGCTCGCCGGCTGCGTCACGCTCGTGAGCGAGAGCGTGCCGCTGGTCGTGGAGTCATTCGCCAGCACGTCGATGAGCACACTCACGCTGCCCGCAAAGGCGCTGTCATCCACCAGCGTCAGCCCCGCCGCGCTCGCCACCACCGTCCGGTCCACCGGCACCGCGTCGAGATAGTTCGCATTGCCGAGCTGCGAAGCCCGCACCACCACCGAGCCCGCGCTGGTGAAGTGCAGCGTATCCCCCGAGATCACGCCCGGCCCACTCTGCACGCTGAAGGTCACCTGATTCCCGCTCCCGCCGCCCACAAAGCTCAGGACGACCGTCTCCATCGTCGTCGCCGTCGTCGGCAGGCTCGTGAAGTTGAGCACCTGCGCCGCCTTCGCCACCGTGAACGTCCGATCCACGTCCGCCGCCGCGGTGTAATCGCCCGCACCGGCCTGGCTGGCACGCACGGTCACGTCGCCAGCGCCGGTCATCGTCACCGTGCGGCCGCTCACCGTCGCCGGGCCGCTCACGATGACGAGCGTCACCGGCTGCCCGCTCGCCCCGCCCGACGTGACCAGCCTGAACGGCGCGTCGCCATACGTCTTCCCACTGGTATTCGTGATGAAGGTGATCTCCTGCGGGATCTTCTCGTCGGTGATGGTGATCGTGAAGACCTCCTCATAGCTCGCCGTGGGCGAGCCGTTGTCCGTCGCGCGGATGAGGATGCTGTAGCTGCTCTGCGTCTCGTAGTCCGCGCTAGCGTTGATGGAGAGCGTCGAGCCCGCGATCGTGAACGCCGCGTTGTCCGTGTCGCCCGTGCCGCTCACGAGGGTGAAGGTGTGCGTCTGTCCGCTGTCCGCGTCCGTCGCGCTCAGCGTGCCCACCGTCGCGCCGGGCGTGTTGTTCTCCGCGAGGCTGCTGGCCGAGAGTGCGATGTCCGTCGGTGCGCTGTTGGCGGGCGGATTCGAATCGGCGATGAGGCTGAGGTAGGGGGTGGCGGTGCTGCCTGCGGTGTAGAAACGGAAGTCGCTCACGGAGAGCGGATCAACGGTCGTGCTGGCTGCCGCCGTGAACGACAGCTCCACACCGGTCGCGGTGATCGTGGCGGACGGCTGAACGGCAGTGTTGGCTGAACCGTAGATGCCTCCGCTGCCCAACCTTCCTGACGCGCTGCCGGTCACATTCGAGATCGTTCCCCCGGTCACACCGAGGAACGAGAGGGTCTGAGTGCCGCTGTCGGCGTTGAATATCCCAGATCCGAATGAACACTCCACGGCGAAGAAGTTGTAACCCGGCTGAAGCTGGAACACCTGGCCGGTGGGTGGCTTGATCGTCACCTTGATCGTGTCGCCCGCCGCCACCGACGCCCCGGCAAACGAAGCGGCCGTGTAAGATCCAGATGTGCCGAGAACTCCGGTAGTGGTGCCGCCTTTCCCCCCCCGCCTGCCCCATCGAGGTCACGATGATGTCCGGGAGCTGCACCACGTTGGCCCCCGAACCGAGTTCGAATGCGCCGATGTCCACCGTCCCACTGACCACGCGGCTGTAGCCCGCGCCGCGCTGGTCGGTGGTCAAGCCGGATGCCGCACTGTTGCTGCCCGCGTCGAGCGCCGGGCTGCCCGTCGCCAGCGCGTGCGTCTTCGTCGCGCCGCCATTGTTCGCCAGTGCGCTCGCGATGTCCGCCAGCGGCAGAAGGCTGCCCGCGCCGTTGCCGAGGATGTTCCCGTCCACGCCGTGCGTGAGTCCGCCCGCGCTCGCGGGATCGGCGATGAGGTTGTTCGTGGCCGCGGTGATCGAGCCGCCTTGCACCGTGCGGAGATCACCCGGGCTGCCATTCTCGAGATTTCCCGCCACGAGGTTGTTGTGCAGCGTGAGCGCGGCGCCGTAGCTGAACAAGCCCCCGAACGCGGTGCCGAACGGTGCTGCCGATCCCGTGTTCGAGACGACCGTGCAGTTCACCACCGTCGCCGAGGCCGGGCCGCCGCCCAGGGCCGCGACCCCGAAGCCGCCCGCGGTCAGCGCGCTGTTCCCGGAGATCGTCGAGTTCGTCGCCGTCGCCGTGCCGCCGATGAAGACGCCGCCGCCCACGCTGTCGCTCACGTTGCCGGAGACTTCGCACGCATCCATCGTCAGCGCGCCGGAGCTGAAGACACCGCCGCCGAAGGGCCCGCCTTGATTCCCCGGACCCTGCGCGCGGTTGCCCGTGATCGCGCAGCGCCGCAGCGTGAGATTCTCCGCGTTGATGATGCCGCCGCCATTCTGCCCCACCGCGCTCAAGCCGTTGCGCGCGGTGAGATCGCTCAGCGCCACGGCGATCGTCGTGCCCGTGCTGCCGTCGTCGATGGTGAAGACCCGCCCGGTCTGCTGCGCGTCGATGATCGTCTTGTCCGCGCCGCGACCGGTGATCGTCACCGCCTGCGTGATCGCCGGCAGCGCGCTCACGAGCAGGATGGGCGTGCCGTCCAGCGCCGGGGCGAAGGTGATCGTGTTCGCCGCCGAGTCGCTGTTCGCCAGCGCGATCGCCTCGCGCAGCGTGAGGTGGCCGGTCGAGTAGTCGCCGTCGTTCACGTCGCCCGCTTCATCCACGAGCAGGTTCGTCGGCGGCGACACGCTCGCCGTCAGCGCGATGTCGAAGGGGTTCTCGTCCCCGTCGTTGCTCCCGAGATGCACCGCCGCCGTGCGCGGGCCGACCGACTTCGTCAGCGCGGAGGTCACCGTGAACGTCGTCGTCTCGTTCGGCGCCAGCGATGTCGCCATCGCTTTCGCATTCACCGTGAACTCGCTCGCATTCGCCCCGTCCACCGTCGGTGCCGTGAGCGTGAGCTGCTGGCTGCCCACGTTCGCCACCGTGAAGGTCTTCGTCACGTTCGCCGAGCCGAAGTCCACCGTCGAAGTCCCATCCACGAGACTCGTCCCCGACTCGCTCACCGTGATCTCCGGCGCGATGCCCGAGCCGCTGAGGTTGATGTCATACGGATTCTCGTTCGAGTCGTTGTTCGTGAGGTGGATCGCCGCCGCGTAGCTGCTGCCCGAGGTCGGGGTGAAGGTCACGCTGAGCGTCGTCGTCGCGCTCGGTGCCAGCGATGCCGCCATCCCCGTCGTGTTCACCGTGAAGGCGCTCGCGCCACTCCCGTCCTTCGTCACCGCGCCGAGCGTCAGCGTATCCGTGCCCGTGTTGGTGATCGTGAAAGTCTTCGTGCTCGTGCTGCCGACGTTCACAGCGCCGAACGACGTCGCACCGCCATCCGCGATCGGCACGCCGCCTTCGCTGAGGTCGATCTCCGACCCGAGCCCGGTGCCCGTGAGCACCACGTCGAAGGGATTCGCCGTCGGGTCATTCGACGTGAGCCGCAGCGTCGCCGTGCGCGTGCCTGCCGCCGTCGGCGAGAAACGGACCACAAAGCCCGTGAACTCCCCGGCTGGGATCGAGGACGGCGGCGCTGCCGTGAAGTCACCCGTGTCCCCGCTCACGAGCGCCCCCGAGATCGTCAGCGGCAGATCGCCCTTATTCCTCACGCTGATGAACTTGAGACCCGAGGTCGTCCCCACCACCTGCGAGCCCGTGTCGAACGTGAACCCGCTCGCCGCCACGAACCCGGCGGCATTCCTCACCTCCAGCATCGGCGGCGCCACCGTGCCCGAGACATTCAGCGTGAAGGGGTTCTCATCCGGGTCATCGCTCGCGATCGTCAGCGGCACCGTGAACGTCCCCGCCTCCGTCTGGAAGAACAAGAAGTTCACCGTGAAAGTCGTCGTCGCCCCCGGTGCCAGCGTCGTGCTCGTGCCCGTCGTATTCAGCACGAACTGCGTGGACCCCGCCCCCGACAGCCCGATCGTCCCGAGATTCAGCGTCGCCGTGCCCGAGTTGAGGATCGTGAAGGTCTTCGTTTGCCCGCGGTCGAACGACGACGTCCCTCCGCTGGGGATGTCGATCCCCAGACCCTCCACCGCGATCACCGCGATGTCCGGCACCGCCACCGTGTAGGTGAATACATTCGCCTGCCCCGACGTGGTGAACGGGCTGCTGAACTCCCCGCTATTCCCGAAAATCTCCGCCCCTCCGCCCGAGTGCCACGCGCTGACGATGTATTTCACCGTCGTCCCTGCGGTCTGCGCCGGGATGGTCGCGCTGATGACATCAGTCACCGCGAGGAACTCGAACGAGCCGATGTAAGCCCCCGTGAGCACCGCCGTGGTGCCCGTCGGCACCCCGAAAGCCCCCGCCGGCGCCGAGCCGTCCGTGGTGTAATAGACCCGCGCCTGGTCGGTGGAGAACTGGAACTCCACCTGGAAGCGCACCTCGACCGACTGCGCGGCTGTGGGCGCGAGCGGGTTCACGTATTGGCCGCCGATGCCGGGATCGTTGGCGGTATGCTCGTGATAGACATAATCGGCCGTCGCCAGCGCGCGCTCGGGAGCGGCGGCGGCGAGGAGCGTCAACAGGGTGAAAGCGAGGGAACGGATGGTTTTCACAGGAGGGGAAGTGATGAGATGAAAGGTTGGTTCACCCCCTCCTGAGCCCGAGGCGGCGGATTCGTTACAAAGAAATCTTAACCGAATGGCTCCCGTCGCGCGGCGGGCCTCCGCCACGCTGGCTGTGATCGCAAAGAGTGCAGCGCCACGGAAACAGGCGGGCATTGAGGCAGGCCGCGAGCCAGCTCACGCTCCAGACTCCCAGCGTGCAGAGCGTCAACGCGAAGTGCAGGCGGTGATTCACCCGGCGCGAGTGAGTCCGGAACTCCCGCATTTCTTGCAGCGCTGTGGGCGATTGGTTTGAGGGTTCAGTGGGCGGGATGACAAGTGACGGTGCTGTGCGTGCAGCCTGTCCTCAGCCCGCGGGCGCGGATTCGTTACATCGGGACACGCACCATTTTTCGGCATTCGACTTCCTGCATCCGTCGATCCACCCTCGCCGCCATGCCTCCCGCAGAACGCCACACCGACTTCCCGACCACGCACTGGACGCTCGTGGAGGTCGTGAAGAGCACGGACACGAAGCAGGCCGCGGTGGCGCTGGAGAAAATCTGCGAGCGCTATTGGTATCCCATTTACGCCTACCTGCGCCGCGCCGGGCACAGCGCGCACGACGCGGAGGATCTCACGCAGACGCTCTTCCAAAAGCTCGTCGCCGACGAAGCCATCCTGCAGGTGCAGCGTGAGCGCGGGCGGCTGCGCTCCTTCCTCATCGGGATGCTGCGGCAGGTCATCAGCCACCAGGCGCGGCACCACAACGCGGACAAGCGCGGCGGCGGGGCGACCCACTTCTCGCTCAATGAAACCGTGGCCGACGAACGCTACACGCTCGAGCCCGCGGACAAACTCGATCCCGAGCTGCTCTACGATCGCGCGTGGGCCATGCAGCTCCTCGAGACGGTGCGCGGAGAGCTGCGCGCGTCCTTCACCCGCACCGGCCGCGCCGACGCCTACGAGGTGCTCGAACCCTACCTCGGCTGGGACGATGCGCCCGCGCCCTTCGCCGAGCTGGGCGAGCGGCTGGGCTCGAATGAAAACGCCGCGCGTGTGCTCGTGCATCGGATGCGGAAGAAGTTCCGCGAGTTGCTGGAGGAGGAGGTCTCACGCACCGTGGCGCAGCCCGAGGACATCAAGGCGGAGATGGAGTGGATGCGGCAGGTGCTGAGGTAATCCCATCATCAGGGCGTGTTAGTAGATGGTGGAACGCGACCTCCGGGCGCGTTGTCCGCACCCGCCGGCGGAGCCGGTATGCTGGACGGTAAGATGGCGGGCTGACGCCCGGGCGTTGGAGAAAACGCGCCCGGAGGTCGCGTTCCACCATCGCTCTTTGTATTTGCCAACACGCCCGAGGAAATAAGCGGACAAAGCTCGGAGGGCGCAGGGAGCGGCGACATTCCTGTCGCCGCTCCTTGCCTACTTCCCCGCCTTCAGCCGCTTCACCTTCACCTCCGACACCGCCCAGCCGCCGGCGTAGGTGCCGAAGGCGAGGGCGCCGGGCTGGGTGCTGGCGAAATACTTATCCTGGCTGAGGGCGGCGGTGGGGCCGGTCCATTCGTAGAGCGGCTTGCCGTCGAGGGTGGCGGTGATGGTGGCGTTCGCGCCGTCGAGGCGCACGGTCACTTCCAGGTCGTGCGGCTTGGTGTCCTTAACCTGTTCGCCATGCACGGCACCGGGCAGATCCTTGCCTGCTTTGCCATTCACCCGGACCAGGCCGGTATAGAAGCCGTCTCGAGGGAACCCATCCAGATCGAACCCCGTCATCCGGTCGGCGACTGGGAGAATCAGGTGGAAGAACTTCTTCCCGGCGAGCCGCCGCAGCCTCACGCGCACCTGGTAGCTGATGCCGGACACTGCGCCGGGCAGCGGCAGCGTGGCATGGTCTTTCGTGTCCGGGCTGAAAAGCTCGCCGTCTTTCAGGCTCCACCCTCGACCGGTCTTTTCGACCTCGGCTGGAGTGAGCCGGGCGAGGAGGTCTTCCCAGCCGTCGGCAGCGTTCGGCAGAGCTGGTGCGGGTGCTGCCGGAGGTGACTTTTTCGCTGCGGGGCTGGCTGCCGCCACCCTCCCAACTTCAGTCACAACCTTCGGCGGCAGGGCGGCGGCGCTGGAGAGCTGGCGGTCCCACACCTTGGTGAAGCCGTCGGTCGTGATCGCGGCGATGCGTGTGCCGTCGGCGCTCATGTCCACATCCGCCACCAGCGTGGTGTTGCCGTAAAAGGCGAGCCGTTCCTCGCCGGTGGCCGCGTCGTGCAAGCGCACGCTGCCGGCTTCGCTGCCGCTGAGGATTTCGCGGCCGTCGGGGCTGAATTTCACGCAGCGCACGCTCTCCCAGTGCGCGCGGAAGGCCGCTTTCAGCCGGCCCGTCGCCGCTTCCCAGACGCGAATCCAGCGGTCCGGCCCGCCAGTGGCCAGATGCTGCCCGTCGGGGCTGGCGGCGAGGCAGTCGATGCTCCCGGTCTGCGCGGCGGCGATCTGGCGCAGCGGCGTGCCCGCCTGCCAATCCCACACGGTGATCCCCCCAGCGAGCGCGGCGGTGGCCACGGCGGCATCGCCGAGGCAAAAGGCGGCGAAGGGCTGGCTGTGCGCTTCGAAGGTGATCTTTCGCAGGACCTTGCCCGAAGGGTATTCCATCACCCGGAGAGCCGAGCCGGGATCGATCTGAGAAAACGCCTGGTCCACGGCGAGAAGGAACTGGCCGCTGCGGTTGAACTTCAGGCTCGAATTCGCGCTGGTGCCAAACGCCTCCAGTGCCGCCCCGGTGGATGACACGCGGGTGAACGTCTGCTTGTGAAGTTCGGACAGGAGGATGGACCCGTCGGTGGGGTGGACGGCCATATCATGAAGATGATTTTGCTCGGTGGGAAACTTCCATGTCTCGCGGCCACTTTGGGTTTCCCACGCCCCGGCATTGCGGGCGCACGCATAGAACCCGGAACCGTCGCGAACGAAAACGACGCGGCGGCCTTGGAATCCTCCCGGACGTGCCGAGGCGACCTCTTCCCCGATCCGCAGCGGCCAGACATGCACGATCCCGTCGCCCGCTGCTACATGCGACGAGAGCAGCGTCTTGCCATCGGGGCTGAAGGCGATGTCCTTGATCGTCTTGCTGGCGCCGTTGAACGAACGCAGCAATCGCCCCGTCGCCGTGTCCCGCAGGTGGATGCGGTTGCCGCTGCCGGTCGCCACCGCGTCGCCCGCTGGACTCAGCAGGTAAACCATCTCCCCTGGGAAATGCAGGGCGCGGATTTTTTTGGCCGTTCGCGTATCCCAGAGGATCACTTCGGCCCCGCCGAGACACGCGAGCTGGTCGCTGGTGTGGTTGAATTGCAGCGTCGTCATGGTGGGACTATCCGCACTCGCTTCGAGCGTGCTGTGCACCGCACCGGTGACTGGGTCGAGGAGTTGGACCTTCAAATCCAGACCCTCCCTGGCTGCGAGAACCGCCACCGTCCGGCCATCCGGGCTGAAGGCCGGGACGACGTCGTTGAACGGCTGCGTCCAGAGCGGCGCACCCGTCTGCGTGGCATAGGCGATGAGTTGCTTGCCACCGGCGGCCAGCACCGTCCCGCCATCCGGGCTGAGCAGCACGACTCTGATCTCGCTGAGTTCACACGTCCAGCGGCGCACGAGTTGGCCGGTGGCCACTTCCTGCACCGCGACCTCGTTGGCCGACGCCGCGAAAGCCATCCGGCCTCCAGCGCGGTCGATCCCGAAGGTGCCCCACGCATACCCGCCCACAGGGACCCACTCGCCGATCTGCTGGCCCGCGAGGGAAAAGATGCCTATGGCGTTGCGGACGCATCTGACCGCGAAACGATCTCCCTGCGGCAGAACCTGCAACCGATTCACGGCTCCCTTTCCGGGAACGGAAAGCTGCGCGGTGAAGTCCCGCGAGTGGGCGCGCAGGAAGCGCCAGTGCGCATCGCGAAAGCTCTCCGGCGTCTCCTCGAGGATCTTCTGCGCCTCGACGAATTTGCCGAGTCCGAATTCTGTTTCCGCAAGGTCGAGCTGCGACTTCGCCAGCGCCTGACGCGCCGTCTCCTTCTCCTGCACCGCGATGGCCTCGGCCTGCGTCGCACGCTGCTCCTTCGCCCGCAGGTGGAAGACGAACCACCCGGCGAGCGCCGTGATGAGCAGCCATGCGGCGGCGGCAGTGGTGAAGATGCCCTTGTTGCGCCGGATGAGAAGCACGAGCTGCTTGCCCAGCCCTGCATGCTCCGCCGAGGTGGCGAAGCCGTTTTGATACGCCTCGATGTCCGCGCTGAAGGCCGCCACGTCCTGGTAGCGCCGCGCCTTGTCCAGCGTCAGCGCCTTCATCGCCACCGCCGAGAGCGCGGGCGGGATGCGCTCGCCGGGGAGATGCATGGTGGAACGCGACCTCCGGGCGCGTTTCTCCGCGAGCAGAGTGGAATCGCCTTCGGCGCAGGCGTTCGACAACGCGCCCGGAGGTCGCATTCCACCATCGAACGGCGTGACCCGCGCGCTGCGGACCTTCTCCAGCACCTCGGCGAGCGTCGAGCCTTCCACCGGCGGCCGCAGCGTGAGGATCGCGTAAAGAATCCCGCCGAGCGAAAAGATGTCCGAGCGCTCGTCGAGTTCGTCGATGCGCCCCTGCGCCTGCTCCGGGCTCATGTATTGCGGCGTGCCCATCACCGCACCTTGAACGGTGCGGTGAAATGACGCATGACGAATGACGCATGACGGGTCGGATGTCGCTTCGACATTCGGCATTTGGCATTCGTCATTCAGCATCTTGGCCAATCCCCAATCCATCACCAGCACCTCGCCAAACTCGCCGATCATCACGTTCTCCGGCTTCAGATCGCGGTGCAGCACGCCTTGCGAATGCGCGAACGCGAGCGCGTCGCACACCTTGCGGAATATCGTGAGCAGTGACGCCAGCGAGTGTGCACGCAGCGTCGCCTCATCGCCTTCGCGCAGGTCGTGGAGGATCGCCTCGAGCGTGCGTCCTTTCACCAGCTTCATCGTGTAGAAAAGGCGCCCCTCCGCATCCGTGCCAAGCTCGTGGATCGGCACGATGTTCGGATGCTCCAGCCTCGCGAGCACGAGCGCCTCGCGCCGAAACCGCTCCGCCATGGCCGGCGATTCCGCACGCGCCGTCATCACCTTCACCGCCACCTCCCGCTCGAGCCCCTCCCGCCGCGCGCGATAGATCGCGCCCATCCCACCGCGCGCGACCAGGCCGTCGATCGCGTGCCCCGGCAGTGAACTCACATCGGCAGACGATCCATCGCCGTCATGCTGCTGCATCGCGTCGCGGATGAAGTGATCGAGAGATTCGCTCATGAGGGCGCCGGGATTAGGCCCGAGAGCCATGCGATTGCCAAGCAACGCATTTCAGAACAACGACGGATTCATCGGCGCCCAACACGCCCGCCCTACCCGAGACTGCGCTGGCGCCTGCGGGTGGCGTGTGCTTTCAAGACGGACGCCGATGCTCCCGCAACTCATCCTTCGCACCCTGCGCACTGCTGATCCCAAGTGCATCGGCAAGTTCCTGTGGAACTTCGGCGTGAAGGGGATGCTCTCGGTCGAGCGGTTCAAGGCGCGGCTGCGATGAGTGCGACGGATACGTGTGGCGCGCTGGTTGAGGAAATGAAGCTGGTGACTGCCGCGCGCGGAGTGCTACGGTCGGCGGCATGACGACGCTGACCATCGAACTGCCCGACGAAGCGGCGCGCATCGCTGCCGACAAAGCGCGGCGGGCGCACATGACGCTGGCCGAGTGGGTGGGCCTGCGCATCGCCGGACGCCGGCGGGCGCGCGGCACGGGCGGGCGCGATGCGCTGGGTTATCCGGCGGGGTGGTTCGAGCGGACCAGCGGCTCGCTGGCGGAGGTGGAGGATTTTCGCGAACCGGCGGACCCACCCGTCGCGCCGGTCGCACCGCTGGAGTTATAGGGCGCGGCCATGGCGTGGTTCCTCGACACAAACGTGTGCATCATGCACCTGCGCGGACGGCACCCGCAGCTCGGCGCGCGGTGGAAACAGCACCGCGCCGAGGACCTCGCCATCCCACTCACGGCGTATGCCGAGTTGCTCGTCGGCGCCGAGAAATCCAGCCAGCCCGAGCGCGTGATTGGACAGATCGAACTGCTGCTTGAGGCGCATGAGATCGTGGAGATCACCGAGGAAGTCGCGGAGCACTACGCGCGCATCCGCGCGGACCTCGAAAGACGCGGCGTGACGATCGGTGGCAATGACCTGTGGATCGCGGCCACTGCGCTCGCGCACGGCGCGACGCTCGTCACGAACAACACGGGCGAATTCACCCGTGTGCCCGGCCTCTTGATCGAGGACTGGACGCAGCCGTAAGCGCCCGATCCTACCCGAGACTGCGCTGGCGCCTGCGGGTGGCGTGTGCTTTCAAGACGGACGCCGATGCTCCCGCAACTCATCCTTCGCACCCTGCGCACTGCCGATCCCAAGTGCATCGGCAAGTTCCTGTGGAACTTCGGCGTGAAGGGGATGCTCTCGGTCGAGCGGTTCAAGGCGCGGCTGCGGCGCGGGGAATACTTCCCGCCCTTCCTCTACGTCTCGATCATCAACTCCTGCAACCTGCGCTGCCAGGGCTGCTGGGTGGATGTGGAAGCGGAGCGCGCGACGCTCGATCTCGACGCGATGAACCGGCTGATCACCGACGCGAAGGCGCATGGGAACACGTTCTTCGGCCTGCTCGGCGGCGAGCCGTTCATGCACCCGGAGTTGATGGATATCCTCGCGGCGCACCCGGATTGCTACTTCCAGGTTTTCACCAATGGGCAGTTCATCACCGAGAAGGTCGCGAACCGTCTGCGCGAGCTGGGCAACGCCACGCCGCTCATCTCGATCGAAGGCCGCGACCTGGTCAGCGACGAGCGCCGGGGGAAGAAGGACGTTCTTAATAAGACGATGCGCGGGCTGGAGAATGCGCTGAAGGCGCGCTTGCTCGTGGGCGTGGCGACGAGTGTGTGCCAGACGAACATCGCCGACCTCTGCACCGAGTCGTGGCTGCAGGAGCTGATCGACCGCGGCGTCCACTACGTCTGGTATCACACGTATCGCCCCGTCGGCCCGAAGATGAATGCGCAGCTCGCGCTCACGCCCGCGCAGCTCGTGCAGGTGCGGCGCTTCGTCGTCGAGATGCGGGCGAAGATGCCGATCGCGATGATCGATGCCTATTACGGTCACGACGGCAAGGCGCTCTGCCCGATGAGCACCGGCATCTCGCACCACGTCTCGCCCTACGGCGACATCGAGCCGTGCCCGATCATCCAGTTCGCCAAGGAGACGGTGCGCGACGAGCGCGGCATCTTCGAGACGATCCGCAGCTCGGAGTTCATCCGCGACTTCCGCGAGATCAGCGCGCAGGCCACGCGCGGCTGCGTGGTGCTGGAGCGGCCCGACCTCGTGAAGAGCCTCGTGGAGAAACACGGCGCACGCGACACGACCGCGCGCGGCACCGCGATGGCGGAACTCGAAGCGATGGCCCCGCGCTTCAGCCAGTGGCTGCCCGGCGAGGAGATCCCCGAGAAGCACTGGATGTATCGGCTGGCGAAGAAGTATTGGTTCAACGACTTCGGCGCGTATGCCAAAGCCGACCACGACGCGACCGCGCGCGACAAGGCCGCAGCGCTGGTGAAGGCTGGCACTCCCGAGCCGCGTGAAACGGCGAATGTCTAGGCTGGCGCGCCTCCGCGCGATCCCGCACTCGCGTTACGTCGCCATTCTCGGCACGTTGTTCGCGGTGGTGTTTGTCTTGAGCGGTTTTCACGCACATCACCCGCTCGACTGGGCGCTCGAAAATGCGCTCGTGGTCCCGGCGGTGGCGGTCGTCCTCGCGCTCCATCGACGGCTGATCTTCTCGCGCGTCAGCTACACGCTCATCTTCGTCTTCCTCTCCCTGCACGAACTGGGCGCGCACTACACCTACTCGGAGGTGCCTTACGACGAATGGTTCCGCGCGCTCAGCGGATACACCTTGAGCGATCTCTGCGGCTGGCAGCGCAACCACTTCGATCGCCTCGTTCACTTCTGCTACGGCCTGCTGCTCGCCTACCCGGTGCGCGAGATATTCATGCGCGTCGCCGACGTGCGCGGGTTCTGGTGCTACTTCCTGCCGCTCGATCTGACCATGTCCACGTCGATGCTCTATGAACTCATCGAGTGGCTCGCCGTCGGCGTCTTCGGCGGCGATCTCGGTGTGGCCTACCTCGGCACGCAGGGCGACCCGTTTGACGCGCAGAAGGACATGGCGCTCGCCGCGGTCGGCGCGCTGCTCACCATGCTCGTCACGGCGCTGGTCAATGTGCGCTCCCAGCGCGACTTCGCCCGCGAGTGGAATGAGAGCCTGCGCGTGAAACATCCCGCGCCGCTCGAAGAGGACGAGCTCGATCGGATGCAGCGGCGCAGGCGAAAACTGTAGGGCAGGTGCTCCGCCTGCCACACGCATGCCCGGCAAGCGGAGCGCTTGCCCTACAGCCGCTTGCCGAAGCAATAGGCGTAGCGGCCGGTGCGCAGGGATAGCTGCCCGTTCGACACCGCCGGGCTGGCGTTGGTCACACTCTCGTCGCCCGCGATCACATTCGTCGCGAGCACCTCAAACTGCGGCTTGGCGGCGAGCACCACCGTGCCACTCGTGCGGCTGACGTAGTAAAGCCGGTCGCCGCTCAGCACCGGCGATGCATACCAGCGATCGCGCTTCGGAGACATCGGCTGCTCATAGACGACCGCGCCCGTCTTCACGTCGAGGCAGAGCGCGAGGCCGCGGGAGTCGTTCACGAAGTAGAGATGCCCGCCGTGAATCACCGGCGAGCCGAAGTTCGAGCCCTTCGGCGCCTGCCACACGACGTGCGTCGCGGAGACATCGTCTCTGCCTCCGGCGCGCACCGCCATCGACTGGCCGTTCGGACTTCCGATCACGTAGATCACGCCATCGTGCGCGACGACGGACGGGCACAGCTCTGCGGCTTTGATGCTCGTGCATGACCATAGCTCGACGCCCGTCTTCGGATCGAACGCGCGCAACTTCCCGCTCGCGTTCACCACGAGTTCATCGTGCCCGCCCACTTTCACGATCGTCGGCGTATTCCACGACGCGGGGAAGCCGGTCGCGCTCCACACGTTCTTGCCGTTGCGCTTGTCGAGCGCGAGCAGCGTGTTGCTCTCCAGCGCGGCATTCACGATGAGCAAATCGCCATATAGAATGGGCGACGAGCCGACGCCCCAATCGTGCGCGCGGTCGCCGACGCTCACGTTCCAAAGCTTCTTCCCGTCCACGCCGAAGGCATGGACGCCCGCATTGCCGAGGAAGAAGAACACGCTCGCGCCATCGCTCACCGGCGTGCTCGAAGCGTAGCCGTGCATCGTGATGTATTGCCCTTGGTAAGGCTTGTCCGGCAGATCGGTCTTCACTTCGTGCTGCCACAGGATCTTCCCATCGCGCCGGTTCAGGCAGAGCGCGTGGCGTTTCAAATTGCTCATCTCGCCGGGTGCCGAGGCGTCCACGCCGTAGCCGCTGTAGCTCGTGAGAAAAACGCGCTCGCCGACGACGATCGGACTCGATGAGCCGGGTCCGGGCAGCTCCGTGCGCCAGACGAGGTTTTCCTTCTCGCTCCACGTCAGCGGGAGGTTCGTCTCGGTCGTGACGCCGTCGCCCGTCGGCCCGCGAAACTGCGGCCAGTCGGCGGCGATGGTCGGGAGCGCGAGTGCGAGAATGAGCAGTGGTGTGGGCTTCATAGTTTGCTCGTTGGAAATTTGAGCGTGGCGCTAGTGAGGGCCGTGAGCTGACTTACGGCGAAAGCGTCGCCTTCAGCCGATAGAAGCGCGGACTCGCACCGATGGGCTGCACAACATTCACCGTTTGTCCCGCGCCGACGATGCCAGTGTAGCCGGCGAGCGGCTGCCATGAGAACGCGTCGGCGAGGTTCGTAGTGCTCTCGACGTCGTAGGTGCGCGTGAGGCCGAGGTAGCCGCTGCCGCTCGCCTGCCGCGCAGTGAAGGTGAGCGTCACATTCCCACCGCTGACGCTCGTGGTGAGCAGCGGCGCGGTCGCGGTCGTCGGGACAAGGCCGAGGACGTGCTCGGCAAAGTTCGTGAAGCCGTCGCCATCCGCATCGGCGCTATCGGTGGCGGTGCCAGCATTTGCCGTCGTGCCCAAGTGTGTGGCGCGCCACGACTCGATATTCGTCGCGACGCCCGCGGTGAATATCTCGCCGCTCGCGCGGTAGTTCGACGGCGCGACGGCGAGGCAAGCGCTGAGCGGCGCGGTCGGTGCGGTGTTCGTTGCGTCGGTCGAACGCAGGATGAAGCCGAGCAGGCGGATGCCCGCGATCTGGCCGGTGTAGGTCTTGATCGGCGCGGCTTCGTAGGGATTCCACGTGAGGTAGCGCGTGCCGTCACCTTGGATGATCTCGTAGAGCGGGAAGCTGCCCGCCACCGGATGCGCATAAAGCTGGAATTGTGGCGCCACATTATCCTCCACCACGCGGAACGACGCGCCGCTGCCCGTAGTGCGATAGCCGATGAGCGGCGTGGTCGTGGTCGGGTAATCGAAGGCGCTGAGGGTTGCGTTCGCGGTGAGGTTTCGCGCAGCGATGCGCGAGGCCACGTCGCCCACGCTGTCGCCGAGCACGAAGTAGTAGCGGCCCCAGATGCCGCGGCCGCGGGTGAGGTTGTAACGGCGGACTGCTTCGACCACGAAGTAATTGCGCCACGCGACGGGATCTGGATTCGACGCGCCACCCGCGTAGCCGGTGTGCCACAGGCTCGCGCTCGTTTGATTCGTGAGCAGCGGCGTGCTGTCGAAGCCACACACGAGTGCGAGCGCGGGCGTGGAGCCGTCGCTGGAATTGCAGAACGCCATCCAACCGCCTGCGTCATTGAACTTCGGGATCACGCCCGTGCCTTGTCCGCTACCCGCGCCAAAGAGATCGCTGACTTGAAACCACGCCGCGCCGCCTGGCTGCGAGAGAAAGGCGTATCCGGTGCTCGTGCGTCGCACGCCGCCCCACGGCATGTTGAAAAAGTTCAGGTTATCCGGCCCGTAGTTGTAGAGCCCGAGCGACACTTCGATCACACCCTGCCCGAGGTCGCGGTAGCGCGTGAAATAGAGCAGGTGCGACTGGAAATCGTCCACGGTCGTCGCGTCGGTGTAGTTGCCGAGATGCGCGTGCTGGCCCCAGTTGATCGTGGTGAAACTGTGCGTGCCCGCATCCACCGCCGCCGCGACCTGCGGCGAGTAGAACGGCTCCGTGAGCGCCGGGTCCTTGAGATACACGCCGGCCTGATGGATGAAGTAATCGCCGTCGGGCAAATTGTTCTGCACAATATCCACCGCCACGCCCTGCCAGACCTCGTCATTCCACGGCGCGTATTGCGAGCCGTAGGTCACATCGTTGGCGCGATACTGCGGCGGCACCAGTTCGCCGAGCGCGGGCGTGCGGAAGGAATAGATCTGCCCGCCGCGTCCGAGGCGCAGATCCCACGAGCGATTCGTCGCGCCGCTCACATCCTGCGTGAGCCGCGTGTCCATCACGTGCGCTTCATTCCAGGTGAGTGACCACGCCGAGCCCGACGCCTCCAGCGCGCGGCTGCTGGTAAAAGTTGTGCCCGTGAAATCCGTAGCAACCGTGCTCGCTGGCACGAGCGTGAGGAGCTGCGAAGACGCCGCTGCTGGCGGCAGCACGCGCAGCCAGAGATCGCCGTTTTGATACACGAGCGCAGGGTTGCGCGCGCCGAAGCCGGTGAACGTGACATTCGTCGCCACAAAACTGCCCGACACCGCGCCGCCGTCGATGAGCGGGAAGAATCCATCGAGACTCTCGTAGTTCGTGCCATCCACGACGAGTTTGCTCGCCACGTCTACCGTCCACGTGCCGGTCACCGTCAGCCGCGTCACGCCGAGCGTGCCGAGGGTGAACTTCAGCGTCGCCGCGCTGCCGAGTGTGAGGCTCGTCGCGCTCACATTCGTCGCGCCCGTGTCGGTGATTGCGAGGATGCCGTTGCCCAGCGTGCCAACCGTCATCGGCCCCGTCGTGAGACTACCGCCCGCGATCGTGTAGCTGCCCGTGTCCACACCCGCGGCGTTCGACGCGATGAGGAACGTCGTGCTCGCGCTCACCGCCCCCGCAAACTGCTCGACCGAGCCCCACGTCCCCGCGCCCGCGCTCGCCACGCGGAAGTTCGTCGCGCTGAGATCGCCGAAGATGACGAGCTTCGTCTGTGGGTGCGCCGTGTTGCCGATCACGATGGTGTCCACTGTCGGCGCCGCACTGGCGAGCGTCGCGACGCGCCCAACATTCACCACCGCCGAGTCCGTCCCCGCAGGCACGGTGCCGAGCGACCAGTTCGCCGCGGTGCCCCACAGCCCATTGCCGGTCGTGTCGTTGAAGACATTCGTCGCGGCAGAAGCCAGCGCGGCCAGTGCGAGGAAGCTGGAGAGCAGGCGGGGAAACATGAATGCGCACGAAGCTGAGCGAAGTCGGTGGACGGTCAACCGCGCAGAACACCGACTACCGTATTGGACGCTTGAGCCTCAGCGCCCGCAGCAGGTTAAGAGTCTGTCGGACTTAACCTTTTATTGATGAAAATACCCCATTTTGCCCGCCACCCGATGTCTCCCGGAAAATAAAAACGCCGTGACGGGCCGTATAAGAAATACGCACACGTAAGTCCGACAGACTCCTAGCCCAGCGGCTGGAGCAGCCGGCAAGGCGATGCGTGCAAGGTCACTCAACCGTTATCCCTATGCCCTTCGATCCCAACATCCCCACCGCCAATACGCTCGCCGATGTCAATGCGATGCGCGCGCAGCTCAATGCGCTCAACGATAAGATCGACACGACGTTGCCGGGAGCGCCAGGGCCGGCGGGACCGCAGGGCGAACTGGGGCCGGCCGGGGCGCAAGGCGAGACGGGAGCGCAGGGACCGCAGGGGATTCAAGGTCCGCAGGGCGAACCCGGCGGGCCGCCGGGGCTGCAAGGACCGGAAGGACCGGAAGGTCCGCAGGGCGTGCCCGGCGAGGTGACGGCCGCCGACTTGAGCGCGGCGCTCGCCAACGTGATCGCCGGCACTTCCGCGAACACGAACGCCGTGGCGACGCTGGATACTCCCTTGGCCGATCCCGACGCGGAGACGCTGCGGCAGAAGCTGAATGAGATGATCCTGAACGGACGGCGGTAAGAGTCGGAGCTTTGATCTTCACGGCTCAGGGAGCCGCGGCTACAGGGTTGTTTTCACCGTGAGAGCCCTCGCCCTTGTCTTTCTTCCTGCCGTTCTGTTTGCGGCGGAATCGTCCATTTCCGCGAAGCCGGAATACAACCGCGACGTGCGGCCGATCCTCGCGGATGCGTGCTTCCGCTGCCACGGGTTCGACAAGAACACGCGCGAGGCGGACCTGCGCCTCGATGTGCGCGAGGCGGCGCTCGCGAAGATCGACGGGATCTTCCCCATCGTGCCGGGCAAACTCGCGGAGAGCGAGGTGTGGCTGCGCATCACGAGCACGGACAAGGACGACCTGATGCCGCCGCCGAAGGAGCACCGGCAGCTCGCGCCGCGTGAAAGGGAAGTGCTCAAGCGGTGGATCGAACAGGGCGCGGAGTATCAGTCGCACTGGGCCTACATCGCGCCGGGCAAGCCCGCGCTGCCGGCAGTGAAGGAGCCGGGATTTACGCGCGGCGCGATCGACCAGTTCGCGCTGGCGCGGCAGCGCAGCCTCGGGCTCAAGCACGTCGGTGAAGCGGATCGCGCAACGCTCGGTCGGCGGCTCTACCTCGATTTGATCGGGCTGCCGCCGACGGCGGAGGAGATCGATGCATTTCAAAAAGATCCTGCGCCTGACGCTGTGGAAGCGCTCGTGGAGAAGCTGCTCGCATCCGAGCACTACGGCGAGCGGATGGCGGTGTGGTGGCTCGACCTCGTGCGGTTTGCCGACACGATCGGCTACCACTCGGACAATCCGTGGAATGTCTGGCCTTATCGCGATTACGTCATCGGGGCGTTCAACTCGAACAAGCGCTTCGATCGCTTCACGCTCGAGCAAATCGCCGGCGATCTGCTGCCGGATGCGACGCAGCAGACGCGTGTGGCCTCGACTTTCAACCGCCTGAGCATGACGACGCGCGAAGGCGGCGCGCAGCCGAAGCAATACGAGGCAAAGACCGTGACCGATCGCGTGAAAGCCATCGGCACGGTGTGGCTCGGCCAGACCTACATGTGCTCCGAGTGCCACGATCACAAATACGATCCGGTGACGGCGCGGGACTTTTATTCGCTCGGCGCGTTCTTCGCGGACATCAAAGAGGAGGCGATCGGGTTCCGCGAGGAGGGGATGGTGGTGGCGGATGACGCGACGCTCGCGCAGCTCAAGAAGCTCGACGACGCAGCGGCCAAGGTGCGCGCCGAACTCGACAAGCGGCTCAAGGCGACGGAGGCGGAGCTGCCGTTTTGGGAAGACGATCTCAATGAGCGGATCGGCGCCGACCCGAAAGGGCATGGAGTGACGAAGGAGGTCGTCGAGGCGCTGAAAGTGGAGAAGGCAAAACGGAACGCGAAGCAGAAGCAGGCGCTCGACGATTTCTTCCAAAGGAACCACCCGCTGCTCGGCCATGTGCGCAAGCAGGTGGATGCGACGGCGAAGGCGCGGAAGATTTTCTACGAGCCGCTGCCGAAGACGCTCGCGACTGAGAGCACCGCACCGGCCTTCCGCACCGTGCGCCTGCTGCCGCGCGGCGACTGGATGAAGGAGGATGGCGTGGAGATGAAGCCGGGCGTGCCGGCGTATCTCAATGCGAAGCTCAACAGCGCCGACGCGGGCCGGCGGCTCACGCGGCTCGATCTCGCGCAGTGGCTCGTGTCGCGGGAGAACCCGCTCGCGGCGCGCGCGTTTGTGAACCGGCTGTGGAAGCAATTCTTCGGCGTGGGCCTTTGCAAGACGCTCGACGATCTCGGCACGCAGGGAGAGATCCCGCCGAACCAGGCGCTGCTCGACTGGCTGGCGTGCGAGTTCATGGACAGCGGCTGGGATGTGAAACACATGGTGAAGCTCATGGTCACGAGCGGCGTGTATCGGCAGTCGTCGGTGCCGACGAAGGAGCTGGCGCAGGTCGATCCGCAGAATCGTGAGCTGACCCGCGCGGGACGCTGGCGGCTCGATGCGGAGTTCCTGCGCGACAACGCGCTGAGCATTTCCGGCCTGCTCGTGCAGAAGCTCGGCGGGCCGAGCGTGAAGCCGTATCAGCCCGCGGGGTATTGGGAGAACTTGAACTTCCCCGTGCGCGAATGGGCGAACGACAAGGACGCGAATCAATGGCGCCGCGGGCTCTACACGTGGTGGCAGCGCAGCTACCTGCACCCGGCGCTGATGGCGCTCGATGCGCCGAGCCGCGAGGAATGCACCGCCGAGCGCGTGCGCTCGAACATCCCGCAGCAGGCGCTCGTGCTGCTCAACGATCCGACTTACGTGGAAGCGGCGCGCGCCTTCGCGGCGCGGATCATCGCGGAAGGCGGCGACGACGCGGAAGATCGAATCGAGTGGGCGTGGCGGCAGGCGACGCAGCGGGCTCCGAAGCCGGAGGAGGTGGCGCTGCTGGCGAAGCTGCTCGATGACCACAAGCAGTCCTTCGCGCAGGATGCGACGGGGCGGGGGACGCTGCTCAATATCGGCCTTTCGCCGGCGCCGAAGGATGTCGAGCCGTCTGAACTCGCGGCTTACACCTCGGTCGCGCGCGCGATCTTGAACCTGCACGAAACCATCACCCGCAATTGATCATGGATGCTCACACGCTCTCTCGGCGCGCCTTCGTCGGTCGCACTGCTCAAGGTCTCGGCGGTCTCGCGCTCACGTCGCTGCTCAGCCCGCGCGTCTTCGGCGGCGGCGTGCTCGATCAGTTGCATCTTCCCGCGAAGGCGAAGCGCGTGATCTGGCTGACGATGGCGGGCGGGCCGTCGCATCTGGAGACGTTCGACGACAAACCGAAGCTGCGTGCGCTGCACGACCAGCCGATGCCGGGGAGCTTCACGAAGGGGCAGCAGCTCGCGCAGCTCCAGGGATCGCGCGATTCGCTCAAGTGCTTCGGGCCGCAGTGGGAGTTCAAATCGTTCGGCCAGTGCGGCGCGCGGATGTGCGAACTTTTTCCGCACCTCGGCAGTGTGGCCGATGAGATCGCGATCATCCGCTCGATGCAGACGGAGGCGATCAATCACGATCCCGCGCACTGCTTCATCAACACGGGCTCGCCGGTCCCGGGCCGGCCGAGCATGGGCTCGTGGATGACCTATGGGCTCGGCGCGGATGCGCAGGAGCTGCCCGGCTTTGTCGTGCTCACGTCCGCGGGGAAAGGCGGACAGAATCAGCCGATCTCGGTGCGCCAGTGGTCGAGCGGTTTTTTGCCGACGCGCTTCGCCGGCGTGCATCTGCGCAGCAAGGGCGACCCGGTCTTGTATCTCGGTAATCCGAGTGGCTACTCGCGCGAGATGCAGGGCGAGGTGGTGGGCGCGGTGAGTGCGCTCAATACGAAGTTCGACGCGGTCGCGGATGATCCCGAGATCGCGACGCGCATCGCGCAATACGAGATGGCGTTCAAGATGCAGGCGAGCGTGCCGGACCTCACGGACATGGCGGCGGAACCGAAGAGCGTGCTCGACCTCTACGGCTGCGCGCCGGGCGATGGGACGTTTGCGTCGAACTGCCTGCTCGCACGGCGGCTCGCGGAGCGCGGGGTGCGGTTCATCCAGCTCTATCACAAGGACTGGGATCACCACGGCGGCGTGAAGGATGGCATCCAATACAAGGCTGCGGAGATCGACCGCGCGTGCATGGCGCTGATCCTCGATCTCAAGCAGCGCGGGATGCTCGACGAGACGCTGATCGTGTGGGCGGGCGAGTTTGGCCGCACACCGATGAGCCAGGGCGGCAGCGGGCGCGATCATCATATGTTAGCCTTCACCGTGTGGATGGCGGGCGGCGGGATCAAAGGCGGCGTGCAGTGGGGCGCGACCGATGAACTCGGCTACCGCTCGGTCGAGAATGTGGTGAGCGTTCACGATCTCCACGCCACGATGCTGCACCTGCTCGGCGTGGATCACACGCGCCTCATCTTTCGCCTGCAAGGCCGCGACTACCGGCTCACTGATGTCTTCGGGAAGGTCGTGAAGGGCGTGCTCGCGTAGTGAAAAAGCAAGGGACGGCAATCGCAGATGGAGCCGGGGCGGAGGTGGGAGGGCACAATCCTCAGCCTTCCAGAAGCTCGGGGGGCTGCGGAAAGACTGCGGCAGGCCTACAGCGCGCTGGCGACCGGGCTGTTCAGGGTGCCGGGGTAGGGCGTGTGGTAATGGTTGAAATGCGCGGGGACTTCGCTGAGCATCGCCGTCCCAATGAGTAAGATCCGATTTGTTTCGATGGCTCTCGCTGCCGCTGCGCCGCTCTGTGCGGAGCCGCCGCAGAAGATCGATGTCAGTTCTCTGCCCGCGGCGGCGAAGGTGATCGACAATGTAGTCGTGCCGGTGCCGAGCGAGGTTTTCAATGTGCTCGATAAGCTCGGGTCGCGGCCGAACTGGGCGGAGGTGCTGCGGCCGACGAAGGAGTCGGTAAAGGTGCCGAGCGAGCCGGCGCAGATTGCGCTCCAGATGGGGGTGGTAATCGCGGAGGGGTTCATCGCGGTGGAGGCGGAGAATGCGGAGGAGGTGAAGAAGATCGGCGGGAGCGTGCGCAAGCTGGCGAAGGCGCTGAGCGTGGAGAAGAAGGTGGATGAGCGGGCGAAGGCGATCATCGACAATGCGGACAAGAAGAACTGGGCGGGGGTGCGCAAGGAGCTCGATCACGCGCAGTCGGACGTGAAGGACGCGATGGTGGATCTGAATAGCGAGTCGCTCTCGCAGCTCATCTCGATCGGGGGCTGGATGCGGGGCACCGAGGCGTTGACGGATGTGGTGACGCGGGCGTTTTCCAAGGACGGAGCTGAGCTGCTGCACCAGCCGGTGTTGCTGGATTACTTCGAGCGGAAGCTCTCGACGATGCCGGCGAAGATCAAACGCAACCCGCTGGTGACCGATGTGCAGAAAGGGGTGCTGGAGATTCGACCGCTGGTCGGGATCGAGGACGGGACGCAGATCTCGGAGAAGTCGGTGAAGGAGGTCAACGCAGTGACGAGCCGGTTGGTGAAACAAATCGGCGCGAAGAATTAACCGGGGAGAAATCAACCAAGTGAAGAAGATCATTTCAGTCGTGATGATGCTCGCGGTGCTGCTGGTGCCGGGGCGGGCGTATTCGAGCATCGACGATGCGCTGGCGTTCGCGCTGGAGGCGGCGTCGCCTTACGTGAAGGAAGGTTTTACCGTGCGCGAAGACTACTGGGGCGGCGATCTGCCGGTGAAGACGACCAAGGCGATCGTGCATCAGCTTTTCAAGGGGAACGAATATTGGTTCTGGATGGGCACGGATGAGAAGGCGGCGAAGGTTTCCATCCACGTGTATGACAGCGAGGGGAACCTCGTGGAGGTGGAGGCGTGGCAGAAGCCGCACTTCGCGGCGGCGCGGGTGATGCCGAAGAAGACGGGCTCGTATTATCTGATCGTGGAGGTCAAAAAGTCGCCGGAGGAGCGCACGACGTGGGCGCTGGCGTATGGCTTCAGGTAAGGGAGTCGTCGCGGGTTTCGGCCCGCGCGCATGAGCGAGACCGCGACATTGGAGTTCGAAAACGCGCGCGCTCTCGCGTCGCTTTTTGCGAACGATCTTCGGCTGTTGAAGACGGCGGAGGATTCGTTCGGCGTGAAGCTGACGACCCGCGAGGGGTGGCTGCGTGCGGAGGGTGAGGCGGAGGGGGTGGAGCAGGTGCGGCGGCTTTTTTCGCAGCTCGAGCGGGCGCGCGCGAGCGGGCTGACGATTCGCCGGCCGGAGTTTTCCTACGCGCTGCGAGCGGTGGTGGGTGAGGGGACGATCCCGCTCGATGAACTCGCGGAGACGAGGATCCAGTGTTCGCCGAAGCGCGCGCCGGTGATGCCGAAGTCGGAGGGCCAGCGAGCGTATCTGCGGGCGATCCAGTCGCACGATATCGTCTTCGGTCTCGGGCCGGCGGGCACGGGAAAGACGTATCTGGCGATGGCGATGGCGGTCGCGGCGCTGAAGCGGGAGGAAGTCACGCGGATTATCCTCACGCGTCCGGCAGTGGAGGCGGGGGAGGCGCTCGGGTTTCTGCCGGGTGATCTGAAGGAAAAGATCATGCCTTACCTCCGGCCGCTCTACGACGCGCTCTACGACATGATCGAGGCGGAGGAGATGCAGCGGCTGATGGAGCGCGGCGTGATCGAAGTGGCGCCGCTGGCCTACATGCGCGGACGGACGCTCAACCGGGCCTTCGTCGTCCTCGACGAGGCTCAGAACACGACGACGGAGCAGATGTTCATGTTCCTCACGCGGCTCGGTATCGAGTCGAGGGCGGTGATCACCGGCGACACGACGCAGATTGATCTCCCTGCGAACAAGCGCAGCGGGCTGGTCGAGGCGCTCCAGGCGCTCAAGGGGGTCGAAGGGATCGCCTTCTGCCGGTTCGACGATCGCGACGTGATCCGCCACGAGCTCGTGCAGGCGATCGTCCGCGCCTACAGCCGGCACCGGGGGGCGGGGGAGGCTGAAAACAAGCGTTGATTCCCGCCCGCCCGCTCCGACACTTCCCACTGCTCCATGTTCAGCTTTTTTGAACGCCAGCGCCTCGTCAAACGAGGCTTCGCCGCATCCAAGCAACGCCGAAAGCGGACCGAGAGTGAGTTGCTCGACACGCTCGAATACGGCTCGTGGGCCAGGGCTGGGGTGTGCATTGCGTTCTTTGCGGGGCTCGCGTGGCTGATCCTTTCCGGGCCGATCGAGCAGTCGCTGGAGAAGCTGCTGATCGCGCTGCTCGTCTTCCTCACGGCGCTGGCGCAGCTCTGGATCAACCACCCGAAGACGTTCGACCGGAACTCGCGGCTGGTGCTCACCTTTGCCGTGATCCTGTTGCACCTCGGGCTCGTGAAGCTCGCGCTCGGCTTCGCGGCAAGCCAGGGGTTGATCGATATCGGCGAGTTCAGCAAGATCGAGCGAAGCGATATTTGGGAACTGGCGGTGCCGTTCAGCTTCGGGCCGCTGCTGCTCTCGGTGCTGCTCGGGCGCAATCACGGCATCTTCGCGGCGATCTACGTGAGCCTGTGGTCGTCGATGTTTGGCGACGGGATCGATGAGCGACTGCTCGTGATGGGATTGATCTGCGGCTTCATTGCGGTGTTCGTGACGCAGCAGGTGCGGCGTCGGTCGCGGCTCATCCGCGCGGGCTTTTTCGTCGGTCTGGCGACGCTGCTGCTCGCGATGCTGTTCGGGAAGTTCATGATCGTGCAACTCGCGGGCGTCGTGGCGCCGAACTGGAAGGTCTTCGGCTGGCAGGTCACCGCGGCGATCCTCAGCGGTGTGGTGCCGGCGCTGCTGATCAGCGGGGCGCTGCCGATCTTCGAGAGCTGCTTCCGCATCACGACGGAGATCTCGTGGATCGAGATGGCGGACCTGAACCACCCGCTGCTCAAGCGCATGATGCTCGAGGCGCCGGGCACTTATCAGCACAGCCTCGTCGTCGCGACGCTCGCGGAAGCCGGCTGCGAGACCATCGGCGCCAACGCGACGATGGCGCGTGTGTGCAGCTACTTCCACGACATCGGCAAGCTGATCAAACCGGAGTATTTCACCGAGAACATGCGGCACGGGCGCAACCCCCACGACGATCTCGCGCCGACGATGAGTGCGCTGATCATCATCGCACACGTGAAGGAGGGCGTGGACCTCGCGCTCAAATACAATCTCTGCCAGGAGATCATCGACGTCATCCAGCAGCACCACGGCACGTCGCTGGTATTCTATTTCTACAAGCGCGCACTCCAGCAGCAGGAGGACGCGCGGGCGGGTGGGAAGATCATGAACATCCGCGAGGAAGACATCCCCGAGGTGCGTGAGGAGAGCTTCCGCTACTCGGGCCCGCGGCCGCAGTCGCGTGAAGCGGCGGTGATCTCGCTGGCGGATTGCGTCGAGAGCGCGTCGCGCAGTATCGAGCGGGTGACGCCGCAGAAGATCGACCAACTCATCCGCGACATCGTCGAGAAGCGGCTGGTCGATGGGCAGCTCAAGGAGTGCGACTTGACGATGCGCGAGCTCGAAGATGTCTGCGAAAGCTTCCGCAACACGCTCCAGAGCATGATGCACAGTCGGATCGCCTACCCGGACGACAAGGAGCGGCCGACCAAGAGCGGGCTGCACCAGACGCCGACTCCGAAGACGCGGGCGCCGATGTCGGCCGCGTGAGGCTCGTCCTGCTCAACCGCCAGCGCCGCGTGCCGCTGAACACGCGCTGGCTGCGCCGTGCTGCCGCCCTGGCCTTGCCGCGCTGCGAGGAGCTTTCGGACGACGGCCAGTTTGCGCTGCGGGCGCTGCCGGAAATCGTCGTTGCGATCGTGAGCGACGCGGCGATCGCGAAGCTGCATGTCGATTTTATGCAGATCGAAGGACCCACCGATGTGCTCACCTTCGAGCACGGCGAGATCGTGGTGAGCGCGGAGACGGCGCGGGCTTGTGCGGCGCGTTACTCCCACTCGATCGAGCATGAGTTGGCGCTTTACACCATCCACGGCCTTCTGCACTTGAACGGCTTCGACGACCTCGCCGCCGCACCCGCGGCCCGGATGCGCCGGGCGCAGGGCCGCGTGCTGCACGATGTCTTGAAGCAACTCCCAACACCCTGACCCATGCGCAAACTCATCCTCCCGCTGCTCATCTCCGCCGCCACTGCATCGGCGCAAGACGCGCCTCCGCTCGATCCGGCCAAGCTCATCGAAGCACTCAAGGGGCTGAAGGATCAGCAGGCACAGCAGGCGCAGTCTTCACGGCAAAGCGTCCTGAAGTCCGCGCAGGCCGCGGCTGCGAGCGGCGCGGCGGCAGCCAACGCGTGGATCGAGGCGGTGCGCCTGACGCAGTTCGAGGGAGCGGAGAAGGAGGGCGCGCAGTTTCGCGACTGGAAGGAGAAGGAGGGGGCGCTGTTTTCGGAAAAGGAAGTGCAGGCTGCGGCGCAGCTCTACTTCCGCTGGCTCGTGATCACAACCCAGCGTGGTCTCGGCACCCCCACGAAGGACCTGCTGCCCGCGATCATTCAATACACCAAGGACGTCTTCACCGATGCGACCGTGCTCGAGGGGATGGTCGAAAAGGCGGACAACGAGAAAGACCGTGCCTCGCAGCGCCCCGGTGCTGCGCGCAATGCCCGCAACGTCAGCGAGACCGATCGCGTGAAGCGCCTGCACGACCAGATCCTCGGCCGCGCGCTCCCGGGCAGCGCACCGGTCAAATCGCTCCGCGCGGAAGAACTCGTGAAAATCGAGGGATGGGAGATGACGCCTTCCTCGGTGGACGGGATCTACGACCACATCGTCCTGCCCGAGCTGCGGAAGACGCATGACCCGCGCGTGCTCGAGTATTGGGACATGAAGATCAGGATGGAGGGCGACGCGGTGAAGACGAAGCCGGCGTTCGACCAGGAAAAATTCGCGAGCGTGCGCCGGGGCGAACTGCTTTGGAATCGCGCGAAGGAGTTCGCCGAGCTCGGCTTGCGCAACCGGAGCATCAACGAACTCTTCCAAGTCCTTCGCACGTTTCCGCAGCACCCGAGTTTCGGCAGGTGGGTCGGCGAACTGGAGGCGGTCATCGCACCTCCGCCGGCCGCACCCGCGGCTGGCGCTCCGGGCGCGAAATAGTAGATTGCGGCGCGATGCCGGAGCCGACAGTCATTGAACAAACAGATACGGATACGCTGCTCGACGTGCCTTGGAACGTCGTGGTCCACAACGACCCCGTGAACCTCATGAACTACGTCACGCGCGTCTTCATCAAGGTCTTCGGCTTCACCGAGCAGCGGGCCGAGAAGCACATGCTCGAGGTGCATCAAAACGGGCGCAGCATCGTGTGGACGGGGATGCGCGAGCGGGCCGAGGCTTACGTCCAGCAACTCCACGGTCACCTGCTGCTCGCCACGTTGGAAAAGGCGGAGTAGAAGTGCCGCGAGTGAAAGTCACACGCATCGACGAACAGACGATCGCGATCGGCCCCCTCGATCTCTTCAGCACCGAGTTGCTGCACCAGATTCACCTCAGCGCGAATCCGGAAGGCAGCCGCGCGGCCCGCGAGCGCCTCTATCCGTCGCCCACTCACGGGGAGGATGCCGACTTCGACCAGGACTGGAATGACTACGTCGAACCCGACCTCGTCGACATGTTCGCGACGAGCATCGAGGTGATCGAAAGCGACATCGCCGATTTCCCCCCCGCGCGGCCGGCGGCGGATCACCACACGCTGCACCTGCCGATCAAGAATCTCGAAGCCTGGATCCACGGCCTCAACCAGGCGCGGCTCGCTCTCGCTGCGCGCCACGGCTTCACGGAGAAGGAGATGGACGGCCCGCTCACTGGCGAGGGCCTCGATGCGCTCGCGCTCTTTCAGGTGCATTTCTACGGTTGGTTGCAGGAGTGCTTCCTGCGCGTGCTGCGCGACGAGTAGCGTCCGCGCTTGCGGTGCGGAGGTGCGGCGGCTAAGCGGTTCGCTTTATGAAATCCCGCCTCCTCTCGCTGCTCGCCGTCGCCGTCGCATTCCCCGCGCTGGCCGAAGATCCCAACACGCTCTCCGACGCCGAGAAAGCCGCCGGCTGGATGCTGCTCTTCGACGGCAAAGATCCCGGCGCGCACTTCCGGAACTACAAGAAGGACGCCATCTCCGACGGTTGGGCGGCGGAGGGCGGTGCGATCGTCTGGAAGCGCAAAGGCGCCGGCGACATCATCACCAAGGAGCAGTTCGAGAACTTCGAGTTTTCCGTGGAGTGGAAGATCAGCGAAGGCGGCAACAGCGGCCTCATGTATCGCGTGCAGGAGACGCAAGGCCCGCCGTGGCACACCGGTCCCGAGGTGCAGATCCAGGACAACGTGAAAGGCCACGACCCGCAGAAAGCCGGCTGGCTTTACCAGTTCTACCAGTCCGAGACCGACGCCACGAAGCCCGTCGGCGAGTGGAACCAGATGCGCATCGTCATCGACCACGGCAAGTGCCAGCACTGGATGAATGGCGTGAAGTATTGCGAATACGAGATCGGCTCCGCTGACTGGAACGAGCGCTTTGCTGCGAGCAAGTTTGCCAAGCTGGAAGGCTTCGCGAAGAGCGCGAAGGGCCACCTCTGCTTGCAAGACCACGGCAACGAAGTCGCCTTCCGGAACATCAAGATCCGCGTGCTGCCGTAACGGCGGCGCTTACTTCGCGAGGTCGGCTGGCTTCACGCCTTTCTTGAAGCCGTTGAACCCGTAGAACGTCGGCTGGAAGTCGCCCACCAGCGCGGCGTCCGCTTTCGCAGGCACTTCGAGTCCGGTGAAAGCGTAGGCGGCATTGATGACGATGCGGCGCAGCCCTTCGTTCGCGAGGTCGGTGGCGCTGCCCATCGTGGTGCAAAGCACGCGGTTGGTTTTGCCAGCGGCGTTCTTCACCTCGCGTGTCCACACGACGGGCATCATCGGCGTGTTCACGTCCTGCTCGGCTTTGTCGGTTGCGCGCTGCTTTGCGTAAGCCGCGGGCGGGTCGGCGGGCGCCATGCCGGCGAGCACCTGGCCGCGCAGAAGAATCTTCGCGTCGGCGGGCGGGTAGGCTTCATACACGTCGGTGTCGCCGAAGACATCGCTGACGCCGCGCAGGATCGGGTCGCTTGCCGCTGCCGGTTCGACCACGCCGCGCGTGGCTTCCTTCTTGTGCTTGCCCCAGTGGCTCACCCAGCCCTCGCCGAGCACTTCCTTGCCGAAGCTGTTGAAGTTCGCGTAGGCGCCCGCGAGCCCATTGAAAGCGTGCGTGCTCGTGCGCAAGCCGATGATCGGTTTGCCCGCCGCCACGTAGTCGGCGAAGTGCTTCATCTGCTCATCCGGCCACGCGCGGAAGCGCAGCGACGTGATGCACAAATCCGCCGAGTCGAGCGCCTCGATGCCGGGCGCGTTGTCCTTCGTGTTCGGGTCGATCTCGCCGCTCTCCTTGTTCACGGCGAAGACCACGGTGCATTTGAAGCCATGCCGCTCGTTCAGGATGCGCGCGAGCTGCGGTAGCGCTTCCTCGCTACGGTATTCCTCGTCGCCGCCGAGCAGGACGATATGCTTGCCCTTGCCGGGACCGTCCTTGGCTTCAAACGTGAGCCACTGCGCATCAGCCGCGGAAGCAGCGAGCGTGGAAAGGAAGGAGGCGACGAGAATCGGGAGGAGTTTCATAGTGTGCGATCAATCCAATCGAGCCGTGGGCAATTAGGCCAGCACTTCAAGCATCGTCACGTCGGAGAGCCGCCCGCCGGCGCCGGGGCTGGTCGGCGCGAGCGAAAAGAAGTCGGCATCGGAGCGCGCCCCGAACGTGAGCGGGAGCTTCCCGCCGCCGATGACCACCTTCTTGATCCACTCGGCTGTGATGCCGAATTGATCTGCCGTATTGCTCACCGTGCCGAGCACCTGGCCGCCGATCGTGAGGCTGCCGATCTGCGCGGTGCGATCCTCGCTGTCGCGCGCGGTCAGCCCGGACCGCGTCGCGAGCGCGTCGTCGCCGGTGCCCATGAGGCCGTCCATTCCCGGCAGCGTGCCGACGGTCAAGTTCGACGCGATCCAGTCACCGCTGACTTTCACCGTGCCGATGGAAGCGTCCGCATTATCGCCCGCCGCCGAGAGACCCAGCGTGATGTTCGTCCATTCCACATGCCCGCCGACCTTGAGCGTCTTGATCGCGTAATCGGCGCCCTTCGTCGGCGCCGTCGCTTTGCCGAAGGCGGAGATCTCCACTGGCGCGCCAGCCGCACCGGTCAAGTCATGCATGATCGTGAGCGTGCCGATATCGGTCGCGGACGTGATGCTCCCGCCGACGAACGACCCAGCGACACGGATCGTGGTGAAACCGGGCGCGGTGAAATCCGCACCGATCGCGTCACTCTTCACCACCACAGTGCCGACCCGTCCGGCGACGTTCAGCCCGACCGCCCCGCCGGGCTCCTGCGTGGAAGTGCCCAGCCGGCCCATCGACTGCACGGTGAGCGACTTGAGCCCGAGCGCCGTGCTGCCCGCGTCGATCGCACCGAGATCGCCCTTCACCGACACCGCGCCGAGGCTCACCCCGTGCGCATCGATGAACCCGACATTCACAAAACCATTCCCGCTAAATAGGTCGCGCTTGGCTGTGAACGACAGATTCGCCCCGGTGAATCCATCGTCCAGCGTGAGCGCGGTAAGCTGAGCGCCATTGAGCAAATCCCCACGCGGTGCGAACACGAAATCGCCTTCCTCGAACGTGCCTTTGCTCGTCTTTACCGTGACGAGATCGCCATCCACGTCCGTAAACGTTGCGACCCTCCCGCCGCCGGTGATCGTCACCTTCGGCACGAGCGCCGTGAGCTCGACGTCGTTGCCATCGTCGCCAGCCGCGTAGCTGATTTTGAAATACGTGCCGCCAGCCTTGAACACCGCGCCTTCCGGCAATCCCGCGAACGTGCCGTTGATCGGATCGATGCCGTCATTGTCGATGAGCACGAACTCATCGGAATCACCCGGCATCTGACTCACGTCGATCGTGAGCGTCGCATTGTTGATCGTCACCGTGCCCGTCACGACGAGCTTCCCGCTGCCCGCCACGTCGTTGAGTGTCGCGGAGAGCGTGTCCGCTGCATCGAGCGTGACATCGCCCGACGGAGTCGTGCCGGTGCCGAGCATGATGGACGCGGGGGCGATGCGGCTTTCGAGAGCTTCGATCGTGGAGTGCATCGCGCGACATTGCGCGGCTTCGTGGTGAAAGAAAGTGCGGACCCTGCGCGCGCCGCGAATCAAGGGCGAGTTGGGTGCGCGGCTGAAAACCGGAATCACAGGGGAGCGAAATCTGACTCTGTCCACATCCACCGCGGCTCCGAGCCACGATGATCACCTTGAAATGAACAACCTACGAAATGCAATTATCGCACTCATCGTCGCAAGCTACGCCTTCCCTACCGAAGGCGCTGCGAAGGACTTCAAATACTCGGAAAGGAATCTGAAAGGAGCTTACACGTTCCGATTGGTGCCTGTCGTCAGCTTCGCTCCGCTTCACACCGAGAGCGGCGTCGATACCGCGCCACGTCAGGACATCCTGCGCGTGGGCGCTTTCGTGGCCGATGGAAGGGGCAACGTCAAAGGGCGCATGATCGCCACCACCGACGACAATAACGGCGCCACGGTGATCAAGGACTTCCTCTTCACTGGCACCTACACTGTCGATGTGGATGGATTCGGCACTCTGTCGATCGCTCCGGTCGTCACCGTGCCACCGGTGGCGGATGAAGGTCCCGAGACTTACGCCATCAAGATGAATGACCGGGCCAAGTCCGTGCATTTGATCCAGACGGACAATGACGGCGGCGGTGCAAAGATTTTCCTGACGGGCGATGCGTTGATCGAGCGGCCCATCGGCACGGGCGACCTGGACTAAGCGCGCTCAAGAATTTTGGGGGCCGGACGTTCGCACTGAGCCGAGACTCAGTGGGGGCGATCCAGCAGGAGGCGTCGTGTGCATCCAATTGATGTGCGCGGCGCCTTTTTGTTTGGTTGGAAATCCCGCGCTGGTGGTGGCTCCGGACCCCCGCTACAAATCCGGCGTGAAGCTCCTCCTCATCGACGGCCACTACTACGTCTATCGCTCGTTCTACGCGATCCAGAGCCTCAGCAACTCGCGCGGCGAACCGACCAACGCGATCTACGGTTTCGTGAAAACCGTGCGCAAGATGCTCAAGGATCTCCAGCCCGACGGCGCAGTCGTGCTGTGGGATGAGGGCCTGCCGCAGCGCCGCACGCAGCTTCAGCCCGAATACAAAGCCAACCGCGCCGAGATGCCCGAGCCGATGCGTCCGCAACTCGGCTTCATCCGCGAACTCGTCCCGTCCATGGGCATCGCCTCGCTCGGCCTGCCCGACACCGAGGCCGACGACCTCATGGCCAGCTACACCGTCGCCGCGCGCGCCGCGGGCCACGACGTGGTGCTTGCGACGAACGACAAGGATCTCTTCACGCTCGTGAACGAGCACGTGAAGATCTACTCGACCAACAAAGCGGACCTCGCCGCGCCGACGGATCCGCACGCGCTGCTCGGCTGCGACGCGGTGCGGAGGAAATGGGGCGTCGATCCCGCGCAGATCGCCGACGTGCTTGCGCTCATCGGCGACACCGTGGACAACATTCCCGGCGTGCCTGGCTTCGGCCCGAAGACCGCGACGAAACTCATCACCGAGCACGGTTCGCTCGCCGCGCTGATGGCCAACCTCAGCGTCGTGCAAAACGAAAAGCTGCGCGCGAAGCTCGACGCCGCGCGTGCGCAGATCGAAGCGAACCGCGAGATGGTGCGCCTCGATACGCATCACGAGTTGCCCGTCCCGCTCGACCAACTCGGCGTCAAGCCACGCTATCCGGAGCTGATCGCCGCGCTGGAGAAGTGCGAGTTCAAGGGCCTGCTTGCCGAAGTGAAAGCCGAGGCGGGCGGCGGAGCCCGGACGCAGGGCGAACTGGCGCTGTAGGCCGCTTACAGCCCGTTCCCAGCCTTCTCCATCTGCGCGCGCATCCGGCAGACTGGGCAGTTGTCGCCGGGTTCGGTGTGAAGCAGTTGCTTCACATCCGGCACGCCCTCGGGCGGAGCGATGCCGAGGACGACCATTCCCTTCGCCTGCACCTTCGGCGTCCGCAGCACGCGCAGGCGCAACTCGCCGTCTTGCTCCAGAGCGAACGCCCGTCCGGGTGCCTGCTTCCTCGCGGCCGCGAGCGCATCGAGCAGCGTCGCGAGGTCGGCGGGTGTCGGCTCCCGCCCGAGCGTTGCGCGCCATTGGGCGAAGGTGAAATCATCGCGAACCAAACGCGCATCGAGTGTCTCGGGTGGTGGAGCGATCGCAGCGACCGGTGGCTGCGGACGGCACGCGGCGAGCAACAGGAAGGCAGCGAGCAGGTGCTTCATTTGCGGCGCAGGTCGAGCCACGCGAGGAACAGCGCAGCGGCGAGCATCGCGCCGTTCATTGCGATATGCTGTGGGAAGTGCGTCGCGTTGGTCTCGCGTCCGAAGCAGCCGCACGTGATGTCGAGCCCGCGCCACCATGCGCTCGCGATCGCGGCGAGAAAGACGAGCGATAAGCCCGCGCTGAGTCCGATCGCGCCGAGGTAAAGGCGCCGTGTGAGCAGCGCCGCGCCCAGCGCGACCTCCAGCCACGGTAGATAGATCGCCAGCACCATCGAGATATCCGAGGGCGTGAGCTCGAAGTGATGCACATCGAGGTAGAACTGCTGCACGTCACCGAGCTTCGCGACACCCGCGTAGATGAAGACGCCGCCGAGCCCGAGCCTCAGCAGCCATTCGAGGATGCGCGCGGTTTTCATCGCCGCTCCCATGCGTCGAACCCGTCGTGCAGCACCCACACATCGGCGATCTTCAGTTCCTCGCGCAGCCGCAGCGCGACGGTCGGCGCGGAATCGCCCCCGCGCTCGCCATATACGATCACGCGCTTCTCCGGATCCCATTCATCGAGGAACTTCGCCACCTGCGCCTCCCACTCCTCCGGCGTGAGCGACAGCGCGCCGGGGATATGCTGGCGTGCGAATTTCGCAGTGGGCCGCGCATCCACCCACAGCGCGTTCGCTCCCCACGCCTGCGCGTCGGCGAGCATAACTTCGCCCGCGGCGAGCGGCGTTTGCGGACGCCACTTCAGCTCACGCACCGCCGTCACCGCCGCTGGCGCGGCAGCGAGTGCGCACAGGATTAGCGCTTCACGGAAAGCCCGGCCGATCACTTGATGCGCGCGTAGATGCGGTAGCTGCGCGGCGCGTCCGGAGGGAAGTCGGTCGTCACCGTCAGCTCCGCGGCTTCCTTCGCGAAGGTGTCGGTCGGCTGCACGCTCAGCACGTATTCCCTGCCCTCGGCCACCGTCGCGAGCTTCGCCGACAACTTCGGGTTCGAAGAGGTGACGCCTTTCACTCCCACCTTCTGCCCGTCGGCGGTCGTGAGCTTCACGAGCTTCGCCTCGGGAGCGTCACCGACTTTCCACCACACCAGCGCGGGCGTGAGCGTGAGCGGCTCATGGATGTAAACGCGCAAGTCGAGCGTCCACTCGCGCTGCTCCTCGGGGCTCGCACTGACGACACGCGGGCGGTCGGACGTGACCGCGATGATCTTGCGCTGCGGACCGCGCCGGCCGCCGAAGGTGAACTTCACTTCGATCTCGCCGCTTTCGCCCGGCGCGAAGGTGTTCTTCGCCAGCCGCGCCGTGGTGCAGCCGCACGAAGTCTTCACGCGCTTGATCGTCACCGTGTCCGGCCCGCTGTTCTTGAACGCGAACTTCGCACTGACGTGCCCATCCTCCGGCACGCGGTGAAATTCCTGCACCGTCTTTTCCCACACGAGATCCGCGTGGGCGACGTGGACAGCGGCGAGCAGGAGAAGAGTGAGGAAACGCATGGCTGCTACGCATAACCCTGCCGCGCGCGGCTGCCAAGGTCACGCTGGTCCCCGCGTCAGCAGTTGTCCGGCGATGTGGAGCTGATCCGGGTCGCCGAGCAGGAGCAACTCGTCGTGCGCGGCGAGCATCAAGTCGGCGCCGGGGTTGTGGATCGTTTCCGAATCACGGCGGATGGCGATGATGCTCGCGCCGCAGCGCGTGCGCAGTTCGAGCGCGCGAATCGACTGGCCGACCGCCGCGGCTTCGCCCGGCAGCTTGAGGGTGCGCAGGTCCGCGTGCTCGAGCAGCGGCGGCAGAGGCTTCGACGGCTCCGGGTCGTGGTGATCGTGCGGGCGCGCGAGGGTCTCGCGGATCGCCGACTGTGCCCGCGCATACAGTCGGACGAAGTGCGTCCGCAGCAGCACCGCGAGCAGAGTCGCGAGCAGCCCGAGGAGCGTGAGCGTTTTCCACGGCGGCAGCAGCGGCGCGCTCAAGGCGAGGATCAGCACCGCCACCGCGACGCTGCCGGCGAAGAGGATTGTGTTCGAGAGCAGTGCGCGCAGCGCCGTCTTCTGCCGGGCACTGGTGCCTTCGCGGATCGCCAGCTCGGAGAGCATCATGCTGAGCGCCTGCAGCTTTCGCAGGAAGGCCACGACCACTGGCAGGCTGCACACGAGCGCGGCCAGGCACAGCACCGTCTTCGGCCCGCCCATCCACGCGGGTAATTCGTCGATCCAGCGCAGCTCGAGTTGCTGCACCGCGAGCGCTCCGATGAAAAGCGCTGCGATCAATGCGACGTTCACCGCCAGTTGCAGGATGATCGTGTGCAACATGCGACGCACCGGATCGGCCGCCTGCCGTTCCCGCACCCGGCGCACCCACTCGAGGTAATCGCGCTGATAGTTCCGCAACGACTCGGGCGCCAGCCGGTCGTGCAGCGCCACGAGCCGGTGCGCGTGCCGGATGAAATACGGCGTGAGCACGGTCGTGATCGCGGACACGCCCACCGCGATCGGATAGAGAAAGGAGCTCGTGACCCCGAGCGTCGCGCCCAGTGCGGCGATGATGAACGAGAACTCGCCGATCTGTCCCAACCCCAGCCCGACCCGCAGCGCTGTGGCGGGCTCGTAGCCGGCGAGGAAGCTCCCGAACGAACACGCGAGCACCTTCCCGCCGACGAGCGCGACGGTGATCACCGCGACGGCCAGCGCGTGTTCGCGCAGCACGCCCGGGTCGATCAGCATCCCTATCGCGACGAAGAACACCGCGCTGAACATGTCCCGCAGTGGCATGGTGATCCGCTCGATGCGCCGGATCTCCGCCGACTCCGCGATCAGCGCGCCCATGATGAAAGCGCCCAGTGCGACGCTGAATCCCAGCCGGTCCGCGAGCAGCGCGAGCCCGAAGCACAGCCCGAGCACCGTCACCAGCAGCGTCTCATCGCCGCGGAATCGGCCCACGAATTTCAGCAGCCGCGGCACGACCAGCAGCCCCAGCACGATGGCCACGATCACAAACACGGAAAGCCGCAGTGCCAATTGCAGGATCGTGCGCCAGTCGAGGCTCGCCCCGTGCGTCACGCCCGAGAGCGACGCGAGCAACAGCACGGCGATGATGTCTTCGACAATGAGAATGCCGAAGATCGCCTGCGCGAATGGCTCCCGGCTTCGCCCCATCTCGCTCAACGTCTTCGCGATGATCGTCGTCGAGGAGATCATCATGATGCCGCCGAGATAGACACAGTCCGTCGTCGGCCAGCCGAAGAGCTGCCCGATCTCGAAGCCCGCGAAGAACAGCAGCGCCGTCTCGAGCGGCGCGACGATGAAGGCCGTGGGCCCGACTTGCCGGATCTTCCGGAAATTGAACTCGAGCCCGAGCGTGAAGAGCAGGAAGACCACGCCGAGGTCCGCGAGCGTCTGGACGCTTGCCTGCGATGCGACCAGCGGCTGCGGCAGCAGATGCGGCCCGATCACAGCGCCCGCGAGGATGTAGCCGAGGACGACCGGCTGTTTCAGCCAGTGAAAAAGCACCGTCACCGCGCCCGCGACCAGCATCACTACGGCTAGATCCTGGAGAAGGGTGAGGTCGTGCATGCGATGCGGGTGTCATACCGGAGGCCGGGCGCGCTGTCATCCGTGCTGGGAAGAGTCGCGAGAGGGATCGGGGAAAGCGGTGAGCCATTCGCCCGCGTGCTTTGCTACGGCGTAAGCACCCGGCAACGAGTTCGCCATTCGCCTAGCTCGCGCTGGCCGGGAAGGTCTCGGGCGATCTGCTCGCCATCATCCGCGAACGCCCCACCGTGGTCGCCGAACTCCTGCGCTCGGTCCGCCGCATGTCCGCCAAGCGCGTCTCCGACCTCTCC
>VFJQ01000049.1 GCA_009885995.1 Verrucomicrobiota bacterium
CTCGAAGACGCGCTCTATGACAGCCAGGCGATGCGCACCTTTGCCGGCATCGACCTGAGCGTGGAAGCGGTGCCCGATGCCACGAAGCTGCTGAAGTTCCGCCACCTGCTCGAAGCGCACGATCTGACCCGGGCGATCTTCGCGGAGGTGGGCGCGCTGCTGAGCGAGCGAAAGCTGCTCATGAAGGAAGGCACGATTGTGGATGCGACGATCATCGCGGCGCCTTCCTCGACCAAGAATGCGCGCAAGGAGCGCGATCCGCAGATGCACCAGACCAAGAAGGGCAACCAATGGTATTTGTAATCGAAATCTGCCGCGGCGAGCGCGGCGATCACGGGCGCACCGTAGTGCGCCGCCGTGATCTCGCTGAAAATGTCCTGCAACACGTCCTACGCGAGTTGCTTCACTGCGGCGGAGACGAGCGTGTCGAGCACGTTGAACGCGGACTCGCGGCCTCGCGCGCCGTGAGATGCACGGTCTTGAACTTATGCCGCGTGAGCTGCACCGGGATCACGCTCACGGTCGAGTCGGCGTTCACGGTGTAGTTGCCGGCGAAATCGCTCGATCCCGTCGGCGTGCCGACAATCGGCACGCGCACCGTGTCGAGCTTGTCTGCCGGATCGGGCGAGAAGTTGCTGGAGAAAGCGCGGATCGGTATGAGCGCCGCCGTGAATGGCTGAAGCGCGCGCTGCGCGACCTTGATGTCTTGGACGTTGGTGAGCGTGTTGGGCATGATGATGTGCGGTTACTGAGCTTTGGTGAGTGCGGCGCGCTGCTCGGCGGTGAGCAAGCGCCAGAACGCGGTCTGCGCACGCGGATCGGTGATCGCGGCGAATCGCGCGGCGAGAGACTGCGGCGGATCATCCGCAGCGGGCGCGCGCGTAGCGGTGGTGTGCTGCGTGCTCACGCGAGCGAATTCTCCTGGCGTCATGCACACAAGACCCTCGGCCTTGGCGAGGCCGCGCGCCGCTTCGACCAGCCGAGTGTCCGTGCTCTCCTCAGCAGTCAGCGGAGCGGTGAAACGATTCTGCGCCTGCTCGGGCAGCAAGGCGACAATGGCGGCAAGGCGATCTTCGAGCGACATCATGCTCTCTCCTTTGCTGTCAAAACGTCCGCGTTGCTCAGCAGCGTGCCGGCGAGTTCGAGCGGCGACCTTTCACCGGCACTTCCGTTGCAGGCCCCAAAGACGTAGCCGGCGAGTCGATCCGCATATTCGATCGCTTTGCGGCTTTCGATGACGATCGGATTCCATGGCAAAAGCGGGGAGCGGCTCAGCTTGGCCAGCGGCGAGTGTAGCGTCGGCTCTCCGAGCCGAGGGGGGGATGCGTCCTTCGCAGAATGATCGGCTCAGAGAGCCGACACTACACCCGCTGTTCTTCCGTCAGAGCCCCGGCTCCGCCGGCAAAGTGGGCAACGCGCTCGGAGCGCGTGCTCCACCCTCGGAGCTGTCGAGCTCCCGCTCGCGCAGCCACGCGAAGATCACCGGCGTGACGATGAGGATGTGCAGGAGGCTGCTCAGCATCCCGCCGATCACGGGCGTCGCGAGCGGCTTCATCACCTCGGCGCCGGGCCGCGTGCTCCACATGATCGGGAGCAGGCTCGCGACGATGGTGGCGACGGTCATCACCTTCGGCCGGAGGCGCAGGCGGGCGCCTTCCTTGATCGCGGCGAGCAGTTCTTCGCGCGTGCGCGGATTCCGACGCTTCACGGCTTCCTCGAGATACACGACCATGACGACGCCGGTCTGGATCGCGGTGCCGAAGAGCGCGATGTAACCGACGCTCACCGCGGCGCTGAAATGGTATCCGAGCACCCATTGCAACAGCACGCCACCGGTCAGCGCGAAGGGCACGGCGAGGATCACGTGGGCGGCTTCCTTCGCGCTGTGATAGATGATGTAGAGCAGCAGGAAAATGATCAGCAGCACCGCGGGCATGACGAAGCCGAGCGTGCGGTTTGTTTTGATCTGCTCTTCGTAAGCGCCCGCGTAGTCCACGACGATCCCGGTGCCGGCGAGCTTCGGGCCGAGCTCGGCATCGACGCGTCGTTTGATCTCGGAGACGAAGCCGCCGAGGTCGCGGCCGGTCACGTTTGCCTGCACGAAGACGCGCAGCCGGCCGTTCTCGCTCTGGATTTCAGCGGGTCCGGTGCGGCGGCGGATATTCGCGACCTGGCCGAGCGGGATGTGCGCGCCCGCCGGAGTCGCGACGAGGATGTCGCCGAGCCGCTCGATGTCGTCGCGCTGATCGCGCTCGAGCCGCACCTGAATGGGGAAGCGCTGGCGGCCTTCGATCGTGGTGGTGACATTCTTCCCGCCGATGCCGACCTCCACGGCGTCGAGCACCTGCTGCACGCGCAGGCCAAAGCGCGCGGCGGCTTCGCGATCGACCTCGATCTCGACGTAAGGCTTCCCTTGCACGCGCAGCGGCGCGACGCCCGTGGCGCCGGGCACGGTGCGCACGATTCTCTCCACATCGAAGGCGAGTTGCTGGAGCTGGTCGAGGTTCTCGCCGAGCAGCTTCACGCCGACCTGCGCACGGATGCCGGTCGAGAGCATGAGGATGCGGTTTTCGATCGGCTGGAGAAAGCCGGGCACGTAGCCGGGCACGTTGCTGAGCTTCTCCCTCAGCTCCTCGACGAGCTTGTCCTTCGTCATTCCGGCGCGCCACTCGCGCTCGGGCTTGAGCATGATCGTCGTCTCGATCATCTCGACCGGCGCGGGATCGGTGGCGGTCTCGGAGCGGCCCAGCTTGCCCGCGGCGCTGGCGACCTCGGGCGTCTCGGCGATCACGCGATCCTGCCACGCCATGATGCGCTTCACCTCGGTGAGCGAAGTGTGCGGCAGCAACGTGGGCATGAAGAGCAGCGAACCTTCATCCAGCGGCGGCATGAACTCGGAGCCCATCCGTGTCGTGAGCGCGCCCGCACCCACGAGCAGCGCGGCGGCGAGGGCGATCACGCTCTTGCGATGCCGCAGCGCCCAGTCGAGCGCGGGGTCGTAGAGGCGAAGGAGGAAGCGCATCACGACGTTGTCCTGCTCGCGATGAAACGGCCCGCGCACCAGCAGGGTGCACAGCACCGGCACGATGGTGACGGCGAGCAGCGTGGAGCCGATCATCGCGAAGGTCTTCGTGAAGGCGAGCGGGTGGAAGAGCTTCCCGCTTTGTCCGCCGAGCGCGAAGACCGGCACGAACGCGAGGATGATGATCGCCATCGCGAAGAAGATCGGCCGGCCGACCTGGCGGGCGGCGTCGAGCGTCACTTGGAAAGTTTCCTCAGAAGTCAGGCGCGCTCCCTTCTCATCCTCCGCCTTCTCGCAGTGACGGATGACATTTTCCGTCAGCACGATCGCGGCATCGACCAGCACGCCGATGGCGATCGCGATGCCGGAGAGCGACATGATGTTCGACGTGATGCCGAACTGCCGCATGAGGATGAACGCGATGAGAATCGAGACCGGCAGCGGGAAGGTGACGATGAGGATGCTGCGGAAATGGAAGAGGAAGATGATGTGCGCCAGCGTGACGAGGATGAACTCCTCGATGAGCGCGTGCTTGAGCGTATCGATGGTGCGATCGATCAGCTCGCTGCGGTCGTAGAAAGGCTTGATCGAAATGCCCGCAGGCAGGCTGGGTGCGAGTTGCGCGAGGCGCTCCTTCACGGCCTTGATGACGGCGTGCGCGTTTTCACCGGTGCGCATCACCACCACGCCACCGACGACTTCCCGGCCATTCACGTCGAGCGCACCGCGGCGGAAGTCGCCGCCGATCTGCACCGTCGCGACGTCGCGCAGATACACGGGCGTGCCTTCCATCTGCTTGAGCACGGTCTTCTCGAGATCGGTGGTGCTCTGCACGAGGCCGAGGCCGCGCACGACGAACTCCATGCCGTTTTCCTCGATCACCTTGCCGCCGACGTTGAGGTTGCTCTGCCCGACAGCGGTCATCACGTCGTCGAGCGAGACGCCGGCGGCGCGCATCTTGAGCGACGAGACTTCGATCTGATACTGCCGCACGAAGCCGCCGACGCTCGCGACTTCGGCGACGCCGCGCACGGAGTTGAGCTGGTAGCGGATGAACCAATCCTGCACCGAGCGGAGCTGGCCGAGGTCGTAGCTGCCCTTCGCGGGATCGACGTCGAGGTAATACTGATACACCCAGCCGAGGCCGGTGGCGTCGGGGCCGAGCTTCGGCGTGACGCCCGCGGGGAGCGCGTCGCCGAGGTAGTTGAGCCGTTCGAGCACGCGCGTGCGGGCGAAGTAGTTGTCGATCTTCTCGTCGAAAATGACGGTGAGCAGCGAGAAGCCGAACATCGAACTGGCGCGCACGGTCTTCACGCCGGCGAGGCCCTGGAGGTTCACGGAAAGCGGATACGTGAGCTGGTCCTCGACCTCCTGCGGCGAGCGGCCCGCCCAGTCCGCGAAGACGATGACCTGGTTTTCGCTGAGGTCCGGGATCGCATCGACGGGCGCGCGCCGCAGCTCGAACACGCCGAGCGCGATGACGATGAGCGCGCCACAGATGACGAGGAAGCGGTTCCGCAGGGACCACTCGATGAGTCGATGGATCATGGCCGCACCTCCGTGCCGCAGTCGATCATCTCGGCGCCGAAGAATGGATTGCGCAACGGGCCGTCGGCTTGAATCCACCGGCCCGCGTTCGTCTCCGCGCTCGGCACCGCGGACTTGGCCATCGGGCACTCGAAGACCTTGATCGTCGCGAAGTCGGGCGCCTGCTTGCGCAGTTCGAGCGCGAGTTCCGCGGCGATCATGCTGAGCGGGTAGAAGTCTTTGCGGGCGGCGGGAAGATTCGGCGCGCTGGCGACGTGCGCGATTTTGCCGAGCCGCTCGCCGCGCACGCCGAGCACCTCGGCAAGACGCATGGCTGCGGGATGGAGCGCGGCGACGCTCGTGTTGTAGCCAGCGAGATCGTCAGCCGCGAGCACGCGGGCGCTTTGCACGATGGCGTCGATGAAGGTCCGAGCGGCGGCGCGCTGCACATCGCTAAATGACGGCACAACGGCGGCGACTTCCGATGGCGGCTCGCCGCCGCGATCGAGCTGCGCTTGCGAGTCGATGAGCAGGTTGCCGGTGGTGACGACACGCTCGCCTTCGTCCACGCCGCTGAGGACTTCCCACACGTCGTCGCCCACGCGTCCGAGGAGCACGTGGCGCGTCTCGTAAACGCCGGCCTTGCGCTCAACATAGACCATCGGCGCGCTGCTCGCGGAGAGCACCGCCGAGCGCGGCACGGTGAGCACGGGCTCGGACTCCACGGTGATGGCTCCTTCGCCGTAAACCTTGTGCAGGAGCTCGCGGCGAGGTCCGACCATCGGATTCTCCAGCACGACGCGGACGCGGGCGCTGCGCGTGGCGGGATTGAGGTTCGGGTCGATGAAGGTGATCGGCGCGCGGTAGATTTTTCCGGGGGTCGAAGACGACGTGACCGTGACTTCCTGCCCGAGCCGGATCCACGCGAGGTCGCGCTCGTAGGCGTCGAAGACGAACCACATTTTCGCGAAGTTCCCGATCTCGAAGAGCACGTCGCCTTCCTTCACGTATTGGCCTTCATACACGTTGCGCGTGACGACGGTGCCGCCCTGCGGTGCGACGATCTCGAGGGTGTCGCCGGTCTGGCCGGCGAGCTTGTCGATCTGCTCCAGCGTGAGGCCCATGCGGCGGAGTTTTTGCCGGCTCGCATTGCTGGCGCTGTCGCGATCCGGCCCGGAGGCCATGCGCGTGGCGAGCGTGTATTCGCTGCGGGCGACGAGCAGGTCGCGGCTGTAAAACGCAGCGAGCGGCTGGCCGGCGGTGACTTCAGCGCCGACGAAGTTCACGAAGAGTTTGTCGATGCGGCCATCGACGTAGGCGCTCAGCTTTCGGTGCGCGGAGTCGTCGTCGTCGATCGTCCCGGCGACGCGGATGGTGCGCTTGAGCGACTGCTTCACCACCGGAGCGCTCGCGACGTGGATGACGTTGATCGTGTCCTTGCCGAGCGTGATGCCCGGCACCTGGGCGCCGGATTCATCGAAGCCCTTTTCGCCGTCATACACGGGCACGAGCTTCATGCCGCAGATGGTGCAGTTGCCGGGCTGGTCGGACTTGATCCACGGATGCATCGGTGACTGGTAGAAGAGCACCTTGCGACCGGTGACGGCAGACGTGTGCGTGTGGCGGTGGCCAAAATACCACCCGCCGAGGCCAGCGGCGCCGGCGACGAGGAGCAGGAGAAGTGCGGTGAGTTCAGCGCGACCGCGCGCGCGTTTAGAGATGGAGAGGTTCATTCATCGGAGAGGTTGAAGGTTGCTTCGACACGATCAGCGCCCGCGACACGCGGGCACACCACAGGCGTCGAAGCCCTCTCAGATGAGGCGAACGCAGGTCCGCTCGATGCGCGAGAGACCGCTCGCGCGCGGCGCCTCGCGGGAGAATGCGAGCGGCTTCTCCGGCTCGGAAGCGTGGAGCTTCGGCAGCACGATCATTCGCGGCTGCGCGATCATCTTCCAATCCAAGCTGGCGGCCGGCGTGCTGACGGGCGGCGCGGGTTTCTCGCTCGCGCTACAGCAACTCGCGTCGCTGCCCGGCGCGCAGCACCCAGCGCAGACTTGCGTGGGGCCGCAGACTCCAGGCGCTTCGAACTGTCCGCCGAGGAGTCCGGCGAAGACGGCGATGAGAAGCAGTGCGCGGGCGATCACGAAGGCAAGATGAGACCGCGAGCCGCGAGGGTCAACCGCTTCTCTCGCCCGGTCAGAGCTTGTGGTAGATCAGCTCGAGCGCGAGCACGCAGTAGCTGGTGACGAGGACCGGATCGCTCTCCATCCAGCGGCCGGCATCGTTCACCCAGTGGCCGTCGCCTTTCTGGAGGTTGAGGAGTTTGAGCGCGACCTCGCGCTTCCAGTCCACCTTGCGACCGTCGGGCAGTTCGAGCGTCTCCACACCGGCGGCGGCGAGGCCCTTCGTCATGAGGTGGTAATAGTAGTAGAGCCCCTGCTCCTCCAGACCGGGGTTTTCATCGAGCGTGTAGTTGGCCTTGAGCCAGCCGAGCGCGCCCTGCACGCGCGGGTCGTCGGCTTTCACCTCGGAGTAGAGGAGGCTGAGCATGCCGGCGTAAGTCATCGTCCCATAGCTGCGCCACGCCTTCTTGCCGGGCGCGGGCTCGAATTCCCCGGCATTGCTGAAGCCGGGGAAATAGATGAAGCCGCCCTTGTTCCCCTGCTCTTCGCTCACCCACGGCTCCTTGTTGGTCGCAGCGAGGTTCTGGCAGCGGCTGAGGAAATCGACCGCAGCCTGCCAGTTCAGGTCCTTCGCGCCGGCGAGTTCGCTGCTCGGGCGCAGCTTCTCGTAAAGCCGGAGCGCTTCGAGCGTGACGAGCGTGTTGTCGAGGTCGGGATGCTGGCGCTTCGGACTCGCGCCGGTCGGGCCGTAGCCGAAGCCGCCATTCGTCTCCGGCTTGGCCATGTTCGTCGCCTGCTGGCCGGCGATGAATTTGCGCGCCGCCTCGATCAGCGGCTCGTCCTTCGGATTGCCGGTGCTGAGCAGCGCCATCATCGCGACGCTCGTGTTGTAGTTCGAAAGCCCCTTGCCGTAGATGCCGCCGTCGGGCTTCGCGAAGCCGCGCAAGTAGTCGTAGCTCTTGAGCAGGAAATCCGGCGAGGTCTTGAGATTTCTGCCGGACGGCTCGCGCTGAAAAGCCACGGTCGTCAGCGCGGTGAGCGCGGGGTGATCGGCGCTCGACCACGAGCCGTCGTCCTTTTGCTGGCTCTTGAGCCACGCGAGCCCGCGATCGATCGCCGTCTGCACTTCGTTGCGAAGCGAGAGATTGTCCGGGTTCTTGAGCGCCGTGGCATCCTGCGCGAGCGCGGCGGCGGAAAGGACGAGGAAGGACAGGATCGGGAGTTTCATTTGGTTTCAGAGATTCCCTCGGTGAGCGTGAAGACGATCTCGACGGGAGTTTCGACCGGCGGGACGGCTTTCTCGTTCACAGCCCAGAGCCGGTCGTCGTTGTTTCCGGGGCGCGGATTGTTGATCAACGCGGCGGGGTTCGTGACGACGGACACGAACATCCCAGCCTGCTGCGCGAGAAAGCCGCCATCCTGCCCGAACATTGAGCCAGTGTAGATCCACGGCCCGTGCGGCGCCGGCTTTTTCGTGTCGGCGTTCATCAGCCAGTCCTCGACCGGCACGCTGTGCTCCATTCCGTCCTTCCCCTTCCACTTCACCGCGATGGTGATGTTGTCTCCCTTGAGCCGCGGCGCACGGCGGAGGTAATCCGCATCGATTTGCCCCGGCGGTGCGTCACCGGGCTGAGGCGCGAGCAGACCCGCGCCCTTCGCGCCGAGCAGCAGCATGGCAAAGTGCAAGTCCGACGGCTGCACCTCGGATGCGAGCAGGCTCTCGTGCGTGCTGCCCATCGTGGTCACGAGGACGTATTCCACGAGGTCCTTCGTCATATTCACACGACCCGGGAACGACACCGTCCGCGCGAGCTTATCGAGCCGTAGTTTGCCGATCTGGAAGACGCCCGGACTGATTTCCTGCATCATCGGCGCGACCGCCTCCTGTGCCGGCAGGACGCCGGCCATGGCGAGGCCGAGGATGAGAAGATACGAGCGCAACGCGTGCATCGGCTGAATACGAGCCGCCCGGCTCGGAGCTTAGGCCGCTTACTGGTGCTTCTTTACCGCGCACTTGCCGTCCGAGGCGCAGCAGGACTTGGCGGGAACCTTGCGCTCGACGATCCCTGTGCAGCAGGCGCTGAACGCGAAGACGGCGACGATGGCGAGAATGGCAGTGAGGAATTTCATCGGCGCGGAGACTGCCGCAGCGACGAAGCAGCGCAAGCGCGACTTACAGCATTTGCTCGACGAACTGCCGGCTCTCGAAAAACGCGAGGTCTTCGAGCTTCTCGCCGGTGCCGACGAAGCGCGTCGGGATGCCGAGTTCGTTTTGGATCGCGATCACGCAGCCGCCTTTGCCGGAGCCGTCGAGCTTCGTGACGATGAGTCCGGTGAGTTGCACGGCTTGGTGAAACTCGCGCGCTTGCTGGAGGGCGTTCGAGCCCGTGGTCGCATCGACCACGAGCAGGCACTCGTGCGGCGCGGACGCATCGCACTTGGCGAGCGTGCGTTTCACCTTGGAGAGCTCGCCCATGAGGTTCGTCTTCGTGTGCAGGCGGCCCGCGGTATCGCACAGCACGAACTCGATGTTCTCGCGATCCGCCCGTTGATACGCATCGAAGCAGACAGCGGCCGGGTCGCCGTTGTATTGCCCCTGCACAATCGGCACATCCAGCCGCTCCGCCCAGATGCCGAGCTGCTCGATCGCGGCGGCTCGGAAGGTGTCGGCGGCGGCAAGGACGACGCTGTGCCCCTTGCGCTTGAGGAATCCGGCGAGCTTCGCGGACGAGGTGGTCTTGCCCGTGCCGTTGACGCCGACGACGAGCACGACTTTCGGTTTCGACGCGAGCGGACGGAGCATGAGATTGTCCCGCGGCAGCACCTTCAAGATCTCCTCTCTCGCGACCTCCACGACACTCTCGGCGGTGAGCTTTTCCGTGCGGGCTTGCAGCGTGGTGAGGATGCGCTGGGTCATCGGCACGCCGAGATCGGCGCGGATGAGCGCTTCCTCCAGTTCGTCCCAGTCCACCGGCCGGCCGGTGAACTTTTGGATCAGCGATTTGAAGAAACCGAACGCCATTCCGCCTGCTCAGCTCTGCTCCGGCGGGGTGGCGCGGCCCGGCGAGAATTCTTCGGGCACCTCGCTACTCAGCTCCCGGGCCACGCGCTCCATCTGCCGCTGCATCTGCTCCACCGGCGATGGCAGCGCCGCAGCCGTGCGCGACGGGCGTGTCAGCGTGCTACGGATCCGGTCGAGCACGCCGTTGATGAAGCGGCCGGCTTCATCGCCGGAGAAGCGCTTGGCGAGTTCGACGGCTTCGTTGATCGCCACGACGGGAGGCGTGTCCATGCAATGGAGCATCTCGTAAATCGCCAGCCGCAAGATCGCGCGTTCGACTCCACCGATCCGGTCGAGCGTGAAGTTCGCGGTCGTGTCCTTGATTTGCCGGTCGATGTCCTTCCAGTGCTCGACGACACCACGAGCGAGCGATTCGCAAAACACGCGCGATTTCTCCACCGGCACCAGCGGCTCGTCGTCGTCTTTTTCAAACGCCATAAAGCCCGGCAACACCTCCTCGAATGGGGTGGAGTTGTGATCGAGCATGTAAATGAGCTGCACGGCGAGCATGCGACCCTCGCGGCGGGATCCGGGTGTTTTCTTCATCGCAATTGTCGGCGTGGAAACTGAGCCATCACCTCGGCCATCCGCACGGCCACGCGCGCGGCTTCGGTGCCACGGTTGATCTCGTCTCCCAGACACCGCGCACGCGCCTGCGCTTCATCCTGCACCACGAGGATTTCATGAATGATCGGCACGCGCGTCACGAGGCCGATCCGCATGAGGGCATCAGTCACCGCCGAACTAATGAGCTGCGCGTGAGCGGTCTGCCCTTCCATCAGCAGGCCGAAAGCAATCACCACCTCGAAATCCCCGCGCTCCGCCACGCTTTGCACGACGAGGGGGACCTCGAAGGAACCCGGCACATCGAAAATCTCGGTCTGCGTTCCCGGGGCAATCGCCTCCAACTCGCGCAGCGCGTGGGACACCAGGCCGCGTGCAAACTCGTCATGATACGTGCTGACGACGATTGCGATACTGCGGCGGCTGCCGCCTTGGCGTGGACGTGATGGTAGAACTGATGCCATGTAAAAAATGGGCGCGGATATTAACGCACAGTGCCCCCGGCGCAAGGGCCACAACTGCGGCGAAACCTTCGCGCCGTTTCCTCCGATGCGAGGGATCAAAATGTTCAAAAATGTTCAGCCTTGCCCTCGCCGAATCGATCTGCTGAATGCCGGAGATGTCGGCGTCACTCCGCTCGTCAAAGCGCTGTATCTCGCGGTTGTTCGGCCCTGCTTCGGCGGCCGAAGTGCCGCAGAAACTGCGGCCGGAAGCGAGCAGCGCGGCCACCTCCACGCGCTCGGAGTCGTCCGGGCGACGTGTCTCCACGGAACTCTAAACCTCAAACTGCAAGGAACCTAGATATGTCCATCAGGAACAAGTCGGCTCGCGCCGCAAAGCAACAATCCCTCGTCGAGAGCTACGTCGGTTCACATTCAGAGATCGTCACGGCGACCGCACCGTCGCGTTACGAAGGCACCGCGTGCATCATCACCTGCCACAACTACGGCAAGTTTCTGGCACAATGCATCGAGTCCTGCCTGAACCAGAGCGCACCGTTCGAGAGCATCGTCGTCGTGGACGATGGGAGCAGCGACGACACCGCAGAAGTGACGCAGCGCTTTGCCTCGCGCGGCGTGCGCTACGTCCGCGGCGAGTGGAAAAACTACAGTGCTGCGCGGATGGCCGGACTCAGCGCAGCACCGCGGACACCCTTCCTCCTGTTCGTGGACGCGGACAATTCGCTCTCGCGCACCTACCACGAACGGCTTCGCTCGGCGATGAAGGAGCCGAACCTCGGCGCCGTGTATGGCCACTTGCTCCGCTTTGACGAAACCGGAACGCTCGGCCTCAGCGAGAGCGTGCGACCCTTCGACCGCCACGAGCTCCGGCGCGGGAATCTCGCCGACGCGTGCTCGCTCGTCCGCCGCGAGGCGTTCGACCAGGTCGGCGGCTGGCAGATGGAAGGTTTCCTGACCGACTGGATGATGTGGCTGGATATGACCCGCCACGGCTGGCAACTGCGCCACGTGCCGGAGGCGGTCCTGAATTACCGCATCCACGGCGACCAGATGTCCAACGCACGCCACGGCAATTGGGACTTCCACGTCGCGCCGCTGAGGCAGGCCTGCATGATCGCCGTCGTGACGCTTTTCTCAGGCCGCCGCTGGTCGCTGGAGCGGCACTTCGAGTGGCTCGCCCGGCTGGACTGGAAACGCGAGAACCTGCACATCGTGGCGATCGACAATTCCAACGATCCGGAATTCTCCCGCGAACTGAAAACGCGCCTCGCGGACTGCGGCATGGCCTTCAGCTACGTCGCGGATCGCAGCCAGGCCTTGACCGATGTGGATGCGGCGTCATTCGCCGGAAGCCGCGAGCATCGCAGCCAAAATGCCTACACGCTCGCGACCCATCTCGCGCGCCTCTACGCCGTGGCGCGGCAGCACGTGCCGAGCGGCGCGGACTTTATCTGGTCGGTCGAAGACGACATCGAGCCGCCCGCGGACGCGCTGCATCATCTTTGCAAAGGATTGTTCCGATACCCGAAGGCGGGAGCCGTCACCGGCTGCGCGCGATCGCGGTTCGAAGACCAGTGGATCCTGTGGCGCGAAGGCAGCGCCTTCATCGCCCCACCACCCGCCGACGAATACACACCCGTGGACGCGACCGGGTTCTATTGCACGCTGGTCCGCCGTCCGGTCTTCGACGCGATCGCCTTCCGCCCCACGCGCGACTGGTCGATGAAAAACTGCGCCTACGACTGGGCGGCGATGCACGACATCGTGCAATCCGGCTGGCAGGTGCTCGCCTCGGGCAGCGTGCGGTGCAAGCACTGGCAGGCCGACGGCAGCTTCATCTGATCGATGCGAACCCGCGAGCCGTGGCTCGAGAGCGGCAACCGTAGATGAGCGGAACGGCAAATCTGTTCGAGAGCATCGCCGAACTGCCGCTGCTGCCGCACAGCCGGATCGACCGCGCCGTGGGCGAGACGCTCGCGAAGCTGTGCGCGCTCGCGAACGTGCGGACGATCATCGAGGTGGGCACGTATCTCGGGATGGGCTCGACACAAGTATTCTGCCGCGCGCTGCCTCCGGAGGGGCGATTGTATTGCGTAGATACCTTCTGCGTGGACATGGTGCGCTACCAGCGCCCCCATGATCCGCACTACCACGCCTTCCTTTCCAATATGAAACAGACCGGCGCAGCCGCGAAAATCGTCCCGGTGCGAATGACCTCGCTCGAGGCCAGTCGCGCGCTCGCGGTGACGGCGGACCTCGTGTTCATCGACGGCGATCATGGCAAGGCCGCCGTCCTGGCGGACATCGCCGCATGGCGTCCGCATGTGCGTCCGGGCGGCATCCTCTGCGGCGACGATTACAACGTCGCGACCTGCCCCGAGGTGACTCCGGCCGTGCAGCACGCCTTGCCCGAGCATCAGGTGGAAGGCCGCGTTTGGTGGGTGACCGTATGAACGCACTCGAAGGCCAGCCGCTCGGCGAATTCAAACTGCTGACGAAAGTCGGCCAGGGCGGCATGGGCACCGTCTATCTCGCCGAGCAGCCTGCGCTCAATCGCCGCGTGGCGGTGAAGGTCCTGCTGCCAGAGCTGGCGCATGACCCGGAATTCCCAAAGCGCTTCAAGCGCGAAGCCATGCTCGCTGCGAGCATCAACAACCCCGGCATCGTGCAGGTCTATGCAGCGGGCGAAGCGGACGGCGTCCACTACATCGCGATGGAATACGTGGACGGCGAATCGCTCCAGCGCCGCCTCGAACGCGAAGGCCGCCTCAAGGTCGATGACGCGCTGGACATCGTCACCCGCCTCGCGCAGGCCCTCGATTACGCGTGGCAAAAGACGCGCCTCATCCACCGCGACATCAAGCCAAGCAACGTGCTCATCTCCACCGAGGGAGACGTGAAGCTGGCCGACTTCGGCATGGCGAAGAACGCCGACTGCGACAGCAACCTGACCGCGACCGGCATGCCCATCGGCACGCCGCTCTACATCAGCCCCGAGCAGGCCCGCTGCACCAAGGAGCTGGATTTCACGACGGACATCTACAGCCTCGGCTGCACGCTCTACCACCTGCTCTGTGGGCGCGCGCCTTACAATGCCGACGCCTCGTTCGCCGTCATGCTCCTCCACGTCACCGAGCCGCCCCCGTCGATCCTGCAGCACATGCCGGATTGCCCACCGGCCATCGTGAAGACGCTCGCTCGAATGCTCGCCAAGGATTCTTCCGAGCGGCACGCGAGCTACGCGGAGCTAGTCGAGGAATTGCGGCGCGCTCGAACCCTCCTCACTCCCCAGCCTCCCAAGCCGACGCGCCGGACCCCCGCCCTCGTCGGGCTGACCATCGTCGCCAGCCTCGCGTGGCTTCTGGGGAAACAGTCGTCGTCACCGCTTGCGTCGTCTTCCGTGAAGCCGGCGCGAATGAACACCGCCAGCGGAGCCGTCGCTCAAAAGCCCGCCGCACCGCCATCCGACGACCCGTTCATCCGAGCCGTCGCCGCATTGCCCGCGGAAGCGCAGGCGCAGCGAGTCATCGAGAAACTGAAGGAACTCAATCCCGACTTTGACCCCTCCACCGCGACATTCATCGTCGAAGGCAGCGCCGTCACCATGTTTGGTTGCAGCATTGTCGCGATCGCCAACCTTTCGCCCGTCCGCGCACTGACTGCTCTCAAACGCCTGCGCCTCGGCCAGAACGGCCAAAAAGGGATCCTCAAAAACCTCGAAATGCTGCGCGGACTCTCGCTGACGCGGCTCGACTGTCACAACACTCCCATCACCGACCTCGAACCGCTTCGCGGCATGCCGCTGACGTGGCTCGTATGCTCGGGCACGGATATCAGCGACCTGCTTCCGCTGGCTGGCGCGCCTCTCGAAGGCCTCGCAATCAACGACACTGGCGTCACAGACCTCGTGGCACTGCGAGGCAAGCAATTGAAGACCCTCAACTGCGGCGCCACGGAGATCAGCGACCTCTCGCCGCTCTTGGGGATGCCGCTGATCGACATGAACTGCTCCCGAAGCCCCGTGCGCGATCTGAGACCATTGGCCGAGATGTCACTCAAGAAGCTGGTTTGCAGCCAGACTTCGATCACGGACCTGAGCCCGTTGCGCGGCATGCCGCTGACCGAGATCGAGTGCGACTACATCCGCGACCGCGACGCCGACATCCTGCGATCGATCCACACCCTCGAACGAATCAACGGCCAGCCCGCACGCGAATTCTGGGCGGGCCACTAGGCGGGGCAACAGTGCGAGTGAGGTGGAGAATTCCCGCTTGGTTCCAAGGGAGTTATGCGGCATAGGCGCGCGTTCGATTCGCCGAGGCGTCCGCGCCGGTGGTGAAATCGACTGCACGAATTGCAGGGAACGATGGAATTCGAAGTCACGCACATCACCGCATACCGATACCCGCAGCCCGCTGCGGAAGCCTACGGCGAAGCGCGCCTCACGCCGCGCGACCTGCCGTCGCAGACCGTCGTCAGCCACAAGCTCGTCATCGATCCCGACGTGCCCGTGTCGTCCTACGACGATCATTTCGGCAATCGCGTGGACTTCTTTTCGGTCCCCTTCCGACATCGCCACCTCGCGATCAGCAACCAGATGATCGTGCGCACCCACCCGGTGCAGCGGCCGCAGGAAGCGCTCGACCTCTCGATCCAGGAAGCACGCCAGATCCTCGGCTCCGCGCTCACGGACATCTTCGACTACCTCCAGCCCACGCCCGTCGTCGAAACCGGCCGCGAAGCCGTCGCTTGGGCGCGCAAGTATCTGCGCGGCGACCGCCCGCTCGGCGCCGCCTTGCACGACCTGAACGAAGCGATCCATCGCGAGTTCGTTTACGAAAGCGGCTCGACCGAAAACTCCACGCCGCTCGCCACCGTCTGGAAGCAACGCCGCGGGGTCTGCCAGGACTTCGCCCACATCGGCCTCAGCATCCTGCGCACAGCGGGACTGCCCGCCCGCTACGTCTGCGGCTACATCGAGACCACACCGCCGGAAGGCACGCCACGCCGCCTCATTGGCGCCGTCGCCACCCACGCATGGATCGAAGTGCTCGTGCCCGGCATGGTGTGGGTTGCATTCGATCCGACCAATCGCCAATGGATCGACGAGCGCTACGTCGCCGTCAGCTTCGGCCGCGACTTCCGCGACGCGACACCGCTGCGGGGCACCTTCAAGGGCAGCGGCGGCCAAGCGATGCGCGTGCGCGTGACGATGAAGCGCCGCAACGGGAAATCGAAAGCATGAAAGTCGAGATCCGCTACGCCGCCCGCTACGCCTACGACGAGCGCGTCACCTTCTCCCCTCACCTCTTTCGCCTCATCCCGAAAGTCGATCGCGCGCTGAAGCTCCGCCGCTTCGACTTCCGCACGAACACCGGCGCCGTCATCAACTGGCGCCGCGACCTTTTCGACAACGAAGTCGCCTCCGTCTTCTACCCGAAAGCCGCGCGCAACCTCGACGTGAAGCTGCGGCTCAGACTCGAAGTCGCGGAGAAGAACGCGTTCGGCTTCCTCCTCGCCTCGCACGCGCTGCACGCGCCCTTCGCGTATCAGCCGCAGGAGGCACTCGTGCTCGCGCCGTATCTCAGCGCAGCGCCCGCGCTGCCCATTCCGTTTTGGAAAGCGCCGCTCGCACCGGAGCCAACCATCCCGACACTCACCGCGCTCAACGCAGCGCTCCACCAACACCTCGCCTACGAACGCCGCGACGAAGGCGCCGCGCGCACTTCCGCCGAGACGCTCGCGCTCGGCAGCGGCGCGTGCCGCGACTTCGCCGTGCTGCTCGTCGATACACTCCGCGGCCTCGGCCTCGCCGCGCGCTACGCGAGCGGATACCTCTGCGAATTCGGCAGCGACGAAAAGCGTGCTGAGGGCGCTCTGCACGCATGGGTCGAGGTCTATCTGCCCGGCGCCGGCTGGGTCGGTTTCGACCCGACCAATGGCACCCTCTGCGACCACCGCCACCTCACTGCCGCCGTCGGCCTCGGCACCGAAGATGTCGCTCCGGTGATCGGCAGCTATTACCACGACACACCCGTGCCGCACGAAATGTCGGCCTCCCTCGAAATCATCGATGTCCACTGACCCTCTCTCCACCGTCGCCAAAAAAATCGAAGCCGTCTTCGCCCGCCACGAAGTCGTGCTCACACTCGGCGGCGAACCGACCTACGTGCCCGAGCACCCCGACGGCCCCGAATGGGTCGTCACCGCCCTCGGGCCGACGAAGCTCAACTACGCCTACGCGCTCGCCGCCGCCTTGCAGGAGCAAGCGCTGCCACACGCCGTCAGTTTTTACTGCCCTGGAAAATCGTATCCCGGCGAAGTGAACCCGCGCTGGGCGCTCGCGCTCGTGTGGAATCGCGACGGCTCGCCGCTCGTGCCCGCGCTCGCCAAGCCGCAAGGCAAGACGTCGCCCAAGCGTGTCGCCGACTTCCGCGTCCAACTGCTCAAGCGGCTCGGGCTCAAGACCGGCTGGCTCCGCGCCATCGATCCCGACGACGACGACCGCGGCGTGTGGGTGCTCCCCCTCGATCACGAAGACGGCGTCTTTATCAGCGAGGACTGGGCGCTCGGCACCGAACTCACCCTGCTGCGCACGGACGGCCCCGCCGGGCTCCGCCTGCCCCTTCACGACCTGCCGCCCGACGCGCGACGACGCGCGCTGACGGTCGAGCAGGGCGACGACGCGCTGCACCTTTTCCTCCCGCCTCTCACGCAGCACGGCTTTCTCGCCGTGATCGAAGCCTGCGCCGCGACGCTCCGCGAGACCAAGGCCGGGCCCACGCGCTTCGCCGGCTACATCCCGGGCGATGAAGCAAACCGCTGGTGCAAGCTCGGCATCGCCGCCGACCCCGGCGTGCTCGAGATCAATCTCCCGCCCTGCGCCGCGTGGACCGAATACCGCGACTGGCTCACCACGCTCGAACGCGCCGCGACCACCGCGGGTTTGCGCTCGTTCAAGCAATCAGCCGATGGCGAACAGCTCGGCACCGGCGGCGGCAACCACCTTCTCATCGGCGGCCCGAGCCTCGACGCCCACCCGCTCTTCCACCGCCCGCGCTGGGTCACCTCGATGCTGCGCTACTGGCAGCACCATCCGTCGCTCAGCTATCTCTTCACCGGCCAATACGTCGGCGCCTCCTCGCAGGCACCGCGACCCGACGAGGGTGCGCCCGAGCTTTACGATCTGGAAATGGCGTATCGCTTCCTCGAGGAGTTGCCGCCCGGCGATCATCGCTACCTCATCAGCGAAACGCTGCGCCACCTCCACACCGACGCGAGCGGCAACACGCACCGCAGCGAGACGAGCTTCGACAAATTCTGGAACGTGAACTTCGACGGGGGCTGCCGCGGCCTCATCGAGTTCCGCGCCGTCGAGAGCTTCCCGCGCGCGGAGTGGATGTCCGCGATCGCGCTGCTGTGGCGCGCACTCGCCGCGCGGCTGCTCGATACCCCCTTCCTCGCGCCGCTCGTCGAGCACGGCGACGCGCTGCATGATCGCTACTTTCTCCCGAGCGGCCTCATCGCCGACTTCGATGAAGTCCTCGCCGACCTCCGCGCCGCGGGCTTCGATCTGCCGCGCAAGGTCTTCGCCGCGATCATCGATTGGCGCTGCCCGGTGATGCTGAAGAGCAAGACCGGCGTGACGATTCGCAAGGCGCTCGAAAGCTGGCCGCTACTCTGCGAGACACCGCTCGAAGGCGGCACCACCAGCCGATTCGTGGACACATCGATCGAGCGACTCGAATTCTCCGCGCCCGCCGATGCACGCGTCTTCGTCCAAGGCCGCGAACTACCGGCCGCTCCGACTGCCGGCCTGCGCTACCGCCGCAGCGCGCTCTTCCCGTGCCTGCACCCCGGCATCGCCATCGAGCTGCCGCTTTACGTCGCAATCGAAACTGCAAAGACCCGCGAGACATGGCGCCTCGACGCGCACAGCCGCGCCTTCACCAAATGCCCCGCGAAGGAAGCTCCCGCGATCGCCGCCCCATGCCGCAAGCTGCGCGACGACCTTCTCACCTACGATCTACGCCTGACGTAGTGGTGGGCGGTGAGGGATTCGAACCCCCGGCCAACTCGGTGTAAACGAGACGCTCTACCGCTGAGCTAACCGCCCTCGGGTGCTGATTCGCAACCGCTGAAGAACGCGTAGGTATCCAGCCCCCCGCTCCTGTCCACTGCTCTTATCCACCGGCGCAAGAGGGAGTGGACGGTCCGACGAGCGCTATGGCGCAGACAGCAGCACACGACCAAAACGCCGCGGCTGCTCACCGACCGTGACGGTGTCTTCGACGACGACGCGTTCCCAAAACGCGTCGATGTCGGTGACGACGGGCGCGTTGGCTGCGGTCTGCCAGCTCGCCGCGCCTGGTGCGCTGGCAAACTGCGCCGTGTAGGTGAGCATCACATTCTTGCGTCTCACGTATTCGAGCACCAGCCGACGCGTCGAGCCGCTGCCTGTAAGCATGACCGCCGGAAGTCCCGTCGTGCCGGTGCCGGGCACCAGCCTCGCGACATTCGCCACGGTCGGGTTGAGACCGAAGGCCCACTCCATGAGGTTCCTGATGCCGTCGCCGTCATTGTCGTCGGCAGTGCCGTAGCCGGTGTAGGCGAAGTAGGCGTTCTCCCAGGCATCAGGCAGTCCGTCCTCGTCCTCATCGTCAGTCAACGCCGTGCGGCCTTTCATCGTGAAGGTGATGGGCAGCGCGCCGCCGGAGGAATTGACGAATCGCACGTAGTAGGTCTGCCCGGGCACCCACGGCCAGCCACTGGGAGAGAGCGGCTGGTTCAGCGACGAGTCGGCGCCGCTCGACGTGTAGTGTTGATTTCCAGCCACGCCGGGCAACGTGCCCTGCTCGATCCGCACTTGGGAACCGCTGATTAAAGGGGACGGGCGCAGAAGCCTGCGGTGCGGATGATTTTAGCGACACGTTCGGCGCGCCGAGTGATAGGTTGGAAGTAAAAGGCATCAAGCGAAGCGAAGGAAGCGGTTGCTTTGAGATGATTCCAGCGAGTTTCCGACCCTCTTGGCGCTCGCTCACGCGGCAGCGGTGCTCAGCAGCGAGCGTCGAGCGATGAAGAGGTTGGCCAGAGCGAAGAGGCTATGAAGCTGCGCGGTGTTCTTGGCCAGACCTCGATAGCGCGTC
>VFJQ01000026.1 GCA_009885995.1 Verrucomicrobiota bacterium
CCCATCAGCACCTCTCGGTGCGTTATCTGGCGGCCAACACGCATCCCGATCACGACACGATCTGCAAATTTCGGCGCGAGAACTTCGAGGCGATTGGGGGGTGCTTTCTCCGCGTGTGCGCGGAGGGCAGCCAGCTCATCGTCGGTGCGCGGGTGAGCCAGAGCGCGGCCGACCACGGCGAACTGGAGCCGACGCTAGCCGCCATCCCTGCCGCGCTCGGCGCTCCTGCGCGCGTGCTGGTCGAGCTGCGGCTATCTCAATAGCGCCGCGCTGGGCCGCGTGATGGAGAGCGGAGTGGATGTCTATTGCGCGGTGGCCGCCGAAGCGACCCTGGCGCAACGCCGCTACGACTTTCGACCTGCGGATGGGCGGCACGAGAACCCCGCCGAGCCCAAAGCCCCGCGGCTGGTCGCAATGAAAGCGAAACTCCAAAGCGAGGAAGGCCGGGCCATCTACGCGTGTCGGCAGACGAGCGTGGAACCGGTCTTCGGAATCATCAAACGCGCGCTCGGGTTGCCGGGCGCCCACGGCACGAAATGAAAAGTAGGAATGCGGCTCACCACACCCAGCGACCGTAAATCCCGCACGGCAGCACGAGATGATCGCGAGTGATAGGCAGACCAACTTCGCCGGTGCTGAGATTGCCGCCCCTGGAGGTCAGCAGGCGGGTCATCACGTTTCCCAACGCGGTGGGTGAGAGGCCGGTGGTGTAGCTGTTGACGAGGAAGAACGCGGGCTGATCGGAGAGCAGCGCGCGGCAATCCTCCAGCAGGGGCCAGAGGTGTTCCTCCAGCTTCCACACTTCGCCCGCGGCTCCGTGGCCGTAGCTGGGCGGGTCCATGATGATCGCGTCGTATTTTTTCCCGCGGCGGATTTCGCGGCGCACGAAGGCGAGGCAGTCGTCCACGATGTAGCGGATCGGTGAGGCGGTGAGGCCGCTGAGCCGCACGTTCTCGCGACACCATTCGACCATGCCCTTCGCGGCATCGACATGGCAGACGCTCGCGCCCGCCGCCGCCGCCGCTACGGTGGCGGCGCCGGTGTAGCCGAAGAGGTTGAGCACCGAAAGCTCGCGCCCCTTCGCCTTCGCCTTCGCCGCCCGGATTTGCTCGCCGCACCAGTCCCAGTTCACGGCTTGCTCGGGAAAAAGCCCCGTGTGCTTGAAGCCGGTCGGCGCGATTTTGAAGACGAGCTTGTCGTATTTGATCGTCCATGACTGCGGCAGCTTGCGGCGGGATTCCCATTTGCCGCCGCCCTTGTCGCTGCGGTGATACCACGCGTCCCATTTCTTCCACTCGCCGGTGAGCGGCCAGATGACTTGCGGGTCGGGCCGCGCGAGCACGACATCGCCCCAGCGTTCGAGTTTCATGCCGTCGCCGGTGTCGAGGATTTCGTAGTCACGCCAGTCGCGGGCAGTGAGATTGGCGACCGTGGGCTGTGGAGGTTGTGACATTACGAGGAGCGGCGACTTCCGATCGCCGTTACATCGGCACGTCGGCGGTTGCAAACCGTGGCTCCTTGAATCGCGGGGATTTCACTCCGGGATCGCCAATAAGGCTGCGTCCCGATGCTTGAACGAGCGCATCCTCAACCATCTCACCCATGTCTTTTCTCCCGTCCTTCTTTCGGACCTCCCCCCTCTCCTTATCGCCGTCGTGAGCACCGCCGTCGCTGAGGACTGGGGCGCCTACTCGATCGCGCCGGTGAGTGCGCCGGGGATGGTGTTGGAAGCGGTGGGAGCGGTGGTCACGATCGGAAAACCTTCCGGCGCGGCGAATCAGAAGTGGAAGATCGCGCCGAAGGGCGACGAACTTTTTACCATCCGGCCAGCGAATAGCGCGCAGCTCGTGGTCGCAGCAGCGAAGGGCGAGGCGAAGAATGGAACCGCGATCGTGGTCGAAGCGGAAACGGGCGCGGCGTCGCAGCTCTGGAGCGTGAAGAGGCTGGAGAACGGGAGCTGCAATCTCATCCCCAAGCATGCGCCGGGGATGGGCATCGACGACTTCGGCGGCGGCAAGACGCCGGGGAGCCGGCTCGACCTCTGGACGAACAAGGCGGGCGATCAGCATCTCGAATGGAAGATCACCGCGATGGCTGGCAGCGGCGTGGCGGCGGCGCCAGCACCGGAAGCGGCGAGCAATTACCTGCCAGTGGAGATCAAGCCGGAGGACATCCGGCCCGGCACGATCAAGACGTTCAAGTTCGAGCAAAGCAAAGTCTTCCCCGGCACGACGCGCGAGGTGACGGTCTTCATCCCGGCGCAATACGACGGCTCGAAACCCGCGTGCGTGTATGTGAAGACGGACGGCTACAACCCGCGCGAAAAGGAGCTGATGGAGACGATGATCGCGACGGAGGAGATGCCGGTGACGGTCGGCGTGTTCGTGCGGCCCGGCGAAGTGCCCGCGCCGATGGAAGGCACGCTTGGTCGGCGGAATCGCTGCTTCGAATACGACGGCGTGAGCGACAACAACGTGCGCTTTTTCACCGAGGAACTGCTGCCGCACATCGCGCGCGAATTCAGCCTCAAGCTTTCCGTGGACGGCAACGATCGCTGCATCTCGGGCGGCAGCAGCGGGGGCATCGCGGCGTTCACGGCGGCGTGGCATCGGCCCGAGGCGTTCAGCCGCGTCTATGCGGCGAGCGGGAGCTGGGTGGCGTTTCGCGGCGGGCATGAGTTTCCCACGATGGTGAGGAAGTTTGAGGCGAAGCCGATCCGCGCGTATCTCACCACCGCCACGCACGACATGGAGAATGCCGCGGGCGATTGGTTCCTGCTCGATCAGGAGATGGACAAGGCGCTGAAGTTTTCCGGCTACGACTACTTCTTCCGCAGCATCGAAGGCCGCCACGTCGCGGGCTACATGGACTTCTGGCGCGAAGCGATGGCCTACCTGTGGCGCGGCTGGCCCGAGCGCGTAAAGGCGGGACCGAGTGCGCCGCGCGCGCAGGAGATCATCATCCCCGGCGAAGACTGGCAGCTTGTGGTCGAGGGTTTCAAGAGCACGCGCGGCCCGGCGTGCAATGCGAGCGGCGAGGTGTTCTTCGCCGACACGACGAACGACAAAATCCATCGCATCGGACTCGATGGAAAAGTGAGCGTCTGGGCGACCGACACGGGACATGCGCACGGCCTCACCTTCGGCGCCGACGGGAAGCTTTACTCCGTCTCGGAGAAGACTGGGACGATTCTTAGCTATGGGATGAGCGTGGAACGCAGCGTGGTGCTCGAAGGCCTGCCTGGGCAGTCGGTCCTCGCGATGCCGAATGGCGGGCTTTACGTCACCAGCAACAGCGACAAGCCGAACGCTGCGGGCTCCTTGTGGTTCGTGAATGACGGCAAGAAGACTCAGGTCGATGCGGGTCTGAAATTCGCCACCGGCCTCGCGTATCGCCCCGACCAATGGCTGCTCTCCGTCGCCGATGGGCGCTCGAAGTGGGTCTTCAGCTACCAGATCAACGACGACGGCACGCTCACGAACAAAGAGCGCTTCTTCCCGCTACACGTCGAAGACTGGGAAGACGACGCGGGCGCGGAATCGGTGTGCTACTCTCTCGAAGGCCGGCAATTCATCGCCACGCGCAGCGGCGTGCAGATCAGCGCCGACGACGGCCCCACGCAAGTCATCCTCCCCGTCCCGGACCGCAGTCGCGTGACGGGCGTGTGCCTCGGCGGTGCCGAGAAGGACACGCTCTTCGCCTTCTGCGGGAACAAGATCTGGAAACGCAAAGTGCAGCACCACGCCATGGGCGCGTGGAGCCCGTGGACGAAGGTGAACGGGACGAAGCTCTGAGAGGAATTGGTTGGCTGCGTCGAGCGTGTGCCGCAGGATAGGCGCCTCTCCACTATGTTCCGCCACCTTTCTCTCGCTGTCCTCTCCTGCCTCACTGCATCCGCCTTTGCCGAGGAGCCAACGCTCCCTGGCATCGGCGCCGCGATGCAGGAGATGGTGGCGAAGAACGAAATCGCCGGGGCGGTCACGGTCGTGCTGACGAAGGACAAGGTGCTTCACATCGAGAGCACTGGTCTGGCCGATGTGGCGGCAAAGCGGCCGATGACGCCGGACACGCTTTTTTGGATCGCCTCGATGACGAAGCCGATCACCGGCGCGGCGGTGCTCATGCTACAGGACGAGGGTAAGCTTCACGCCGCCGATCCCGTGGCGAAATATCTGCCCGAATTTGCCACGCTGAAGACCCCCTCGGGCCAGCCGGCGAATCTCACGATCACGCAGATCCTCACGCATACCTCCGGCCTCGGCGAGGCGGGCGGCCCGGCGGCGCAGCAGGCCCGGACGCTCGCCGATCTGGTCCCGCTCTGGCTCGCTGCACCGATGCAATACGAGCCGGGTGAAAAGTGGAAATACACGCAGAGCGGCATCAACGCCGCCGCGCGCATCGTGGAGGTGGTGAGCGGGATGAGCTTCGACGCCTTTCTCCAGCAGCGCCTCTTCGATCCGCTCGGGATGAAGGACACGACCTTTTACCCGACCGACGCGCAGCGCGCCCGGCTTGTCACCGCATACGCGAAAAACAAGGACACCGGCGCGCTCGAGCCCGTGCCGCCGCGCGCCGGCTATGAGGGCACCCGCAACCGCCCGCCGCAGGGAAACGGTGGACTTTATTCCACCCCGCGCGACTACGCGCGCTTTTGTCAGATGCTCGCCGGCGGCGGGACGCGCGGAGGCCGCCGCTATCTCAGCGCGGACGCGATGAAATTCCTCTCCACTCCTCAGACCGGCGCCCTGCCGACGGGCTTCTTCCAGAACGACACCTACGGCCAGCGCGGCGCGAACTACGGCTGGGGACTGGGCACGAGCATCCTGCGCACGCCGCACGATGGCGTGGCCGCGATGCTCTCGCCCGGAAGCTTCGGCCACGGCGGCGCGTGGGGCACGCAGGCGTGGATCGATCCGGTGCGCGGGGTTGCCTATGTGCTGATGGTGCAGCGTGCAAATTTTCCAAACAGCGACGCCAGCGACGTGCGCCGCGTCTTCCAGCAAGCGGCTGCGGACGCGCTCGGGAAGTAGCGGGATTCGATCACGGTTGGCTTGTCGCTACGGCAGGGCGATGCGGCGCACGACTTCACCGGCAGCGGCGAGACCGAAGGCGGCGGTGACGTGCGCGGCGGTGCCGAAGCCGCTGGCGCAATCGAGTGTGGTAGAGGCGCCGGGCTCGGGCTCGGCGGAGCAGGTGCCGTCGGAGTGAGGGAATACGGGTTTCTCCGGCGAGAAGACGGCGGGGATGTCGAAGGGCTCTTGGACGCTGGGATTGCTGATGTGCAGGCCTTGGGTGAAGCCGAACTCGCGGCGCAGTTTGCGGCGGACCTGACGGAGGAGTTCATCCTGTTCGGTGTGCGCGAGGTCGCGGACGCGGACCTGGGTGCCGTCACGCTTTCCGCCCGCGCCACCGATGGTGAGCACGGGGATCTGCCGTGCGCGGCAGGCGGTGATGAGCAGGCATTTGTTGCCGAGCTTGTCGGTGGCATCGACGACGAAGCTGAATGTCTGCGCGAGCAGTGCGTCGGCGGTGGCTTGCGTGAAGAACTCGGGCACGGCGGCGATGCGGCAGCCGGGATGGATCAAGCACACGCGGTCGGCGAGCGCGTCCACTTTCGGCCGGCCGATCTGGCCGTCGAGCGCGTGGAGCTGGCGGTTGACGTTGGTGATGCACACGTCGTCGAGGTCGATGAGAGTGAGCGCGCCGATGCCGGTGCGAGCGAGGGCTTCGATGGTCCATGAGCCGACGCCGCCGATGCCGACGACGCAGACGTGCGCCGCATGGAGTCGCTCCAGCCCGGCGCGACCGTAGAGGCGGCCGACGGCGCCGAAGCGCTGGAGATAGTCGTCAGTCATCACTGACGACGTGGGCTTCCATCGCTTCGCGCGTGATGACGTAGCGGGCGCCGCAACGCGGACAGCTCATGCGGATCGTGGGATCGGGACCGAAGAGGCCCTCGGGATCCGTGCGCATGATCGGGGCGAGGATGCCGAGCATTCGATGCTGCGAGCAGCCGCATTCCCAGCGGTAACGGCGGACTTCGAGCAGGCTGAGCTGCTCGGTTTCATCGAGCACACGGATGGCCGTGTCGTCGAGGCGATCGAACCACGCGAGGTCGCACTGCGGCTGCGCGCTCACGATCACGAATTCCTCGGGCCCGTGCCGGAAGTAGCGTGCGGGTCGTTGCTCGCTCATTTTGTAAAAGCGCTCGATCGCGTGGAAGGCATCGGCGTCCCCCGGATCGAGTTCGACGACGCTGCGGCGCGGCTCGCTCCGCTCGCGTGCGAGTTCGGCGAGGAAGAGCGGGCAGCCGTCGTCCTTCACGTTCTCCGTGAAGATCTGCCCGATAACTTTGCCGAAGCGATTGTCGCCGGTGACGAACAGATTCAACAGCGGATCGGTGAAGTGGAGAGTCCACGCCCACGACTCGTTCCATGGGCGTGTCGCGCAGTGGAGCGTGAGCGCGGCGAGGGTTTCCTTGAGCATCTCGTCGTGTTGCGGGACGTGCTGGTAGCCGTGCTGGCCCTGATGCAGGTAATAATCGACGTAGAGTTCGCCGAAGTCGGCGCGAGCCACGAGCGCATTGCGACCGCGCACGAAATACGTGCGCACTTCCAGTCCTTGCAGGGTCGGGTCTTCGGGAGACATCGCCCGACGCTACGCACGGCTCGCGGCGTGGCGCAACCGGCTCACTTCACCTTTTCGCGACCGATGGCCTTGAGGATCTCGCGCTTGAGCTCGAGCGCGTCGATGCGGCCGGCGCGTTGGTAGAGCACATCGCCTTTTGGCGAAAGCAGCACGGTCACCGGGAGCTGGCCGTCGATCTTCGGGTCGAACGCTGCAAACATGGCGAACTTGTCGTCGCTGCCGAAGAGCACGTTCTTCCCGCTCGCCTGCATCCGCGTGAGGAACTTGAGCACCTCACTCTTCTCGTTCGGGTTGTTCGCCGCGACGGTGACGAGCTCGAAGTCGCGCTTGCGATACATGCGGTGGATCTCGATCAGCTCTGGAAATTCCGCGACACACGGCCCGCACCACGTCGCCCAGAAGTTCACGAGCCGCACTTTCGTGCCGTCGCCTTTCCGTAGCGCGGCGAGGCCGGCGGCATCGACGAGGTCCACGCTCACTGGTTCGTTCGCGAGCTTATCCATGAAGGTCTTCACCTGCTCCTGCTTGCCGGCCCACTTGACCGAGCAGCCGAAGACTTTCGTCTGCGCGACTTCGACCGGTTTGCCTGCGAGCACGGCGTCGAGCGCTTCGCGCAGATCGCGCCGCTGCACGCGCGCCTCGGCCTCGCTGTCGTCGATGCGGCCGACGTAGCGGAGCTTGCGTTCGGCATCGAAGAGGAACGCGTGTGGCGTGGTGAGCGGGCCGTAGGCTTTCGCGGTGGTTTGCGTGTCGCCGTCGTAGAGGAAGGGGAAGTTGAAGGCCTGTTCCTTCGCGCGGACTTTCATCTCGTCGAAGGAATCGCCGAGGTCGGTGTAGCCGAGTTCGTCGAGGCGGATGCTGCGCGGGTCGTTCGGCGAGATGGCGACGATCGCGACGCCGCTCGGTTTGTAGTCGGCGACGATTTGTTTCAGCCGCGCTTCGTAAGCCTGCGAGGTCGGGCAGTGGACGGTGTTGAAGACGACGACGAGCGCCTTCGCGTCGGCGAAATCCTTGAGCGACCAGTTGCGGCCATCGACGCCAGGCAGCGTGAAGTCCGGCGCGCTGGCGCCGAGCGGGAGCGGCTGGACGGAGGGCGTCTCGGCGCGGAGGAGCGTGGCGATCGCGAGGAGGCAGAGCAGGGGAGTGCGCATGGCGGCGAGAATCCGCCGGGCGCTCCACGCGTCCAGCGCAAAGGTAGGGCGCGGTGTCCCCACCGCGCCGCGGACGGCTGAGGATTGAGCCTCCCGCCTCCGCCCCGGCTCCATCTGCGATTGCCGTCCCTACCTGCTCGCGTCGCGGAGCTGCGCGAGCAGCGCGTCGTGCTGCGCGTGGTGGTAGTGATGCGCGATGAAGCCGAGCGCGCGGGCGGTCTCGATGTTCGGGAGCAGGTCGTCGATGAAGAGGGTCGTCGCGGGTTCCAGCCCGTGGTCGCGGCAGGCGATCTCGTAGATCTCGCGCCCCGGTTTCGACGCTCGCACGACGTGGCTGAACGTGCCGCCGCGGAAGCGCGCGAAGACCGGATAGCGCTGCATGAAGTAATCGACGTGGATGTCGTTCGTGTTGCTGAGCAGGTAGAGCGGGAAGCGCGGCGCGAGTTGTTCGACCAGCGCGACCATCGGCTCGTTCAGCTCGAAGATGTCCTCCCACGCGGCGATGAAATCCGCCTCGGTGCCGTGGTAGGCGAGCATGTCGAACGCGCCGCGCAGGAATGCCGCGCGATCGATCTCGCCGGCTTCGTAAGGCACCTTGATTCGATCGAGTCGATCGAGCGCTTCCAGCTCATCGCGCACGTTGCTCAGCGAGGCGACCTTTCGCAGCGCGATGGTGAAATCGAACTTCAGGAGCACATTGCCGATGTCGAAAAGGAAGGCGCGGATCATCGTGGCGGAGTGAAGCGGGCGCGATCGGCGGTGACAAGCGGGCGCGTTCGGGACACACTCGGCGCGCGATGTCCGAACTGCCGCCCGCTTCTACCGACTCGACGCTGCGTCTGCTTGTGCAGGGGCAGCGTGTGTTCGATCGCTTCGTGTTGGAGAGCGTGCTCGGACAGGGCGGCATGGGCGTGGTGTGGAAGGCTCGCGATGAGGCTTTGGAGAAGGATGTCGCGCTGAAGTTCATCCTCGAATCGAGGGCACGCGACCCGGAGGCCGTGGCTGGCCTGAAGCACGAGACGCGGCGCTGCCAGGAGTTGCGGCACGCGGGCATCGTGGCGATCTACGACCTGCTCCAGGACAGCGATCGCGTGGCGGTGTCGATGGAGTATGTTGCCGGCGCGACGCTGGCAGCGCGGAAGGTGGAGCGTGAGACGGGGTGCTTCGACCCGGCGGATGTGCTGCCGTGGCTCGATCAGCTCAAGGACGCCCTGACTTACGCGCACCGCGATGCGCGAGTGGTTCATCGCGACTTGAAGCCTTCGAACCTCATCCTCACGCCCTCAGGCCGGCTGAAGGTGATGGATTTCGGAATTTCGCAGCAACTCCTGGAGACGGTTGCGGGCACCGCTGGCACCCGCGTGGAAGGAATCTCACTGCCCTATGGCAGCCCGCAGCAGCTTCTCGGTGAACGCGCCCGTGTGGCGGACGATGTGTATTCGCTCGGCGCGACAATTTACGACCTTCTCACGGGCAAGCCGCCGTTCTTCCGTGGCAGGCTCGAGCTCCAAGTGCTGGAATTGAAGCCGTCCTCGATGGACGAGCGGCGCACGGAACTGAACCACTCCGGTGCGCCGATTCCGCGGCACTGGGAGGAAGTCATCGGCGCAGCGCTGTCGAAGGAGCCGGGTGATCGGCCTGCGAGCGTCGCGGAGCTTGTCGATGCGTTGCGGGATGAGCGGGCGGATCGTCCCAAGGATGTTCCGGTCGCTCCCGTTGTTCCGGTCGTGAGGGTCGTGGTGCCGAAGGTCGCGGTGCCGAAAGTGGAGGCACCGGCGCCGGCGGCGGTGGAACGGCGTGCAGTCTTTCAAGCAGGCGCGAAGGACGAGACGGTAAAAGCGGTGGGTTGGGTGCCGACTCTTGCACCGAAAGTCCGGCGGATTCGCGACGCGAGCTGGCAAGTCACCGCCATCGTCGTCCTCGGTTTCGCTCTGCTTGTCGCCTTCGGAATTCATTGGAAGCGACACTCGGTTGAGACACCTGCGCCCGCGGCGGTGGCACCGGTGGCGACCGCCGCGCCGGAGAAGCCCCGGCCGGATCCGCTGCGGCCGGCTGCTTTGCAGCCGACCGGTGTGAAGCCGCCACCGAAGTCGCGCTAAGCCCGAGTCCGCCAGAGCACGCGGCCGGTCAGCAGCGCGGCGGCAAACGCGAGGCCTGCGGCGAGACCGCTCCACACGCCGACGGCGCCCCAGCCCCAGCGGAACGCGGCCACGTATCCGAGCGGGAGCGCGATCAGCCAGTAGGCGATGAGGCAGAGCGCGACGGGCACGTTCACATCCGAAAGGCCGCGGAGCGCGCCGGCAGCGACGACTTGCACGCCGTCGAAGATTTGAAACAGCGCGGCGGTGACGAGGAGCGGGGTGGCGAGTGCGAGCACGGCTTGATCCTCCACAAAGGCACGGGCGATCGGGTTGCGAGCGAGCGCGAGCAGCAAGCCGCAACCCGCCATGATGCCGCCGCCGAGAACGAGCGAGCCGAGGCAGATCGCGCGTTGGCGCGCATGGTCGCCCGCGCCGGCGGCCTGACCCATGCGGATCGTGGTCGCGATGCTCAGCCCGAGCGGGAGCATGAAGGTGGTGGAAGCGCAGGTGATCGCGATCTGATGCGCCGCGAGCGGGACGGCACCGAGCCAGCCCATCATGATCGCCGCCACGCCGAAGGCGCTGCTCTCGAGCACGAGCATCCCGGCCGTGGGAAAACCCAGACGCACCAGGGCGCGCAGCTTTTCACCGACGAGCGGGCGGAGCCAGTGGACGGGAGCGTGCTCGGCGAAGCGTCGCGCGCGGCGCACGTAGATCCACATTGCCCAAGCGGCGGCCATGCGGGAGGCGAGCGTCGCGTAGGCGGCGCCGGTGAGGCCGAGGGCTGGCGCTCCGAGATTGCCGTAGATGAAGATCCAGTTCAGCCCGGCATTGAGCGCGACGCTCCCGAGCAGGATGAGCATCGGCGGCCACGGATGGTGCAGCGCTTCGCTGAACTGCTTCAGCGCGAGCGAGGCGAGCATGGGGATAAGCGATACGCCGGTGACGATCACGTAGGTCCGGGCCTGTGCCGCCACTTCGGGCGGCTGGCCGAAGCGATCGAGAACCGGGCTCAGTGCCCAGACCGCGGTGGCGAGCAGGGCGCCAGCGACGAGGCTGAGCACGAGTCCATGGCGGAGCGTTTCGCCGGTCTCGGCCCGCTCGCCGGCGCCGTGGGCTTGGGACACGCGCACGGACACGGAGACCAGCAGCCCGATGCCGACGAGCATGGGCACGCCGATGATCGAGTTTCCAAATGCCGCTGCGGCGAGCGGCACCACGCCCACGCGCCCGACCATCGCGCTATCGATGAGGCTCATGAGCATTTGCGAGAGCTGCCCGGCCATGAGCGGCACCGCGAGCGCGAGCGTCGCACGGCTTTCCTGGATGAGGCTGCGAAGGGCGGACATGGGGCGCGGACGCTAGCGGGGAGTCGCGGCGATGAAAGCGCGGCGTTGACGACCCGGCGCGACCCGCTTAACTCCGCGGGCTTTTCCCGGAGCGAAGAAACCTCAACCAACACACAGCACACATGATCAAACTCGGTATCAATGGCTTCGGCCGCATCGGCAGGCTCGTCTTTCGCGCGATCTGCGACCAGGGGCTTCTCGGCAAGGAAATCGACGTCGTCGCGGTCAACGATCTCGTCCCGGCGGACAACCTCGCTTACCTCGTCAAATACGACTCCATCCAGGGCAAGGCGAAGGAGACCGTCTCCAGCGCCAAGAGCGATCCGTCGCTGGCGGAGGACGATCTCCTCATCGTCGATGGGCACACCATCAAGTGCCTCGCGGTGAAGGAAGGCCCGACCGCGCTGCCGTGGAAGGCGCTCGGCGTGGACTACGTCATCGAATCGACGGGGCTCTTCACCGACGCGGAGAAGGCCAAGGGCCACATCACCGCGGGCGCGAAGAAGGTCATCATCTCGGCACCGGCGAAGAATGAAGACATCACCGTCGTCATGGGCGTGAACCACGAGAAGTATGACGCCGCGAATCACCACATCATCTCGAACGCGAGCTGCACCACGAACTGCCTCGCGCCGATCGTCCACGTGCTGCTCAAGGAAGGTTTCGGCGTCGAGGAAGGCCTCATGACGACCATCCACTCCTACACTGCGACGCAGAAGACCGTGGACGGTCCGTCGAAGAAGGACTGGAAGGGCGGCCGCAGCGCCGCGATCAACATCATCCCCGCCTCGACCGGCGCGGCGAAGGCCACCGCGCTCGTGTGCCCCGAAGTGAAGGGCAAGCTCACCGGCATGTCGTTCCGCGTGCCGACGCCGACGGTCTCGGTCGTCGATCTCACCGTGAAGACGGTGAAGGAAACCAGCTACGAGGCCATCTGCGCGGCGATGAAGAACGCCAGCGAGACCTATCTCAAGGGCATCCTCGCTTACACGACCGACGAAGTGGTTTCGACCGACTTCATCCACGACACGCACTCGTCGATCTTCGACGCCGGCAGCGGCATCGGACTCAACAGCAAATTCTTCAAGCTCGTGAGCTGGTATGACAACGAGTGGGGCTACAGCAACCGCTGCGTGGACCTGCTGAAATTCATGGCCGCGAAGTAACCGCGGTTCGCTCTCTTCAACGCGCGCAGCGCCCGATACGACGGCGCTGCGCGCGTTTTCTTTTTGGGGCGATTCGCCCCGGCCAAAACTATTTCGCGGCGCGTGGCCCTTTTGCTCGCGGGATTGCGCATGTCTGGGCATGATGCCTTCCACACCGCCCATGAATCCAAGCGACGACCGCGTCGAAACGATCTTTCATGCCGCTCTCGAACTCTCGGGGAGCGGGGAGCGCGAGGCGTTCATCGGTGCCGAGTGCCGGGGTGATGCGGCGATCGAGGAGCGCGTGCGCCGGTTGCTCGAAGTGCATCAGGACGCGACCGCTTTGCTCGCGGAGTCGCCGCAGTCATCGCCGATCGTGCGCGAGCTGGCGCCGCGGCCCAAGCCGGAGCAGGCCGGCGAACGCATCGGGCCTTACAAGCTGCTCCAGCAGATCGGCGAGGGCGGGTTCGGCGTGGTCTGGATGGCTGAGCAGGAGCAACCCGTGCGGCGGCGCGTGGCGCTGAAGATCATCAAGCTGGGCATGGACACGAAGGATGTCGTCGCGCGTTTCGAGCAGGAGCGGCAGGCGCTGGCGATGATGGATCATCCGAACATCGCCAAGGTGTTCGATGCGGGCGCGACGGACAAAGGCCGGCCGTTCTTCGTCATGGAATTGGTGAAGGGCGTTCCCATCACCAAGTATTGCGACCAGGTCAGCCTTCCGACCGCGGATCGGCTCCGGCTCTTCATCGCCGTCTGCCACGCGGTGCAGCACGCGCATCAAAAAGGGATCATCCATCGCGACCTCAAGCCCTCGAACATCCTCGTCACGCTGCACGACGGCGTGCCGGTGCCGAAGGTGATCGACTTCGGGATCGCCAAGGCGACGCAGCAGCGGCTGACCGACAAGACGCTCTTCACGAAGTTCGCGGAGATGATCGGCACGCCGCTCTACATGTCGCCCGAGCAGGCGGAGATGAGCGGGCTCGACATCGACACGCGCACCGACATCTACGCGCTGGGCGTGCTGCTCTACGAACTGCTCACCGGCCGCACGCCGTTCGATCCCGCGGAGCTGATGCAGCGCGGCCTCGACGAAATCCGCCGCGCGATCCGCGAGCAGGAGCCGCCGCGCCCCTCGACGGCCCTGAGCACGATGGCCGCCGACGCGATGACCGCCGTCGCGCAGCATCGCCAGAGCGACAGTGCGAAGCTGCTCGGCTTGTTACGCGGCGACCTCGACTGGATCGTGATGAAGGCGATCGAAAAAGACCGCACGCGCCGCTACGACACGGCGAATGCCTTCGCCGAGGACATCCAGCGGCACCTCGCGAGCGAGCCGGTGGTGGCGTGTCCGCCGAGCGCGGCCTACCTGCTGAGGAAACTCGTGCGCCGGCACCGGCGTGTCTTCGCCGCCGTGAGTGCCGTGGTGCTGGCCTTGATCGCCGGGATTGCCGTCAGCAGTTGGCAAGCGGTGCGCGCCACGCAGGCGGAGAAGAAAACCGCCGCCGAGCGTGACGCGAAGGAACTGGCGCGCAAGGACGCGGAGGACATCGCGAAGTTCCTCGGCGAAGTCTTCCAAAGCCCCGACCCGGCTCGCGACGGGCGGACCATCACCGTAGCCGAGACCCTCGACAAGGCTGCGAGGAAGCTGGAGACCGAACTCGCTACCCAGCCTGCCCAGCGGGCGAAGCTGCAGGCCACGCTCGGCTTGACCTATCATTCCCTCGGCCTCTACCGAGAAGCCATCTCGCTACAGGAGAAGGCCCGCGATTACTACCTCGCTTCCTCTGGCCTGGAGCACCCCGACACGCTCAATGTGATGAACAAGCTTGGGAATTCCTACTCCGATGCCGGTCGCCGGGACGAGGCGCTCAAGCTGCGCGAGGACGTGCTGTCACTCCGCCGTAAGGTGCTCGGCCCGGAGGATCCCGACACGCTCTGGACTATGCACAACCTGACGATTTCCTACTACCACGTCGGACGCAAAGACGAGGCGCTCAAGCTACGCGAGGAGGTGCTTCCGCTCCGGCGCAAAGTGCTTGGCCCAGAGCACCGCGACACGCTCACGGCGATGCAGAACCTAGCAGAGTCCTACGCTGACGCTGGCCGCCGGGACGAGGCGCTCAAGCTTCGCGAGGAGGTGCTTGCGCGCTGCCGCAAGGCGAACCATCGCGACACGCTATGGGCGTTGCATAATCTGGCGGAGTCCTACGCCGCCGCCGGCCGCCGGGATGAAGCGATCAAGCTGTGCGAGGAACTGCTGGCGCTTCGACTAAAGCTGCTCGGCCCGGAGCACTCCAACACGCTCTGGACGATGGAGAATTTGGCGGAGTCCTACTCAGACGCGGGCCGTCCGGACGCGGCGATCAAACTTCGTGAGGAGTCATTGGCCCTCATTCGCAAGTTAAACGGCCCGGAGCACTCCGACACGCTCGATTTGATGGCCCAGTTGGCGTTCACCTACGACAACGCCAACCGCCGAAACGAGGCGCTGAAGCTGCGCGAGGAACTGCTGACGCTGCGCCGCAAGGTGCTCGGCCCGGACAACCCCGACACGCTCTATGCGATGCACGCCCTGGCGATTTCCTATTGCAAAGCCGGTCGCCGAGACGAGGCGCTCAAGCTGCAAGAAGAAGTGCTACCGCTCCGCCGCTAAGTGCTTGGCCCAGAAGATCCCGACACGCTCTGGACTATGCACAACCTGACGATTTCCTACTACCACGTCGGACGCAAAGACGAGGCGCTCAAGCTACGCGAGGAGGTGCTGGCGCTGCGCCGCAAGGTGCTCGGCCCGGAACACTCTGACACGCTCTGGGCGATGACAAACTTGGCGGATTCCTATGGCGCCGCCGGCCGCAAAGACGAGGCGTTCAAGCTGCGCGAGCAAGTGCTGATGCTCACGGAAAAAATGAGTAACGTGCATCAAGACAACGCCATGCTGCAGAACGGACTCGCGTGGGATATCGTCACCAGCGAGGAAATCGAGCCGCGTGACCTGAATGTGGCTGAAAAGCTTGCGACCCGCGCCAACGAGGCGTCCGAAGACAAGGATGCGAACTGCCTCGACACCCTGGCTCTTGTCTTATTTATGCAGGGAAAGAAAGAGGCGGCCATCAAACGGCAGGAGCAAGCGGTGAGCATGGTGGAAGACAAGAGGAAGCCAGAGTTTCAAAAGACGCTCGACAGCTACCGCCAAGGCATCCTGCCCAAGCCGTGAACGACATCAACCATCTGCTCGACACGCTTCAGCAAGGCGACCCGGTGGCCGCGGACCAATTGCTCGTGCTCGTCTATTCCGAACTGCGCCGGCTCGCCGCCGCGAAGATGTCGCGCGAAGCGCCCGGCCAGGCGTTGCAGCCGACGGCGATGGTGGAACGCGCGCTCCGAGCGCGTTTTCTTCCGCGGCGCGGGCGACCGCCACTTCTCCCCGGATGCTCCGGCTCCGCCGGCAGGGAAGACAACGCGCTCGGAGCGCGCGTTCCACCGTGCTTGCTCCCGCTGCGCGTGCGTGAGTCAGGCGTTGGACCAGAGGCTTGCCCATCGTGGGCGCGGCGTTAGACTGCACGCATGTCCGCACCAGCCATTGATGTTTTTGCCGAATCGCTCGCGCCGGTGGAGCGGTGTCTGAACCGCGAGAGCGCGCTGGCGCTGCTCGACCTGCCCGCCAATCCGCGCGTGCAGGCGCGCGTGGATGAACTGGCGGAGAAGTGCAACGAGGGCCGGCTGACTCCGGTGGAGCGTTCCGAATACGACGCGCTGATCTGGGCGGATCACTTCCTCGGCATCCTCCAGGCGAAGGCGCAGCACTTTTTGCAGACGCAGCACGCGGTCTGATGGACGCCGCCACGCGCGAACTGGTGCGGCGGCGCGCCGGGGAGCGGTGCGAGTATTGCGGTGCTGCCGAGGGGTTGCGGGCGCGGATTCGCTTTCACGTCGAGCACATCGTCGCGCGGCAGCACGGCGGCGGCGATTCACCGGAAAACCTCGCGCTCGCGTGCCACCTCTGCAACGCGCACAAGGGGCCGAACCTCTCGGGAATCGATCCGACAACCGGGCGTGTGGTGCCGCTCTTTCATCCGCGGCGCGAACGATGGGCGGATCACTTCACCCGCATCGGCGGCGAAATCATCGGGCACACCGAAACCGGGCGCGCGACCGTCGCCGTGCTCGACATGAATCATCCTGCGCGCGTGGAGGCGAGGCTGCGCAGCGAGCCATGAACGACATCAATCATCTGCTCGACACGCTCCAGGAAGGCGACCCGGTGGCTGCGGACCGATTGCTCGTGCTCGTCCATCCCGAACTGCGCCGGCTCGCCGCCGCGAAGATGTCGCCCGAGGCGCCCGTGCGAGGCGCCCGTGCGTTGACTTTCCAATCGCGTCGCCGCACCCTCCACCCATGAGCACGCTCGCCGAAATCGAAACCGCCATCGCGCAACTCCCGCCGGAGCAGTGGGAGGAAATCCGCCGGTGGATGGATCGCACGGCGCCCGCGCCGCGGTGCGCGCAGCCGACCACAGCGGGCCATGTGGATTGGACGAACAGCGCGGCGGCGATGCGCCGTCGGGAGCCGCAAACGTGCGTGCCGGCGGCGGTGGTGGCGGATGCGCTCGCGGCGGTGCGGGCGTAGTCATCCCGGCGGGAGGAATTCGCGATGATTTGCGCCGATACAAGTTTCCTGCTTTCGCTCGCAGGAAACGACGCGAACAGCGCCGCCGCGGTGGCCCACGCGAAGACGCTGGCGGATCCGGTGGTGATGACGGCGCTGAACCGGCTGGAGTTTGAAAACGCGCTGCACTTGTTGCGCTTCCGCGGAGCGCTGCCGGAGGCGGAGGAGGTCGCCGCGCTCGCCGTGCTCGCGGCGGATGAAGCGGCGGGGCGGATCACCGAGGCGGCGTGCGCCTGGCCTGCCGTTTTGCAAAGGGCGCTGCGGATGAGCCGGGCGCGGGCGCAGCAGGAGGGCCACCGCCTGCTCGACATCCTTCAGGTCGCGGCGGCGCTGGAGTTGGGGGCGACGGATTTTCTGAGCTTCGACCAGCGCCAGCGGGCGCTCGCAGCGGCCGAGGGGCTGAACGCGAAGCCGTAATGCGCCCACGATTTACGACAAGAGCGCCGTCGCGCTAACGGCATGAACGACATCAACCATCTCCTCGACACGCTCCAGGAAGGCGACCCGGTGGCCGCCGACCAATTGCTCGTGCTCGTCTATTCCGAACTGCGCCGACTCGCCGCCGCGAAGATGTCGCGCGAAGCCTGACATCTCTTTGGCGGAACGTGTTTCCGCTCGCTCGGGAACGCATTTCCGCTCACCGGAGAATGGGACAGGAAAGTCGGGAAGGGTTTTCGGCTCGTCGGAAAACAGTTCCCCACTTTCCCCTGTGCCTTCCGGCTCACCGGAAACACGTTCCCGACTCTCCCCTGTGCCTTCCGGCTCACCGGAAACACGTTCCCCACTTTCCCCTGTGGCTTCCGGCTCACCGGAAACACGTTCCCGACTTTCCCCTGCGCCTTCCGGCTCACCGGAAACACGTTCCCGACTCTCCCCTGCGCCTTCCGGCTCACCGGAAAAGCGTTCCCGACTTTCCCTTGTGCCTTCCGGCTCATCGGAAAAGGCTTCCCGACTTGCCTGAGCGGAGCGTCGATCAGCAGACTCAACCGCGGGAGACACATTTGCTTCGCCACCGGCACCGTCCCGCGCAAGCTCGCGCACCCATGGCCGACCTCACGCTCCTCCTCGACGCCATCCAACGCGGCGAGCCCGACGCCCCCGGCGCGCTGCTCACGCAGGTCTATGCCGAGTTGCGCCAGCTCGCCCGGGCGAAGATGGCCCGCGAGCAACCCGGCCACACGCTCCAGCCCACCGCGCTCGTTCACGAGGCGTGGCTGCGTCTCGGTGGCGAGGGGCAGCGCTGGGAAAACCGCGCGCACTTTTTCGGCGCCGCCGCCGAGGCCATGCGCCGCATCCTCATCGACCGCGCGCGGCGCAAACTTGCCGCCCGCCACAGCGGCGGCGTGGCGCATGTGGATGCCGACGAAATCGAGATCGCCGCACCGACGCAGAAGGACGACGAACTGCTCGCCGTTCACGAAGCCCTCGACGCGTTTGCCGCGCACGATGCGCAGAAGGCGGAAGTGGTGCAGCTGCGTTACTTCGCCGGCCTCAGCATCGAGGAAACGGCCGCGGCCTTGGGGATCAGCGAACGGACGGCGAAGCGACACTGGACTTACGCCCGCGCGTGGCTGCTCGACGCGATGCGCGTTCGTTGAGGAGAACACTTTCGGGAGTCGGATGGGGCTGGCGCTCGACAAGGGGCGCGCCTTTCCCGAATGTCCGCGGCCTTTCATGCCGAAGCCGATCGTCGCCAGTTACTGCACCACCTTCCTCAAGCCGGAGATGCGTCACATCTACCGGCAGGTCACGGGGCTGCGGCGGTGGGAGACGTTCGTGATGACGCGCGAGCGGCAGTGCGCGGATCGCTTTCCATTTCCCGAGGAGCAGATCGAGCTGATCCCGCGGGCGCGGAAGAACTTCATCAAGCGGTTCTGGCTCAAGTATGTCGCGCGGAAGGCGCCGGTGTATTACCGCGGCGAGTTGCAGGTGCTGATCAAGATGATGAAGCGGCGGCCGGCGGATTTGATGCACGCGTATTTCGGCCACACGGGCGTGCATCTGCTGCCCTTCATCGAGGAGTGGGACCGGCCGACGGTGGTGAGCTTTCATGGCATGGACATCCAGCCGCGGCCCGAGCAGGAGGGCTACGACGAGCAGATGCGCGCGTTGCTCCAGCGGGTGCCGCTGGTGCTGGCGCGGTCGCACTCGCTTTTCGCGGCGCTGGAGGCGTGGGGCTGCCCGAAGGAAAAGCTGCGGCTGAATCGCACGGGGATCCCGCTCGCTGAGTTTCCTTTCGCGCAGCGGCCGATGCCGGCGGATGGCGCGTGGCGGTTCGTGCAGGCGTGCCGCTTGATCGCGAAGAAGGGGCTGCGCACGGCGCTGCGGGCGTTTGCGAAATTCCGCGCAGAGCATCCGAAGGCGAAGTTCATCATCGCGGGCGAGGGGCCGCTGCGGGAGCAACTGGATCAGCTTGCGGCAGAGCTGGGTGTGCGCGATGCGGTGGAGTTCCGGGGCTTTCTTTCGACGCCGGATCTCGCGCAGCTTTTCGCCGAGTCGCACGTCTTTCTCCACCCGAGCGAAGTGACGGCGGACCAGAACCAGGAAGGCGTGCCGAACTCGATGCTCGAGGCGATGGCGACGGGCTTGCCAGTGGTGGCGACGCATCACGGCGGCATCCCCGAGGCGGTGACGCATGAGCGGCATGGCTTGCTGGTGGGCGAGGGTGATGAGGACGCGCTGCACGCGGCGATGGTGCGGCTCACGAGCGACGGGGAGCTGTGCTACGTGTGGGGCCAGGCCGCGTCGCGGCAGGTGCGCGAGGAGTTTGAGATGAGCAAGGCGATCGAGCGGCTGGAGGCGATCTACGACGAGGCGCTCGAAGCAGGGGGCAGGGAGCAGGGAGCAGGGAGCAAGGCGCGCTAAGTTTTCCCTGCTCCATGCTCCCTGCTCCATGCTCCTTCGCTTACCTCTTCGAGCGCTTCCCATCGTTCGTGCAGACGTTTGTCTATCGCGAGGCGGTCGAGATGGTGCGGCAGGGGGCGAATCCGTGGCTGGTGAGCGTGCGGCGGCCGGACGATCCGGGCGAGCTGGCGGAGCGGATCGAGGCGGACATTTTCTACCTGCCCGACGAGAAGAAGCTGCGCGAGGAAGTGGATGCGCGGCGCGCGGCGAAGCGGCTCGGCTGGCGGGCGCATCGGGCGATTCCTCGGCACCGTAGCGAGAAAGATTCGCAGCGGATGTTCGAGGCGATCTGGCTCGCGCCGGAGCTGAAGGCGCGCGGGGTGCGGCATGTGCATGCTCACTTCGGCGGGCTCGCGGCGCGCACGGCGTGGTGGCTGCGCGAGCTATTCGGGATCAGCTACAGCTTCACCGGGCACGCGAACGACATCTTCTGCGACACGGATTTCCCGGTCTCGAATGCGGACCTGGCGCGGAGCGCGAAGTTCATCGTGACGGAGACGGATTTCGCGCGGCGCTGGATGGAGGAGCGGCACGGCTGCGCGAAGGGGAAGGTCTTCCGCGTCTTCAATGGGATCGATCCGGCGGGGTTTTTTCCGCGCGAGCCGGAGGGTGAGGTGCCGCGCATTGTGAGCGTGGGTCGCTACGTGGAGAAGAAAGGTTTCGACGTGCTGATCGAGGCGTGCCGGCAGGCGCTGGCGCGGGGAATGGAGTTTCGGTGCGAGATCATCGGCGGCGGTCCGCTGCACGAGGCGCTGGCGGTGCAAATCGCTGCGCAAGAGATGGAGCGATGCATCGTGCTCACGGGACCACGCTCGCAGACCGAGGTGCGTCGCGCCCTGGCTGGAGCGCAGCTTTTCATCCTCGCGTGCCAGCCGGACAAGGACGGCGGGAGCGACAATCTGCCGACGGTGGTGGCGGAGGCGATGTTCACCGGCGTGCCGTGCATCTCCACAAACCTGGCCGGCGTGCCGGAGATGATCGCCCACGAGCGGACCGGGTTGCTGGTGCCACCGCGGGATCCGAAGGCGCTGGCTGCCGCTATCGTGCGGCTGTTGCAGGATCCGCTGCTCGCAGCGCAGCTCGGTGCGCAGGGCCGAGAGCATGCGCGCGCTCACTTCACGATCGAGCGGAGCGCGATGGAATTGCAGCGCTTGCTGCGCTCGCGCGCGGGAGTCGGGCGCAAGCGATGGTGGTCGTGGTGAGCGCGATTTGACTTTGCAGGGTTTCCCGGCACCCTGCGGGCCTCCACCGCAACCTCCGCAACGTCCTGCCGTGCTCAAACTCACCATCACCCTAGTCCTTCTTTTTACGATCACCGCCACCGGCTTCGCTGCCGAGGCTTACAAGTGGTCGGTCCAATACATCATCGACAACAGCCAGTCGGTGTTCGGCAATCCGCAGAAAAAGCTGCCGCGCCGCAACCGAGGCCTCGCGCTGTCGCCGGATGGGCGGTTCCTGTATGCGGGCTACATTCACGGCTTCGAAGGCAGAGGTGAAGTGCGCAAGATTTTGGTGGACGAGGCGGATTACGAGGCGGCCACGGAGAACGTGTTGTCCGGCCCGACCGGCAAGGCCATCGCGACGGATGACACGGGCCGGGTGTATATGGCGGATGCGCGCGGAGTGCTCATTTACGACGCCAGCCTGGAGGAGGAACTCGATCACGTGCTCATGAGCAATTGCGATGGCATCGCCGTGACGCGTGAGGGCGGGAGGCTGATCATGTTCACCAGCGATCGCGAGCGTGGCACCATCACCCGATGGCTGATCACCGAAGACGGCGACAGGGTGGTCAGCGTGAAGCCGGCGGGCTTCGACGGCAGCGGCGTTTTCCATGTGCCCGGGTCCAGCAGCCTGCGCGGCTTGAAAGTCGATAGCACCGGGAACATCTGGGTCTGTGACTACGAGGTGGACAAAGTTTTCCGCATCCGCAAGGACGGTAAGGACGTGAAGTCCGTGGAGATCGGGACGCCGGTGGACCTCGCCTTCGATGGGGGGCGCGTTTTCGTCACGCGCGGCATCGAGCGGACGATCAGCGTGCTCGACCAGGATATGATCGTGATCGGCAGCCTCAATGTGCCGTGGCAGGAGCTCGAGCTTTCCGCTGCGGGAAATAACCAGACGGGCGCACTGTGCGGCATCGTGACGGTGCCCGGAAAAGGATTCTACGTGACGAACGAAGGAGGGCAGACTGCGGACCAGCGTTCCATTTACGGCAAGGCCGACGACTTCGCTGATCTCGTCGATGAGAGAGTGATTCGGGACAGCAAAAGTGACGACAACGAGCCCATCCTCAAGGCCACGGCGGTCACCGTGAGGTAAGGCGCTACTACTCGCCGACGGGCGGCGGCAGACTCGGTCCGTCCTCAGTCAATGCGCGAGTGAGCGCGTCCTGGAACATGAGGAAGCGCTTCGTGACGAAGAGCGGGTCGCGCTGCTCGCGCGAATCGAGATAGCGCTCGATGAATTCCTCGATCGTCTGGTCTTCGTATTCCTCGGGAGAGATTTTCCAGAGTTCTTCACTGAAGGCCACTTTGTGCGTGGCCTCAAAACAGCACAGCGCCAACTCGAGATCCACGTCGTCGAACTCCTCGCAATACAGCTCCCCGATCTGCGTGGTGGCGTCGCATTGGACGAGGCTATCGCTGACGCAATGCAGGATCTGGATGAGCGAATCGACGTAGTAGGTCACGGGAAACTCGTCGCGGTTGGAAGGATCGCGGGGCAAACGGCTGGCCATCGTGCGCTACTTCTTCGCGCCGGCGATGAAGTCACTGAACGCAGGCGCCGCCTCCTTGATCACCGCGTCGGGCCCGGTGCATTTCACAAACACGCTCCCGCCCGCGTCGTCCTCGAGGATCGCACCGATCAGCGCGTAGCCCGTCATGGGCGTCTTCGGGCCCATCGGCATGCCGCTCTGGTAGGTGCCGGCCACGGTCACGAAGGTCACCTTCGTGCCGGAAGCGTCTTTCGTTTCGATCTTTTCCGGCGTGGTCTTGTCGGAAAACTGGCCGAGCCAGCGCTGGACATTGGCCTGGGTGTCGCCGCCTTGGCCGGCGCCGAAGTGGTAGAAAATCACCTCAGCCACCTTGCTGCCGTCCTTGGCCGGGATGTTGAGGACCGCCTTGCGCATCATCCGCATGCCTTCCGGCACGTCGATCCACGTCCACGCCGCAGGGCGCTGGAACTTGAACGCACCGACCTCAAATGTGGCTGGCGCGTCGGCAAACGCGAACGACGTGGCGGCGAGCAGGGCGAAGGCGAAGAGTTTCGAAGTCATGGCGGAGGCGGATTAGAGCGCATCGGTGCATGTCCGCAAGCGGGCCTTTGCGCGGCCCTCGACAAGCGCGCGGCACGCGCTAGGTTCCGCGCCTTTTTCATGAGCAAAAACCTGCATGTCGCCATCGTCGGAGCCACCGGAGCTGTCGGAGTCGAGCTGATCAAGCTCCTCGAGAAACGCCACTTTCCGGTCGGTAAATTGACGCTGCTGGCCAGCGCTCGTTCGGCGGGCAAGTTGATGCCGTTTGCCGGCGACAACGTGTGCGTGGAGGAACTCACCGAGGCATCGTTCGCCGGGGTGGACGTGGCGATGTTCAGCGCGGGCGGCGGCATCTCGAAGCAGTTCGCGCCCGTGGCAGTGAAAGCCGGCGCCGTCGTCGTGGACAACTCGTCCGCCTTCCGCATGGACGCTGACGTGCCGCTCGTCGTGCCGGAGATCAACGGCGCGGACATCAAGCGCCACAAGGGCATCATCGCCAACCCGAACTGCACCACCGCCATCACGCTCATCGCGCTGCATCCGCTGCACATCGAGTTTCGCGTGAAGCGCATCATCGCCTCCAGCTACCAGGCCGTCAGCGGCACCGGTGCGCAGGCCATCGAGGAGCTGCGCGCGCAAGTCGCCGCCATCGTCGGGGGGCAGCCCGTGGTGAAGAGCGTCTATCCGCACCAGATCGCGTTCAACGTGCTCCCGCACGTCGATAGCTTCCTCGAGACCGGCTACACGAAGGAGGAAATGAAGATGCAGAACGAAGGCCGGCGCATCATGCATCACCCGACGTTCAAGGCCTCGGTCACGTGCGTGCGTGTGCCCGTCTATCGCGCGCACAGCGTCGCGGTGAGCGCCGAGTTTGAGAAGCCGGTGAGCCTCGATCGTGCGCGCGAAGTCCTCGCCAAGGCGCCGGGCCTCGACGTCGTCGATGATCCGGTCGGCAACCTCTACCCACTCCCGCTGCACTGCGCGGAGAAGGACAACTGCGAAGTCGGCCGCCTGCGCTACGACTGCGCGCTCGACAACGGCCTCGCGTTTTGGGTCAGCGGCGATCAGCTCCTCAAGGGCGCCGCGCTCAACGCGATCCAGATCGCCGAGGCGCTGTAGTTCATGCGCCGCGCCGGCGCGCTGCTCGTTGCTTTCATCATCGCCGGCTGCCGCAAACCGCCGCTGCATCCGGAAGCCGGCGTGCCGTGGACGAACTCGCTCGGGATGCGCTTCGTCGCTGCGCCGTCCATGTTTTGGAGCGTTCACGAGGTTCGCGCCGCGGACTTCGAGATCTTCGTAAAAGAAACGCGCACGCTGTGGATCCCGCCCGATGCGGAAACCGGCGCCGACTTCCCCGCCGCCAACGTGACATGGGACGACGCCCGCGCTTTCTGCGAATGGCTCACCCAGCGCGAACTCGCCGCGCACGCGCTCGCACCGGGCCAGCGTTACCGCCTGCCGACCGACGCCGAGTGGAGCGCCGCCGCGGGGCTCGCCATCGAAGACGGCAACACGCCCGCTGCCCGCAGCGCAGCGGACGTGCTCCACTACGCATGGGGCAGCGCGTGGCCTCCGCCCGCGGGTGCGGGAAATTTCGCCGGCGAGGAAGCCGAAGTGGATCGCAGCGAGCCGGGTAACTTCATCGCCGGCACCCGCGACGACTACCCGCGCCTCGCGCCCGTCGGGAAGTTTCCGCCGAATCGCTTCGGCCTGCACGACCTCTCGGGCAACGTGATGGAGTGGTGCGAAGATTGGTTCGATGCGCGCCATCTCGGTCGCGTTGCGCGCGGCGGTTCGTGGCTGAACGGCGACCCTCGGACCCTTTCCCTCACGCACCGCGCCGAGCTGCCGCCTCGCGCCGGCGTGAACGTCGCCGGCTTCCGCTGCGTGATCGAACTCGCTCGGTAGCGAGGGCTGTCCCCAGCCGCCCGCAGCGCGCTGAGGACAGCGCGCCCTACCCGCTACTCCGGCACTTCGCCGCCCGTGAGCGAAAGATCGATCGCCGCGTAAGCCTGCCAATCCTTCGCGCAGAAGTGCCACCACTCATCATGCACGACCTGGAAACCCGCCACAGTCATCGCCGCCTGGAGCCGCCGGAGGTTTTGCTCCACGGCCGGATCCGCGCCCGTGTAGCGCGTCTTCGACTTTTTGCCGAACACATCGAAATCCGATGGCATCTTCAGCTCCGTGCCCGCCGCATCGACGAGCGTCGCATCCACGCACACGCCCCACGTGTGCAGCGAACCGCCCAGCCGTGGGTCGCGCAGGAGTTCGGGATTCGGCATCACCTTCCACAGTTGCTGGTGTGCCCACGCGGGGCGCCACGCGTCCCAGATTTTCAGGCGCGTCCCCTTCGGCGCATACGCATCGAGCCACGTCTGCGCGCGCACGAGCCGCTCCGCGACTCCTCGCCGGAGATAAGCGCGCGCGTTCTTCGGATAGATCGCGCGCTTCGCGAGATTGCGCGCCGTCGCGTAGCGCAGCTCCACCACGACCCGCGGCGCGACCGTCTTCACCTCGACCATCGGCTCATCCGCGCGGCGGCCATCCTGCCCGCAGGCCAGCATAGGAAAGAGGAGGGCGGCAGAGATTCGGGCGCGCATCGGACCGGCGTCGTGTAGCAGCGCATGCGGTCCGGCGGCAAGAATCCCGTTAAGGCTTCCGGGATTGACGGATTGGCTGACGGCAACCCTCCGATGAATCTCTCCCGTCGCACCTTCCTCCAGCAACTCGCCGCCGGCGCCGCCATCGCGCCGTGGGTCACCACCGGGCTGCGCGCGCAGTCGGCCAACTCAATCGTCCAGCACGCCAGCTTCGGCTGCGCGGGCATGGCGATGAGCGATCTCAAGGCGCTCTCAAAACACACCGCGCTCAAAGTCGTCGCCGGTTGCGACGTGGACGAAAAGCGCACGATCGAGTTCCGCAAACTCTTCCCCGACGCCCGCATTTACCGCGACTTCCGCGACTTGCTCGCGACGGAGAAGGACATCCAGACCGCGAACGTCTCGACGCCCGACCACATGCACGGGCCGATCGGCATGGCGGCGCTGAACCGCGGCCTGCACGTCTATGGGCAGAAGCCGCTCACGCACGACATCTACGAGACGCGCCGGCTCACGGAGACGGCGCGCAAGAAGAAGCTCGTGACGCAGATGGGCATCCAGATTCACTCGAACACGGAATACCGAACCGCCGTGAAGCTCATCCAGGACGGCGCGATCGGGAAGGTGCGCGAAGTCCACACGTGGTCGAGCAAGGCGTGGAGCGACAACCAGCCCATGCCGCCCACCGGCGATCCCGTGCCCGAGGGGCTCGACTGGAACCTCTGGCTCGGCGTGTGTGCGGAGCGCGAATTCATCGGCGGCGGCTGGTATCACCCCGGCAACTGGCGCAAGCGGCTCGACTTCGGCACGGGCACCTTCGGCGACATGGGCTGCCACATTTACGACCCGGTTTTCAAAGCCCTCGCGCTCACCGCGCCGACCTCCGTGCGCAGTGAAGGTGCCGCGCCGAATGAACACTCGTGGGCCGCGGACGCGGTGGTGCATTACGTTTTTCCCGCCACGAAATTCACCGCGGGCAAGACCGTTGCCGTCACGTGGTATGACGGCGTGCAGCGTCCGCCCGAGGCGATTCAGGCGAAGGCCGTCGCGAGCGATCTCGATGCGAAAGCGAACGAGATCCCAGGCCAGGGCAGCATCTTCCTCGGCACCGATGGCGTGATGGTGCTGCCGCACGTCGGGATGCCGCGCGTGATCGACGCGCAGGGCAAGTCGAAGCCAGTCACGGCCGTCGAGGGCGCGAATCATTGGTTCCAGTTCATCGACGCCGCGCGCGGCGAGGGGAAGACGAGCGCGCACTTTGGCTACGCCGGCCCGCTCACGGAAGCGGTGCTGCTCGGTAGCGTCGCCTCGCGCTTCCCGAAGCAGGAGCTGAAGTGGAACGCGAAGGCGATGAAGTTCACCAACGTGGATGCCGCGAACCAGTTCGTCCGCCGCGCTTATCGCAAGGGATTCGAGACTCCCGGACTCTCCGCATGAAAACCATCGCCATCCTCCTCGCCGCGCTGAGCGCCGTCTCGCTCGCTGCCGACCTCAAGCCCAACGGCGCCGACGACACCGCGGCAATCCAAGCCGCGGCCGATGCGGGCGGCACGATCCACTTCACGAGCGGCGCCTACCGCCTCACGCAGCCGATCGTCATCGACCTCGCAAAGGCCGGCTACACCTCGCTCACCGCCGATGGCACCGCGCGCATCGTCATGGCTGGCGCTGGCCCCGCATTTCGTTTCATCGGCACGCACGGCGGCACGGCCGATCCGAAGTCGATCAAGCCCGAGGTGCTCGCGAAGGAGCGGATGCCGATGGCAGACGGACTCGAGATCGTCGGCGAGCACGCCGAGGCCGACGGCATCGAGGCGAAGGGCACGCTGCAAATCACCATCACGAACACCCGGCTCAGCCACCTGCGGCACGGCGTCCACCTCGTCGATCGGAATCGCAACGTCCTCATCTCCGCCTGCCACATTTACGACAACTCCGGCATCGGCGTCTTCCTCGACAATGTGAATCTGCACCAGACCAACATCACCGGCTCGCACATCAGCTATTGCCGGGGTGGGGGAGTCGTCACGCGTGGTGGCGAAGTGCGGAACCTGCACATCTCCGGCAGCGACATCGAATCGAACATGGGCCCCGACCTTCCGCCCGCCGCGAACGTCGAGATCGACAACCGCGGCGGCTCGACCGCCGAGGTCGCCATCACCGGCTGCACGCTCCAGCACAATCACCTCTCACCCGGCTCCGCGAACATTCGCGTGCTCGGCCCCGGCGCCGATCGCAAGTCCGGCGACCGCGAAGCGAAGGCGCCCGAGTGGGGCCACGTCACCATCGCGGCGAATATCTTCAGCGACGTCTTCACGAACATCCACCTCAGCCACTGCCGCGGCGTCGTGATCACCGGCAACACGTTTTGGGAAGGCTTCGACCAGGACCTGCTCGTCGAGAACTGCCGCAACGTCGTCGTGACCGGCAACAACTTCGAGCGCAACCCCGGCTACGAGCTCTGGCAAAAGGAAGTGCCCAAGCAGGGCCTCGTCTTCCGCGACAGCGCCGACTGCACGCTCAGCGGCCTGCACATCGTCGGCGTCCGCCAGCAGCCCGCCGCCATCGTGCTGGAGAAGTGCAGCCGCTTCCACGTGAGCGACTGCACCATCCTCGACAGCGACCACGCCGGGCTGCTGCTGCGCGACGTGACGCAGAGCAGCATCCACGGCAATTTCATCCGCGACGACCGCGCGGAGAAGCCCGCTTTCAAGGCCATCGTCGTCGAAGGCGGCGATGGCAATCGCGTCGCGGAGTAGGCGTTTCAGCCTCTTCGCTCCGATGCCCGTGAGAATCTTTCTGCTCATCCTTCTCACCTTCGTCCTCGGCCCGCTGCATGCCGCCGAACCGCAGCATCCGTGGGAGCGTTGGGAGGACTGCACGCACCGGGCCGACCAGTTTTTCGACGGCGACAGCTTCCAGGTGAAATACGGGCGGAAGACCTATGTGCTGCGTCTCTACGGAGCGGATACGCCGGAGACCGACGATGGCTACGGCACCCGGATCGCCGAGCAGGCGGCGTATTTTGGAGTGACGGCTGCGGAGGTCTTGCGCGGGGGCGCGACGGCGAAGGAATTCACCGCCAAGTTTCTCAGCAAGCCGTTCACGGTCATCACGCGGCGAAAGGTCGCGCCGGGCGCAAGTCGCTCCGAGCGCATCTACGCGAGCGTCGAGCGCGATGGCGTGGGGCTCGATGTCGCGCTCATCGAAGCCGGTCTCGCCCGCGCGACCACGGAAACCGCGGACGGTCCGGACGCCGCCAGCGGCCTGCGGCTCCGCGGTCTTGAGCAAAAAGCCGCGAAGGAAGGCAAAGGCCTGTGGGCGACTTCGCAGCGCACCGACCGCAGCGCTTCATTGCTCGAACGCCTGACGCCGCGAATATTCAAGCCCGCGGGATTGCCCAAACCCCACACGGTGAATCTCAACACCGCCAGCGCCGCCGATCTCGAAGCGCTCCCCGGCATCGGCCCGAAGACCGCTGCGCAGATCATCGCCGCGCGTCCCATTAAAGACCTCAGCGCCCTCGATGCGCTCCCCGGCTTCGGTCCGAAAACGATCGAAGCACTGCGCGAACTCGTGAGCTTTTAGGAACCGCAACCTTCCGCTAGCCGCTTCACGGGTCCGGCGCGCTTTGCCTGAAACGAGGTGCGATGGTCGCCCAACGTGGTTGTCCTTGCGTGGCACTTGCGCAGCCGGTCGGGATTGGGCACGGGTGGGCGGATGGAACACTTCGACATCATCATCCTCGGCGGCGGCGCGGCGGGGCTGATGTGCGCGATCACGGCGGGGCAGCGCGGGCGGCGGGTGCTGCTGCTCGAGCACGGCGAGCGGATCGGGCGGAAGATCGAGATCTCGGGCGGGGGACGCTGCAATTTCACCAACCTCGGCGCGACGCCGGAGAACTATCTCTCGCAGAACCCGGACTTCTGCCGCTCGGCGCTCGCGCGTTACACGCCGTGGGATTTCGTGGCGCTCGTGGAGGCGCACGGGATCGCCTATCACGAGAAGACGCTCGGGCAGCAGTTCTGCGACGGCAGCTCGCGGCAGATCATCGCGATGCTGCTGGCCGAGTGCGCGGAGGCGGGCGTGGGCGTGCGGTGCGGGGTGCGCGTTGAGGAGGTGGAGAAGACGGATCGTTTCCGCCTGCGCACGGGCGGGGGAGAGCTGACGTGCGAGGCGCTGGTGGTGGCGACGGGCGGGCTGTCGCTGCCGAAGCTGGGGGCGACGGATTTTGGCTATCGGCTGGCGCGGAAGTTCGGACTGCGGATGGTCGAGACGCGGGCGGGGCTGGTGCCGCTCACTTTCCGCGGTGATGATCCGCTCCGCGCGCTTAGCGGGGTGTCGCTGCCGGTGATCGCGCGTTGCGATGGGGCGGCGTTTCGCGAGGCAATGCTGATCACGCACCGCGGCTTGAGCGGGCCGGCGATCTTGCAGGCATCGAGCTTTTGGCGCGAGGGGCGCGAGGTGGAGATCGATCTGCTGCCCGGTCGGGAAGCGCAGCCTCTACTCGAGGCGGCGCGTGTGGCGAGGCGCGAGCTGGTGCCGCTGCTGGCCGAACACTGGCCGCGGCGCTTCGCGGAGGCGTGGTGCGAGCGGGAGGCGCCGCCGAAGCGGCTGGTCGATTTCAAGAACGCCGAGCTGCTCGCGCTTGCGGAGCGGCTCCACGCGTGGCCGTTCCGCCCCGCGGGCACGGAAGGCTACGCCACGGCGGAGGTGACGCTCGGCGGGGTGGATACGCGCGAGCTTTCCTCGAAGACGATGGAGTGCCGGGGCGTGCGGGGGCTGTTCTTCATCGGGGAAGTGGTGGACGTGACCGGCTGGCTGGGGGGCTACAATTTCCAGTGGGCCTGGGCCAGCGGCCATGCGGCGGGGGAAGCGGTGTAGGGAAGCGGTGCGGAAGGGAGTGCAGCCGTTCATGGCTCTAGCGCGAGGTAGGGACGGCTGTCCTCAGCCGTCCGTGGGGCGAGCGAAACGAGGGGGTGGGTGGATCGCCGCCTCGCTTCGCTCGCCCCAGACCGCTGGGGACAGCGGTCCCTACCTGTTTGTGCCCGGCGTCAGTGCTCAATAAGCCCGGCGCGCGCAGCGGCTCAGCGCTCGTCTTCGAACCAGGAGACGATGTTGTAGCCGGTGATGAGCGAGCCTTTGGCGAGCTGCTCATCGTAGTGGACGCTCTGGACGCCGGTCATCCTGATCGTGTAGCCGGTGAATGCGCCGAAGATGGTGTCGGCGTTGCCACCGCCCTTCATCTCGATGTCGTAATTGGGCGCATAGACGACGCCGCGGAACCCGCCATTGCCGGCGATCTTGATCGTGCCGATGTTTGGCGTGCCGTCAGAAAGAGGCGGGCGGTCCAAGCCGTAGAGCTGGAAGTTGAGCGGGCTGTTCGGGTTTGCGACGCCCTGGCCCGCGATGTTGGTATCGCCGCCCACGAAGATGCGAACATACACTCCGGGATCGAGAACGATTTGAGCCTGGCCGGCCATGGCGATGTTGCCGGTGATGACGATCTGCGCGTAGGTCGCGGGGGCGGGGGAAATGAGATCGCCGTTGGAATCGACCGCCCCCCGGATGCGCAGGACTTCCTTACCTTTGAGGTCGATCCCGGACACCTTCACCTGCGTGGGGTCGCCGGCCGATGCGTTGATGGTCGTGCTCCCGCCGATGGCGTCGCCGGCGGGCAGCGATACGGTGTCGTCGGGTTCGCTGATGGGGACGACGTCGCGGTAGAAATCGTCCCGGATGCGGTCGGGGTTGTCGAGGTAGCTGGGTTGGAAGTTCGGGTCGTTGCCTCTGACGTTGGCGTTGTTGATGACGTCACCGCCGTGGGTGCTGGCGGTCCCGTAGATCTGGGCATTGCCCGCGTTGATGAGCGGGCCGTTGGTGGAGATATTGCCGTTCCACCGCGGGTTCAGCGGATCGTATGGTCCATCAGCCGAGTCAAAGCTGTCCACGACGATGTTGAGGTTGTTCAGGTCGATGCTCTTGACGCCAAACAGCGGGTCGCGGCCAGCCGTCTGGGGCGCGACGATGGCCTCGATCCGGCGCGTCGCCCGCGGTCCATCCGTGGCAGGGATCGCCGCGCGAGTGAAGTGGTCGAACAGGAAATCGAACTTGCGCAGCCGGCCATCCGCCTTCTCGCCAGCAACGAAGCCGCGCCCGCCTGGGAGACCGCAGACGCCGGTTGCGACGACGCGATACCACTGCTCGCCCGTGCGTGAATCGATGAGGCCTGGTGGCTCGTCGATGGTGACGTCCACTGTGGATTTGAGCTTGCCTTCAGCGGAGTAAACCACGCCTCCAGTTAAGTCGAGCACGGACCCACCCGAATCGCGCAGGATGACGGCCCGCGTCCGCTCGTGGACCCGGTATTTGGTGACGTCAGGTTCTGAGGGGTCCACGTAGGGCTCGGAATTGGTCCATTCACCGTTGCTGGTGACAGAGCGAAACGGGTCGCCATTCTTCTTGAGCCTCTTGCGAATCTCCGCCACCCCTACTTCAATGCCGGCATCGGCGGAGAGCAGCGCTTCCTGCCAGCTCGCGGCTTGATGCACGACTCTGTATTTGTTGTTGATGACGGTGAACGAAGTGGCGCCCAACGCCATCAGGATGCCGACTGAGATCAGGGCGACGAGCAGGGCGCTGGCGGTGGTGCGTTGGCGAGTCGATGGTGTCTTCATGGTGTGACGGGAGTCGGTGTGCTGGGGCGTTTATTGCGAAGCATGACGGTCGTAAAAGCGGTGGTGCCGGCGCGGGTGCTCTCCTGCGCGCTTTTCAAGGCCTGGAATCTCGACTTGAAGGACACGCTGAGTGTCACGGCCTGCCGGCTCTCGGGGGTGGGCGTGAGCTGGAAATCCTCCACCTCGGTGGCGATGACCGTCTCGACACCGCCCACGGCGCGGATCAGGTCGGTATGCCCGTCGGTTTGCGTCTTCTTGTAGTATTGGACGACCACCGGAGCGGTGCCGTAGCTCACGGAGCTGCTGCTCTGGATCACAGGCTGGCGGGGCTTGGGTGTCCCGCCGACCACGGGCTCGTAGAAGTCCGGGATCTCGATGTTCAATCGGGCTGCACCCTGATACGAATCGACTGTCACGTTCAGCGCACGGCGCAGGTCGCGTGATGCGTAGTCGATGACGCGAGCTTGTTCGAGCTGGCTCTTCACGTGTTCCTTCGAGGCCGCGAAGCTGCGGCTCAGCGTGCTAATCCCGACCAGCAGCGCCGCCATCATCACAGCGACGACGGCCGTGGACATCGTGATCTCCGGCAGCGTCATGCCTGCGAGAGGCGCCTTGTTCAGGCGTAGCGAAATCATCGCGGTGCTGCCTTTCACTTCTTGCCGCCTTGGCCGCCGGCATTTCCAAGCCCGCCGTTCCCGTTGCCATTCACGTTTCCGTTTCCGGTCCCGTTCCCAGGCGCTGGAGTTGGTGTCGCAGGTGAAGGCGTGGGCGTCGCAGGTGAAGGAGTGGGCGTTCCGGTCGGCGAGGGCGTCGGTGTCGCCCCAGGTTCGGGTGTAGGCGTCGCAGGTGAAGGAGTAGGCGTTCCAGAGGGTTCGGGTGTGGGTGTTCCGGTCGGCGAGGGCGTCGGCGTCGCCCCCGGTGAGGGCGTGCCAAACGGCTCGAAGCCCGGGCCTCCGAAGCCTGGCAAACTTAGCGTGTTCACTCCTGCGATCGAAATAACCGACGCGTATGAGCGCGTCCGCTGGCGGTTGTCCTTGCCAGTCCAGGTCACCGTCATTTCCACCTTAGCCTGCGACTGCTTGGAGAGGGTGCCGCTTGAATCGCCGGAATTGATGCCGGTCAGGAGCGCGACCGGGGCGGCTCCGGGTGCGTATTCGACGAGGATGGACTTATACTTCGCATATGGCGTCTGTGGCGGCTCCGGGTGCGGCGACCCGTCCGGCGTGTATCCAAAAGCAGTGAGTGTGATCCGCTCGCCGATATTCGGCAGGTAGTCGGCGGACTTCGGACGCGTGGGGAGAAAGGTGTCCCGCAAATACGAGGCATTGGTGAAGTCAGACCAACTGATGGTGCGGAAGCGCTCGATCCGGTCTTGGAGGAGCAGGGAACTCGCATTGGATTCGCGGGCGCTCTTGACCAGCTTGAGTTGGTGGCCGTTGAGCGCCATCGCCGCTCCGAGGGCGAGAAGCGTCAGTGCCACCGCCATGGTCGCCTCCACCAAGCTGAACGCGGCCGTAGCGTTTCGATGAGAGCCTTTGGAAGCGAAAGTGTGCCTCAGCAGTGAACGGGAAGTATTCATCTTGGGTGTGTGTTTAGCTTTTATTGTGCCTGCTCCGGTTTGGAAATTCATATCGATCCCGTGCCACAAGACGGCAGCTTAAAAAGTGCTGCCTGCCGCCGAGCGACGGCTTGGAGGCGGTCAAATCCACACCACCGTATCCCATCACGTGGTCAGTGACCTTCTCCGATCTTGCGATCCAGTTCTGCTCGGTTGAGTTCGGCATACGCTCTGAAATCTCAGAGCGCTGACATTAGCCCCAGCGTTCCATACGGCAACACATGTTCTTCACCTCTCCCCGGACCCTCATCGCTCCGGCTTCGGCATCGAGCCGCCTACCTCGATACGCTGCTACGCGCCGCCCACACGCGCCCGACGCCACGAGTAGTCGAAGATCACCTCGAACTCCACGCGCTGAAGGCGCACCAGTTCACCGCCCTCGTCCTCCGCACCGAAGCGGCACTGCTCGCACTGGCCGGTAAACAAATACGGATCCCAGGAGAGTTGCTTCGCCATGTCGGCGGAAAACAGCGCCGCCCGGTGATGAATGTCATCGAACACCGCCAGCACCCCGGCACGCCGGAACCAGTAGCGTGCATTATCGAAGTCCCCCTCGCGCCGGTGCATCATGCCGTGCCAGTAGCTGCCGAGGTCGCTCGCGGTGTCCTGAAAAAATTGGTGGCACCCATCGAGGTCGTCGAGCGCGTAGAGCAACCCGCCACGCACGAGACCGAAGGCTCCGGCGTCGCCGATCGGGCTGCCCGCCACGGCGGCGTCATCAGTTTGTTTCACGCGTCGCCACAGATCGCGGTCGTGGATGTCCTTCGGCAGCAGCTTGCCGAGCAGCCCCTCCGCGAGCAGCACGCGATCGATGAAGTCCGAGTAGCTAGTCATGCGCGGACGCTGGCTCGCCGCGCCGATGCCGCCAAGAAATTTTCCTTTCATGGCAAGGCCGTTGCTCATAGAAGGCGCCACCATGAAATTCCAAGCCGTTGCCGCCATCGTTGCGCCGGTTATCGCCATCGGAGCTCCTTTCCTCTGGCCGAAGTTCGTGCGCGTCCGCTCAGCGCTGCTCGATACGACGCCAGCCACGGCGCTCGCAACCCCGGCGGCACCCGCCGCTTCTGCGCTGGAGAAAGTCGCGATCACCGACAAGGCCGCGATGCCCGCAGGCGAAGCGCGCAACGAGTTTTCGGACCTGCACACGACCGTCGAGCAGACGCTGGTGGGCGCCGAGTTGCGCGGCAACGGACGCGATTGGGTTCGCGCAAAGCTTCACAATACGACCGCGACGCCGATCAAGGTGAAGGTGGACGCGGGCCAGATGCTTGAGGCGGGCTTCAACGCCGTCGTCGTCGTGCATCCCGCATTCGCCGAGATCGCGCCGGGTGCGACTGCGCAACTCGTCCTCGACACCGCGGCGATCCGCTCCGCCAACAAGACCAGCGAGCAGCCGTATCGGCTCACCTACGGACGCATCCCGAAGATCGAGAGCTTCCTCGCCTTGGCGCAAGACCGCGCTGATCTCTCGCTCGGTGCGATCCAGACCGCCGTGCTCGCGCTCACCGAAAACCTCCCGCTCAGCGCCGTGTGCAAGTTCCCCACCGTCGCGAGCGAGATCAAGAGCCGCTTCAATACGGATGCCTTCCGCGTCGAGACCGGCGACATCATCGCCGCCCTCTCCGGACTCCGGGCCGCCGGCGTGCCGGACGGCGCCGTCGTGATGACGATCGACCCCCAGCTCAAGATCGAGTCGATGATCGACCCGGCCTGCCGCGCGGTGGCGATGCATTATTACGGGCTCAACTCGGAGGCCGAGTGGACCTACTGGCGCGACGAGTTGCTCAAAGGCGACCCGAGCACACGGCACTACGCGCTCTACGGCATCGCCCGGTTTTACCCCGACACGGCGATCGAGATGCTGCCAAAATGGGCGCGCGAGACCCGCACCTCGCCCGTCTTCCGCCTCGCGGCCGTCCAGGCGCTCGCCGAGACCCAGCGGCGCGAGGCGCTCCCTCTGCTCCGCCAGCTCGCGGACGAACTCGGCCTCAAGACGGAACTCGGCCGCGCCGCTGCCGGCGCTGCAGAGTATCTCGAATCGCGCCTCGCCGACGCCGCCCTGCGGCAACCCGCCGTGGCCTCCCGCACGACGCTCTCGAAGTTCTAGCAGCCTCCTCTGCGGCTCTCCCGAAAAAGGACGCGCACCTCGCGCGTCCTTTTCTTATTTCAGCGCATCGATTCGCAGCGCGCCGTCGGAAAGGATCCGCGCCCGCAAGCCGCCGTGGTCCATGAGCGCGGCCTCTGCGCCTTCGCCGAACGCACGATCCATCCAGTAGCACGGCGTGCATTCGGTCGTGCCGAAAAAGCGCACGCCTTGCAGCTCAAACTCGCGACCGATGAGTTCATTCAAATCCACGCCGCGGGTGATGACATTGCGCCGAAAGACCGCCGGAGACCGATCCCAGATGCTGAGCTTCGAGCACAGCTCCTCATACACCTCATGCGCGAAGAACGTGATCTGGCCCTTGTAGTCCGGCTTGAAGTCCAGGAACCGGTCCCCCTCGATGCCGCGCCCAGCGAACACGCGCAGCTCATCGCGCTCGATCATCGGGTGCTCGCCCGGCGGCTTTTCGTGATGGCCGAAGAAATTGTGGCCCGGCGAGAGGTAGAGATGCTTGATGCGAAAGTCGGTCGCGATCATCGAATTTGTTCCAGCCGGTTGCGCAACGGGCTCGATACGACGTTAGTCGCCCCCCGATGAATTCTCCGCAACCATTCTCCGCAGTGCTCCTCGCCGGTGGTCAGTCCTCGCGCATGGGCACCGATAAGGCGGCACTCATCGTGGAAGGTGAGCCGCTCTGGCAGCGACAACTCGCCAAACTGCGGGAGACGGGCGCTGAGGAAGTCTTCATCGCTGGCCGAAAGGACGGCCCGTATGCTGGCGCCGGGGTCCCGATCATCGAAGACATCATCCCAGATGCCGGTCCGCTCGCAGGGATTCAGGCCGCGATGCGCCACGCGCGAAATGATTGGCTGCTCGTTCTCGCCATCGATCTGCCTGATGTGCCGGCCGCTTTTCTCACGAAGCTCGCACGCGATTCCATGAGTGCCTACGTCGGCCTCGTGCCCGCGCGGGAGGAATGGCTCCAGCCGACCGCTGCCGTTTACACGCGGGATTGCCTGCCCCTCGTCGAGGAATGTCTCGCCGGCGAAAACCGCTCGCTGCGCCGCTTCTTCCGCCTCGCGCGCAAACGCGGCTTCGCGGAAATCCTGCCCATCAGCGAGGCCCAGCAGGCGAAATTTCGCAACCTCAACACACCCGCCGACCTCGAACAGCACGCTTGAGTCCGAGGCCCGGCTTCGCCTAAGACGCCCGCCATGGATTCCTCCCCGGGCCATTCGCCCTTCCCTGTTACGCGCTGGACGCTCGTCCTGCGTGTTCGCGCCGAGGGCGATCGCACTGCGGCGCATCGGGCGCTCGCCGACTTGTGTGCCGCCTATTGGTATCCGCTCTACGCTTTCGCGCGTCGGCGCGGGCACGGCCCGCAGGATGCCGAGGATCTCACCCAGGGTTTTTTCGCTGCGGCCATCGAATCGAATCTCTTCGCCAAAGCCGAACCTCAGCTCGGCAAGCTGCGCACCTTCCTCCTCACCGCCTTCCGTCATCACCTCGCCGACTTGGACGACCGCGCTCGCGCGCAAAAGCGCGGCGGCGGCGGCGAACTGATCCCGCTCGACTTCGGGAGCGGCGAAGATCGCTACTCGCGCGAGCCCGCCGACCCGATGACGCCGGAGAAATTGTTCGAGCGAAGCTGGGCAGTGTCCGTGGTGCGCATCGCGCTCGCGGCCCTCGCGGACGACGAGACGCGCGCCGGCCGAGGCGCGCAGTTCCGCGCGCTGGAGCCATTCCTCTCCCCCGACACCGCCGCCGAGCCCAGCTATACTGCCGCAGCGGGCACTCTCGGCCTCAGCGAAGACGCCGCCTGGCAGGCCGTCAGCCGGCTCCGCAAAAAGTTCCGCCTCTTCCTGCGCCGCCAGATCGCCGACACGCTGCACGCGCCGAGCGACGCGCAGATCGAGGCGGAATTGGATTCCCTTCGCGCCGCGCTTTGTGTGTAGCGTGCGTTCGATGAGCGCACCGGAATCGGCTCACAGAGCCGACGCTACACACCACGAATGAGCGCTTCCCACGAGCCGCCCAACGACGAATCCGCAGGGAAACCCACGCACCGCCGCGACGCGGATCGATTGGACGCGCTGTTGGGCCTCGCTGCTGGCGCGTCGGAGCCGCCCGCCTCGCCGGCCACTGCCGTCGGCGAGGACAGCTTCTTCGGACTGTCGCCCGCCGAGTCGGGCGCTGGCACCGAGCCGCTGCCCACGCCGTCGGATCTCCAGCGCGACTTCCCGGCATACGCGATCCTCGATCTTCTCGGCCGCGGCGGCATGGGCGTGGTCTATCAGGCGAAGCACACCGGCCTCGCCCGGCTCGTCGCCATCAAGCTCCTCCCGCCCGAGTTCGGCGATGACGCCGACTTCGCCGCCCGCTTCCAGCGCGAAGCCCGCGCGATGGCCCGGCTCGAGCACCCGAATATCATCACCGTCCACGACTACGGCCAGACCGCCGAGGGCCGGCTCTACATCGTCATGGAGTTCGTCGATGGCGCGAACCTCGCCCAGCTCATGCGCATGGGTGCGCTGGAGGAGAGCGCGCTCTCGCTTCCCGTCGCGGGCATCGACAGCGCGGGGCCCGCCCGTCGCGTGCCGCAGCTCGATATCCTCGCCATCGCCGCGCAGCTCTGCGACGCGCTCGCCTTTGCGCACGGCGAAGGCGTCGTCCACCGCGACATCAAGCCCGCCAACGTCATGATCGACAAGCGCGGCCGCGTGAAGATCGCCGACTTCGGCATCGCCCGGCTCATCGACGCCGAGCTCGACGACAGCGCGTTCACCACCACCGGCACCGTCATGGGCACGCTCGACTACATGGCCCCCGAGCAGCGCAAAGGCATGAAGGTCGATCAGCGCGCCGACATCTACAGCCTCGGCGTCATGCTCTACGAGATGTTCTGCTGCGAAGTCCCGCGCGGCATCTTCGCCCCGCCCTCCACCCGCAGCGGCTGCGACCCGCGCATCGATGCCATCGTCGCCCGCGCCCTGCAGAGCGAGCCCGCCCTGCGCTACCAGACCACCGCCGAGATGAAAGCCGAGGTGGACGCCGTTCGCGTCGCGTCTGCGCCTGGAGCGTGCGCTGTCCCAGCAGGATCTGTAGCGTGCGCTGTCCCAGCGCAACCTGTAGCGTCCGCTGTCCCAGCGGAATCTGTAGCGTCCGCTGCCCCAGCGGAATCTGCGCAACTGGCGAAGCCAGCGCAACCCAGTCCCGCCACTGCGCTGACTGCCGAAGGCAGGTCGAGGCGGAAACACGGCGACAAACAGCGCACGCTACACCGGCCCCTCGCCGCAGCGCTCCTCTTCCTAGCGGTCGGCGGCTGGTTCGTGTGGCAAAGCCAGCGCGCCCCCGTGCCTGTAGCGTCCGCATTGCCGAAGGCAGGTCGAGGCGGAAACATGGCGACAATCTCAGCGGACAACACCGCCCCCTCGGCTGGGACAGCCGACGCTACACAGCCCGCCGCCATCAAGCTCTGGGACTCGCCGGACAAGCTGCGGAATTGGAAAAACCTCCCCTGGAAGGAAAATGCCCTATTTTTGGATAACGTCTGGTTGAGCAATCCGATGCCTATCAGCCGCGACGCCATTCTCCGCGCCAAGATCCGCCTGAATGCGGATGCGAAAGACCCACAGATTGCCCTCCGTGCCAGCGGCACGAAACCCACCGAAAGTCGATATTTCGTTGGTTGGAATGGCGACTCCCTCATGCTGACGAGCATGAAAGAGGGGCGCTCCAAGTATCTCAAATCGTGGCCGCTGCGGCGCGGAAATGAGGCCGACCGGTGGCTTTCCGTCGAGCTGCGTGCCGTCGGTGACCAGATCAGCGTCAAGGCCGACGACGTCCTGCTCGGCACGCTCACCGACACTTCCGTGCCCGATCCCGGCACGGTGGCCGTGTTCGCTAATGCCAACGGCTACTTCCGCGACATCGAATACATCCCGCTGGATGTAGCGTCCGCTGTCTCAGCGGACGGTGCGCTGGGGACAGCGCACGCACCACCCGCCGCCGAGCCGTGGGTGGACCTGCTCAAGCCGGACAAATCCGCCACCGCATGGGTCGATCTTTGGGGCGGTGCGAACTTCAGCGGCGAGCGTCTCGTGGTGCCCGCAGCGGGAGGAGTCAGGGTCATCGGGCCGGCGGCAGAGGGGCACGCTGATAGCGCGCTGCGAGTGCGGGCAAGTTTCGATCCCGCCACCGGCTCTGCCGTGCTCCGTGCGCGCGGGGGCAAGGCAGCAGCGGGCTATGCGGTGGTTCTCCGCGAAACATCGGCGAGCATCGAACTCTGGCCGGGAGGCATCGAAAACACGCCTCGAACTCTCAAGGAACTTTCCCTGCCCGCGCCGCGCGAGCCCGGGCAGGAGTATGAACTCGAGTTCCGCACCGTCGGCTCCACGCTCACCGTCCGCTACAACGGCCAGACGCTCGGCTCGGTCGAGGATACGACTTATCCCACCGGCGGCTGTGGGCTCAGTGCGGGCAACGCCCACAAGGGACCCGCCACGATCACCAAGCTCGAATACCTCGACCTGAGCGCAGCGGCGAAACCCTCGGCTCATCGAGCCGACGCGCCCCCCCCGCTGCCGAGGCGCTGAAGCTGGTGACCGAGGGCGCGCCTGGAGCGTCGGCTCTCCGAGCCGAAAACTCGACTGGGATTGTCGCCCCGCTTCCGCCTCGACCTGCCTTTGGCAGTGCCGACGCTACACGAGCCGCCGAGCCGTGGGTGGACCTGCTGAAGCCGGGCAAATCCCCCACCGGATTCATCAATTTTCGGGCTGACGCGCGTCTGACTGCCGACGGCCTCGTCCTGCAGCCGGGGGCTTCTATCGGGATCGGAGGGCCGACGGCGATAGGGCACTTCGATGGAGCCCTGCGTTTTCGCACCCGCTTTGACCCCGCATCCGGCGCAGTAAATCTCCGTGCGCGCTGGGACGTCAAGGCAGGCGCAGCCTCCTATGTGGCGTCTTTGCGAAGCACAGTGGCCTTCATCGAGCTCTGGCCGGGAGGTGCCGACAACAAATCCCGGAAGCTCAAGGAGTTCACCCTGCCTGAGCCGCTCCGCACCGGGCAGGAGTATGAACTCGAATTCCGCGTCGTCGGCTCCACGCTCACCGTCCGCCTCGATGGCCAGACGCTCGGCTCCGTCGAGGACGCGACTTTCCCCGCAGGCTTGTTCGGCATCAGCCTCGGCTCGGGCGAGAACAAGACACCCGTCACCGTCACCTCGCTCGAATACCTCGACCTCAGCGCGAAGTAGCATCGGCTGTGTAGCGTCGGCTCTGCCGGTGTAGCGTGCGCTGTCCTCAGCGCATGGGCGGCGGGCACTGCGCTGGGGGGCATGCGCTGGGACAGCGCACGCTACAACCGCTGCGCTGGGACAGCGCACGCTACAGCCGCTACGCGCGATCGATCCGCACGACCTCGCCTTGATACGGCCACTCCTCTGGCGCGCTCACCAGTCCGGCTCGCACGGGATTCATCCACACGTAATGCCACTTCTGCGCATAGCTCTCGTCGTGGCGCAGCAGGTGATCGTGAAACCCCGGCTGCCAGAACGACCGCAGCCGCTCGCCCGCCCGGTGCGCCGGCGTGGGTGGCTGTAGCGTGCGCTGTCCCAGCGCATCCTCCGCTGAGACAGCGGACGCTACACCGCGCTGTCCCAGCGCGGCGCCGAGCGTGCGCTTGAGCGCCTTCACCCACGCGCCCAGCGTCATCTCCCCGGCCACTCGCACGAAGAGATGTGCGTGATCGGGCATCAGCACATAGCGCCCCACGCCGATGCGATGCTCCTCCGCCCGCTCGGCAAACGCGCGAAACGCTGCGTGGACTTCCGTGCAGGCGAGCAGGGGGCGGCGCAGGTGCGTATTGAACGTCACCAAGTAAAGCGGTGGCGTGGCCTGGGCAAAGATCAGCGGCAGCCGCGGAGGCTTGTCTTTGCGGACGGGGTGCATGGCCGCCCGTCTAGCGGACAGCGGATGGAAGGCAAGTGCGCTCTGTAGCGTTGCGCTCTGTAGCGTTGCGCTCTGTAGCGTGCGCTGTCCCAGCGCAGAGCCAGCCATTGTAGCGTGCGCTGTCCCAGCGCAGAGCCAGCCATTGTAGCGTGCGCTGTCCCAGCGCAGAGTTGACATGCGCTGGGACGGCGCACGCTACACGGGCCACCTTTTTTTCGGTCCACGAAAGATTTCCCGTCAGGACCGCTGAAATTTTCCGCATGTCAGGGGTGAATGCACTCGCTCGCTCCGACCCTCGCCCTTTCATCCAGAAAAATACGCAATTCTGCCCATAGGCGATCGCGTGCGGACCTCCTAAAACCGGTGCGCTTCATCAGCCCCCAGAACGGCTGGTTTGCACGAAATGCAGATTCACCGCAGCTCCCGCATAAATGAAAGGCATTCCCACCGATCCGTTGGCCACATTGTCCGCGCGGGAGCGCGAAGTCCTCGCGTGGCTGGCCGAGGGCAAGCGGGATGCGGAGATCGCCAAGATCCTCGGCATCAGCGAGCGAACCATCCACAAGCACGCCCAGCACATCTTCACCAAGCTCGAGGTCGAGACGCGCACCGCGGCGGCGCGGCTGGCCCACGCGGCGGGGCTCACGCCGGAATCCCCGCGATGAACGCGGCTAAGGCTATTTTCCAAATCCCAAAGGCCGGTGGTGGCGCCGCCGGGAAGCCCGGTCGCCCAGCGGAGCGTAAGCGCTCTGGGCAGGCGATCCGGAGGCCGGTGTCGGGGGACGCTGGCCATGCTTCCCGGTGGCGCGTGGCTGGGAGGGATGGGGCAGGGGCCGCCGAGCCTCGGCCCCGGTGTGCCCCCATCGGCCATGGGGGCGGAGAGTCCCTCCATGGGGGCGGAGGTTTTTTCGATTTCCCCGGCGGTTTTCTCGATGGGGGCGCACCCAGCGCCGAGATCCCCGCCCCCTTTCTCGATGCGTGCGCCCCCATCGGGAGTTTCCCCGCCCCCATCGCCGAAACCTCCACCCCCATCGGTAAATCCGCCGCCCCCATCCAGAATGGGGACGCCCCCGTTGACGATTTTTCCGCCCCCATGGACAAATCCGCTGCCCGTTTACAGAGGAAGGCCACCTGAATGGCCCGTTGGGACACTGGCACCTGGGATTCCGGCTCGTGGGATTCCGCCCCTTCAGCACCAAACCCAAAACCCAAACCCAAACGCATGAAACGATAGGATTATTACCCCTCGCGCATCGGCGACCAAGTCATCTGGCTGCGCAATTTCCAAACCAAGCTGCCCACCCACGCCACCGCCCTCGGCCTCGTGCCTGCCGATGTGACGGCGCGCCTGCTCGATGTGGATAACGCCATCTATGGGCTCGATAAATACCGCGGCGCCCTCGCGAGCAGCAGCAATAGCTGCTACGAGTGCATCGACGCCGCGCTCTACGACAGCGCGGGTGGCGGCAACGTGATGTGGACCGGCTTCACCGCCCCCGCCGGCGCACCCGCCACCGTGGCGAATGGCTGCCTCACGCGCGTCTTCACCTACATCGCTAACACGATCAAGACCGCCGCCGGCTACACCATGATGATCGGCGAAGACCTCGGCGTGGAAGGAAGCGTGCAAGCCGCGCCCGACCCCGCGACGACCGTGCCGGAGTTCGACTTGCGCATCACCAGCGGCGGGAAGCTCGAAGTGGTCTGGACGAAGGGCGTCTTCGACGGGGTGAAACTGGAGTTTGACCTCGGCGCCGGTGGGATGAAAACCGACATCGATCTGCGCCCGAACTACACGCTCAACTGGCAACCCGCCGCCGGCACCGCCTCCACGGTCAAGGTCCTCCTTCGCTATCTCTACAAGGGCGAGGAATTCGGCCAATGGAGCGACTGGAAGTCTTACACCCTGGCCGGTGCCTAGCATGTGTAGCGTGCGCTGTCCCCAGCGCACCGTCCGCTGAGACAGCGGACGCTACACGAAGCAAATCGACCCATGCCCTTCGACCCTGCACTCCCCGCCGACCATAGCGATCTCTCCTCCGCTGAGATGCGCGCGCAGCTCACTGCGCTGCACGGGGAAATCCAGACCGGCCTGCAAGGCCCGCCCGGCCCGGAAGGCCCGCAGGGGCCGCAAGGCGAACCCGGCTCCGCCGGAGCCGACGGCGCCCAAGGCCCGCAAGGTCCGGCGGGCGAACCCGGCATCCCCGGTGGCCCGCCCGGACCCCAAGGGGAACCCGGCGCACCAGGCGATCCCGGCCCGACCGGCCCGTCCGGCGAAGTGACCACCGCGCAGTTCGACGGCGCCATCGCTGGCACCGCACGCAATCCGACCAGCATCACCCTGCTCTCGCTGACGATCAGCGCCCCTCCCACGCAGCTAGAAGTCCAAGCCATCGTGGACTGGCTCGCCCCATTCCTTTCCGCTCTCCAACGCTAACCACCAGAAACCGCCTCCATGAAAACAACCCACCTCGCATACGTCCTCGCCGCACTGCTCGGCCTCGCCTTCACCCCGGCACGCGCGCAAGTGCCGCAACTGGTCAGCTACCAGGGCCGCGTCGCGGTCGGCACGGTGAACTTTGAAGGCTCCGGCTCCTTCCGGTTCGCCCTCGTGGACGCCGCCGGCACCACCACCTACTGGAGCAATGACGGCACCAGCACCGCCGGCTCGCAGCCCACGGCGGCTGTCTCGCTCACCGTCACCAAGGGCCTCTACTCCGTGCTCCTCGGCGACACCACACTCGCGAATATGACCGCCATCCCCGCCAGCGTGTGGGCGAATGCGGACGTGCGTCTGCGCGTGTGGTTCAATGACGGCACGAACGGCTCCCAGTTCCTCACTCCCGACCAGCGCCTCGCCCCGAATGGCTATCTACCGGATGGCTCCGTGGGCTCCACTACGCTCGCCACCGGGGCCGTCACCTCCGCGAAGATCGCCGCAAACGCCGTCACCGCGGGCGCCATCGCCACGGGTGCGGTCTCGAATGCCGCCCTCGCCAACTCGACCGTCACCGTGAACGCCGGCAGCGGCCTCGCCGGCGGCGGCACGATGGCGCTCGGCGGAAATGTGACGCTCACCAACGCCGGCGTCCTCTCGCTCACCAGCGGCGGCGGCGTCACCGTGAATACCGCCAGCGGCGCGGTCACCCTCGGCAGCACGGCGACGAGTGCGAACACCGCGAGCGCGATCGTGTCGCGCGATGCGAGTGGAAACTTCAGCGCGGGGAGCATCACGGCGAGTGGTGTGATTAATCTGCCCTTCACTACTAGCAGCGGAGTCGGGGTCATCAATCAGGGCGGTGTGAGCGTGCTGCACTCTTTTGGCAGCCAAAACATATTTATTGGCCGCGGTGTTGGAAATTTCGCCGTCACAGGGTTCGGAAACACAGCCGTCGGAAGAGACGCACTGTCCGCAGTGTCTTCGGGGCAGAACAATTCTGCGGTTGGAAACTACGCCTTGGAAACTAACACCACTGGGGAGAGCAATTCGGCGATCGGCTGGGCCGCGCTCGGAGCGAATACCACGGGTAATGGTAATACTGCCTTGGGCGATAACGCTCTTTCTGGAAATATAACGGGCGCTGGAAACACGGCGATGGGTGTGGGTGCCCTCTCGCAGAACCAAGCCGGGAACGGTAATACGGCGACGGGGAGCGATGCGCTGGCGTTCAACACCGCGAGCGACAACACGGCCACCGGGAATCAGGCTTTGTATGGCAACACCACCGGCAGCTTCAACACCAATATCGGCGCGTCTGCCCTCTACGCGAACACCACCGGCAATACGAATACCGCCACGGGGTATTTCGCCCTATTCAGCAACCAAACCGCAAGCAACAACACGGCGAATGGCTATGAAGCGCTGTATTCCAACACGGTGGGGGTTTCCAACTCAGCCTTCGGCTCGGCCTCCCTCTTCGCCAATACCACGGGCAACTACAACACGGCCATCGGCAACAGCGCTCTAGCGACGAATACGAGCGGAGTTTCCAATACAGCCCTCGGGTATGCCGCGCTGAATGGGAATCTCACGGGGATCGCCAACACGGCGGTCGGGGTGAATTCACTGAAACTTAGTCAGGGAAGCAATAACACCGCCGTCGGAGCCTCCACGCTCGTGAACTCTACCTCGGGCAGCAATAATACGGCGGTGGGGGAGTCGGCGATGGCTGAAAATACCACGGGCAGCGATAATACCGCTATGGGTGTGACTGCGCTGAATGCCAACACCACGGGAACCAACAACACCGCAGTCGGGAAGTTAGCCTTGGGGACAAATACCACTGGATCGGGAAATACCGCGGTAGGCATCCTCGCTCTTTGGAGAAATGTCGGCGGGAGCGGTAATACCGCGCACGGAAACTCGGCGCTCCAGCAGAATACGAGTGGAGCGGCGAATACTGCCATCGGTGTTTCATCGCTGGCCGCAAATCTCAGGGGGAACAACAATACGGCGGCTGGTTCGACAGCGTTGGAGTTGAACACTACGGGGGGAAGCAACGCGGCTTTTGGCCAGGGGGCACTGAGTAAGAATGTCACAGGAGGCAGTAACGCCGCCTTTGGCATGGGCTCGCTGCTCAACTGCACGGGGAGCGACAACATCGCTCTCGGGCAGGCCGCATGTATCAGCCTCACGTCGGGGAATAGTAACATCGCCATCGGCAATGCGGGCAACATTGGCGAGTCGGCGACGATCCGCATCGGGAACTCACAGACGCGCACGTTCATCGCTGGGATTAACGGAATCAACGTGAGCGGCGTCTCGGTCATGGTCAGCAGCAGCGGCCAGCTTGGCGTGGTCAGTTCCTCGCGGCGCTACAAGGAGGACATCGCCGACATGGGCGATGCGAGTGCGCGTCTCCAATCCCTGCGGCCTGTCACCTTCCACTACAAGCAGCCTTACGCGGGCGGCGGCAATCCGGTGCAGTATGGCCTCATCGCCGAAGAAGTGGCGCAGGCTTTCCCCGAACTGGCAGTCTTCAACGACCAAGGCCAGCCCGAGACGGTGAAATACCAGGATCTCGCCCCGCTCCTGCTCAACGAGGTGCAAAAGCTCACGGCGGAGAAAGACGCGCTGAAAAAGCAACTCGCCGAGCGCGACGCGCGGGACAAGGAGCGCGACGCGCGCATCGCCCGGCTGGAGAGCCTGCTACCCGTCGCGCCTGCCACGGAGACGAAAGGAAACTGAGCCGTGAAAGCCTGCACGATCCTTTCCCTCGCGCTGGCGGCGCTCTGCGCGGCGTCCACGGCCTCGGCCACGACGTATGATGCGAGCGCCGATTTCTCGGGCGTGAGCAATCCGAACCCGAATGGAGCCTGGAGCGAGGGCTACACCACGACGCTCGGGAGCGCTCTGGTGCTGCATAGTCAATACACTCCCAACTACAGCCTGAACGTGAATGCGTGGAATTCCGCGAACGCTGTGGTCTTTGAGAAGAACGTCGGAGCGACGACGACGTTTGGGATCGCCCCCGGGCAGGCGGCGCTCCACCCCGGCTCGGGCAACCAGTATGCGGTGCTGCGCTTTACCGCGCCAGGGGCCGGGAGTTTTACCATCGCGGCGCAGTTCTTCGTGGGCGATACGGGCGATACGGACGCCAATATCCTGCTCAATAGCAACGCAGGCTCGCCGGTGTTTTTTGCGACGACGACGAATACGAACCCGAGCTACGGCGGGACATTGAATCTCCAGGCCGGGGATACCGTGGATTTCGTGGTCGGGTCGAAGGGGGGCTTCCAATTCGATACGACGCCGATCGCGGTGAGCATCACCTCCTCGGCTGCGGTGGGCGGGCGGCGGACGAGCGCGAACTACAGCATCCTCACCGACACCGCCGGAAGTGGCGGACGGCGGACGACGAGCGCGAGCTATACGAGCCAAGGTAGTGCCGGGGGCGTCGTGGGCATCTCCACCGTGGCCTCACCCGTCGAGACGGCGAAGCACGGCTACCTCGGGCAGATCACCGAGGTGACGGGGCTGACCCTCACGAGCGCGGCGCTGACGGTGAATGAAACGGCGACCGTCCAGCTCGCGGCGTGGCGGGCGCTGGATGATGCGACTTTCCTCACCGTGCCGGCGGCGAGTGTGGCGTGGTCGGTGCAGAGCGGGCCGCTCACGGGCATCAGCGCCGGGGGCGTGGCGACGGCGGGGATCGTGTATCAAGACACGGCCGCCACGGCGCAGGGGATCTATCTCGGCGATACCGCGACGCAGGGGCTGACGGTCTGGAACACGAATCTCGACAACTTCGGCAGCTAACCCAAGTTCGACAGTTATGAAGGGCTGAGATCGTATTCATGCGGGTTGGCGGGCGATTTCTTCAGTGTTTCTCCACTACATTTCGCACGATTTTCGGGCGGGTGGGCAGTTTCAGACCGAGCCGGGCGAGCAGGTCTGCGGCGAGCGGTTCGGGTTTGCCGACCGTGCGCAGACGG
>VFJQ01000078.1 GCA_009885995.1 Verrucomicrobiota bacterium
GCTCACGGTCAATGCGGACCGCACGGTGACGCTGACTTTCCCCGAGAATGGCGGCGAGCACGCGACGACGCTGGAGCTGCAATCGCGGCTGCCGGGCGATGCGGATTTCGGCAATACGATGCCGGTGCTGCGCCCGCAGCAGACCGTGGGGCCCTTCCCCGCGGGGGCGACGGTGACTTTCCGCACGCGCGGGGCGAACTCGACGCCGGGCGCGGTGCTGAGCGAGCCGAAGTCGGTGGTGATCCCCGCGTAGCGGAAGGGCGGGCTCCACCTGAACCATGAACCCGCCCTCCATCCTCATCGTCGAAGACGAGACCATCGTCGCCGCGGATCTCGCGGCGAAGCTCGATCAATTCGGCACAGCATCGCGGGCCAGACCGAGACGGGCGAGGAGGCGATCCTCCTCACGCGGGAGCTGCGACCGGCGCTGGTGCTGATGGATGTCCGGCTCGCCGGCGCGGTGGACGGCATCGAGGCCGCCGCCGCCATCCGGCGCGAGTGCGATGTGCCCGTGGTCTTCCTGACCGGGCACTCCGATTCGGACACGTTTCAGGGCGCGACGCAGGCCGATGCCTGCGGCTACATCCTGAAGCCCTACGGCGACCGCGAGCTGAAGATCCAGATCGAGATGGCGCTCTACCGCCACGCCACCGAACGCCGCCTGCGCGAGAGCCAGGAGACCCTTTCGCGGGTGATCGAGGGCGCGAACGTCGGGCTCTGGGATTGGGAGCTGAGCAGCGGTCGGGTCGTGTTTTCCCGCGAGTGGAAAAGCCAGCTCGGCTACGCGGAGGACGAGATCGACGACCGGTTCGAGGAATGGCAGTCGCGCGTGCATCCCGAGGATCTCGATGCGGCCTTGGCGAAATCTCGCAGCTTCATCGCCCAGCGGTGGGAGGGCTACGAGGTGGAGTTCCGGATGCGCCACAAAGACGGCTCGTGGCGCTGGATCCTCGCGCGCGGCTCACTCGTGCTGGGTCCGGGCGGCCAGCCCGAGCGGATGACGGGCATCCACCTCGACATCACCGTGCGCAAGGCCGCGGAGGAAGCGCTGCGCCGCTACCGCCAGGAACTCGAGCAGCGCGTGACCGAGCGCACCGACGCGCTCACGCAAGCCAACAAGCTGCTTCACGCCGAGGGCACCGAGCGCCGGCGGCTGGAGACCGAAGTCTTGCGCATCGGCGACGAGGAAAGCCAGCGGATCGCCGCCGACCTCCACGACGGCATCTGCCAGGAACTCGTCGGGGTCGGCTACCACGCCGCGGCTCTCCGCGGGGATTTGGAAAAGGAGGACTCCCCCCACGCTCGGAGCCTCGCGGTGATCGAGGAAGCGATCATGGCCGCGGCCCGGCACACCCGGGACATCGCCCGCGGCTTGCACCCCGTGGTCGCCGAGGGCCAGGGCTTGATGCATGCGCTGCGCGCACTCGCCACCGCGACGGAGGAGACGCGCCACGTCCGCTGCACCTTCGAGTGCCCGGAGCCCGTCCTGCTCGAGAACCCCATCGTGGCCAACGAACTCTACCGCATCGCCCAGGAGGCGATCCACAACGCCATCTGCCACGGCCAGACGCAGCACATCATCGTGCGCCTCGGCAAAAGCGGCGGCGAAGTGAGCCTCGGCGTCCAGGATGATGGACGCGGATTGCCCGCCGCCGTCTCCACCGTGCTCGGCATGGGCCTGCGGGTGATGAAATACCGCGCCGGATTGATCCACGGCCACCTCACGATCCGCTCGCCCGAGGCCGGCGGCACGGAGGTGCTCTGCCGCTTCCCGAGATCATCGAAGACTCCATGAAACCAAAAGCAACCAAACCGGGTCCGGCGACGAAGCGCGTGCTGATCGTGGACGATCACCCGATGACTCGCGACGGGCTCGTCCACCTCATCGACCGCGAAGCCGATCTGGAAGTCGCGTGGCAGGCGGAGACGGCCAGCCAGGCGCTCGACGTGGTGGCAAAGCATCAGCCCGGCCTCGTGCTCGTGGACATCACCCTCCCGGATAAGAGCGGCATCGACTTGATCAAAGACATCCACGCCCTGCGGCCCGGCGTGCCCATCCTCATCATCTCCATGCACGACGAATCGCTCTACGCCGAACGCGCGCTCCGCGCCGGCGCCCACGGCTACATCTCCAAGCAGGAAGGCGGCACGCGGCTGCTCGTGGCGATCCGCCAGGTGCTCAGCGGGCAGATTTACGTGAGCGAAAAGACATCCGCCCGCATCATCCAGACCTTCTCCGGCCGGACCCGCGCGCACGCGTCCCCTTCCATCGCGCAGCTCAGCGATCGAGAGTTCGAGGTCTTCCAACTGATCGGCCAGGGACTGTCCACGCAGGATCTCGCAGACCGGATCCACATCAGCCCGAAGACGGTCGAGACCCACCGCGTGAACATCAAGACCAAGCTCGGACTCGCCACCGCGTCCGAGCTGATCGCCTACGCCGCGCGCTGGACACAATCGGAGTCCGGCGGCGCTGGCGCCGCGTGAGCCGCTCCCGACCGAGCCCGACCCACGGGCACACGTCGCGTTGAGAGCATCAGGAATTTCCTTAGCACCGCTCAGGTGCCGTCCGCACCACGTCGCGATGCTCGCCCGATGGCACTGAAATCCGCGGCTCGTAGAATCGCGGCTCGATATGAAGACCACAATCGATTGCGGCGACTGCCCGGCGACCCCGAGTTCCTCGGCGATCAAGTTCGTCATCCTCTACGAAGACCGCACGACCGGGATGCATGCGAAGGCGTTCGCCGATCTGCTCGCTGCTGCCGACTCCCGGTCGAGCTGCGTCGCGTCGCTCTGGCGCAGCGAAATGCTGGTCTTCCCGACCCTCGCCAGCCGAGCCGCCGAAGACGCTGCGGACTGCGACTTCATCGTCGTCTCGCTGCGAGGCAGCGGGGTGGTCCCCTTTGCGATCCGCGACTGGCTCGAAGCGCGGCTGCGTGGGGCAGGCGCGCGAGATACAGCGCTGATCGCACTCTTTGAACCCATCTGGAGTGGCCAGCGGGCGGCGGAAGGCGCCCGCCACTACTTCCGATCGCTCTGCGCCGAGCGCGGCGTGGCGTTTTTCTCGCACATCGCGACTCCGCCAGAAGATCAAGCCGACGAGTGTCACCCCAGGATCGACGCGCGGTCGGAGCCTCCGGAGACGTCCCCCGAGGGCCGGAGCCGGCAGACTGCCGAGTTGCTCGACGCATAATCATGGACACCGATCCCATCCGCGCCACCCGCAAGTCCATCCTCTTCGTCGATGACGAGGAGTCGGTCGCCCGGCTCGGCAGCATTGTGCTCGCGCGCGCCGGATATCGCGTCTTCACGGCCGCAGATGGCGCCCAAGCGCTGCAAATCGCAGGCGATCTACCGCACCTCGATGCGCTCGTGAGCGACATCGAGATGCCAGGCATACGCGGTGATGAACTGGCCACCCAGTTCAGTATCCTCCACCCGGCAGCGGCGATCGTTTTCATCTCCAGCGCCAACGGCCCCATCAACGCGCCGAAACCATTCGAGTTCCTCCACAAGCCGTTCGGCATCGACGCCCTGGTCGGCATCGTCCACGGTGCGATCGCAGCACGCGCTCAATCAACACCATGATCGCATCCACACCGCGCCCCGCGATCAAGAGCGTCCTCGACCTGGCCAGCGCATCAGCCGACTGCTTCACACCGGGCAGCCCCTTCCTGCTGACTGGCAGCGGGTTCGGCAACTGGGAGGACGTGGCGCTGGACATCGGCGTTTACGTCCACTTCCCGAATGGCATCAGCCTCCAGCGAATCGCCCACTACGAATCGTGGTGCGACGGCGAGATCCGTGGCCGGTGGCCGCGGTGGCTCATCGGTCCGCTCCATCTATTCGTGGAGACGCGGGCGACCTGCGGGACGATCTACAGCGCGGTGCATCACGCACCTCTGCAGATCGCCGCGATGGCCGACAGTGGACCGCGCTAGACGGTAAAAGCCGGCAGCTTCACGATCGCGCCGCCCTTCGTCGCCGACTCGTGCGCGCACAGGCCGACGCACGTCCAGTTCGCCGCCTGCTTCGCATTCGGAAATGGGTCGCGGTTCTCGACGAGCGCGCTGACGAACTCATGCACGAGATGCGGATGCGAGCCGCCGTGGCCGGCACCTTGCGTGAAGCTGAGGTGCGACTTCTTGCCCTTGCCGCCATAGACGCCGCCGGTGGTGAAGAGCTGGATCGGCTTCGGCAGGCGCTTCGCGAAATCGGGCGTCTTCACTGCCTTCGGGATCTTCGGTTCGGGCAGCTTCGCCGTGTGCAGGATGAGCGGCTCGTGCTCCACGAGCGGCCACTCGACGGACGCCTTGCTGCCATACACGTCGATGCTCTCGCGATACTGCCGCGCCGTGTCGAAGAGCGAGCGGATGATCCGCGCGCTCACGTCGCTGTCCTTGTATTTGATATGCGCCGTCTCGACCGCGAAGGATGAGCCGTAGCACTTCGCGAGTTCCTTGCGCACCGTGCCGGAGCCGAAGCAACTCACGTATTCCGCGGGCTTGCCGATGAGGCCGGAGACCGGGCCGACGCAATGCGTGGCATACCACATCGGCGGAAGGCCGGGCCAGTAGTTCGGCCAGCCGTCCATGTCCTGCTGATGACTCGCCTGCACGAACTGCAGCTTCCCGAGCTTCCCGGTATCGAGCAGCTCCTTCATGAAGAGATACTCGCGCGCATACACCACGGTCTCGGCCATCGTATATTTCAGCCCGGTCTTCTTCACGAGTTCGACGATCTGTTTGCACTCCGCGATGCTCGTCGCCATCGGCACCGTGCAACTCACGTGCTTGCCCGCCTTGAGCGCGGCGATGCTCATCCAGCCGTGATCGGGGATCGGTGAGTTGATGTGCACCGCATCGACGTTCGGGTCCTTGAGCAACGCCTTGAAATCCGTGTAGCGCTGCGCAATCCCGAACGCGTCACCGATTGCGTCGAGCTTCTTCGGGTCGCGCTGGCAGATGGCGTAAAGTTCGGCATTCGGATGCCGCTGATAGATCGGGATGAACTCTGCCCCAAAGCCGAGGCCGACGATGGCGATGCGTGGTTTTTTCATATGGAGGAAGGCCGAAGCACTACCGCAAACGCGCCCGCAGCGGACAGACAACTTTTGTGCGAAGTCAGACGCAGGCGCGCGGGGACGAACCACAAAGACACAAAGACACGAAGCGGAGAGGACAGGTGTGGCTGCAGCAATTCCTTCGTGCCTTTGCGTCTTTGTGGTTAAACTCAATTGCCCCGCGCACGCCGTCTCCGCTAGCGTCCGCGCGTGCTCAACACCATCTGGCTCGTCTTCATCCTCATCGCCGTGATCGTTGGCGGCATCGGCGGGAAATTCGACGCGATGACCAAGGGCGCCTTCGAGACCGCGGAGATGGCCGTGATGAAAGTCGCGCTCCCGCTCGTCGGCCTCATGGCGATCTGGCTCGGCATCATGCGCCTCGCCGAGCGCTCCGGCCTCGTCGCGATCCTCGCCCGCGCGCTGCGCCCCGTCCTGCGCCGGCTCTTCCCCGACGTGCCCGCCGATCACCCCGCGCACGGCGCCATGGTGATGAACATGGCCGCCAACATGCTCGGCCTCGGCAACGCCGCCACGCCGCTCGGCCTCCGTGCGATGGCGCTGCTCGAGCAGCTCAACCCCCGCCCCGGCGTCGCGACGAACGCGATGTGCACCTTCCTCGCGATCAACACCGCGTCGATCCAGCTCGTCCCCACCACGGCCATCGCCATCCTCGCCGTCGCCGGCGCGAAGGCGCCCACCGCGATCGTCCCCACCGCGATCCTCGCGACGTGTTGCGCGTGCGCGAGCGGCGTCCTCATGGCGAAGCTGCTCGAGCGGCTGCCGATGTTCCGCGTAGAGAGTGAAGGTAGGGACGGCTGTCTCCAGCCGTCCGCCGCGGTAGATGTGGGCAACACACGGACCGCTGGAACAGCGGTCCCTACCGGCGCCGCCCCGCTACTCGACGTGGAAAAGATCGACGACGCTCCGCTCGCACCATGGAAGCGCGGCCTAGTCGAAGGCTTTCTCATCACCTTCCTTTTCCTCGGCGTGATGATGGTGGTGTGGCCGTTTCCCGACCTCGCAGACAACGGCCTCGCCCTCCGCATCCTCCTCACTATCGCGCTGCTCGCCGTGCCGTTTCTCCTCTCGTTCTTCCCGCTCTACGCCGCGCTACGAGGCGTGAAAGTGTATGAGCAATTCGTCGAGGGTGCGAAGGAAGCGTTCGGCGTCGCGCAGCGGATCATCCCCTTCCTCGTCGCCATGCTCGTCGCCATCCGGCTGCTGCGCGAAGCGGGCGTCATCGCACTCGTCACGAAATGGCTCTCGCCCGTGCTCGGCGCGGTCGGCTTCCCCGCGGACCTGCTCCCAATGGTGCTCATGCGTCCGCTCAGCGGCAGCGGCACGCAAGGGCTCTTCGTCGAACTGGTGAACCGCCCCGAGATCGGCGCCGACTCGCTCATCGCCCGCATGGCCGGCACCATCTACGGCTCGACCGAGACGACCTTCTACGTGCTCGCCGTTTATTTCGGCAGCGTCGCCATCCGCCAGACCCGCCACGCTATCATCGCCGGCCTCACCGCCGACACCGTCGCCGTCATCGCCTCCGTCGCGCTGTGCCGCGTGGTGTTCGGCTGACGCTCAGCGGAACCGCGCCGCCATCTCCTCCGCAGCTTCGGGGCGCGGGAGGAATTCCGCGGCGACGACATATTCCATCCCTTTCGAGCCCACCATGAATTCGAACGTCTTGCGCAGCAAACCGGTCGGCTTGGTGCCAGCGATGAGCACGATGGGACGCGTAAGCGGCCACTTGCGGCTGCGAAAGTTCGCCTCGGTCGGCTCGATCGTGGCGCCTTTTTCATCCACGATCGGCAGCGCGATGATGTTCACGCCATCGGCCCATTTCGGAGGAGCGACGGAGACCGCGCCAATGGTCGAGCCGACGCGGTCGCGCGCCTCCTCGTTGCTCTTCGCGGACGGCCATCGGTGGCCATCGCCGACGGGGTTGAGGCTGCCATAGAGCCAGGTGACCAATGGCTCCCAGACCCCGCGTCCATCGGTGGGATTGATGAAGACGGCTTTGATGTCGGGACCGCCGACCGCTTTCCATGTCGGCACGTCGCCTTCGTAGAGCTTGATGAGGCTATCCTTGCTCACCGCGCGGAGGCCGGCCTGCCACGTCGCTTTCGAGATGATCGGCACGAGGACCTGGATGCCGATCTCCACATCGAAGAGCAGCGCCTTCGGGTTGATGCTGCGATCTTCCGGGCTGATCGCGCGAGTCGCCATGGCGATATCGACGCGGCCATTGGCGACGGCGTGGATGGCGTAGTTGCTACCGACGCTGGTCTCGAAGATGAGGTCGGCGCCCACGTCGTCGAAGAGGGCGCGCGCGGCGGGCATGATCGCCATCGCCGTCGTGGACGAGCCGAGCACGCGCATCGGCTCTGCGTGCGCGGAGACGGCCGCGACGATGAGGAGCAATGCGGCGCGCGCCTTCACATCCCCAACTTCTGCAGCTCGCGCTCGAGCGCGGCCTGGAATTGCGGAATGTCGTCCGGCGGCGGGCGGTAGCCGGGCTCGGGGCCGACCATGCCGAGGCGGCCGTATTGATCGAGATACCACTCGACGTTCTTGCCGTCGGACATCGTGGCGCGGCCGCTGACCATCGTGCCGGGCTTCGTGAGCGTATCGACTTGGATCGAAATACCGCCGGCGCCAGCAGGGATCGCTTCATCGAGCGGAGCCGCATCCGCAGGCGCAGCGGCAGGCTCCACAGGCTCCGCGGGCTCCGCGGGCTCCGCGGGCTCGGCTGGCTTCGCGGGTTCGGCGGGCTTCACGGGCTCGGGCGGCGCGGGGTCTTTCGGCATCACCTTGATGTCGTCGAAGAGGAAGCGCACCTCCATGTAAGTCATGTGGATGTCGAAGTCCTTCGCCAGGCGCGACTGCACGTCGGCGGGCTTGGCGCCCTCTTCGATCCAAGCGGCTACGGTTTGTTTCTGTTCGTCGGTAAGTGCCATGTCGGGAAATTGGTGGGCGCGCTCTTAAGCCCGCACCGCGGTGGCATCAAGGACGCAACCACGGCCCAAGCCGCGCGCGGATCTCGTCGGTCAGCGCGATCCGAAGGCGATCGCTGGCGAGGAGCTTCACCCGCCCGCCATCTTCGCCGACGAAGATGAACTCGACGCGGCGCGGCCCAGGGCTCGATGCGAGCGCATCGCGGACAGCGAGGAGGTCCGTCTCGGTGGTGCGCGCGCGGTCGAAGGTGAGCACCACCGGCGCCTCGCGCGGCGCGGGTTTCTTGAGCGGCTTCACTTCGTCGGCGGTGAAGCGCACGCCTTCATCGCGCAGGCTGATCTTGCCGGTGATGGAGACGACTGCCCCTTGCACGAGTAGCTGCTGCGACTTGGTGAACGCCTCGCTCCACACAATCACCTCGACCTGGTCGGTGAGGTCTTCCAGGATCACGATCGCGAAGGGCTTCGAGTCCTTCTTCGTGAACTTCTTCTCCACCGACGCGAGCGCGCCGGCAATGGAGACGATGCTTTTGTCTTCCTGCGCGGAGAGCATCGCGATGGGGACAAATTTTCCGCCTTCGAGCAGCGAGCGATATTCGTCGAGCGGATGACCCGTCACGTAGAAGCCGAGCAGTTCCTTCTCGTAGCCGAGCTTCTCGGTGAGCGGCCACGGCTCGACCGTCGGTGCGCCGGCTTTCGCCGGTTTCTTCGGCGCGGTCTCGAACACATCGAACATCGACACCTGCCCCGCAGCCTTGTCGCGATGCGCGCTCGCGGCGGCCGCCATCGCGCCTTCGATCTCCGCAAAAAGCTGCGCGCGCTCGATCTTTGCGAAGTCGAACGCCCCGCACTTCACGAGGCACTCGATCGCCTTCTTGCTGATCTTCCGCGCATCCACGCGTCCGCAAAAATCCTCCAGCGAAGCGAACACTCCGCCGCGGTCGCGCTCTCCGATCGCGGCCACCATCGCGGGTTCGCCGACGTTCTTGATCGCCGCGAGCCCGTAGCGGATCGCGCCGAGGTGCGGCTTCTCCGGGACGACCACCGGCTCCTTCTTCGCGCCCTTTCCGTTCTTCGGCAGGTCCTCGAAGCGCACGCTCTCCTCCTCCACCACCGGCTCCGCTTCCTTCCGTTCGCGCGACACCTTCAGCGCCTCCACGCCTTCGATGTTCACCTCCGCGGGCTGAAACTTCAGCCCCGCGAGATTGATGTCCGGCGGCAGGATCTTGATGCCCAGCCGCTCGCACTCGGCGACGAAAACGCTGATCTTGTCGGTGTTGGAAACTTCGTTGCTCATCACCGCGGCCATGAACTCGACCGGATAGTTCGCTTTCAAAAACGCGGTCTGGTAGCTGACCCACGCATACGCCGCGGAGTGCGAGCGGTTGAAGCCGTAGCCCGCAAATTTCTCGAGCGTGTCGAAGACCTCGTCGGCGACCTCGGGCTTGATGCCGTGCAGATCCGCCGCGCCCTCGCGGAACTTCACGCGCTCCTCCGCCATCTTCTTCACGTCCTTCTTTCCCATCGCACGGCGCAGCATGTCCGCGCCGCCGAGCGTGTAGCCGGCCATCACCTGCGCGGCTTGCATGACCTGCTCCTGGTAGATGAGCACGCCGTAGGTTTCCTTCGTCACGTCATCGAGCAGCTTGTGCGGCGCCTTCACCTTTTGCAGGCCTTTCTTGCGCTTGATGTAGTCGCCGATCAGTTCCATCGGCCCGGGCCGATAGAGCGCGATGATGGCGTTGATATCCTCGATGTCGTTCACATCGAACTGACGGCACACGCCGACCATCCCGCCGGACTCGACCTGGAAGACCGCAATCGTTTCGCCCTTGTTGTAGATGTTGAAGGTCGCGGTGTCGTCGAACGGGACGCGATCGATGTCGAAATCAGGCGTGTGCTTGTGGATGAGCGCGACGGCGTCGGTGATGACCGTGAGCGTCTTCAACCCGAGGAAGTCGCACTTGAGCATGCCCACGTCGGTGAGCGGGCCCATTGCGTATTGGCTTACGATCGAGCCGTCGTTCGCGCGGCCAAGCGGGATGTAATCGGACAAGTCGCGGTCGCCGATCACGACACCCGCCGCGTGGACGCCGACGCCGCGCGTGAGCCCTTCGAGCTTCACCGCCGTCTCCCAAAGCTGCGCCGTCGCCGGCTCGGTCTTCACGGCTTGCGCGAGCTCCGGGTTCTTGTCGATCGCACCCTGCGTGTGCTCGATCTCGCCCGTGTCCTTGTTCTTCTTGTCCTCACCCGCGAGCGTGATGTTCAGCTCGTTCGGGATCATCTTCGCGATGCGATCCGCGTCGCCATAAGGCCAGCCCATCACGCGCGCCACATCGCGGATGACCGACTTCGCGCCGAGCGTGCCGAAGGTGATGATCATCGAGACCGCGCGGTCGCCGTATTTCTTCCGCACGTATTCGATCACCTCGCCGCGCCGGTTCACGCAGAAGTCCACGTCGATGTCCGGCGGCGACACGCGCTCGGGGTTGAGGAAGCGCTCGAACAGCAGCTTGAACTTGATCGGGTCGATGTCGGTGATGCCCATCGCGTAAGCCACCATCGAGCCAGCCGCCGAGCCGCGCCCCGGGCCGACCGGGATGCCGTGGCGCTTCGCCCAGTCGATGAAATCCCACACGATGAGAAAGTAATTTGTGAAGCCCTGCGCTTCGAGCACGCCGATCTCGAGTTCGAAGCGCCGCTGCACCGCCTCCGAGTCCGCGTCCGCCCCGTAGCGCATGCGCAAGCCTTCGAGCGCAATCTCGCGCAGGTAGTCGTTCTGCGTCTTGCCCGCGGGCGGAGTGTAGCTGGGATACTTCGGCGACGAGTCGAGCTTGAAGCCGCAGCGCTCGGCGATCGCGAGTGTGTTGTCGCACGCCTCCGGCAGATCGCGCCACATCTCGCGCATCTCCGCGGGCGTCTTGAAGAACACCTCGGTCACGTAGCGCATGCGTTTCTCGTCCGCGACGTTTGCGCCCGTGCCGATGCACACGAGCACGTCGTGCGCGTCGTGGTCCTCGCGATTGAGGAAGTGAACGTCGTTCGTCGCCACGAGGCCGAGACCGAGATCGCGTGCGAGCTTCGGCAGCGCAGCGTTCACCGTGCGCTGCTGCTCGATGCCGTGATCGCACATCTCGAGGAAGAAATTCTCCGACCCGAGGATGTCGCGATACGTCCCCGCGAGCTCCGTCGCCTTCTTCAAGTTCTGCTCCGCGTGAATCGCGTAAGGCACCTCGCCCTTCAAACATCCGCTCAGCGCGATGAGCCCCTTCGCGTGCTGCGCGAGCAGCTCTTTGTCGATGCGCGGCTTGTAATAGAAACCGTCGAGGTGCGCGATCGACACGAGCTTCATCAGGTTCTTATAGCCCGCCTCGTCCGCCGCCATCAGCGTGAGGTGGAAGGCCGTCTCCTTCTGCCCGCTCGTCGATGTCTTCTTCGTGTGCGAATCCGGCGCGACATAAACCTCGCAACCGATGATCGGCTTGATCCCCGCCTTGTTGCACTCCTGGTAAAACTCCACCGCGCCATACATCACGCCGTGATCCGTGATCGCGAGCGCCGGCATCCCGAGCTTCGCCGCCTTCTTCACCGCGTCGCCCACCCGGCACGCGCCGTCGAGAGTGGAGTATTCGGTGTGGCAGTGGAGGTGGACGAACGAGTCGGACATGGGCGTCGCGCACGATACGGCGCACCGCCGGAGCGTGAAGCGGGATTTCGCGCAAAAAATCCGCGTTGACACAATTTCGCCGCACGCTTGCACTCCCGCCCCACGTTTCCCCTCGGAAACCTCGACCAACCCTTAACCACACCCACGTCTCATCATGTCAGCAAAAACTGAAGGTATCGCACCAAACGCCAGCCGGCTCCTCTGGGCCGGCTTCATGGCCATCCTCGCCGCCGGCGTCGGCTTCGCCCTGCGCGGCGGCATCTTCGACAACTGGGCCAAAGAGTTCGGCTTCACGGGCGCACAGCTCGGAGCCATCGGCGGCGCGGGCTTCTCCGGCTTCTGCTTCGGCATCATCATCGGCGGCGTGATCGTGGACAAGATCGGCTACGGCAAACTGGTCTTCACCGCGCTGCTCTGCCACGTCCTCTCCGCGTTCGTCACCTTCGGGGCGAGCACCCCGGACAACGCCTACAACATGCTGTTCTGGGGCATGTTCATCTTCGCTTTCGCGAACGGCACGCTCGAAGCCGTGGCCAATCCGCTCGTCGCCACCCTCTACCCGAGCAACCGCACTCACTACCTCAACATCCTGCACGCCTCGTGGCCCGCGGGCATGATCCTCGGGGTCGTCGCTGGCTGGATCCTCGATGATAAGATGCAGCTCCACTGGAAGCTCCAGCTCGCGCTCTACCTCATCCCCACAGTGCTCTACGGCATCATGTTCATGGGGCAGAAATTCCCGAAATCCGAAGCCGCCGAGAAGGGCGCCAGCTTCTCCGAGATGTTCAAGGCCGTCGGCATCCTCGGCGCGGCCGTCGCGTGCTTCCTCCTCTCGAAGTTCTTCGCGGACATCTTCAAGGGCACCGGCAGCGGCGACCTCATCGGTTACGCGATCGGCGGCGCACTGCTGATCGGCGTCGCGGCGCTCACGAAGTTCTCCATCGGCTCCGTCCTGCTCTTCGTCCTCTTCATCACCCACGCCCTCGTCGGCGCGGTCGAACTCGGCACCGATGGCTGGATTCAAAACATCACGGGCAACCTCTTTTCCTCCGAGCAGGGCAAGTATCTGTTCCTCTGGACCTCGGCCATCATGTTCGGCCTGCGCTTCTGCGCGCACTTCATAGAGCGCACGCTCAAGCTCTCCCCGGTCGGTCTGCTCTTCGTCTGCGCGGTGCTTGCCTGCGTCGGCCTCAATCTTGCCAGTGGCATGCAGACCTTCGGCATGGCGCTGGTCGCCCTCGGCATCTACGCCGTCGGCAAGACCTTCTTCTGGCCCACGATGCTCGCGGTCGTTGGCGATCGCTTCCCGCAGACCGGCGCCGTCGCCATGTCCATCATGGGCGGCATCGGCATGCTCTCCGCCGGCCTCATCGGCGGCCCCGGCCTCGGCTACTGCAAGGATCGCTTCGCCGGCGAGGAACTGAAAAAGGCCGACTCCGCCCTGTTCGAGCAATACAAGGCGGCCGCTCCGTCGAAGTTCCTCAACCTCGAATCCACCGCCGCCCTCGGGCTCGACGGCAAGAAGCTCGGTGAAGCCAAGGAAGCGAAGGAGAAAACACCCGCCCAGAAGACGGTAGTTGCGGCCGACCAGCAAGGCGATCGCCGCACGCTCAAGGCCGACGCCTACATTCCCGCGGCCATGGCCGTGATCTACCTGCTCCTGTTCCTCTACTTCAAGACCATCGGCGGTTACAAGCCGGTGCATCTCGCCGAGGATTTCACCGGCGGCACGACCGGCCCGATGGAAGCCTAGGCGTCCAAAGGAAACTCCAACTCAACGCGAAGGGCGGGGCTCCGGCTCCGCCCTTTTCGTTTCTACGTCGTCGGCTCGATCGTCATCAGCGACGTCGTGATCGTCCACGCGTCGTCGAGCTTCATCCGCTTGCGCTCGTGCCCAGCGCCCCACGAGTCGCTGTAGATGATCTCCTGCGTCTTCACGTTGTAGCCGATGATCAGCCGCATGTGCCCGCCATTGGCCTGCGGGATTTCCGGCTCTTCGAGCAGGCCGAGCTGCACGCTCCACAGCAGCGGGATGCCGGTATCAATGTGCGATTGCACGTCACGCTGGAATCGCCCCGTGTCCGCGCGATTCTTCGTCCGCGCCTCCTTGAGCACCGGGCCTTTCATCGAGCCGTAGATCTCCGCCACATCGAGCATCTGCCCCTGGTCGGGAATCTCCGACACCTTCGCCCGCTTGGCCGCGCGGTTGTAGTCCTTCATCAAGTCGAGGATCGTCTTCACATCGAGCTTCTCATGCTCGCGCACGCGCACCCGCAACCGCGCGGCGACCTTCTTCAGCGACTCCGTCATCGCCGTGAGGCTCGTGCCGCCGGATGCGGAAGTGTTCGCGATCTGCGCCAGCTCGTTCGCGTCCACGTCCGCGCCGTAGTAGCGCATCACCCGCTCGGTGCTCGCGACCACGCAGTATCCCTTCTGCCCTTGATCGACCATCGGCACATCCTTGAGCCATACGTCGCCGTCGGGCTTGCGCTCGACGTGCTGCACCGGGCTGAACTTCCCGCGCGTCGGCGTCGCGCTCGTGAGCATCGTCGCTTTCTTCTCCACCGGCCGCACTTCCAGCCGCACGAACTCCGCACGAAACGGGATGTTCCGCGACTTCACTTCCTTCGTGAAGGAATACTCGAGCAGGTATTGCGACTTCGCCGTCTGCCACACGAGCCCGTCGGCCTTCACCGCGCTCGACGCGTCCTTGCCGCGCACCGTGTGCTTGAGTCCAGTCGCCTTCGTCAGCGCCTCGACTGTGCCGAGCACGAGCGAGTTCCACTGCGTCTCGGTCAGTTCGCCGGCGTCGCCGCGGGCGTAGAAGTTCGCGCTGATCATGCTCGGCTTGCCGCCATCGAAGCGCGCGATGAACTCGTAAATCTGCCGGCCAAACAGCGTCATCCCCTCGCGCTCCGCAGCGCGGGACGAGTCCTTCGCCTGCGAAGTCCAGCGCAGCGGCAGGCCCTTCGTGCTCGCTTCAAATGCAGCCTGGTCCATCACCCAAAGCTCCGGCTGCATGAGCACGCTCTCGAAGGCAGCATCCGCAGCCGCGGCGCGCGCGAGGCCGGAGAGAATGACGAGCGGGAGAAGGCGGGAGGTTTTCATGCGATGAGAGGCTGCTGCTGAGTGAGGCAATGGAACGCGCCGAGTCCCCAGATCAACTCCCGGCAATCGATCGGCACGACCTTCCGCGACGGGAAGAGCTTCTCCAGCACCGTCACGGCCCAGCGGTCGTTCGCGTCGTGGAAGACCGGCACGAGCACCACCGTGTTCGCGATGTAAAAGTTTGCATAGCTCGCCGGGAGCCGCTGTCCGTCGCGCACGATGCGACCGGGCATCGGCAGCGTGTGGACTTCGAGCGGCGTGTCGTTCTCCGCGCTCATCGCGTGCAGCAGCTCGAGGTTGTGTTGAAGCGGGTCGTGGTTCGCGTCGTTCTCGTCTTCCTCCACCACGGTCACGACGACGTGCTGGCTGACGAATCGCGTGAGATCATCGACGTGCCCGTCGGTGTCGTCGCCCTCGATGCCGTCGCCGAGCCAGAGGATGTTCGTGACGCCGAGGTAATCGTGCAGCCGCTTCTCGATCTGCTTCTGCGTCAGCTCCGGATTGCGATTCGGGTTGAGCAGGCAGCTCTTCGTCGTGAGCAGCGTGCCGGTCCCGTTCACCTCGATCGAGCCACCCTCGAGCACCATGCCCGGCTCGACCACCGGCAGGCCGAGCTTCTCCGCGATGCGAGTCGGCACCGCGTTGTCATCGTCGAACGGCGGATACTTCCAGCCCCACGCGTTGTAATCCCAGTCGAGCACGAGCGCCCGCGGCTCCTCGGCGCGCGTGAGAAAGATCGGTCCGTGATCGCGGCACCAAGGTTCATTGATCGGGATGTGATGAAACGTGACGTGCTCGTGCCGCGCGCGGTGCTGCGTGAGAAAACCACGCACCACCTTCTCGTGCGCGGCGTCGCACACGTTGATGCTCACCGGCTCCGAGCCCGCGAGCGCATCGACCATCGCGCAGAGCGCGGGCTGCACGCGCTCGTAGGCGCCGGGAAAGCTGATGCCGTCGGGCCGCGGCCACGACAGCCAGGTCGCCGCGTGCGGCTCCCACTCCGCCGGCATCCGGTATCCAAGTTGAGCGGGAGTTCTCGACGACTTCGATGCGGCGGCGTGGGTGGTGTGGGGCATGGCTCGGGGATTAGTCGATCAAGCGTCGGGTGATGTCCGCGTAGGCGTCAATGCGCCGGTCGCGAAAAAACGGCCAGTGCGTTCGCTGCGTTTCCAGCGCGTCAAGATCAACTTCCACCACGAGGATTTCCTCCGCGCTCGACGATGCCTTCGAAACGATCTGCCCGGACGGATCGGCGACGAAGCTTTGCCCCCAAAACTCGATCCCATCGCCGCCATCCGGCGCCTCGTGCCCGACACGATTCGGCACCGCGACGTAGCAGCCATTCGCGATCGCATGCGAGCGCTGGATCGTCTCCCACGAGTTGTGCTGCCGCTCGCCGTATTCGGCTTTCTCCTTCGGATGCCAGCCGATCGCCGTCGGGAAGAAAAGAATCTGCGCGCCGCGCAGCGCCGTGAGCCGCGCGCTCTCGGGATACCACTGGTCCCAGCACACGCACACGCCGATCTTCGCGTAGCGCGTCTCCCACGCGAGGAAGCCGAGATCGCCCGGCGTGAAGTAGAACTTCTCGTAGTAAGCCGGGTCGTCCGGGATGTGCATCTTGCGATACTTCCCGAGGTAGCGCCCGTCGGCGTCGATGATCGCTGCCGTGTTGTGATACACGCCCGCGCCGCGCCTCTCGAACATCGACGCCACGATCACCACGCCGCGCTCCTTCGCCACCGCGCCGAGCTTGTCCGTGGTCGGTCCCGGGATCGCCTCCGCGAGCGCGAAGTATTTATGATCCTCGATCTGGCAGAAGTATTGCGAGGTGAAGAGCTCCTGGAGGCAGACGATCTGCGCGCCGCGATCTGCCGCGGCATGGATGCGCTCGATCGCCTTGGCGACGTTGGCCGCGGGTTCCGCCGCGCAGGTCGTCTGGACGAGGCCGAGTTTTACTTTGGACATGATGCGGGAAAGAAAATGGGCCGGACGTTCATCACGCCCGGCCCACGTTGATTGGATATTTTGGGGCGAGCCGGCGCGCTACTTCACTTCGCTGCGCGGGACGATCTTCACGCTCGTGATCGTCATCTTCTTCACCGGGCGATCCTGCGCGCCGGTCGGCGTCGTGTTGATTGTCTGCAGCACGTCGTCGCCTTTGATCAGCTTGCCGTAGGCCGTGTATTGGCCGTCGAGGAAAGTCGCCTGGTCGTGGCAGATGAAGAACTGCGAGCCCGCCGAGTTCGGATCCTGCGAGCGCGCCGCGGAGAGCACTCCACGCACATGCGACTTCTTGTTGAACTCCGCGTCCACTTTCCAGCCCGGACCACCCGTGCCCCACATACCTTGCTTCGAGTCGTCCTTCGTGAGCGGATCGCCGCCCTGGATCATGAAGCCTTTGATGACGCGGTGAAAGCAGGTGCCATCATAGAAGCCCGAGCTGGCGAGCTTCTTGAAATTGGCCACGTGCTTCGGCGCCACGTCGGGCCAGAATTCGAGGACCATGACGCCCTCGGTGGTGGTGATGACTGCGACTTCGTCTGCTGCGTTGCTCACGGGTGTGGTTTCGTTTTTGGGTTTGTCTTGAGCCTGCGCCGCGAGCCCGCAAAGCGTGGCTACGGTCACGAGGGAGAGGATGAGTTTCTTCATAGAAGGGGCGCGGCAATGCCACGCGCGCGCCGGAGGGTCAATGCACGTTTTAACGACAGCGCCGCTTATTTGCTGCGCGAGAGATGCGTCCATACGACGGCGCCTTCGGTGACGGCGATGAGGAAGCCGAGGAGTGCCCAGAGGAGTGGTGACATGGTATTCAGTGGTTTCGGATGGTGTCGTGAATGACGCCGCGACACTGCCGTCCCCTGCCCTGCCGCGCTCCACGCGGATTGGCGATGAATGTGCGCGGATTGTGCCCAAACAAGCGCGACGCTCGGCGGTTCTCCCCGCACTCACTATGCGCTCCCTCCTCAGCCTCCTCGTTCTCACCACGATCGTTCACGCCGCGCCCGAAGCCTTCGAGGTCGGGCCGGACAAAGTCGATCAGCTCCCGCGCGGCAAGGAAGCCGACGGCATCATCGGCGACTTCGTGCTGCGCAACGACAAGGTCGAAGCCGTGATCTCCGGCAATCTCACGCTGCGCCGCGCGAACATGAGCACCTTCTACGGCGACGATGGCATCACGCCCGGCGTGCTCTACGACCTCACGCTCCGCGGCGCGAACAACGACCAGATCACCTGCTTCGGCCCCGCGCAGCAGCAGGGCCGCGTGTCCTGGGTGCGCGTGGCAAAGGACGGCAAGGAAGGCGAAGCCAGCGTCGAGTGTGTCGTGACTGGCGCGCTGAATGGCGGCCTCGCCAAGCGCCACGAATACCGGGTGCGTGACGGCTGGCAGGGCGTTCTCATCACCACGACGGTGACGAACGAAAGCGCCGCCGCGCAGAAGGTCGCGCTCGCGGACAAGTGGACAAACTTCAAACGCATGGGCGCGACGGCTGGCGTCGCGTGGGCCGAGGCAGTCGATCCGGCGGATCGCGCGGGCTACGCTTACGGCGTCACCGAGGCACCGGCGGGCTTCGCACCGACCAAGCCCGTCGAGTTGAAGCCGGGCGAGTCGTTCACGTTCTCCCGCTTCCTCGCCATCGGACAGTCGCCGCTCGAAGCCGTCGGCCTGGTCGCGGCGCAGCGCGAGCCGGTCGGGCAGATCAGCGGCGTGTTGAAAGACACCGCAGGCAAGCTGGTCGCGACCGCGCAGGTGCTCGTGAGCAATGACGCTGGGACCGCCGGCGTCGCGCAGACGGATGCGCAGGGCCGCTTCGCCTTCGCACTGCCGGAGGGCAAATACAGCGCCGAGTTCAACGACCAGGGCCGCGCCACGGTCACGCAGGCTTTCGAGGTGAAAGCGAGCGCGCCGACGAAGCTCGACGCGACGCTCGCAGTCGCCTCCGCGATCCAGTTCGACATCCGCGACGAGGCGAAGCGCTCCATCCCGTGCAAGGCGCAGTTCCTCACCGAGGAAGGCACCGACTTCGTGAACCTCGGCCCCGAGATGCGCGCGCACGGGTGCAAGGACCAGTATCACAGTGAGCGCGGCGACTTCCGCGTGCAGCTCCCGCCCGGAAAATATCGCGTCGTTGTCACACGCGGGATCGAGTTCAGCCACATCGAGAAGACGATCGAGTTGAAGGCCGGCGAGAGCGCGAAGTTTGCCGGCACGCTCAAGCGGCTCGTCGATACGACCGGCTGGGTCAGCGCCGACTACCACAACCACTCCACGCCTAGCGGCGACAACGTCTGCGGCACCGACGACCGCCTCATCAATCTCGCCGCCGAGCACATCGAGTTCGCGCCGACCACCGAGCACAACCGGCTCTACGATTGGCGCCCGCACATCGACCGACTCGGCCTCGCCGACTTCGTGCAGACCGTCCCCGGCATGGAGCTGACCGGCAGCGCTGCGCACTTCAATTCCTTTCCCTTCAAGCCCGAGCCCACGAAGCAGGACGGCGGCGCGCCCGTCTGGAACAAAGACCCGCGCATCACCGCCATCACTCTGCGCGACTGGCAGGGCGCGGAGCCGGATCGATGGGTGCAGATCAATCACCCCGACATGACGAAGAACTTCTCCGACGCGGACGGCGACGGACGCGCGGATGGCGGCTTCACCGGCCTCGCCATGCTCATCGACGGCGTCGAGACGCAGAACTACAGCGACAGCGAGATCCTCCACCCCGCGCCGTGGCGCATCAGCCGCGGCAAGGAAAGCGCGAGCGAAGTGCGCGAGTTCGTGTGGCTGCAAATGCTCAACCGCGGCCACCGCTACGTCGGCATGGCCGTAGCCGACGCGCACACCGTCTGGGGCAACGGCGTCGGCGGCTGGCGCATGTATCTACCCAGCGCGAGCGACGAACCCGCGAAGATCGACTGGCGGGAAAACTCGCGTCACGCCAAAGCCGGCCGCAGCTACCTCACCAGCGGCCCCTTCCTCACCGTCTCCACGAGCGACGGCACGCTCCCCGGCGGCACCACCCGCGCGCAGAGCGGCGGCGTGAAGCTGCGCGTGAAAGTGCAGTGCACCGACTGGATCGACATCGACCGCGTGCAGGTGCTCGTGAATGGCCGCCAGCCCGCCGAACTCAACTTCACCCGCGCGAAGAACCCCGAGATGTTCGGCGCCGGCGTGGTGAAGTTCGAGCGCGAGATCTTCGTCCCGCTCTCGCAAGACGCGCACCTCATCGTCGTCGCGCGTGGCGAGAACAGCACGCTCGCCACCGGCTACGGCACCTCCGGCCAGGCGCCCATCCACCCGACCGCTTACCACAACCCGATCTTCGTCGATGCCGACGGCGGCGGCTTCACCCCGAGCGGCGACACGATCGGCTGGCCGCTCCCGGTGAAGAAGCCCGACCTCGCCGCGATCAAACGCCAGCTTGCTGCCAACGCCGTCCCCGACGCTCCGCCGCCGGTGAAGACCGTCGCGCCGTGAGACATTCCCGCGCCCGATCGCAGCGCCGAAGGCGCGTCAGAAATTAGCCCCGGGCGTCAGCCCGGGGTTCGCTCCACCCGAGAAGATTCCGCCCCGGGAATGCGGACGACAAGGCGAACTCGCTTTTCGATTTTGGCCCGCATGAAGCCATGGTGGCAATCGGCATCCGAGAGTTCAACAGTGCCTCCACAATGTTGTGCGCCGCTGCGGTGATTGCGACACGGACCTTGGGCTCAGTCCCGGCACCGAGGGAAAGCCGCATGCGATACTCCGCTGATTCCAAATTTCCGCCCGCTTGCAGCAACCCGTTAGCGTCTTATATGGAAGACAATAATTGACATATTGTCCGCTTTGGCGGACATATCTGCCTTGCCACAAGCTCCGACCATTCCGCTGCCCGCCGCTCACGCGCTCCGCAAACTGGGCCGTGACCTCGCGCTCGCACGTCGCAAACGCGGCATCTCCACGGTCGATATGGCAGAGCGACTGTTCGTGAGTCGCGACACGCTCTGGCGGATGGAGCGAGGCGATCCGTCCGTCTCCGTGGGCACGCTCGCGACCGCCGCGTTCGTGCTCCAGTTGCACGACCGACTCGCCAATCTCGCCGCGCCGGCGACCGATGCGCTCGCGCTCAGCCTCGATGAACGCCGCCTGCCGAAACGCATCCGCCGCACCCGTCCATGAGTGTCGAGGTTCACATCGAGTGGGAGGGTGAGACACACTTTGCCGGACGTCTTCATACCGCGGAGCGGAGCGCCGCAGTGTCGTTTGAATACACCGCCGAATGGCTCGGGCGGCCGGGCGCTTTCGCCATCGACCCCACATCGCTTCCGCTGCGCGCCGGGCCGCACCACAGCGCGGTGCTTTTCGGCGCGATGCAGGACTGCGGCCCCGATCGCTGGGGCCGGATGCTAATCGAGCGCGCGGTGCGAAAACACGTCCTCGACCGAAAGCCGTATCAGGATCTCGACTACGTGCTCGCTCTCGACGACTCCTCGCGCATCGGTGCGCTCCGCTTTCGCGCGGATGCCGACAGCCCATTCCTCGCCGCCGGTGGCGGAAAGATCCCGCCGGTCGTGCAACTCGCCGCGCTGCTGAACGCGGCCAACGCCGTCCACGGCGAGACCGAGACGGCTCAGGACCTGCGCTACCTCCTCGGCCAGGGCTCGCCCCTCGGCGGCGCACGGCCCAAGTCTGCGGTCGCCCTCGCGGATGGCCAACTCGCCATCGCCAAATTTTCCAAGCCCGACGACGTGCGCGACATCGCCGCCGGTGAAATCCTCGCCCTCACTCTCGCAAAGAAAGCAGGCATCCGGGTGCCCGCACACCAGCTTGTGGACGTGAAAGGCAAAGGCGTCTCAGTCATCACCCGCTTCGACCGCGACGGCGCGCGACGCATCCCGTTTCTTTCCGCCCACAGCCTGCTCGGCCTCGCGCCAGGTGAACCCGGCGCCTACACGCTGCTCGCCGACGGCATCCGCCAATTTGGTCACGACACCGTCGGCGATCTGCGCGAACTCTGGCGCCGGCTCGTCTTTTCGCTCCTCGCCAGCAACTACGACGACCACCTCCGCAACCACGGCTTCCTGATGCGCGAACCGGGCCGATGGGCGCTCTCGCCTGCTTACGATCTGAATCCCGTGCCCGAAATTGATCGCACGCAAACGCCCAAGACGCCGATCTCCGAAGAACAGGAAGATCCCACAATCGCCGGCGCGCTGGCCGCTGCGCCACGCTTCGGTCTCAAAGCCACCGCAGCAAAAGCGATCCTGCGCGAAGTCCTCGCCGCCGTGTCAGCCTGGCGCAAAACCGGCCGCCAACTCCGTCTCCAAGCCCGGACCCTGGACGCCTACGCCACGGCCTTCGATCATCCCCTCATGGACGAAGGCAGACGCCTCTCGTGACAGGCGCGTTCAAGCTGGCTCACCGACTCCGAATGCCGTGATAGTGCCGGTGACGTAGATCGGCACGTGCGCCGAACCGAATTTCACACGGACCACCTTCCGTCCGGGCCGCTTCCGGCCCGATTTTGTCATGCTTTTGTCATGCTTTTGTCATGCACACCCCTTTTTGGCGTGTCAACCGGAGGGCAGAAGCAACGTAACCTCCTGAGATGGAAGTGGTTGCGGGGGCGGGATTTGAACCAGCGACCTTCAGGTTATGAGCCGGAAGGCCATCGTCCTCTTTACAGTCTTTCGTGCATACCCGTGCAACTACCCGTGCAACTTACGCTTGCTTGCACGAGTGAGAACTGGCACCGTGCGCCCCATGAAATCCCCTTCACTTCCCGCCCGCAAACAAACCCGCCGCACCCGCCGCGCGAAGCGTTCGCCCCGTGAAGCCTTCGGCAAGCTATCCCTGCGCGAAATCACCGACGGGAAAGACGGCTACACGTGGACGACCTACCTCGTGCAAGGCTGGCGCGAAGCCGATGGCCGGCACGGGCGGAAGAAATTCAAGACCCGCGCGGAAGCCGAATCCTTCATTGCCACGAAAGGCGTCGAGGTAGCGAACGCAGACACGTCCCTTCACAACGTCGTCACTCGGCTTTCCAAGGCACACGTCGAGGAAGCGGAAGCCGCCTTCACACGCCTTGGCGGGCGTTACAGTCTCGGCGAAGCGGTGGACTACTTCCTCCGCCACTTCGCGCAGCCGGAAAACGCCGTGGGCCTCGACGCGGCACGCGACGCCTTCCTCGACGCGCGGGAGCGCGAAGGCGTGCGCCCGCGCTCCCTCGTGCAACTCCGCTCTACGATGGGGCAATTCATCGGCTTCGCCACGTTGCGCCTTCTGCCGGCGGAGTTGCGGCCCGAAATCGACCGCGTGCGCGCGGAGTTGGAAGGCGAGGGCGCCGCGACGCTCGCGGAGATCGTTCGCCGCATCGACCCGGCATTGCGTCCGACGGCACGGAAAGCAGCCGAAGACGCCGACGACGTGCCGGCGCTCCTCCGTGGCAAGCTCTCCCCCACCCTGCGCGATGCCGTCGCCGCCGCGCGCGACGAAATCGAATCCACGCGCCGGCCTTCCGAGCGCGAGATCGCCGCCGCGCTCGTGGCGAACGTCGAGGGCGCGAAGGTGCCCGCCGTTCACGAAATCGGCACTGCCGACGTGGAAGCCTTCCTGCGCGGCCTGCGCGCGAAGGACGGCACGAGCGCGGCGTCGCGCAAGACGTGGAACAATGCGCGCGCCGATGTGCACGCCTTCCTCGGGTGGTGCGCAGATAAACAACGCCGGTGGACGGCGGAGAATCCCGCCTCTGCGGTGCCGAAGTTCAAGCTGGGGCGCGGCGTGCCGCACGTGCTCACCGTGGCGCAGGCGCGCGAACTCATGGCCTACGCCGCGACCTACGAAGGCGGCGCGATGGCGAAATACTTCGCGCTCGCACTATTCGCCGGACTCCGCAGCGGCCCGGATGGCGAATTGCTCAAACTCGCGCGGCACCCGGAGCGCGCGAAGCTCATCGACCTCGCGCGCGGCGTGATTCACGTTCAACCGGAAGTCAGCAAGACGCACCAATATCGCCAGACGGCGATTCGCCCGGCGCTTCACAAATGGCTCACGCGATTCGAGGGCGAAATTTGGCCCACCAACGCCGACCGCATGGTGAAACATATCCGCGCCCGCTTCGCCCTCGCGCACGACGTTTTGCGCCACTCGTTTTTCTCCTACCTCGTGAGCGCGGAGGGCAGCGTTGAACGCGCGGCCTTGGAAGGCGGAAACACGGAAAGCATCCTGCGCCGGCATTACCTCAATCTCGCCACGGGCGGCGAAGCCGAAGGCTTCTGGCAAATCGCCCCGCCGAGCACAGCAACGCGCGGCAAAGTGGTGCGAATGACCGCTTAGTATTGGCTCCCGAAACGGCGTTGACCTTCGCGGACCGGTGAGACACCCTTGTATCACGATGAAGACAGCAACCGTGCGCGACCTCAGAAACCATTTCGCCGACGTGGCGAAGTGGATTGAACATGGTGAACCCGTGACCATCACCCGCAACGGTGCGGCCTTCGCCACGCTTGCTCCCGCCAAGTCGAGCAAACCGGACAAAGCCGCTTTCATTGCGCGCTACAAAAATTTCAAGCCGGTGGGCAAACGCATCTCGAAAGAAGCCACGGAAAAGCTGTGGGCTGATTTGCGGGACTGAGCACGTGGAAGCCGACGCCTACGCGGATAGTAGCTTTCTCGTCTCGACGCTGCGCAAGGACGCCAACCACGAAGCGGCCATGCGCTACATGGCGCAAGCGACGCCGACGCTCGCGTTCACGCCGTTGCATCGGTTGGAGGTAATCCACGCGCTGCGCGTCGCCGCCGCGCGTGGTGAAATGACGCACGGCGAGTTGCGCACGATGCTCCGCCAACTAGACGACGACCTCGACGCCGGATTGCTCGCGGTGTCACCCGTCGAATGGCCCGGCGTCTTCCGCAGTGCCGACGAACTGAGCGAAAAGCACGCGGCGAAGGACGGTGTGCGCACTCTCGACGTTCTACACGTCGCCATCGCCCTCGAATGCGGCGCGAAAACCTTCCTCTCATTCGACAACCGGCAACGGAAGCTCGCCAAGGCTGCCGGCTTGAAAGTGAAGCCGTAGCCCGAAACGCTCCGCCGCGCTGACACGCCGCCCGCTTATCTTTCGCGGTGTCGCGCGCGGCGCGCTTTAAGCACCCCTTCCCGCCATTCGTAGCCGGCTTTGAGCGCCTGCTCATAACCTCCATACGCGTTGACGGAGAATGTCCGGCTTTGCGTCCGCCCGCAGACCACTTGCACCGCGGCTTTGATAACCTCGTAGTAGTCTTTGCGCCGCTTGTTCCATGTATGGCTCAGACCCACAAACCCGGTATTACTCCGCGCGACGGGGTGGCTTATCAGGTAGGGGCGCTCGCCAGCATATTCGTAGTCGCCGTCTGGCGCGCCCGCGAGCAATTCGTCGCGAGCCGCGCGGGCGTGGCGCAGGGCGTGGCGCACGCCTTTGGCGATGAAGACTTGTGCCACCACCCCGCCACGCGTGACCCGCACGAGAAAGCCGTCCGGCACGGGGCTGATGTGATGCAATTTCTTCACGGGCTTGCGCATGGGTTTCATCCTCAATGCGTCTGCCCTCTCTGTGCAAGTGCGCGCCGGAGTTTGGCTCGGCTGCTTTGGTCGCGCCGTGGAGTTCCTCCGCGAGCTTCTATTTGCGCCGCCCGCTTGTCTTCTGCCCGCGAGTCCGCCACTCTCCGCGCCTACATGACCCCCGCAGAGTTCAAAACGAAATGGGCGAAGGTGAGCGCGAAAGAATCCGCCGCCTACCAATCCCATTTCGACGACCTGTGCCGGCTGCTCAAACAGGCACCGCCATTGGAAGCAGACCCGAAGGGCGAGGTTTCTTCCCGCATCGCGGGCTCCAATCGCTCGATGTGATAGGCGGGAAAGGTTTCCTTGGAGGGCGGCATGGTGCCGAGCTTGTTCAAGCCGAGCCACTGCTCCGTGAAGAGGCGCAGGAAACGATCACCGCGCGGCGAATCGAGCAGGCGGTCGGTTTCGGTGATGATGGCTTTGGCATCGAGCCCACCTTTGTTCGCAAGCGAACGCATGGTGTCGTCAGGCGGTCCTGCCGTGAGGAGGTAAGAGAGGCGGGTGGCGAGTTGCATCGGTGTGATGGTCTTCGCGTCTGATTCCGACTCGGTGAGAAACAAGAATTCCGAGGAACAAAGCAGTGCTTTGAACACAGGCCGCGCGGCGTCGGCATAGCGCGTCTTGCCATCGAGGCGCTTTTGCACGGCGCTCGCATCCGGGGCTATTTCATCACCAGTCACGTCGCGACGGAAGAGTCGGCTGGCGAGGCCTTGCAGCTCGGTTTGCAGGCGAGCGGGCTCGATTTGTTTTTCATCGGGTTTGATGTCGGCAAACAACAGCGACCCCGCGGGATGCGGCTTGTCGTCGCGCAGCGGGCCGGTAATTTGCCAATAGTGAACGCGGACTTCGGGGGCCTTTGTAGAGGTGTTGGTAGGGCTTGTCGCGCTCGGCACGCAGGGCGAGATTCTCCCAAATGTGCTTCTCGATCTTCGGCACGCTGGAGTCGTATTTGTAGAGCTTGGTGGAGACGAATTGGCCGCGTGTGCTCTTGGGCGGACTGTCGATCCAGGAGAGGTCAGGCACGGTGCCGCGATCCAGCCAAATGCGGGCGCGAACGGTGGTGTAGCGATCATCCGGCAACTCGGTGGAGTGGATGATGTTCGGCGGAATGAGTCGCCAGCCATTGCCCTTCATGCCTTCGCCTTGTCGGCCGATGCCGAGCTGCATCGGCTGCAACTCGTCATAGTAGGACTTCATGTCTTTGTAATACGGTGCCAAGCCTCCGAGCATGAGATCCATGCCATACGGGTGGTGTAGTAGAGGAAGAAAGGTTCATTTCCGCCGCTCGCAGTCTGTTTCGTCAGCCACGCATCCGCCTTGCCGCCGATGGTCGAAGGGACGTCTTCAAACCTCCAACCCGGTGCCGCCAAACCTTTGCGCCAATGCGCTCCTTGCGTCTCGGGATTCGTCACGCCTTCACCTGGATGATCCGCAATCGCTTCCGTCGGCGCGACGACGAAACGCTTGTTCTCGATGAACGCATACGGCTCCTGTTCCGGCGCATCGAAGCCGAAGTAGTAATCGAAGCCAAAGTCCGCCGGCGTCATCTTCAGCGTGCCATCCGCCTCGGCCTTCGAAGACATGCCCTGATGCCATTTCCCCACGCAAGCCGTCGCATAGCCCTGCCGCTTCATCAGCGTCGCGAGATTCAATCGCCCCGGCTCGTGTTGAAGCTGAGGCTGCGGAAAGTGCTTCTTTTCCAGCGCACTGAGTTCGCCCTTCCTGGTCCGCTTAATCGCCGACGTATTCCAATTGCGATACGGCATCCGTCCCGTGAGCAAGCTATATCGACTCGGCACACAAATGGACGCCCCGGCATGAGCATTCGTGAACTTCATCCCATCCGCCGCCAGCTTGTCGATATGCGGCGTCGCGATCTTCGACTGCGGATTGAAGCACTGCGGATCGCCGTAGCCCATGTCATCGACGAGGATGATGAGAACGTTGGGCTTGGCAGATGGCGGTGCGGAGAGGACGGCAGCCAGCGGCGTGAGCAGCAGGGCGGTGAGGAGTGGGAGGGGGTGTTTCATTGGCGCCGATTTCAGTTTCACTGACAGACATAGTAAACCCTCCTCGGGGCAAGCCCCGAGGCATTGAAGACAATGATGCTCCACCACAAAATTAAAACGAAGCAAGCTTCGGGGTATCAGACCCAAAGCGAATGAATCTGACGCGCAAGCCGATGCTTAGAGAGCAAAATGCGATGACCGCCAACCGGGTGCATGGCTGTGATTTCTTCGAGGGCGTCGTGATGAAGCGGGCAGATTCGATTTACGCGGTGTAGATGGGGTCAGCGACGGAGGGATTTTAGGGCTGGGCAAAGCATCGGTTTTTGAAGTGAAACGGGCAGCAGAGCGGCCTGGCTGATCTACTTCGCTGCGTTTTGGGTCGAATGGCTCTCAATGAACCGGAGCAATAATGAGAATGCAGGCTCGGGCATCTTGCCGTGATCGAAGCCGTCGAGTTCGTGCAGCGTTACATCCTTGTGACCGACGAGCTTCATCATGCGCCAGAAGTAGGCGCACTCCTCGTAGCGTCCCATCAGCTCCTTTTCGCGGTCACCGGTGACGATGAGCATCGGCGGCGCGTCTTTACGGACGTGGAAAAGTGGCGCGAACTCATCGACGACGGGCTGCTTTTCATCAACGCCCCGCTCGTCGCGGATGGCGAAGTGCGTGATGACCTGCGGGCTCAGCGGGATCAGGCCGGCGATCCGATCCGCATCGACGTCGTGAGCAACGAGCCAGTGCTTGTCGAGGCCCACCATGAGCGCGAGATAGGCTCCGGCGGAATGACCGGCGACGAATACCTTGTCCGGCGAGCCGCCGTAGTTCGCGATGTGCTTAAAAGTCCACGCGACCGCAGCAGCCGCGTCCTCGATGAAGGCGGGGGATTTTGCTTCGGGGTTGAGGCGATAGTTCACGGCGATGACGGCGACGCCGCGATTGCGGAGTTGCATCGGAATCGAGCGCTCGCCCGCGGTGAGTCCCCCGCCGTGAAACCACACGACGGTGGCGGATGGCTGGTGGTGGGTCGGGAAGTAGAGGTCCAGCCGGCAGCGCTGCTGCATCGCGCCGGTGATGTCCTTGCCTTCGCGATAGAGCACCTCGGAAACGAGGCGATAGTCATCGTCCGATTCCCGCGGAAAATCGGCGAAGGTGGCAGGCCGCTTGCCGAGTGTGGTGCTCACCTTTGCGAGCACGGGCTCGGCTTCGAGGCACTTCGCGGCGAAGAGCAGGGCCGCGGCCTTGTCGAGTTCGCCCACGATTTCCGCATCGCCGAGACTGCGCTTGCGGAGCTGATCGAGCATCACCGGCAGGCGGAGATCCGCGACGCCGAATGACTTCACGCCTTTGCGCTTCTGCAAGATTTCCAGATACCGATACCCGCGCTTGCGCGTCGGCTCGATCATCGTGCCCTCGCCGTAGTCGTTCCACGTTGCGACTTGCACGATGGGCGAGCCGCTCTTCATCGCGAGGTCGAGCGACTCCGAGAATGTCGCGCCGAACCGAGGCGCGATCGTGCCGTAACTGTCATGCACGCCCGCCTGCTTGTAGATGTCTTTGAATTCCGGGAACGCCGTCGCGATCACCGACTCGCCCGCGCCGCTTCGCGCGTAGAGCGCATCGAGTTCCTTGCGCCACTGCTCCGCGGCAAGCGTCTTGCCGCCCTCCACCGGCGGCCAGCCGAAGATGCCATCCAGGCCGAGATCCTTCGCGAGATGCGGCAGACCGAAAATCATCGGCTTTGACGACAAAGCACCGCGCAGTTCGCTCCACTGCTCGCGCTGCAAATACTGCGGCCCGAACACCAGCATCACGGGGCGGCCGTCCTGCTTCACGTAAGCCTCGTCGCCGAACCAGTGCTCCTGCGCCCACCGCAGATCGCTTTTGGCCTGCGCGAAAGTCTCGCCGGCTGGAATCGCTTTCGCCTTCACCGCCTGCCCGAGCGCCTGGTCCTCGTAGCAGATCGCAAATTTCAGCCCGGCCTTCTTCAGCCAAGGGACGAGCTTTTCCGTGTGCCGATGGTTCGCGGTGAAATCGAGCGCGTCCTTCGTTCCATACCAGTCGATGATCACGCCATCGAGCCCGCCGAATTTCATCAGCAGCACCTGACACTCCAACGCGTGATCATCGCCCGAGTCGTAGAGCCCGATGAGCGGGTAGTCGTGCGAAGCCGCTTCTCGTTCCCCGTCCCAGCGCACGCGTTCCGGATCGAAGTGATCCATCGTCCAATGCCAGCCCCACGCGCCGCTCACCTCCTTCGTCGCATACCACGGCATGTAGTGGGCGAGGATGAGCTTATCAACTTCGGCAGCGGGCGAGAGACCGCAGACGGAGAGGAAAGCCGCGAGGAACAAGAACAGCCGGAGTCGGAGCATGGCCTAGAGTCAGCGTTTCGCTGCCTTGTTGCGAAAATAATCTGCCGCCGCGGTGCGAAACTCCGCGTCCGTCGGAGCGCTCCCGGTTCGCATGATGACTTCGGTGACGTGTCCTCGCGCCCACGCAAAGTAGCGCTCATGCGTGAACCACGCCGGCTGCTTCTCGTTCCGGTCGTTGATGAGCCAGAAGCCCTCCGGCTTTCCGTCGCGCCGCTCGTTGCAGTAGAGCTCCCAGTAAAGCACGAACGGGCAGCCCCATTCGATGCCCGCCAGCATCGTCCCGATCGCGCGTTCGTTCTGCGCCTCCGCGCCATGACGGCGCGCGGCAAAGCCATATTCGCCGATGAAGACACGCCGGCCGGGAATGCCGCGTTTCGGGCGCAGCCGGGACTCGATGTGATCGAGCGCGGCGAAGAGGCCGCCGCGAATGTCGCCATCGATCGCGTCGTAGGCCGAGTAGGAGACGTAATCGATGTCCACCTCCGGCAGGATGTCATTCGTGAGGCACTGGCCACCCTTGAGGAAGGCCGTGACGAGATTCACCTCCGTGTAGTGCCACACCCACACGTCGCGATGCGGCGTATCGCGCTTCGCGTCATCCACTGCCTTCTGCCGGATGCGCAGCCACTCGGTGAACCGCGCGCCCGCCCCGCCGGCGAAAGGCTGCGTCGGACCGTAGTGCGGGCGCAGATGCCAGTCGCCCTCCCAATGGCCGAGGTAGAAATGCTTCCCGCTCCCGCTGTAGGTGCGCAACAGGTGGCAGGCAAAGTCGTGCATCTCACGATACTGCCGCTCATGATCCTCGGGCTGGAACACGCCGGCCTGCGTCGCGCTCGTCAGCGGATACACCCAGAGCAGATAGTGCGTGAACGGCATCTCCAGGACCGCGCGGTGCGACGGCTCCCTGCTCACCAGATCCGTCAGCGTCCGCACCGCCGCAGGCTTCGTGGGAATGTTGCCCGTCTCCGCCCCGAATGCCCCTTCGCGCGAGAGCGCAAACTTCATCACGTTCGACCCGAGCGATTGGATCTGCTTCGCGCTCTCCACGAGCCGCGTGTCCTCGGTGAACTGATAGCGCCCGCCGATGGCCTGCGTGCCGAGGATGTAGTTGAAGCGGGCGGCGTCCTTCGTCGCATCGGCTGCGTCGATCCGGCTGAGGAAGCCCGACAACAGGAGCAGAATGAGCGGGCCGGCGAACCTCACGGGCGGAAGGGCGAAATTCAAAACAGCGCGCGCACCGCCGGCTTGGTGATCTTGCCCATCGCGTTGCGCGGGAGTTCGGCGACGACGAGCAGGCGCTGCGGGATCTTGTAAACGGAGAGGCGGCCTTTGCACCACTCGCGCAGCGCGGACAGATCGAGCGTTGCGTTCTCTTTCAAGACGACGACGGCAGTAACGGCTTCGCCCCAGGTGTCGTCGGGCAGCCCGATGACGGCGCATTCGCGGATGTGCGGGTGTTCCAGCAGCGCGGCTTCGATTTCGAGGGCGGAGAGTTTGTAGCCGCCGCTCTTGATGATGTCCACGGAGAGGCGGCCCATGATGCGGTAGTAGCCGCGTTCGCGCACCGCCATGTCGCCGGTGCGGAACCAGCCATCGTCGAAGGATTCCGCGCTGGCTTCGGGGCGGTTCCAATACGCGCGGAAGACGCCGGGGCCACGCACCTGGATTTCGCCGGGCTCGTCCTCGGCTGTGACGATCTCGCCCGCTTCGGTCTTGAGCCGCACTTCCACGCCGGGCAGCGGAACGCCGACGGAACCGGGGCGACGTTCCCCGCGGAGAGGGTTGGAGAGCGCCATGCCGATCTCGGTCATGCCGTAGCGTTCGAGGAGTTTCTGGCCGGTGAGTGCGGTCCACTGCTCATGCACACTCGCAGGCAAGGCGGCGGAGCCGGAGACCATGAGGCGCATTTTCGCGAAGCCTGCGACGATGGCCACGCGATCGTCTGCCGATGCGGCTTCGAGCGCTTGGATGAGCTTCACGTAGATCGTCGGCACGGCCATGAAGATCGTGTAGGCGTCCGCGCGCACACGATCGAGGATCGCCGGCAGATCGAAGCGCGCGAATGGCTCGATGGTCGCGCCGCTCCACAGTGCGCAGCTCGTCACATTGATGATGCCGTGAATGTGATGCATCGGCAGGAAGAGCGGGATGCGATCCGTTGCGCTCCATTCCCACGCCTGCACGAGGCTCTCGATCTGCGCCTGCATATTGGCGTGCGTGGTCACGACGCCCTTCGGTTTGCTCGTCGTGCCGCTGGTGTAGAGGATCATCGCGCGGCGCTCGGGCGCGATATCCGGCAGCGTCTTCGCGGGCGCGGACTGGACCGCGTCGATGTCGATCAATCGCACGGCGAGCCGCTGGCATAGCGGCGCGATTTTCGCCGCCATCACCGCATCCGCGATGACGATGCCCGCGCCGGAATCGGTGAGCGCGTATTCCCACTCCGGCTCCGTCGCCGAGAGGCAGATCGGCACCTTGATCCCGCCTGCGCGCCAGATCGCCCATTGCGCCGCGACGTATTCGGAACCGGCGGGCACGAGCAGCGCGATGCGGGTCTCGTTCAAATCATCCGCCTCGCCGAGAAGTGTCGCGGCGAGCATCGCCGAGCGGTCGAGCAGGTCGCCGAAAGTGTGCTTGGTCGTCGCGGTGCGGAAGGCGACGGAGTCACGATGAGAATGGGCGCGGGCGATGAATGGGATGTCGGGCATGCGGTGTTAGCGAATCACGATGAACAGCAGCCAGACGACGATCGGCGCCAGCACCGTGATCGCGGCGCCGTAGCCCATCAGTCTGCGGAAGAACGCTTCACGGTCCACGTTCCTGGCCGTGGCCAGCACGATCGCGCCGTTGGTCGAGAAAGGGCTCACATCCACGATGGTCGAAGAGACGGCCATCGCTCCGATGAAGCCGACCGGATTGATGCCCGTGCCCGCTTGGAGGAAAGGCACGGCGAGTGGAATCAGCGAGCCCAGCACCGCCGTTGACGAAGCGAACGCGGAAACCACCGCCCCGATGAAACAGAGCAGCAGCGCCGCCAGCAGCGGCGAATTCATGCCGGCCACGCTGTGGCCGACGAAGGAAATCGTGCCCATCTTTTCGAGCACAACGACGTAGGTGCTCACGCCGGTGATCAGCATGATCTCGGGCCAGCTCACCTGGCCGATGGCGCTCTTTTGCAGGTTCGGAGCGATGAGCGAGAGCACGAGCCCGATGGTGATCGCAACGAAGCCGATGTCCAATTTGTAGGCCAGCACCAGGACCGCCAGCACGAGGAGGCCGACGAGTGTGATCACCTGATAAGCTCGGGAACCGCTCGTCGCTGTGTCCGCGGCTTGGCCATCGATGAGGGCGTCGCCGCGTCCATCTTCGAAACGCCTTTCCTCCGTGAACGCCTCCGCCTCCGCATCGCCGAAAATCTGCGGACCGCGCTGCGCGACCGACACTTTCGCGACCGAGATCGACCCCGCTCCCGCCGCTCCTGCTTTCGCCGCGAGCAGCTTGCGCCCGCCCATGAAGATGAAGAGCAGGAGCGCCACCGCGAAGTTCACCCCGAGGCTCGCGAAAAACGTAAAGAGCGCGTCCAGGGGAAGTCCCGCCTTCGTCACGATGGCGTTCGTGATGCCGCCATAAATGCTGATCGGCGAGAAGCCGCCCGCCTGTGCTCCGTGGATCACGAACAGTCCCATCAGCAGCGGGCTGATGCCGTGTCTGGCCGCAAAACCAAGGGCGATCGGAGCGACGATCGCCACCGCGGCCGGGCTGACGGCCCCGAGCGCGGTGAGTGCCGCGGTGATCCCGAACATGATCCACGGGATTGCCGCGATGCGCCCGCGCACCGCCCGCACGGCGAGCCGGACCAGCCAGTCGATGGTGCCGTTCGTCTGCGCGATGGCGAAGAGGTAGGTGATGCCTACAAGCGTCAGAAACAGACCGCCGGGAAAGCCGGCGATGATGTCCTTCGTCGTCATCCCGGCCGCAAGCGTGCCGACCAGAAACGCGCCGACAAAGGCGAGCACGCCCATGTTCACCGGCCAGATAGTGGCGACGACGAACATGGCGCAGAGCGCGTAGATGGAAATCAACTGGGGGGTCATGACTGGAGCCGAGGTTGGGAATGTCATATCGGATTTCCACGCGAAAGCATAAGTTCTCCGCGCTCGCGCCGCCCTTGCCGTCGCGGACGATGGCGAAGACGCGGTAATTGCCCGGCTTGGCCGGCGTGCGGATGACGGCCTGGTTTTTTTCCGCGACCACGATGGCATCGGGGAATGACGGTGGTTCAGCTTCCTTATCGCCGCCGACTTTCACGTCCGTGCTTTCGGCAGTCACGGTCCACTCCCACTTCAGCTCGTCGCCATCGGGATCCGTCGCCTCCGCCCGCACGGTGCAAAGCTGGCCGGACGCAAACACGGCTCCATTTAGCTCCGAGTCGAATCGCGTGACGCGAGACGCCACGCCGAACGGCGCTACGACTGGCGCCCGCTGGACAAAATCAAAGCGCCCAAAACTCCCACCGCCCCCGTGCTCATCGCCATGGCCGAAAAGCTGCGGACCCCTGAAGGCAAAGTCCGCTACCGGCGGCGCGCCTGCACCGTCGAACCCGTCTTTGGCATCATCAAAAGCGCCCTGGGCTTTCGGCAGTTTTTGCTGCGCGGCCTCCAGAAAGTCAGCGGCGAATGGAACCTCGTGTGCCTGGCCTACAACTGCAAACGGCTCCACACCCTGCGGCAGACCGTGCCGGCCGCCTAAAACGAGCGCATCCGCAGACCGCCTCCGGAGCAAACGCCCACCTCCCCCGAACGCCGCCCGTTTTTCAACTCGCCGCGCGCCCTTTTAACCCGCGATCCGCCGCGTCACTGCGGCGAGGGCGCCGCGCTGGCGCGGCTCACCGCCAACGCCACAAGCTCAGTCCGACAGGCTCTTAGCCATTGAGAATGAGGCGGGCGGAGTTTTTGCACGATCCGGCTTTCCCATGGGGGCGGGCTAAGCCTACCGGGCTGAACGGGTTCTCGCCCGTTGACTCAGTCCGTTTAAACCCAACACTTCAGACCATTATGATCCGCATCCCAGGACAACCCGGCCGCGATCTCTGCGACCCTCACCTCGGCGTCACGCGCCGCGATCTCATCCGCGTCGGAGGCAGCGCCTTGATGGGGTTGACGCTCGGCTCCGTCTTTTCCCTCCAAGGGCGCGCGCGCGCGGCTGCGGCGGCGGCGGGCGCTATCAAGGGCCCGGCGGGGTGGAATCGGGCGAAGCATATCGTGATGGTGTATCTGCAAGGAGGGCCATCGCACCTCGATTTGTGGGATCCGAAGGAGAATCTGCCGGATAAGATGTCGAGCCCGTTTAAGCGGATCAAAACGAAGATCCCGGGCGTGAATTTCACCGAGTTGCTGCCGAAGCTGGCGGGGATCAACGACAAGTTCTCGATGATCCGTTCGATGGGCTACACACCGAATGGGTTGTTCAATCACACGGCGGCTATCTATCAGCTCATGACGGGCTACACGACCGACAAGGTGTCGCCGAGCGGGCAGCTCGAGCCGCCGAATGCGAAGGATTTCCCGAATTTCGGGTCGAATATCATCCGGCTGAAGCCGCCGACGGATCCGGTGCTGCCGTTTGTGCAGTTGCCGCGGCCCTTGCAGGAATCGAACGTGATTGGGAAGGGTGGGGGAGCTGGCTTCCTCGGGAAGGCTTACGATCCTTACACCCTTTTTCCCGAGGGGGACGATCTCGACATGACGAAAATGAACCGGGTGAAGGTGGATGATCTCAAGCTGCGGCCCGATGTCTTCGCGCAGCGGCTGGAGCGCCGGGCGCGGCTGCGCGATGCGATGGATGACGCGATGCCGGAGATCGACAAGGCGGTGGCGAACTACAATCTGGATGAATATTACGACAAGGCGCTCAATTTGATCGTGAGTGGGAAGGCGCGCGAGGCGTTCGAGATGGATCGCGAGCCGGAGACAATGCGGGAGCGGTATGGGATGAATACGTTCGGGCAGTCCCTGCTGCTGGCGCGGCGCCTGATCGAGGCGGGGACGCGCGTGGTGGAGGTCGTGTGGCCGAAGGTGGCGAACAGCGACAACCATTCGTGGGATATGCATCAGGGCCTCACGACTCGGATCAAGGACCAGGCGGCGCCGATGCTCGACAAGGGTTTCAGCGCCTTCATCGAAGACCTCGATGCGAGCGGGTTGCTCGATGAGACACTGATCGTGGCGGTCGGTGAATTCGGCCGCAGCCCGGAGAAGGGGGTGAGCACGAGCGGCAATGTGAACAGCTCCGATGGTCGCGATCACTGGCCTTACTGCTACACGGCGGTTGTCGCCGGCGCGGGCACGAAGCGCGGCTACATCCATGGCGAAAGCGATTCGACGGGCAGCAGCCCGAAGAGCGATCCGGTGCATCCGACTGAGTTGCTCGCGACGATCTATAACGCGGTCGGCATCGCCCCGGAGACGATCGTTTATAATCACCTGAACCAGCCGCGCGAGCTGGTGAAAGCGAAGCCGGTTCACGCGCTCTTCGCGTAGCGTTCTGGTTTTGCTGCTCGCCAAGCGCGGTGCGGTCGGCAACAACCCCAACCTCATGAAATCACGCGCCGCGCGTTCTCGCCGACCTTCGATCCTGCTGGCCTGCCTCCTTGCGGGCCTGCCCGCAGCGTCAGCGCTCGGCGCGGCGCTCACGAGCAACCTCTCGCTCCCGCAAGATGGCACCGAGACCGTCTCGCCGACGCGCTGGCTTGCTTCGGAGTTCAGCACGGATGGCACCTCGTATCTCATCGATTCGATCACGCTCCGTCTTCAGCAAAACGTGAAGGGTGCCGTGCAGGTGGCGCTCTTTTCGGATGCCGGCGGGCGGCCGGGCGAATTGCTGATGACGCTCAACCCGACAGGCGGCGTCGGTGCGGGCTCAACCGGCCCAGTCACCTTCCGCGGCGGCGGCGGCACTCGCGGCTTCGACATGACCTTCCGCAGCAAGGATCTCGGCCGTGGGTTCGGCCTGCGCGGGATCGACGCTACGCGGCTCTTTGGCGGGCCGACTCGCGTGCGAGTGAGCGGCGATCGCCCCGAGGGACTCGGGCTGGATGCGAATAGCACCTACTGGATTGTGACTCGCGCGGTGAGCGGCCAGTTCGCCTCCGGCTACACGGATCTGGAGACGGGTGAAGGCGTGGGCTATTCGCCGACGTGGGCGCACAGTGAAAATGCTGGCGCGACGTGGACGACCGAGCGCCAGTCGCCGCTCTTCCTCGAGATCATGGCGAATCCCGCGGACCTGCTCGTGACGGATCAGGAAGCGATTGCGTCTGCGGTCTTCAGCGGCCTGCCGATGGCGCTGGCGCAGCGGGAGGCCATCTTCAGTGCCGTGCGCAACGTCACGCGCGACGTGAACGAGCGCCTCTTCCGCCTGCGCAGCGACGATGGCTCCGAGCGCAAGCCGGGCTGGGAAGCCTTCGCCACGGCGAGTTACGGCTATGCCGATCACGACACGTTCCTGCCCGCGGCGGGCTTTGAGACCGACACGTGGGCGGAAACCGCCGGCGCGGAATATCGGGTGAACGAGCACTTCACCGTCGGCGCCGCCTTCACCTATGTGCAGAGCAACAACGCCCTCGAACTCAGCGTCGGCGACGCTGATATCGAAGGCGAGGCGCTCGCCGCCTACGTCTCCTATCAGCATGGGCGCTTCTACGCGGATGCGCTCTACAGCTTCGCCACCTTCGAGCACGACCTTCAGCGCGACACGCTCTTCGGCCACACGGCGACCGCCGAGCCGAACAGCCGCACGCACACCTTCCAGCTCAACATGGGCTACAGTCTCCCCGTGGCCGGCTTCGTTACCGGTCCCTATGCGAGCATCGACTGGATGATCGGCGAACTCGAAAGCTACGAGGAAGCCAACGGCACGACGACGCTCGGCACCGCGCGCCTCCACGTGCCGGGCCAGACTTTCGACTCGCTGATCTCGCGCATCGGCTGGCAAATCTCGCGCACCTTCGCCATCGACAATGTGAAGCTCACGCCGCAACTCCGCGCCGCGTGGGCGCACGAGTATCGCGACGAGATCGAGTTCGTGGATGTGCAGCTTGCGACCTCGCCTTTCTCGACGCGAAGCGACGGCAGCGTGCTCCCCGTCGGTCGATTCGATGCGTCAGCCGAGACGCAGGCGCCGGGTAGCGATGTGTTCGAGGTCGGCTTCGGGCTCGGCATCGAATGGGACGAGCGCTTCCGCATCTTCGTCGATTACACGGCGCACTTTTTCCAGAACCACGCGCTCGCGCACCAGGTCTCGCTAACTGGCTCGCTTAAGTTTTAGAGCGCGTCCCGCGCGGGCTGAAGCAGCTTGCGCAGTTCGGAAATCTCCGCCTCCAACGCGCTGAGTTTTGCCACCGTCTTCGGGAGTCGGTGGTAATGTGCGACGAGTTCGCGGCCTTCCTTGATGGGAATGCCGTAGGTTCCGAGCAAGGTCTGTTTGGCCGGCGCGTCCTTGCTGACTCCGCTCTTCGCGGTGACGACGACTTCGTCGCCGATCTCGACGTGACCGACGACGCCGACCTGGCCGGCGAGCGTGACGTAGCGACCGAGCCGCGCGCTGCCGGAGATGCCGGTCTGCGCGACGATCAAGCAATGCGGCCCGATCACGACGTTGTGCGCGATCTGCACGAGGTTATCGATCTTCGTGCCCTGCTGAATCCACGTTCGGCCAAAGCGTGCGCGGTCGATCGTGGTGCAGGCACCGATCTCGACGTCGTCGTCGATCTGCACGTGGCCGGTCTGTGGCACTTTGAGGTGCTTGCCTGCGCTGAATTGATAACCGAAGCCGTCGCTCCCGATCACGGTGCCGCTGTGAATGATGACACGTGACCCGAGGAGGGTGCGCTCGCGGAGGACGACATTGGGGTGAATGAGGCAGTCCTGCCCGATCTGCGACTCGCAGCCGACAAAGCTGTGAGCACCGACGACGCTGCGCGCCGCGATGCGCGCGCCGCTCTCGATGACTGCGCAGGCGTGAATCGATGCCGTCGGATCAATATCCGCATCGGCGGCCACCACGGCGCTCGGATGAATCCCCGGCGGGGCGACAGCCCTCGGGGGGGGCGATAGCTTTTCGAGGATCGCGGTAAATGCGACCGAGGGCCTGGCGACGCGGATCAGCACCGGCGTGATATTCTCTGCGAAGCCCAACGGGACCAGCGCGACGCCGGCCTTCGTCGCGCGGAGGGAGCGGAGATACTTGGGGTGCTCGAAGAAAACGATGTCGCTTGGGCCAGCATCATCGAGTGACGACGCGCCGGTGATCGGAATGGCGAGTTCGGGAGTGCCGGGTGCGAGTGGCGTTCCGACGTGAGCGGCGATTTCGATTAGGGTCATTGGCGATGTGGCGTGCAAGGGTTACGAGGAACGAAGGGCGTCGAGGAGGGCGTTGAGTTCGATCGTGACGATGGTGGCTGCCATGTCGCTGAGGCCGTATGGCAGCACTAGTCGATTGCGATGAAGCAGCGCGCCGCAGGTATAGACCACATTGGGGACGTAGCCCTCACGTTCGTTTTCCGCAGGCTGCAGGAGTGGTTGCTTGAGTTCACCGATGACCACCGACGGATCGTGCAGGTCGAGTAGCAACGCGCCGATGCAATACTTCCGCATCGGGCCGACGCCGTGAGTGATGACCAGCCACCCGGCGTCCGTCTCAATCGGCGAGCCGCAATTTCCGATCTTCACGGTCTCCCACGGTTGGCTCGGTCGGCGGAGGATTTGCGGTTCGGTCCAGAAATGCGGATGGCCGGAAAACATCAGGTAAAGGTTCTCGTCGTCCTGGCGCGAGATCATCGCGTAGCGGCCGTCGATACGCCGAGGGAAGAGGGCCATGCCTTTGTTCTGCACCGCCCGGCCATTGAGGGTTCGCGCGCGAAAGTTCACGAAGTCGGTCGTCTCGAGTAGTTGGGGCAGGATCGCGCGGCCGTTGTAAGCGGTGTAGGTGGCGTAGTAGATTACCCGTCCGTCGTCTTCGACGAAGCGCACGAAGCGCGCGTCTTCCATGCCGTTGCTCTCATTCGAGGAGACGGGGAAGATGATGCGTTCGGCGAGTGCGATGGCGGGGTCGAAATGGATTTCGTAGTTGGATTCCGCCAGCCAGCGCACGCACTCAGTCGTGCGCTGCACCTCGCGTGGGACAGGGCCGCCGTCCGGGCCGGTGCGCCGCATAGCGGTTTCCAGTTCGCTCAGCGTGAAGTCATCGCCGAGCGACTGCATGACCTCGGCCGACCACTCGTTTTCGAATCCCATCTCCATCAGCTTGTGGAGAAAGATCGTTTTCTTATACGTGGGGTTCGGGTTCAGCACAGGCGCGGCGACGAATCGCGAGGCCTCGTCCATCGCGACGGAATGGTCGGCGCGGATGATTCCGGTTCGGAATCCGATTGAGGAAATGTGGCCTTCGCCGGTGGCGCGCAGGCTCAGGATGAAGCGGAGTTCGCCATCCCCGAGACGGGACTGGTCCGGATGCGCGACGATCGAGGGGTTGAAGAGCGCGGCGGACTCCAGCGCATACTCGCCGGAGAAGAGGGCGCCGATGTAGAGCTGGCGTGTCTCGGAAAGCGCACGCCCGCTGAAGACGTGTGGTTTCACCCGCTCGAAGTGCCGCTGCCAAATCGCGCGCACATCGAGATGACGATTTCCGAAGTCTTCCGTCACTGCGGCGAGTTGCTCCTCCGTCTCCGCCTCGTTGAGCGAAAGCGCGCGCCCGAGGATGTTGACGATCCGGGCTGGGTCGGAGGGGATGAATGGGCGAATGAGCACGCGCGCGCTGTTCGGGCGCAGCATCACACCGGTTGGCTGAGTGTTCAGGCTAAGCATGGTTGTGGGATCTTGGTCTTCGCGTTGCGGACGTGCGTCAGCTCTGTGCGAGCGAGGTAGTAGGCGAGGCTCGATTCGGCGCCTTGGTTTTGGTTGAGATGATCCTGCAGCAGCGCGTCGCGGCAGCCGCCGGTCGTCGGGTCGTAAAGCGGCTCGCCGAGATCATTGCGGCCAAGGAACCACTCGAAGCAGCGGCGCGCGGCGTGGCTCCAGAAATCGTCGCGCGTGAGCGCGTGGGCTTCGAGGCAGGCGGAAATCATGGCGTGAGCTTCGAGCGGCTGCTGATCGAAGCGCGCACGATCGCCACCGCGCTTCCAGAAGCCGTGGCAGCCGATCGGCGCGAAGTGGCCGCCGTCGGCAGTTTGCGCTTCCAGCAGCCAGCGCAACGAGTAGAGGCCGATCTCGAACATCTCGCCGTTGGAAGTCCAGTGGCCGCTCAGGAGCAGCGCGTGCGAGAGCTTCGCATTGTCGTAGGTGACGCTCCGCTCGAACCACTGCCAGCCGGGAGCAGCGTTGGCGCGGAACAGATCGACGAGTTGCCCCGCCAGCAGATCACGCATCTGGCTCACCGCGCGGTCGCCGGAGAAGGCGCGCAGGTATTCATGAATCGCGAGCAGGGCGAAGGCCCATGCCCGCGGTGAGCTGAAGCGCGCGACAGGCGGTAAGCCGCGTTGGAAGAGCAGCGCGCAGAGGTTGCGATGCCCCGCGTCGCGTGAACGCCCGAGCGCGGTGCCGACGGCCCACAGCGCCCGCGCGTGGCTGTCTTCCGAGCCCGCGCGCTCGATCCATTCGCGGTGATGATTCATGAAATTGCGGAACCGCGATGTGTTCGCGTCGAAGGCATACCACAGGAAAGCGAGGTAGCTGCTGGCCAGTCGCTTCAACTCCGGCTGCGGCTCCCCTGTTTCATCGAGGAGCACGGTGAAGATGAACGCTCGCGCGTTGTCGTCGGTGCAATAGCCCTCGTGGTAGTTGGGCACGTTGTAGATCGCGTGCTGAAAGATGCCTGTGTGATCGCTCATCTCGAAGAGGTGATCGAGCTTCAGCGGCGGGACCGGGTAGTTCTCGTTGCGAGTCGTCCGCACGGCTGCGGTCTCGATCGACGGAACGCTGAGGCTCGCGCGCGCGCGTTCGAAGCTCTCCATGTAGCGGCGCGCCACGACGGGCCAGATCATCTCGCGCCCGGCTTTCCATGCGCGTTTGCGCATCGCGGTCATCAGCGTCGGGTTCGACAGGAAATGGTTCACGCCTTCCGCGATGCCGCGCGAATCGTGGAAGGGGACGAGGAGTCCGCGCTCTCCGGCGAGCAGTTCCTGCGCGTGCCAATACGGGGTCGAGACGATCGCTTTCCCGGCGCCGAAAGTGTAGGCGAGCGTGCCAGAGGTGATCTGCGCTTCGTTGAGATACGGCGTGAGATAGATGTCTGCTGCACCGATGAATTCTTTCAGTTCATCGATCGTGACGAAGCGGTTGTGAAAGATGACCTGCCGGGCGACTCCGCGTTCGGCGGCGAGGCGCTCGAGCTTCTTGCGATACGCTTCGCCCTCGTGTGCGAGCAGGTGCGGATGCGTCGCGCCGAGCACGATATAGACGATGTTCGGGTGCCGTTCGAGGATGGCCGGCAGCGCGTCGATGACATATTCGATGCCCTTGTTCGGCGAGAGCAGGCCGAAAGTCAGCAGCACCGTCTTCCCCTCCACACCGAAGACATCCTTGTAAAAATTCGAGTCGATGAACGGCATGTCGATCACGCCATGCGGGATGAGGTCGATCTTCCGTGGGTCCACGCCGTAAATGGTCTCGAGCATCTGCTGGCCGCGCTCGGCCATGACGATCAGCCGGTTGGAGAGCGCATCGAGCTCCGCCATCACCGCCCGCTGGTCCGCGTTTGGCTCGTTCAGGACGGTGTGCAGGGTGGTCACGACCGGCATTCTCACCTCGCGCAGAAAAGTCAGGAGGTGGCTGCCCGCGGGGCCGCCGTAGATGCCGAACTCGTGCTGCACCGACACGACCTCGACATTGTTGATGTTCAGAAACTCGGCGGCGCGCCGGTAGGAATCGAGTTCCTGCTCGGCGATCTCGAAGCGGACGCGCTCCGGGTAATCGTAGCCCTCAGGGCGGTCATTCACCGAGCCGACGATGCACTGCGATTCGGGAAACTCCGTCGCGATCGCCTCGCAAATGTCGGCCGTGAACGTCGCGATCCCGCAGCGTCGCGGCACGTGATCGCCGAGGAAGGCGATGTGTTTGGTGTTTGTCGTTATTTCCATGGGCTCGGTCGCGTGGTCTGGAGCGCCTTAGCGTGGCGGCGATGCCTGAGTCGCCTTGGTGGGGGCACCAAGGCCTGATCGAAACGTGAAACCTTCCGTTCGCTGCGGTGCCGGGTCAGCCGGCATCGTTGCGGCTGGCGCTACGGTGCGTGTCACCGCGAGTGGCGGCTCTCGCTTTCTTTCGCTGCCGGCGCACGTGGCGGAAGCTCACGAGCTGGCGGTGCTCCTCATCCCAGAGGTGGTAGTCGATCGCCTTGAAGCTACGCAGCAGCGTGAGTGGCTTCACGCCCTCGAAGATCGGGTGGGACTTGTGGCAGCGTTCGAGGTTGTAGTTCGGAATCCGTGGGCTGAGGTGATGGATGTGGTGGAAGCCGATGTTTCCCGTGAACCACTGGAGGATGCGGGGCAGGCGATAGAAGGAGCTGCCCTGCAGCGCAGCCTCGGTGTAGTCCCACGCGTCGCCGCGTTCCCAATACGCGCCGTCGAACTGATGCTGCACGTAGAACATCCAGACGCCGGCGGCTCCGGCGACCATCGTGACCATGAGTTGGATGAGCACGTAGGCCTTGAAGCCGAACACCGAGCCCAGGATGAGCACCATCGCTGCGATGGCTGCATTCATCGCCCAGACCGAGTGCCGCTCGCGGGTATTCGCACTGGGGGAAGGGAACCGCTCGCGGATGAGGAAGAGGAAGGCTGGTGCGAGCACGAAGAGCACGATCGGGTTCCGCGCGAGCCGATACGCGAAGCGCCTCCAGCGCGACGACTCGAGGTATTCCTGCACCGTCATCGTCCACACGTCGCCCGTGCCGCGACGATCGAGATCGCCGGAGGTGGCGTGGTGGAGCGAGTGCTCCCAGCGCCAGTGGTAGTAAGGCGTGAAGGTCAGCATCCCGCAGATAAAACCGAAGATATCGTTGGCGACGCGGCTCTTGAAAAATGAGCCGTGGCCGCAGTCATGGAAGATGATGAAAATTCGCACGACCAACCCGCCTGCGAGCACGGCGAGGCCAGCCGTCAGCCACCACGAGATCGACAGGCTCCAATACATCAGCGCCCACAGCGCCGCATAGCCGCCGAGTGTGTTCACGAGCTGCCACGTCGCTCGCCACACCGAGGGTTCCTGGAATTGCAGGACGACTGACTTCCAGTCTGCGACGCCGATGCGTGCCCCCGCGGGACGGGTCGCGCCTTCCGCGGCGCTCCGATCCGATGATGCGTGACTACGCATGTTCCAGATCCTCGGTCAGATGATGGACAGATATTTTCATTCACTTGAAGGTCGCACGCTTCCGGTGGGAAGCGAGATGCTTCTCCGGGAAACAGCCGCGCGGGAGAGTCGAGCCAAGTAGTCCATCGCTTGACCGTTCGTGCCGCTGCGGCTTCTTTGCGGCTTCATGATTCGTCCCTTCCTCGCCGGCACTGCCCTGCTCTTCGGTTTGAGCTTCTCCGCCGCGGCGCAACCGCTGGCCGTGGCGGGGATCACGGAGCCGTTCATGGATGTGACGGTGTCTTCGCCAGTGCAGGGGACGATCCGGTTGGAGCATTATCAAGAGGGGGCGCTGGTGAAGGAAGGGCAGATCATCCTCGAACTCGATAGCAAGCTGGAGGAACTCGAGGCCGGGCGGCGCCGCGAGGTGATGGAGCGGACGATGACGGACTACGAGGGAACGAAGCAGCTTTTCGAGAAGTCGAAGGCAGTATCGAAAGACGAGCTCGATAAAAAGCAGACCGAATACAAAGTCGCAGTCGCGGAACTTGGGATCGCGGAGGAGCAACTGCGGCGGCGGAAAATCGTGGCGCCGTTCTCGGGGAGCATCGTGGAGATCCTGTTGCAGCCGGGCGCGTCGTGTGAGCCGTATCAGCCGCTGCTGCGGATGGTGGATACGTCGCGGGTGTATTTCGTGGGGCACATCGAGGGGACGGCAGCGGCGGATTTGAAGCTGAGCCAAACGGTGAAGGTGGAGGTGACTGGCGCGCGCCAGCCGGTCGAGGCCACGATTTCGTTCATCGCGCCGGTGGTGGATTCGGCGAGCGGCCTCGCGCGGGTGAAGGCGGTTTTCGACAATACGGAAGGCAAAGTGCGCCCGGGTCTGGCAGCGCGGATGATCCTCGAATAACCGATGGAAGCCGACCTAAGTGGCATGGATGAGCGATTTGAAAAAGCGGCGTCGGACTTGGTGGAGCTGCGCCAATTTCCGGGTATAGCGAAAGAGTTCTGGCCGCGGTTTCTCGGCGTGTGCGCGAATCTGGCATTGGCGGACGTGTGCGCGCTGGTGCTCGGTCGTCCGGGCCAGGCGCCGCGCTGGCAGAAGATCGGCGAGTGGAGCGCCGGGCCGGGGCAGCCGAGGCTGCGGGCGAATTTCCACGACTTCCTCGATCAAGCCGCGGAGCGCGCTGTCGCCGACGGGAATTTCATCGAGGACGATGGCGAGAGGGAGGGAGCGTTTCTGCTCGGCATGAGGCTGAAGCTGGCGCGCCCGGAAGACGAGGTGGCGCTAGTGGTGCTGGTGGTTGATTTCACAGAGCAGGCGGCGCGCGATGCACTGGCGCGGCTGGCCCTCGCGGCGGATACGCCTGCGCTTTACCAAGCGAACCTCGCGAGCCGGCAGGCGTCGGCGGACGTGGAGAAGTTCGCGACGGTGCTCGACTGGATGGTGCCGGTGAATGGCGAGCGCCGCTTCCTCGCGGCGCTGCTCGCGCTGTGCAACGGCGTGGCGGCGCGTTTGGCCTGCGACCGCGTGAGCCTTGGCTGGCAAGAGGGCGGCTATCTCAAGCTCAAGGCGATGAGCCGCACCGAGAAGTTCGACCGGCAGATGGCGGCGGCGCAGGCGCTCGAGATGGTGATGGAAGAGTGCGCGGATCAGGATGAGGAAATCTTGTGGCCGGTCGCGGAGGGATCGACCGCGGTGACGCGCGATCACGAGAAATTCGCGCGCGATCAAAGCGTGGCGCACCTCTGCACAGTCCCGCTGCGGGCGGACGGGAACGTGATCGCGGTGCTGGCGTGCGAGCGACAGGCGTCGCCATTCACCACCGTGGAGATACAGCAACTCCGCCTGCTGTGCGATCAACTCACGCCGCGGCTCTCGGAGTTGAAGCGGCTCGATCGCTGGTTCGGCGCGCGGCTGACGGAAGATGTGCGCGAGCTTTTTGCGAAGTCGCTCGGGCCGGAGAAGACGTGGCCGAAGGTGTTCGCGATCCTCGGCGTGCTCGTGCTCGCGGCGCTTTTTCTCGTGCGGTGGTCGTATCGTGCGGAGGGAAATTTCATCGTGCGCAGCGAGGCCGTCTCGTATCTCACCGCGCCCTTTGACGGATACATCGAGAACGTGCCGGTGCGGACGGGCGACTTCCTGCGCAAGGGCGGCGAGATCGTGTCGCTGAACCGCGCGGAGCTGCTGCTCGAGCAGGCGTCGGCCGCTGCGGAGATCGCCCGATACGAGCGCGAGATGGAGAAGGCGCGCGCGGCAAAGCAACTCGCGGAGATGCGGATCGCCGAGGCGCTCGCGCAGCAATCGCGAGCGCGGCTGGACATGGTGAATCATCGCCTGGAGGTCGCGGTGATGCGGGCGCCGTTCGATGGCGTGATCGTCGAGGGCGACCTGCGCGAGCGAATCGGCGCGCCGGTGAAAGTCGGCGAGCCCTTGTATAAAGTCGCTCGTCTCGATGGGCTCTTCGTCGAAGCGGAGGTGGACGAGCGCGATGTGAAGGACATCCTCGCGAGCAAGCGCGCGGAGTTCGCGTTCGTGTCGCAGCCGAAGAAGACATTCACCGCGAGCGTCATCGCCGTCGAACCGGCGGCGCTGGCGAAGAAAGAGGCGAACGTCTTCCTCGTGCGCCTCAAGCCGGACGCGGCGCCGGAGGAGTGGTGGCGGCCCGGCATGACGGGCGTGGCGAAGGTCGAGGTCGGGCAGCGAACGCTCTGGTGGATCCTCACGCATCGCACCGTCGATTTCCTGCGGCTGAAGTTCTGGTGGTAAGCCATGGCCGACGCATCCTCCACGTTCAGCGAGTCGTGGTATCGCGTGGCGAGCCAGCGCATCTGCTTGCGCCCGGGCGTGATCACGCGGCGGCAGAACTACCGCGGCGAGCGTTGGATCGTCCTCGAGAATCCGTTCAGCAATCAGTTCTTCCGGCTGCGGCCCGAGGCGTTTGAATTCATCGCGCGGCTGCGGCCGGACCGGACCGTCGAGCAGGTGTGGCAGGAATGCCTGAGCCGCTTCCCCGATCACGCGCCGGGGCAGGAAGCGGTGATCCAACTGCTCTCGCAGCTCTACTTCTCTAACCTGCTCCAATACGATACCGCAGCCGACGCTGCGCAGCTTTTCGAGCGTTACAAAAAGCGCCGCCAGCGCGAACTGGGCTCGCGGTTCCTGAACATCATGTTCATGCGCTTCCCGCTGCTCGATCCGGATCGCTTCCTCGTGAAGACGCTGCCGGTCGTGAGCAAACTCATCAGCCCCGTGGGCGCGCTGTTGTGGCTCATCGTCGTCGGCATCGGGCTCAAGACCGTCTTCGATCACTGGCCCGCGCTCTGGGACCAGACGCAGTCCGTGCTCTCGCCCGGGAATGTGCCGCTGCTCTACCTCGCGCTGATTTTTGTGAAGACGCTGCACGAGTTCGGCCACGCGTATTTCTGCCGAAAGTGGGGCGGCGAGGTGCATGTGATGGGCATCATGCTGATGATCTTCACGCCCGTGCCGTATGTGGATGCGTCGTCGAGCTGGGGCTTCCGCAGTCACGCGCGGCGCGCGCTGGTCGGCGGCGCGGGGATGATCGTCGAGGTATTCCTTGCGGCGATCGCGGCGGTCGTATGGGCGAAGACCGGCCCCGGCGTGCTCCATTCGGTCGCGCACAACATCATGTTCGTCGCCTCCGTCTCGACGCTCGTCTTCAACCTCAACCCGCTGCTGCGCTTCGACGGCTACTACATCCTCAGCGACCTCCTCCAGGTGCCGAACCTGCACCAGCGGGCGATGCAGCAACTGCGCTATCTCGCCGAGCGCGATCTTTTCGGCGTGAAGAAACTGCACAGCCCGGCGCGGACGGCGTTGGGGGAATGGGGGTTCGCGACCTTCGGCGTCGGCGCGGGGATCTACCGCGTGATCGTCTTTGGCGGCATCCTCCTGGCCGTGGCGGATCGCTTTCTCGTCATCGGCATCGTCATGGCGATCGTGTGTCTGATCTCGTGGGTCACGGTGCCGGTGATCAAATTTGTGCGCTATCTCTCCAGCAGTCCGAAGCTCGAGCGCGTGCGCTTGCGCGCGGTCGGCGTGACCGCAGGGATCCTCGCGGCGTTGTTGATCCTGCTGCAAGTGATCCCGTTCCCGAGCCGCTTTCGCGCATCGGGCGTCGTGCGGGCGGCGGAGCGCACCGAGCTGGTGACGGAGGTCGCCGGCTCCGTCGCGGAGCTTCAGGCGAAGCCCGGCAGCCGTGTGGCGAAAGATCAGCCCTTGCTGCGGATGACCAACGCCGAGCTCGCGCTCGAACTCGCCCAGACTCGTGGCCGCGCGGCCGAAATCGACGCCCGCCTGCTCAAGGCGATGAAAGACGAGAGCGCCGATCTGAAGCCACTGATGGAGACGAAAGCCGCGATCGACGGACGCCTCGCGAAGCTGCGCGTCGACGTGGAGAAGCTCACCGTGCGCGCGCGGCACGAAGGCATCTGGATCGCGCCGGGCATCGAGGATTACATCGGCCGCTGGCTCACGCGCGGAGCAAACCTCGGCCTGCTCGTGAATCCGACCAGCTTCGAGTTCGTCGCGACGGTGCTGCAAGAGGACGCCGATGCGCTTTTCGCCCGCCATCTTCCCGGCGCCGAGGTGCGGCTGAAGCAGGACACCGGCACCGCGCTCGTGGTGAAAGACTGGCGCGTGATTCCCGGCGAGCAGCGCATGCTCCCATCGCCCGCGCTCGGTTGGCGTTCCGGTGGCGACGTGCCGGTCGAGATGAACGACGAGCGCGGGAACAAAACCGTGGAGCCATATTTCAAAGTCGTGGGCGCGCTCCCGGCCGCGGCTGAGTCGCTCTTCGACGGCAGCTCGGGAAAGATTCGCTTCAATCTCGAAGCCGAGCCGTTGCTGCCGCGCTGGGTGCGCCGCCTCCGCCAGCTCTTGCAAAAGCGCTATCAAATGTGACGCGCGGCTCGGCGGTGCCGCGCGCCGCCGGGGTGGGGGAATGTGAACTTGTGCCCTTGCCGCGCCGGGCGCGTCTGCTTTCCTGCGCGCCCATGTCGAAGAAGCCTGTCGTTCTCATCATCCGCGATGGCTGGGGCATCAATCCCGGCGGTCGCGCGCAAGCGGAAGCCAACGGCGATGCCACGCTGCTCGCGAACACACCCTTTCACGATGGGCTCTACGCCACGGTTCCCATGGCGCGGCTCAGCGCATCCGGCATGGATGTCGGGTTGCCGCCGGGGCAGATGGGCAATTCGGAAGTCGGCCACCTCAACCTCGGCGCCGGGCGGATCGTTTATCAGGATCTCACGCGCATCAACAAAGCCATCATCGACGGCGACCTCGCGACGAACGCCGTCCTCCAACAGACCTTCGCTCACGCAAAGGGACGGCGGCTGCACTTCATCGGGCTCGTCAGCGATGGCGGCGTGCATTCGCACCAGGATCATCTCGTGGCGCTCTGCGCGGCGGCGAAGGCGGCGGGCGTGGAAGACATCATGGTCCACGCGATCACCGATGGGCGCGATACTTCGCCGACCGGCGGCGCGGACTACCTCGCGCAGCTCAGCGCAGGGTTGGAGCCGAGCGGCGCAGTCATCGCCACAGTCATCGGGCGCTACTTTGCGATGGATCGCGATCACCGCGGGGAACGCACGAAGCTCGCGTGGGATGCGATCGTGCTGGGGCGGGGCGCGGTCTCTACGCTCCCGCCGGAGCAGGCGGTGCGGGAGGCGTATGCGAAGGAGCCGCGCGGCGATGAGTTCCTCCAGCCGATGATCTTCGCGCACGATAACGAGCAGCGCATCCGCGATGCCGACGTCGTGTTCTTCTTCAATTTCCGCGCCGATCGCGCGCGCCAGCTCTCGGTCGCCTTCATCCGCTCGGACTTTCCCGGCTTCGAACGCGAAATGATGCCGCGCGTCCACTACGTCACTCTCACCGAATACGACGCGACCTACGGCGTGCCCGTGATCTTCCTGCCGCAAAGTCTCGCCAACATCCTCGGCGAAGTCGTCAGTCGCGCCGGGCTCAAGCAACTGCGCATCGCCGAGACGGAGAAGTATCCGCATGTGACCTACTTTTTTAACGGCGGCGTCGAGACGCAGTTCCCCGGCGAAGATCGGCAGATCATCCCGAGCCCGAAGGACGTGCCGACTTACGACCACAAGCCGCAGATGAGCGCGCCGGAAGTGACGGCGAAGGTGGTCGAACTGCTCCCGGAATACGATCTCGTGATCCTCAACTTCGCCAACCCGGACATGGTCGGCCACACCGGCGTGGTCGAAGCGGGGATCAATGCCGTCGAGACCATCGACGACTGCGTGCGGCAGGTGGTGGAGAAGACGTTGAGCCTCGGTGGCCGGCTGCTGCTCACCGCGGACCACGGAAACTGCGAGCAGATGCGCAACGCCGACGGCTCGCCGAACACCGCGCATACGACCAACCTCGTCCACTTCCTCTACGTCGCCGCCGACGCCGCTCAGCACCGGTGCGAAGACGGCATCCTCGCCGACGTTGCGCCCACGCTGCTCGCGCTGCTCGGCCTCGCGCAGCCCGCGGAGATGACGGGGCGCAGCCTCGTGGTGAGGAAGTAGCTCAGCCCCTTGCAATGCGGTGCCGCGCGCGCTAAATCGCCGCCCATCTTGGCCGATGGTGTAATGGCAGCACAGGTGACTTTGACTCACCTAGTCTAGGTTCGAATCCTAGTCGGCCAGCCATTTACGGCAGAATGCCCCTCCGCGGCAGGTTTTGCCAACTCGTGACTTAGACGCTCGCTTTCAGGGACTTCCGCCGGAATGTCGCTCATTCCGTTCGTGCCAGGTCGAGGCACCAAATGCCGCGCAATGTCTGAATTGGTTGCGCATAGAGTTGCGTCCTCTGTGAACGCTGGAAGCCCCGTCACCGCTTCCCAAATCGGCAACGCTTCCGCATCCGTGTAGGTATCCAACGTCAGGCGCAAATCGCTGTGTCGAAGGATCAACTTCCGAACGTGGGGGTCAACTTTTGATCTCCACGGCAAGGATCTGCCGGCGGCCTTCCCAGTCGATGCCGATGCCCAGCTTGCGCCCACGCAAGAACCCGTGCTCGCGCAGTGCCCCGAGCAGCAAGAGATGGATGGCTTCGAGTTGCTCCAGCGAAAGCCGCTCGCGGATCACGCTCAGGCTGGAATGATCCGGCGTCGCCTCCGTGAGGCTGTAGCCGAGATAGCCTCGGATCGAGAGGCTGTCCGCACAGCGGCTGGCGATGGCCCGCTCGCTGGGCAGATCCTCGAAGAAGCCCACGGTGAGCATCTTCAAATAGATCTCCCGAAGATCTCGCTCGTAGCGCTCATCTATTGTCTCCCCGTGGCACCCGCTCGGCGCTGGCTGCATCATTGTTGCACACATATTCGCCCCGAGTTGGCTGCATCATTGTTTTCGAGTCGCCGCAAGCCAACCGAGTTTGGCGGCATTGTAAGCTAAAGGGCACATCTAATAACCCACTTTTGCTAACAACGTGTATTGCATAGGTGATCCCTTGGGGATGCGCTCGAAAACCACGTCGAAGTGGCTCCGATTAATAACCTCGTCCAGACGTGCCAGCGGGTCACCCATGGCCTGTAGTTCTTCCAGTCGCATCGCCTGGTCAAAAAGCCCGCTCTCTTTGGGTCGGAGATACTTGCTCATCGTCCCGCCATCTCATCACAGCCACGCTCTATCGGGAAACAAACTCGATCCTCTTTTGCAACTGATGCTTGCTTCATAAGTGGGGTTTTCAGAGGTGCCCTTACGCGGTGGACCCGGACACGGGCAAGGTGCTGTGGGAATACGAGAAAGCTTTCGACAAACGCAGCGTGAGTTCGCCGTTCATCGCGGGGACATCGTCTTCGGCTCCAGCGGGAATACGACGACTGCGATCAAGGCGGGAGATGCGACCGCCTCGGGGAAACCGGAACTGGCCTATCAAATCAGAAAGTCCGCGCCCTACGTGCCCACGGGCGTCGCGGTGGGCGATCTCGTCTGGCTTTGGAGCGATGGCGGCATCGTCACGTGTCTCCACGCGCCGACGGGTGAAGTCCGCTTTCAGGAACGCTTCGGCGGGAACTTCTTCGGCTCGCCGGTCTGGGTGGATGGACGGCTCTTCTGCGTCTCGACTTCGGGTGAAATCGACCTAGTGGAGGCGAGCGAGAAGTTCAACGTGCTCCACCGCTTTCCACTCGAAGAACTCTGCCACTCCACTCCCGCCGTCGCGGGCGGACGCCTGTATATCCGCACGGAAAAACATCTCATCAGCATCGGCGGCGAGAAGGCTGCGCCTCGTCCGTAAGCGGCGGCACGGGCAACTGCCGGCGATCCGCAGATTTCGCAGATTTCGCAGATTCGCGCAGATTTTCACGCGGCTGGAAGATTGATTCGGCGTGCAGAACGACTCGCCTTTTCATCGCTACTCACCGTCGCGTGGGATCACCCGCCGCGACTTCCTCTGGCAATCCGGCGGCGGGCTCGGCGGCTTGGCGCTCGCATCGATGCTGGGCGGTGAGCGCGTGTGCGCGGTCACGGCGCCGCATCATCCGGCGAAGGCGAAGCGGGTGGTGCAGTTCTTCATGGCGGGCGCGGCGAGCCACATCGATCTCTTCGACTTCAAGCCGGAGCTGGTGAAGCGCGATGGGCAGGCGAGCGACTTCGGCGAACCGGTAGAGGCGTTTCAAAATGGGCTCGGGCCGTGGCTCAAGCCGGTGTGGGATTTTACGCCGTATGGGCAGTGCGGGAAGATGCTCAGCGAGACCGTCGCGCCGCTCGGGGCGGTCGTGGACGAGATGGCGTTCATCCACAATCTGGTCGGGAAATCGGGCGTGCATTCCGCGGCGACGCTGTTGCAGGCGACGGGGTTTCAGCTCCCCGGTTTTCCCGGCGCCGGGTGCTGGGTGAGCTACGGGCTAGGGTCGATGAATGACAATCTGCCGACCTTCGTCGTGCTGCCGGATCATCGCGGCTTCGGTTCGAACGGGGTGAAGAATTGGGACTCCGCATTTCTGCCATCGCAGCACAGCGGGACGATCATTTACCCCGGCGCGGAGACGCCGATCGCCGATCTCTTTCCGCACAAGGCGGGCAGCTACATTTCACCGAAAACCGAAGCGGACGCGCAGCGGCTCATGGCGGAGCTCAACCGCGAGCACGCCGCGACGCGCGAGGGCGACCAGCGGCTGGATGCGCGCATCCGCAGCTACGAACTCGCCGCGAAGATGCAGCTCGCCGCACCCGAGGCGCTCGATCTTAAAGCCGAGCCGGCGCACGTGCAGAAGCTCTACGGGCTCGATCGCGGGCCGCAGACGTGGGCAAAGGAAATCAACGGCGAGGAGGAGACGTTTCACTTCGCGCAGAAGTGCCTCGCCGCGCGGCGGCTGCTCGAGCGCGGCGTGCGGTTCGTGCAGGTGTGGAGCGGGAATGACAACGGCTTTCCCCGGCGAAACTGGGACTCACACGAGGACATCCGCCGCGACCACGGGCCGCTCTCGATGGGCATGGCGCGCGGGGCGGCGGCGTTCATCCAGGATCTCAAGCAGCGCGGGATGCTGGAGGACACGATCATCCTGTGGACGACGGAGTTCGGGCGGATGCCCTCGTCGCAAGGCGGGAAGGGGCGCGACCATAATCCGTATGTCTTCACCAACTGGCTCTGCGGCGGCGGGATCAAGGGCGGCGTGACGCACGGCGAGAGCGACCCGTGGGGCTACAAGCCGCTCGACCGGAAGAACCCGACGCTCGTGTATGACATCCACGCCACGATCCTGCACTTGCTCGGCATCGATCACACGCAACTCGTCTTCCGCCACAACGGCATCGACCGCCGGCTCACCGATGTGCATGGGCACGTGATCGACGCGCTGCTTGCGTAATGCACGATCTTCGTCTCCCATGCGCGCTCCGATGAAACTGCCGCTCACTCTTTTCGCCCTCGCCATGCTCACCCTCACCTCGCTCGCCGGCGGTCCGGTGCGGCACGTCGTGCAGTTCAAGTTTCGCAAGGACGCAACGCCCGACCAGGTGCAGCGGGTAGTCGAGGAGTTTGCGCTGCTGAAGAAAAAGATCCGCGCGGTGGATAGCCTCGAGTGGGGCACCAACGTGAGCCCCGAGGGGCTGAACAAGGGCTTCAACCACTGCTGGATCCTGACCTTCCGCGACGAAGCGGATCGCGACACCTACCTGCACCATCCGGATCACGAGGCGTTCGTGGCCATCGTGAAGCCGCTCGTCGACGATGTGCAGGTGATCGACTTCATCCCCGGCAAGCCGGTGTTCGCGCCCGTGGAGAGCGCTGCGCCGGGCGAAAAGGTGCGCAAGCCGATGCGCTCGGGCCTCCCGAAGGCGTGGGGCGCGCAGAAAACGGGTTGACTGCGCGGGCGCGCCTCCTAGTTTGCGCGCCCTTTTCCGAAAACCTTTCCAACCGACATGGCCAATACCAAATCCGCCGCCAAACGAGCCCGCCAGACCCCCCGTCGCACCGCCATCAACCGGCGCGTGAAGAACAAGGTGAAGACCGCGATCAAGCGCGTGCGCGAAATGTTCGAGTCGCCTGAGAAAGAGAACGCGCCTGAGATCGCCCGCAAGACGGTCTCCATCCTCGACAAGGCCGCCAAGACCGGCCAGATCCACAGGAATAAGGCATCCCGGCTGAAATCACGGATCGCCCGCAAACTGGCGGCGATTAAGTAAGCCGCACGGCTCTCGAATCAATCAAACGAAGGGGCGCTCCACACGGGCGCCCTTTTCGTTTCCAGGAGGCGCGCTCAGGCCGCCGTCGGCAGCCGATGCGAAAACTCCCGGAGACTTTCGCGAAGGTCATCCGGGAGTTCGAGGAAAAAAACGGTCGTTTCGTAAGCCGGCGCCTGGTCTGCGGGGCGAAGCCGGCGTTCGCACCAGACGACGATGCCTTCGAGCCGCACCACGCGGCAGCCCTGGCAAGGGTGCTGGTATTCGCAGCCGACGGCGAGTTGCGTGCCGAGGGTGAACTGCCATCGGGATCGGAACTTCATGCCTCGCTCATCGAGCGTGAGGTGGCGGTCGGCGGGCTGTTCGTCGAGGCCGCAATCGAGGACCAATCGGGGTTCGGTCGCTGCGGAGGTGCTGGCGCTTTCTCGCATGAGGCAGGGAGGTTTTAAGCACGCTAGCACCGTCGCCGGGGCTGTCAAAACCGGGGTCGTGCTTTCCGCTACAAAGACCCGCTCCCAGCTTCGGCGGACGCGGACGTGGGCTCGGGCTCGGGCTCGGTGGCCACCTCGTCGCGCGACTCGGCGAGCAGGCGCAGCGCGAGCCGCCCCAGCGCCGTGGTCACCACCACGGTGAGCGCGAGACCGCCGAGCCAGACCACATACTCGTGTGGCTCGGGATGCGACTGCCCGCGGAGCAGCCGCAGGCCGTGCTGGGTGAGCGTGCCGAGGTAGGCGTAGAGGAAAAGCCCCGGCGCTTGCCCCAGCGCGATCCACAGCAGGCACTGGCCGAAGCGGATGCGCGTCACACCGTAGAGATAGTTCAGCAGACTCGTCGGGAAGAGCGGATGCACCTGCGTGAGGAAGATGATCTTCCACCCGTGCCGCTCGATCGCCCGGTCGAGCGCCGCCCAGCGCGGCTGCCGGAGGAGACGGCCCACCAGCCAGCGCCTGCCGATCAGCCGCGCGAGGCCAAAGGCCGCCGCCGCGCCGAGCACATTGCCCACGAGATTGATCGCCGTGCCCCACCACAGCCCGAAGAACAGCCCGCTCCCGACCGCCAGCACCCCGGCGGGCAGCAGCAGCACATTGCACCCGGCATACAGCAGCGGGTAGAGCACCCCGCCCCACACCTCCATCGCCCCGATCGCGTGCTGCGCGCGGGTGATGTGCTCCACCAGCGGGAACCGCCGCGCCAGCCACCACAGCGCCCCCGCGCCGAGCAGCAGCCCGGCGACCTGCCACAGGATCGTCTTGCGCAGCGTCGGGCTCTTCTTCACTCGGCGGGGAAAAGGCGCGCCGTCAGCGCGGCGATATGTTCCGGCGTCGTCCCGCAGCAGCCCCCGATCAGCCGCACCCCGCGCCCGACCAGCGCCTGCGCTCCGTCGGCGAATGCCTCCGCACTCAGCGCGTAGTCTCCCGCCGGGCCGGGCAGCCCGGCGCTGGGGAAAACCGCGCACCCGGCCAGGTCCGCATCGCCCAGCGCAGCCAGCGTCTCCGCCGGCGTGCCCGTGCAATTCACCCCCACCACATCCGCGCCCGCCTCGCGCAGACGCATGAAAGTGGAAGCGACGCCCGCGTCGCTATGGCCGCCTGCCCAAGCGGCGAGGGCGCCGCTTCCACCCGCCAGCAGCGCCACCGCCGGGCAGTGATGCAGCGACTGCTTCACCTCCAGCGCCGTGAGCAGTTCCTCCACATCGGTGAACGTCTCGAAGATCACGCACTGCGCCCCGCCATCGAGCAGCGCCCCGACCTGCTCCTTGAGCAGCCGCCCCGCCCCGCTCCCCTGCCCCGTCGGCCCCACGCTCGCTGCCACGATCGCCCCCGTGCCCTTCGCCGCCTCGCGGGCGATGCGGGCCGCCGTCCAGTTCAGCTCCCCCACGCGCCGCTCCAGCCCCCACTGCGCGAGCCGCGCCGCATTACTACCGAAGCTGTGCGTGCGGATGAACTGCGCCCCCGCCGCGAGGTAATCCCGATGCACCTGCCCGACCCGCTCCGGCTGCGTAAGGCAGAGCTCCTCCAGGCACCCCTGCGCCCCGCGCGCGAGCAGCAGCGTCCCCATCGCCCCATCGGCGACGACAACACGGGTGGCGAGGGCTTCGAGGAGTTCCATGCCGGGGTGATGAACCACCGCGGCGCGCAGGGCACGAAGAAAGTGCGGGGCGCTAGCAGCCTGTCGGAGTTAGCGGCGGCGGGCGGGTTAACCCAAGTTCGACAGTTATGAAGGGCTGAGATCGTATTCATGCGGGTTGGCGGGCGATTTCTTCAGTTTTTCTCCACTACATTTCGCACGATTTTCGGGCGGGTGGGCA
>VFJQ01000125.1 GCA_009885995.1 Verrucomicrobiota bacterium
CTGCCCACCCGCCCGAAAATCGTGCGAAATGTAGTGGAGAAAAACTGAAGAAATCGCCCGCCAACCCGCATGAATACGATCTCAGCACTTCATAACTGTCGAACTTGGGCTAGCGGATCGCGCGCAAGGTGGTGAGGTGCGCGACGACTTCCCACCGCTGCTCTTCGTTCAACGTCGTGGCGAAGTTGAGCATCGGTGTGCCGCCAATGCCGGTGAGCAGGACGCGCATCATGTCGCGCGGCGTCTCACCGCTGTGCAGCGGGCCGTGGAGATTAGCGGGCGCGATCGGATCACCCCACTCGTCGCGCAGCGTCGCCGCAGCGAGCCCTTTGCCGTCGGCCTTCTCGCCGTGGCAGGCGGCGCAGGTCGTGACGAATGTCTGCCGTCCGCGCGCTGCGTGCGCACCCCGCTGCACGGGATCGGCCCACCACGCGGGCAGCGGCGGCACCGCGATGGGTGGCGCGTAGTTCGCAGGGTCGCGCCACTTCCGCGAAAAGCTCTTCACGAATTCCACGACCGCACGCACCTCGTCGTCGCGAAGCTGCGTGAACATGCCCATCGCCGTGCCGGAGAGACCGCCGCGGATGATGCGCGTGAGGTCCTCGTTCGTGGGCAGCTTGCCCGGCGGCGTGGAGCGATACTTGAATACACCGGAGCGGAAGCTGCGCGGCTTTGGCGCGATCGTCGCAGCCATCTCGCCTTTGCCGTCGCCACGCGGGCCGTGGCAGATGGCGCAGTTTCGCTCGAAGACGAAAGCTCCGAGATCGAACTGCGTGCGGTCGGGCAGGGTCGGTGTCCACTCGCCGCCCCACAGCGAAGCGAGCAACAGCAGCCAGACAACCGGGATCGCGGCGCGGATCTTCACCTCGACATCCGCGCCAGGCAGCCGAGCAGATACGGCAGGAGTTGTTTCTTGCGCGAGACGACGCCGCTCAACTCCCACACGAACGGCGCGCGCTCCGGGTAGTCGATCGTGCGCAGGAACTCGTCCGCACCGCGCACGAGCAGCAGCGAGTTTTGCGTGTTGATGTCGGTGACGAGCAGCGTCGCGAAGAGCAGGCCGGCGCGCGAACGGTGCGCGTCGAGCGCGTCGAGTAGGGCCTCCTTTTTCTCTGGGAAATGCGCAAACGTCAGCTCCTCGATCTGCGCGACTGAAAACCGGTGGTCGTCATCCGCGTAGGGCTTGCAGTCGGCGTTGATGGCCTGCTCGGGCGTCATCGTGAGCAGCGGACTGCCGACGCTGAAGATCTGCTCGGCAAGTTTCGCGGGATCGCACGCGGCGATCTTCGCGAGGTGATCGAGGATGAGGCGATCGACCGGCGTGGCGGTGGGCGAGGTGAGGTTGAGCGTGTCGGAGATGAGCCCCGACATGAGCAGGCCGGCGATCGGCGGCGGGATGTCGATGCCGCCTTGCTGGTAAGCGAGCGCGACGAGCGTGGAGGTGGAGCCGACGGGGTTGTTCCAAAACAGGATCGGCGTGTCGCTGGCGAAGCCGCCGAGCTTGTGGTGATCGAGCACTTCGATGATCGGCACCTGGTCGGCGCCGCGCACGGCCTGGCTCAGTTCGTTGTGATCCACCAGGATGAGCTGACGCGGGATCGGTTTGATGAAGTCGGACTTCGAGAGGATGCCGACGAGCGTGCCGGCGTCGTCGAGGACGGGGAAGACGAACGCGGCGTTCTCGGCGGCGACGCGCCGGGCTTCGTCGAGCGGGGTGTCGGGTTGGAAGGTGGTGACGTCGCGCTCGATCATGCGCTCGACGCGCACGGCGCCGCGCGCGAGGAGCACGCTCGTGGCGGTGTCGTGCCGGGAGCTGATCATCGTGACACCCGCGGCGCGCGCGGCCGCGCGAATCTCCTCCGGGATGGCGGCGCCGCCGGTGACGACGATGGCGTGGATGCGAGCGCCGATGGCGAGTTGCTGGATCTCCGGCCGGTCGCCGACGAAAAGCACGATGCGCGCTTCGCGGGAGAGCGCGAGCCGCTCGGCGAGCGTGGCCGGAGCCATCGCGCCGATCATGAGCCGCTGCTCGCACGGCTCGGAACCCAGCGAGCCGGTGACGAGTCCGCCGCCGAAGGTGGTGACGATATCGGCGAGCGAGGCGACGACTTCCCGCGCGCTGGCCGCTTCGTCCCGCGGCGGAAAGAGGTGGTGCGTGATCTTGAATGCCGAGAGCAAGCCGAGGCAGCGGTTCGCCTCATCGACCACGGGCAAGCCACGAAGCCGCTTCTGCTCGATGAGCTGGATGGCGTCATACACCGGAGTGTCGGCGCGCATGGAGATGACGTGCGGCTGCATGACGTCGGCGACGCGAGGCGAGAGGTCGTTGATGAGCACCGGCGCCTGGACGCCGAATTTTTCGAGCACGAAGTCGATGCGCTCGTTCGTATTCCCCGCTCGCGCGGCGACCACGTCGGCGATGCCCTGGCGCCGCTTCAGCTCCGCGTAGGCGATGGCGGAGACGATGGAATCCATGTCGGGATTCCGATGGCCGATGACGATGGTTTGCATGGAAGGCGGCGACGGTGCCGAAAGCACGCCGCGCGGCAAGTGTTCCTCAGATTTCAAACGCGAGTCCACCCGCGCCCGGTCCGAGCCGGGCCATGTCTTCCAGGGAGTGTCCGTCGAGCCACGCGACGAGTTCGTCCCGGAACTGCGTCATCATCAGCCGCACCGGACACGTGCGAGGATCGGGGCATGTGCATGGCGTCGTCGCCTTGCCGGAAGCGCACGCGACCGGCGCGATCGGGCCATCGAGGGCGCGGATGATTTCACCCACCGTCGTCTCGGAGGGCGGCTTCACGAGTGTGTAGCCGCCGCCGACTCCACGCCGGCTCGACAGCACGCCCGCGTGCCGGAGTGCGAGGAGGATCTGCTCGAGGAATTTCACCGGGATCTTCTCGTGCTCGCTTAGTTCGTGGATGGACCACGATTTTTTACCCCGAGCCATCACCGCGAGCGCTCGCAGGCCATACTCGGCCTTCTTCGACAGCCGCATCAGCGGTAATGCGACGTCTTCATCGCTCCGCCTGCGGACTCGGCTTCGTGGTAATGAACGGACGGCCCATTCCCATGGTAGATCGAGGCGGACGGCTTCGTCTTGCAGCCGCAGAGGGTGAAAACGGCAACGAAACCAGCGAGCAACAAGCGGAGAGACATGGCGCGCACGCTAGCGGAGCGATGTGACACGGGAAAGGCGAATCCCGGGCAAACTCGCCGTTGCGTCCGCTGCATCGGCACCTACGTTGCGTCCTCCAAAAAAAACGGGGGCGCACTGGTTTCGACTTTTGGTTCGAGTCATGTGCTGCATGCCGGGGAAGTCTGTGATCCCCGTTATCAATCCAGGCAAAAAACAAACGCCAACTACGACGAAGAACTGGCTCTCGCGGCCTAAATAATCCGCGACGTGGCTGCACCAACGCCTGCTAGGTGCAGCTGCGACGACAGCAGGCTCCTGCCGAGGGCGGAGCGACCGCGCCCGAGGCCAACTTCGCCCGCGGACGCTCGGCTGAGTGACGCGCGTCTGCCCGCAGCGCCCGGCTTAAATCAATGGCAGGACAAGCATGTAGATGCATTTGGTAACAGCCATCAGGACAGGGGTTCGACTCCCCTCGCCTCCACTTTTTTGATTGCCCATGCGGCGAACCGCCTCATGGCGAGGCGGCCCTATTTCCGAGGGGGCAGTTCGGTCGGCACGCTGCCGTCGGCGTCCTTGGCGTTCGGGTCGTATTTGAAAGTCCAACGCGTCTCGACTTTCTGGCCGGCGGCTTTGCCCGAGACGATCACGGTCACAGCGCCGGGGCGGAGTGGCTGCTGAAAGGCGTAACTCATGACTTTTGACGCGGGATCGAAGTTCGCAGGGACGAGGCCGAAGCCGCTCACGCGCACTTCCACGCTGCCAGGGTCGAGCGCGCCGAGGCCGGCGAGGTTCGCACGCAGCGTGGGCTTCGGGTCGCTGATCGTCGCGCCGTTCATCGGCTCGGTGACCATGATCGCGCCGGCTTCCTGCGAAGCGACCGGGCCGGAGGCTGCGGCGGGGCCTTGGAAGCCGACCGCCATCGTGTAGCCATCGGCGCCGCCGGGGCCTTTCGCGGTCACGTCGTAGCGGCCGATGGTCAGCGGCGAGGCATCGTGGCCGACGCGCTGGCCGTAGGTGGTGAAGGCGAGTTCGTAGCCCGCCTGCTGCACGAGTTCGCGGGCCTTCGGGTTGTTGTTGCCGAAGGGGTAAGCGAACGCGCTGACGCGGATGCCGAGTTGCTCTTCGATCAGTTGCTTCGAGTGGACGATCTCGTCGGCCAGCCACTCGTCCTTGGTCGCGAACTTCGCCTTAGATGGTTTCCCAGCGTTGAGATTCTGGTGCATCACGCTGTGGCTGCCGATCTCGAAGCCCTGATCACGCAACTCGCCGAGCTGCGCCCACGACATCGACTTCCCGCCTTTGTTGATGAAGTCGAGATAGACGAAGAACGTGGCCGGGTAGCCGAACTTTTTCAGGATCGGCGCGCCGACTTGCAGACTGCACGTGTAGCCGTCGTCGATGGTGACGAGCGCGCTCTTGGGCGGGATGTTCTTCTCTCCTTTGCGCCATGCGATGAAGTCCTGCATCGAGATCACGGCGATGCCCTTGTCCTTCAGTTCCTGCATGTGTTTTTCGAAGAGCGCCGGCTCGATCGAGTAGATGCCGCCCGCCTTGCCCTCGAGGCGGTGGTAGCAGAGCACGACGACTTGCGCGGTCTTGTCGATGGTTGGCTTCGGCGCCGGCGTCGGCTCGGCGGGCGCGGGTGGCGGAGTGGCTGCGGCGACCTTCGGTGCGGGCGCTGGCGTGGCGAGCGCAGGCGCAGGCGTGGTCGCCTTCTTCGCGAAGGGGTTGAGCTTTTTGACTTTGTCGCAACCCGCAAAGGCGAGCACCGCGACGACGGAGAGAGCTACTGCGTGACGGATCTTCATCGGCGGCGCGGAACATACGCAGCACGCGCGACGTGTGAAGTGCGAAGGCGAAGAAGTGAACCACCGAGGCGCGGAGGCGCGAAGGAATCGGGGGGATCATTCGACATCTCGGTGCCACGGCGCCTCTGCGGTTTTTCCAAACGCGAGGCTTGCGCGGACGCGCGCGGGTGTGCTGTCTTCGCGCCCCTCGAAACCCAAACTCTCACCAAATCATCATGGCCAAAAAACAACTCCGCATCGGACTCATCGGCTACGGCTTCATGGGCCGCGCCCACTCGAACGCTTACGCCCAGGTCGGGCATTTCTTTCCCAGCAGCTACGATGTCGTGCTGCAAGCGGTGTGCGGTCGCGACGCCGCCGCGGCGCAGACTTTCGCGGACAAGTGGGGATACAAATCCATCGAGACTGATTGGAAAAAACTCATCGCCCGCGACGACATCGACGTGATCGATATCGCCACGCCGAACAATCTCCACGGCGAGCAAGCCATCGCCGCGGCGAAAGCAGGCAAAGCGATCCTCTGCGAAAAGCCGCTCGGCTTGAACGCGCCTGACGCGCTGAAAATGGTCGAGGCCGTCGAGAAGGCGAAAGTGCCGAACATGGTCTGGTATAACTACCGCCGCTGCCCGGCCGTCACGCTCGCGAAGCAGATCATCGACTCCGGCAAGCTCGGCCGCGTCTTCCACTACCGCGCGAACTTCTTGCAAGACTGGACGATCAGCCCCGACCTCCCGCAAGGCGGCGCCGGCCTGTGGCGGCTCGACGCGAAAGTTTCCGGCAGCGGCGTGACCGGCGACCTCCTCGCGCACTGCATCGACACCGCGATGTGGCTGAACGGCGGCATCAAGGACGTGACCGCGATGACCGAGACCTTCATCAAGGAGCGCAAGCACACGCTCACCGGCAAGACCGAGAAGGTGACCATCGACGACGCGTGCTCGTTCATGTGCCACTTCGACAACGGCTCGCTCGGCCTCTTCGAATCCACGCGCTACGCCCGCGGCCACAAGGCGCTCTACACCTTCGAGATCAACGGCGAAAACATGAGCCTCAAGTGGGATCTCCACGACCTGCACCGCTTGCAGATTTTCGACTACGCCGATGAAGGCACCGAGCGCGGCTGGAAGAGTGTGCATGTCTCCGACGGCGATCATCCCTACTGCGGCAACTGGTGGGTTCCCGGCCTCCAGCTCGGCTACGAGCACAGCTTCGTGCACCAGGTCGTCGAGTTCATCAAAGGCCTCGAGAGCGGCAAAGGCGCGCGCCCAAACTTCAAGGACGGCCTCGCCTGCGACTACGTCGTCGATGCCGTCCTCGCCTCCGGCAAAAAGAAGACGTGGGAGAAAGTGCCGAAGCCGAAGGGCTGGAAGTAAGCGCAAGGTAGCTGCGGCGCCCTCGCCGCAGGAAGTGCCTGCGACTCCCCGTCGCAGCGGCGCCACACACACCACCCATTCCGACTCGAACCGGCGGCGAGGGCGCCGCCGGAACTTCCTGCGACGGGGCGTCGCAGCTACTCGTGATCGCCGCGATCCGCCGCGCGCAGGGCGAACACCTTCACGTGGCGGTCGGCAAAATCGATCCAATACTCGATCGCGAGCTTGCCCATCACGTGAACTTCCAGACGCCGCCCGCGCGGAGTGTCCTTCGCGTAGTCCGCCCAGCGGTCGGGACTTTGGCGAATCGCTTCCAACCGCTGAAAAATCGCAGCACGCACGCGCTTGGGTAGCGCGTTGACTTGCTCGACCACTTCAAGGTCGAGCAGCAGCCGATACTCGGTCACTGCTTCGCTTCGTCGAGCCCCCAGCGGCAACGGGCGTCTTCGAGGTCCACCCAACCCGCAGGATCATCAAGCCGCGCATCCATCGCGGCCAGATGCGCAGGGTCGCGACTGTCGCGCACCGCTCGCAGAAAAGTCATCAGGTGACTCTGCTCATCTTCGGAAAGCGCGAGAATCTGCGTCTTGATTTCCTGCATGCTCATGGCGGCAGGCTAACCGGATGCACCGCGAAGACAAGCGGCGACTCTAGCTGCTTCCGAAGCCAATCGGTTTGCTCTCCTTCGCCTTCAAGAGTTCACCTTCACCGCGTGCGAGATCCCGGTAGTGATAGATCTCCGCGACGGAGTAGGCCCTTCGTTCGGTCAGAGTCACTCCCAAGTGGGCAGCAAGTTGAGCCACGTTTTCGTAGGAGAGCAGCTCGAACTCCCGAAAGAATCGCTGGCGCCCCGGACGCAAGATCGCCTGATCCAGAGCATCCGTTTCACAGTTGATGGTGCAGACGACATGCACACTCACCAGATCGCCAATCAGCCCGTCGGTGAGATTCAGCAGGCTGGACACGTCTCTGCCATTCCCGCCCGTGCGTTCCAGCAGAAGCCTCTCCGCATCTTCGATGACGATGACCTTCACCGCCTGCGGAAAAGCTCGCTGCTCTTTCAGCAACACCTCCGCCAATAACGACGAGCCGAGCAGGCCAAAGGAATCCGGCGGCACATAATAAAAGCGGTGAGTCTTCCACAGCTTCGTCACCACATACCGGATGAAACTCGTCTTTCCGGTTCCGGGTTTGCCTCGGAACAACGACAGGCCCGGCTCCGCCAGGCCCTGCATGAAACGCTCAGCCCACGGGATGATGCCGTCACCATAGTGCATGGCCAAATCCTCATTTGAGATCGCGTGCTTTTCGTCGATGGCCACGCGAGCGGGAAGCCCACGCTCATCACGCAGGATGTAAAATGCCGGGCCTTGTTCCTCCGGCAACACGCCATATTTCGCTTTCAGATATTCCATCTCCTTTGCGGCAATCACGTGAGACGGCGCGGTGACAACGACCGTGTAAGTGGATTCGACCGCATAGCCGGAGTTGTAGGTAGAACTCTTGAGCGTCGCCTGCCAAAACACGCCGTCCTTTCGGTCGAATAGCAGATTGGTCCAGATCAACTTCCGAGTGCGGCCCGCGTCGGACACGTAGAATTCCTGAGAAGAGCGGATCAGACTGTCCTCGCAATCGTGGACCATCCGCACGACGTCGTAGGTGTCGATGTCTTTGGCCCGATGGTAGGCGGAACCGTTGTAATGCCGATCCACAGGCGCTTCAAAGGACTCCCTTTCTTTCACGCTCTCAACCGGGATGGTGCGTTTGGATGATTTAGAATTCACATTCGTAACGGTGTCGAGGTGGGGGATCGTCGTTTCAATCTCTTCGTTTTATTCTCTTTTAAAACGCCAACAAGCGCCCATCCCGCGAGGTCCATCACGGCGCCGAACTTTCGCGTCAGTAGATTCCTAGAGTCATCCGCGAGATTCTTTCCGGACTTTCCGGGGAGCAGCCTTCGGCGTCCCACGTTTTGGCGAGCGTGGAACCTTGCTCGCACTCGCTGCCTTTTTCGGTCGCGTCCTGCTCGTTCGCGGCTTTTTCAGCAACGAAATGCGGTGCTCTTTCTCGAAGAGGTAGCGCTTGTGGTAGATGAGTTTTGCTCCACGAAGGATGCGGCTCATGAGGTAGGCGTCGCTCAGTCCTCCGATCAGCCCACCGATTCCAATCATGCCTTTCTTCCCTGCCTCCTTCGGCATCCGCTTCGCCATCTGCGCGAGCAGCGTTTTGAATACTCCGGCCTCGATCCCTTCTTTCCCTGCCTTCTCCAGTGCCGTCTTCGCCGCCTTGTTCGCGAGTGCGCGGATCTGGACGTAGACCAGTGCGGAGCCGCCCCGCTTCGCCATCTCGATGTAAGGCCTGCCGAGAATCTGTCTGAGGGCGGTGATTTCCGCCGCGAACATCATCTTCCCGATGAACCCACCAAGCCCGCTTCCTGAAAAGTTCGGATCGAGGCTCTGCATCGTCACCTCGGCTGCAAACTGGAGTTCGCGCGGGTCGTTCTTCACGTCATAGCCGTAGTGCAGTGCGACGCTTTGGGCTGCGCGAAAGTAGAGGAAGAAGCTCAGAGCCAAGTTGAACGGCAGACCGAAGAAACCGAAGGCTCCCGTAACTGCGCCTTCAAACGCGGCGAGCAGCATATCCTGATACGCCTTGTCCTCGATCACGGCCTCGATGTCGTAGCTCCGTAACAGACAGACTTCCTCGAAGGTGGAGATCGCGGGACCGCGAGCTGAGAGCTTCTCGATCACACCCGGCTTGGATACTGTCATGCGAGACGCGTGCTGAGTTAGCTTGTGAAAACCTTTCTCCGCTTTCTCCAACGTCTTCTGGATCAGCTCCCACTCACTTGCGGAAGACTTCGCTTCGGAAAGTGCCTTCTTGAAAAACGCCGGCACCACACGGCCCACGGCATCCGTCAGTGTTTTGAGGCCACGCGCAATGACGCCCGGTTTGGTGAAATCCTCGAACTCCTTTTGCAGCGCGGCGAGGAGTGCCTGCTCGCGCGCATCGAGTATTGGTTTCGGGTAGATGCGGCGCTTCATGCGATTCCCCTTCGTTTAGTCTTCGGCGTTGTGCTGCCGCCAGCACCATTTTCCATCAACCGGCTACGCGTGCTCTGCGAAGTGGCGGAGGCGGGCAGCATCGCGCGCGCGGCGGGCGAGGGGGCGGCGCGGCAGAGCCAGTTCAGCCGGCAGCTCAAGGAGCTGGAGGATTTCTTCGAGGTCGAACTCACGCGGCGGCAGGGGAAGGTGCTCGTGCTCACCGACGCGGGGCGCGAACTCGCGCAGATCGCGCGCGAAGCGATCGGGCGACTGCACGATTTCCACGCGCGCGCTTCCGCGCAGCCGGTGAGCTTTTCCATCGGTGCGGGAGACAGCCTGCTCCAGTGGCTCGTCCTGCCGCGGCTCGCGGCGCTGCGCACGGAGGTGAACCTGTGCGTGCTGAATTTACGCACGGCGGAGATCACGAACCGGCTGCACGACTTGAGCCTCGATTTCGGATTGGTGCGGCGCGAGGCGGTGTCGGCGCCGCTCAAGTGCGCGCCGCTCGGGAAGATGGAATACGCGCTGTTCTGCCCGCGGAGCCGCTTCGACAAAGTGCCGGACGTGCGGCGCGCGATCGAGACGCTGCCGCTTGCGATGCAGAGCGGCGACGGCGTTTTCACGCGGCAGTTTCGCGACTGGGCGGAGAAGAACGGCGTGAACGTGCGCGTGAAGATCGAGTGCGATGCGTTCCCGCAGGCGAGCCGCACGGTGCAGTCCGGCCAGTGCGCGGCGATCCTGCCGAAGATCGCGCGGGGCGATCTGCCGGGCGATGCGTTTTGGGAACTCGACGTGCCCTTCCTCAACAAGAAGCCGCGCCAGGTCTGCCTCGCGTGGAACCCGCGCACGATTCGTCTGCGGAGCGAAGCGCAGGAGCTGGCGACTCATTTGGCGGCGGCGCTACGGTTCTAAGCAGGGCCGAGGAATGCCAGTTGACGTTGAATATCGTTGTGATATCACTGCGATGTCACCTTCGTCCTATGGAAAACTCATCCGCACCCTCCACCCACACCCATGAGATCACCCGTCGCGCCATGAGCGGCTGGCCGATGCTCGCGCTCAACGTCGCCCTCGTCCTTGGCGGCATCGCCGTCCTCATCCTCGGAATCATCGACGCAGATAAGCAGCGACATTTCTCGTGGCTCATCATCGCCGGACCGCTGATCGAGACGCTCGGCATCATCTCGCTGTGCGGCCACTTCACGCTCCAGCCGAACGAAGCGCGTGTGCTCATCCTCTTCGGCTATTACCACGGCACGGCGCGCGAGAGCGGGTTCTTTTGGGCGAATCCATTCTACTCTCGCGTCCGGGCCCGCATCCCGCTCACCGGTCCGGAGTCGGCTCCGGTGCGCAATCCGCAAACCGGCCGCACCTCCTCGCCGCACCGCACGCTCAGCGCGAAGCTCTCGCTGCGCGCGCGCAACTTCATCAGCGACAAACTCAAGGTGAACGACAAGCGCGGCAACCCGGTCGAGATCGCGGCCGTGGTCGTCTGGCGCGTGGCCGACACGGCGCGCGCGGCGTTCGACGTGGATGACTTCGAGAGCTACGTGCAGATCCAGAGCGAGTCCGCCATCCGCCACATCGCGAGCCTCTACAGCTACGACCACTCCGAGGAAAACGAGCCCACGCTCCGCGACAGCGCGGACGAAGTCGCTGCCGCGCTCCAGCGCGAACTCAAAGTGCGGCTCGAAAAAGCAGGCGTGACCGTGGATGAGGCGCGCCTCACGCACCTCGCTTACGCGCCCGAGATCGCGCAGGCGATGCTCCGCCGGCAGCAAGCCGAAGCCGTCATCGCCGCGCGGCAAAAGATCGTCCATGGCGCCGTGAGCATGGTCGATATGGCGCTGCGCGAACTGTCGGAGAAAGGCGTCATCCAACTCGATGAAGAGCGCAAAGCCGCGATGGTGAGCAATCTCCTCGTCGTCCTCTGCAGCGACCACGAAACCACCCCGGTCATCAACACCGGCACGCTCTACAACTGAGCGGAATGCCCGCGCCGGAACGCAAACCCTTCCTCCTCCGCATCCCGCCCGAGCTCTGGCAGGAGATCGAGAAATGGGCCGCGGACGAACTGCGCAGCGTCAACGGTCAGATCGAGTTCCTGCTTCGCCAAGCCGTCGCGAAGCGGAAACGCGAGCAACCGCCGGACGAGGGTTAGCGACGCGCGATTGCCAAGCGCGCACCGGTTGTCGCACTGTCGCGGGCGATGAATCCACTTCGTGCTCCCGCTCCCGAAATCCTCGAGGCCCGCGTCGCTCCCGCCGTCTTCTTTCTCAGCGCCACCGCCAAGACCGTCGTCGATGCCGCGGGCGCCTCGGTGAACGTCGCCGCTGCGCAAATGCTCGCCGCTTCCGACATCGCCGTGCTGCTCGCCAAGGGCGACTCGCTCGTGCTCGACCTCGATGGCGATCACGTGAAGGACGCGGGCGAACTCACGCTCGTGAGCGTGACCGGCGGCAAGGCGATGGTCTTCGCGCGTGATGTGAATGCGGACAACGGCTTCGATCTCGGCGAACTCACCGGCATCGCCGCGGGCAATGGATTCAAGGCCGCGCTCGGCACCGACATCCGCGGCCCGATCGCGACGACACTGCTGGACGACGGCACCGTCGGAAATCTCGCCGACCTCGGCACGCGCACGATCGCGGGCCTCGCGAGCACCGGCACGATCGGCGGCATTTTCGCCGGCGGTGCGATCAGCAACGTGACGCTCGGCACCGGCGTCAGCGCGCAGGATTCGAGCGTGGGCAACGTCGGCGCCGGCACGGGCGGCGCGGGCTTCACCGTGAGCTACGCGGGGAATGCCACGTCGTTCGTCACCGCGCACACGCCCGCCGCGGGCGTGGCCGGGCCGAGCGTGACGAATCTCACGCTGCCCAGCGGGTTTACCGCGATCTACGCGGGTGCGGGCGGCGATGGCGCGGCAGGCGGCAGCATCTCGAAAATCACCGTCGCGCACACGACGGGCGCGCCCATCGTCCAGGCGGGCACGGGTGGCGCGAGTGCCACGGCAAATGGCGGCAAGGGCGGCTCGGTCAGCAGCGTCACCATCCTCGCGACGCCGGCGGCTGCTGGCACGATCACCATCGCCGCGGGCAGCGGCGGCAATGGGGCGAAGAACGGCGGCGCGGGCGGCGCGATCACCGGCGTGTCGGTGGACGCGCTCGCGCTGCTCGAAGACATCGCCTTCAGCGCCGGCAATGGCGGCGCGGGCGGCACGGGCCCTGGCGGCGCGGGCGGTGCGGTGAAGACTTCATCGATCCGGACAGCGGCGAGCGTCGGCTTCGTTTTCATGGGCGCGCTCACGCCGGGCACCATCTCGGTTTTCTCCGGCATCGGCGGCGCATCGACTAGCGGCGCGGGCGGTGTGGGCGGGAAGATCGAGGCGGTCACGATCGAGGCGATCGATCCCAACGCGCGGGTCACCGAGGTGCAAATCGCCGCGGGCGGTGGCGGCGTGAGCACGGCGGGCAAAGGCGGCGCGGGCGGCAGCTTGAGCGGCGTGGAGGCGCGCATCGAGTCGAGCATCGGTCACACGGTGATGATGACGCCCTTCGGCGGCGTCGCCTTCCAAGCCGGCGCCGGCGGCGTGGGCGCGACTGCGGGCGGCGCGGGCGGGTCGATCAGCGCGAGCAGCTTTGCGTCGGCAGGCGCGCCGAGCTTCGCCTTCCTCGCCGGCAATGGCGCGAACGCGACCGGTGCCGGCAAAGGCGGCGCGGGCGGCAGCATCAGCGGTTCGAAATTCATCGTCGGCGCGTCGGCGGACTTTTTCATCGTGACTGGCGGTATCGGCGGCACCGGCAGCAGCGGTGGTGGAAAAGGCGGCTCCCTCGAGCGCGTGACCGCGCGCAGCGGCGGCAGCGACAGCGGCATAGTCGCCGCGGGCAACGGCGGCGCGAGCACCGGCAGCGGAGCGGGTGGCGCGGGCGGCGCGATCACGGGGCTGAATGCGGCTTTCGGCACGACGACGACTGGCGCAACGGTGATCGCGGGCCACGGTGGCATTGGCGGCACCGGCGTGAGCGCCGGCGGCGCGGGCGGAAAGATCGACGGCGCGGAGGTGACCACCGGCGCCGTGACTGCGGCTGCAGCCGTCGTGACGGGAGGAAAGGGCGGCGACGCGGGCACTACTGGCAAGGGTGGCGCGGGCGGCGCGGTTTCGCGCGTATCACTCACGACGAATGGCGACGTGAGCGAGGAAGTGTCCGTGCGTGCGGGGAGTAGTGGCATCAGCGTGCAGGCCGCGGGCGCGAATGGCGGGAGCCTCAGCCGCGTGGCGGTGACGAATAACGGCAGCGTCGGCGGGGGAGTCGTGATCCAAGGCGGCGAGCCATTCGATCCGAATGGGCCCGGCAACTTCAACGGCGGCAATGCCGGCTCGGTGAGCGACGTCGTGTGGAATAACTTCGGTGGCACTGATCCGATCGATTCGTCCTACATCAACAGCTTCGGCGCCGCGGACGGCGTCGGCACGGGCAAAGGCGGGAGCGGCGGCAGCCTCTCTCGCATCATCGTCAATTCCATCGGCGAGCACGGCTACGTCGGCATCGGCGACGGTCAGGGCGGCGGCAAAGGCGGCACGACCGGCGCTGGCGGCAGCGGCGGAAACGGAGGCACGATCAACACCGTCACCATCACCGACCTCGCCGGCAGCGACGACAGCACGCGCTTCGACATCCACGGCGCGCCGGGCGGAGCGGGCGGCGGCACGAATGGCAAGGGCGGCACTGGCGGCGGCGTCTCGAAGGTGGTGCTCAACGGCCCGAACACCGTCTTCCATATCTACACGAGCGCTGCGGGCGACGGCGGCAGCGGTGCCGCGGCGAAAGGCGGCAACGGCGGCGCGCTTAGCAACATCAGCGGGCTTGCGGGCGAGCTGCGGCTCGACTCCGCACGCGGCGGCGACGCCGCGGCGGGCAAGGGCGGCAATGCCGGGAAAATCACCAGCGTCACGGTGACGACGGTCGATTTCGTCCGCACGATCGTCGGTGGACGCGGTGGAAATGGCGCGCTCGCGGCGGGCGCAGGTGGCTCGATCTCGGGCATCGCCGTCACTGGCGACATCGGCGATTTCGCGAACCCGTTTGGCTGGGACCCCGCGATCGGCATGGGCGGCATCAGCCCCGGACTCGGCGGGATGCTCGCCGCGGCGATCGACACCGCGAAGACCGGCAGCGTGAGCAGCGTGAGCGCGACACGTATCGCTGCGATCGTCGCGGGAACGCCGGCGAACAACGCGATCGTCGCGGCCAACGCGGTGACGAAGATCACCGGCCTCGTCACCGGCGTGATCGGCGCGGACGTGAATGGCGACGGTCTCTTCACCTTCATCGACAAAGGCGCCGCCGGCTTCAACCCCGGCGACGGCGACATCGTCACCGACGGCTTCGTGCTCGTGAAGACCGGGGGCTTCGCCGTGCTGCCGGTGCAGCCATTGAAGCTGGTCTTTGCTTGAGATGAGCCGGGCCGGTTTTCTCCTCGTGCTCGAAGGCATCGACGGCGCGGGCAAGTCCACCCTCGCTCGTTCGCTCGCGGCGTGGCTGCGCGAGCGCGGGCGGACGGTCGTGCTCGACCGTGAGCCGACCGACGGTCCGCACGGTCGCGCGCTGCGCGAGTCGGCGAAGAGCGGGCGGCTCCCGCCGGAAGGGGAGCTGGAGCTATTCGTGAAGGATCGGCGCGAGCACGTCGCGAACGTGATCGCACCCGCGCTCGCTCGCGGCGACGTGGTGATCCTCGATCGCTACTATTTCTCGAACGCCGCCTACCAAGGCGCGCGCGGGCTCGACCCGGCGGCGATCATCGCGAGCAACGAAGCCTTCGCGCCCGTGCCCGATCTCGTGCTGCTGCTCGATGTCGATCCCGCCGCCGGCCACACGCGCATCGGCGCGCGCGGCAGTGCGCTCGACGACTTCGAAGGTGCCGCGTATCTCGCCGACGTGCGGCGCATCTTTCTCTCGCTCGACCGGCCTTTCATCCGGCGGATCGATGCCGCCCGCAGTGCGGCCGAAGTCGCCGCCGACGCGATCGCCGTGCTGCAATCGGCAATCTCCTGATGCTGCTCTGGCGCGAAAAAGTCCCCGACTCGTGGCTGCCGAAAGTGCGCGCGAATTTGCCCGCGGTGCTAATCGACCACGCGCATCTCGAACGGAAGGCGGCGACTGCGGCGCTGAACCTCGAGAAGTATGTCGAGTTGCACGACTGCGTGAGCGAACTGAATGCGATCGCGATCGAGGAACTGCAGCACTTCGAGCTTGTGTTGCGGCTGCTGCGCGAGCGCGGCGTCGCTTTCACCGGACCGGTGAAGAGCCCGTGGATCAGCGCGATGATGGGCCAGGTGCGCAAGGGACGGCGGGAGCAGGTGATCGATCACCTCGTCGTGTGCGCGCTCATCGAGGGGCGCTCGTGCGAGAAGTTTCAGCTCCTCGCCGAGGGCGTGCGCGATCTCGACCCGGGACTCGCGGATTTCTACGCGAGCCTCGTCGAGAGCGAGGGGAATCACTACGCGACCTACCTCATCATGGCGCGGCACATCGACCTCGCGGAAACGGAGCGGCGACTCGACTACTTCCTCGATCTCGACGCGCAGCTCATCCGGCAGCCGCATCCGTTGCCGATGTTGCATTGATGCGAAACCTGGCAGCTTGCCGCTCGACACCCGGCGCGGCGCGCGTAGTTTTCCGCACCCATTCCCACCGCATGAAACGCTCCGCCTTCACCCTCATCGAGTTGCTCGTCGTCATCGCCATCATCGCCCTGCTCGCAGCGATCGCCATCCCGGTCTATGGCGCGGCGATCGAGAAAGGGCGTGCGGCGCAGTGCCTCGCGAACCTCCGCCAGACCGGCCACGGCGTGATGCTCTACTTGAACGATAACGACGATGATTTCTTCCCGCGCGGCGGCAGCAAGAGCTGGCCGGAGACCGTGCACGACAAATACTCGATCGCGTGGAAGGCGTTTCGCTCGCCTTTCGACAAGGTGACAGCGACGCGGCCGGCGACCGATTCGGGGGCCGCGGTGCCGGTCAGCTACGGGCTCAATAGCGACTGTTTCGACTCGAACGTGGGCAAGTGGACTTTGCCCGGCGACTTGATCATGGGTGGACCGAAGCTCGACGGCGGACCGGTGGTGTCGTTTTCCGGCACGTCGAACTCCGACGTGATGCTCAATGGGCCCGGCGGTTCGGCTGGGGCGCGGCTCGGCACACACTCGAACCGCACGCGGATCAATGCGCTCTTCGGCGACGGGCGGGTCGAGGCGATGGCTTGGAAGGACTTCGCCACGACGACGGGCGAGGCAGGGTCGCGGCGCTGGAAGCCTGAATCGAACGCGAACTAGGAGCGGGTGGAAACGAGGGGCGCTGCCAGTGCCTAGCCGGTGAACCGGCACGGCGCCTCGACGGCGATTTCGAGCGCATCGAGATACTCGGGCCGCGGCATCTCGTAAGCCCCGAAGCACTGCAAGTGCGGCGTCGTCCACTGCGTGTCGAGCAGCGCGAATCCCCGCTCGCGCAACCGCTCGACCAGCGCGTGCAGCGCGACCTTCGAGGCGTCGGTCACGTCGTGAAACATCGACTCGCCGAAGAACGCGCCACCGACTGCGACGCCATACAGACCACCGGCCAGTTCGCCATCCAGCCACGCCTCGACCGAATGCGCGTGGCCCTTGCGGTGGAGGTTCGTGTAGCTCGCGATGATCACGTCGCTGATCCACGTGTCCTTGCGCCACGAGCAGCGGCGGATCACGCGCTCGAACGCCGTATCGATCCGGATCTCGAACCGCCCGCGCTTGAGCGTGCGGCGCAGGCCGTGCGGCACGTGGAAACGCTCGTCGATCGGGATGATCGCGCGCGGGTCTGGTGAGAACCACGCGATCTCCCCACCTTCGATGGCCATCGGGAAAACCCCGTTGCGATAGGCGTGGAGCAGGAGCTCGGCGGAAATCACGCGCGCACTCTCGGCAGGCGCGCGGCGAGTGACGAGTGATTTTCGCCTCCCGCGCGCTCGACACCTGCCCCGCCCCGCTTTACCAACCGCGCCTTTCCATGAAAGCCTTCGCCTTCACCCTGCTGCTCGCCGCCGCGCTGCTGACCGGCTGCGAGACCGACATGCCGCCGGAGAAAAACCGCGAGAACCCGATCCAGCGCGGCATCAAAGGCGAAGGCGTGCTCGTGCAGCCCGACCAGAACGACGATCCTTTCATCCGCTGATGTCCACCACCGCGCAGTCCCGTATCGTCATCCTCGATTTCGGCTCCCAATACACGCAGGTCATCGCGCGCCGCATCCGCGAGTGCCAGGTGTATTCGCAGATCCTGCCGTATCACACGAAGGCGAAGGACATCGCGAAGCTCAACCCGCGCGGCATCATCCTCAGCGGCGGCCCGTCGTCGGTGTATGGAAAAGGCGCGCCGCATCCCGACCGCGCGATCTTCGAGCTCGGCGTGCCCGTCCTCGGCATCTGCTACGGCGTGCAGCTCATGGCGCACTTCCTCGGCGGGAAGGTGGAACACAGCACCCATCGCGAATACGGCCCCGGCCAGCTCGCGGTGAAAGCGGACGCGTGTCCGCTCTTCGACGGCCTCGGCAGTTCGATCGACATCTGGAATTCGCATGGCGACAAGGTGACGAAGCTGCCGCGCGGCTTCCGTTCCGTCGGCAAGACCGACAACGCGCCCTACGCCGCGATCGAGCAGCCGAAGAAGCGCTTCTACGGCCTCCAGTTTCACCCCGAGGTGCATCACACGCCGCGCGGCAAGGAGATCATCCAGAACTTCGTCTATGGCATCTGTGGCTGCGCCATGGACTGGACGATGGGCAGCTTCATCGAGCAGACGTGCGAGCAAGTGCGCGCGCAGGTCGGCAGCGATCACGTCATCCTCGGCCTGAGCGGCGGTGTGGATTCGAGCGTCGCCGCCGCGCTCCTGCACAAAGCCATCGGCGACCAGCTCACGTGCGTCTTCGTGAACAACGGCCTGCTCCGCGAAAACGAAGTCGAAGCCGTCGCGCGCCTCTTCCGCGACAACTTCCACATCAAGCTCAAGGTCGTGAACGCGAGCGCGCAGTTCTTGAAAGCGCTCAAAGGCATCACCGACCCCGAGCGCAAGCGCAAGATCATCGGCAAGGAGTTCATCAAGGTGTTCGACGATTCCGTCGTCAGCCTCTCGCGCGGCGGGAAGTCGAAGTTCAAGTGGCTCGCGCAAGGCACGCTCTACCCCGACGTGATCGAGAGCGTCGCCATCGGCGGAAATCCCGCCGCGCTCATCAAGAGCCACCACAACGTCGGCGGCCTGCCGAAGAAGATGAAGCTCAAGCTCGTCGAGCCGCTGCGCGAGCTCTTCAAGGACGAGGTCCGCGAAGTCGGCGCGCAGCTCGGCCTGCCGCGCGAAGTCACCGGCCGCCAGCCTTTCCCCGGCCCCGGCCTCGCCGTGCGCATCCTCGGCGACATCACCCCCGAGCGACTGCGCATCCTGCGCGAAGCGGACACGATCGTGGTGAGCGAGATGAAGGCGAGCGACTGGTATTACAAAGTCTGGCAGAGTTTCGCCGTGCTGCTGCCGGTGCGCAGCGTGGGCGTGATGGGCGACGAACGCACCTACGCGCAGACCATCGCCGTGCGCATCGTCGAGAGCCAGGACGGCATGACCGCCGATTGGGTCCGCATGCCCTACGACGTGCTCGCGCGCATCAGCGCCCGCATCATCAACGAAGTGAAGGGCGTGAACCGCGTGTGCTACGACATCAGCTCGAAGCCGCCGGCGACCATCGAGTGGGAGTAAGCGCGGCGCCGCGCCTCCTAAGAAACGGGCGCAGCCCCGATTTCCTTGGCTCGACCCCCGGAGCCACGAATCACTCTGCAAATGCCAGGCCGCTCCGCTTTCATCCGCACCCGACTGCTCGCTCTCGCGAGCCTGCTGCCGCTCGCTGCGATGGCGACGCCCGCGGAGGATTGGGCGAAGATCCGGCCGGTGCTTGCGCAGCACTGCTACGACTGCCACGGCGGGAAGAAGACCAAGGGCGGCGTGGACTTGAAGCGCCTCGATGGTGATCCGCTGGTCGGCAAGGAGTTCGACCTCTGGAGCAAGGTGAAGGATTCCGTGGGTGCGGGCGACATGCCGCCGGAGGAGCACCACATGCAACTCGCGGCGCCGCAGAAGCAGCAGTTCATGGCGTGGCTCGGGCGCTCGCTCGAGGCGGCGGTGCAGGAAAACGCGGGCGACCCCGGCATCGTGACCATCCGACGGCTCACGAATGCGGAATACTCGCGCACGATCCGTGAACTCACCGGTCACGACTACGGCCTCGCGGACGACTTCGCGCCCGATGGCGGTGGCGGTGAAGGTTTCACGAACATCGGCGACGTGCTTTTCGTCAGCCCATCGCAGCTCGAAAAATATCTCGCCGCCTCACGCAAGCTCGCGGACCACGCGACGATCCTGCCCGGCGGCGGCATCGAGTTCCGCGAGCAGCGCGTCGGGCTGCGCGGGCCGGTGCAGATCCGCGCGCAGGCTGAGCAGGCGCTCTACGTGTGGTATCAGAAAATGGCCGAGCCCATCCTCCCGAAAGACGGCGAGGACGCGCGCGAAGCCGACTACATGGAGGCGTGCTGGAAGTGGAAACACCGCGCGCAGACCGGCGCGGCGTCGCTCGATCAACTCGCGAAAGACGCGAAGCTCATGCCCGCCTTCCTCGAAAACTGGTGGGCGCTCGTGAACAGCACCGAGCCGAAATCCCGCTACCTCGACCTCACGCGCGTCGCGTGGCGCGAGCTGCCGGGGCCTGACGCCGCGACGCCGAACGAAGTGCCCGCGGCGGTGCGCGCGAAGATCGACGCGATCCAGGTAGCGCAGCGGTCATGGCTCGGGCCGGCGGACAATCCCGGCAGCGGCGTGCAGCGGCGGCAGCAGGACTCGGATGGAATCCGTCGCTACAGCTTCGAGACCGCCGTGCAGGGCAAGCCCGCCGTCCACATCGTGCTCGGCGACGTGGCCGATGGGAACACGGGCGACTGGGTCACGTTCGACCATCTGGTGCTCCACCACGGGAAGAAAAAGGGATCGTATCCCGACTGGCTGCGCGCGCGCTTGGACGCCGACAAGCAAGCCCTCGCTGCGCCCGGTGCGGACGCCGCGATGCTCCAGTCGCGCATCGCGGAAGCGCAAGCGGTGCTGGCGAAGTTTGGCAAGGATCCGCGCGGTCGCGAAGCGAAGCCGGACACGATCGTCGTGCAGGCGCCGGTCGTCATCACCCTGCCGCTGCCGGAGGACGCCACGCGGTTCGAGGGCGGCGGCAAACTCGACATCGACAGCCCCGAGGCCGATGTCGCGAGCGTGCAATGGGTGGTCACCGCCGACGCGCCGCCCGATCCGCGCAAAGTGCTCGCCGGTTCGCTGACCGTCTGGAAAAACCAGAGCACTGCCGATCGACGGCTCGGCCACGAATTCGGCATCATGAAGGCCGCCTTCCCCGATGAATACCTGCGCCGGCTCGAGGAGGTCTCGCGCAACTTCCACCGCGGCGGCAAAGGCACGGGTGTCTATTACCTCAGCGATGAGCAACTCGCCGCGCTGATCTCGCCGGCGCAGAAGCAGCGCTGGGAGAAGATGACGACCGACTGGAAGCTCGTGCGAAACAAGGACGTGAACGCGCAGCAGGGGAAGGAGTGGGATGAAGCGGTGAAGCTCCACCTCGCCGATTTCGCGGCGCGCGCGTGGCGCCGCCCGCTCACGCCCGAGGAGACGACGCAGCTCGGCGATGTCTATGCCGCCGCTCGTGCGCGTGAACTCGACCGCGAATCCGCCGGGCGCGAAGTGCTCGTGCGCGTGCTCGTGTCGCCGAGGTTTCTCTTCAAGCTCGAGGACGCGGATCAGCCCGGCGAGCGCCGCCTCACCGCGTGGGAACTCGCGACGCGGCTGAGCTACTTCCTGTGGGCTTCCGCGCCCGACGCGCGGCTGCGGCAGGCCGCGGCGGACGGCGCCTTGCTGAAGCCCGAAGTGCTGACCGCCGAGGTGAAGCGGATGATGAGCGACCGCCGCGCGACCGCGCTGGGTGAGGAGTTCGCGGGGCAGTGGCTGAAGTTCAACGGCTTCGCGCAGACCGCGAACGTGGACCCGAAGAAGTTCCCCGAGTTCACTCCCGAGCTGCGCCGCGACATGGCTCGCGAGACGACCGAGTTCTTCTCCCACCTCGTCCGTGCGGACCGGCCCGTGCGCGAGATCCTCACCGCCGACTACACCTTCCTCAACGAACGCCTCGCGAAGTTCTACGGCATCCCCGGCGTGGCCGGCGACGAGTTCCGCCAGGTCGCGGTCGCGGAGTTTCAGCGCGGCGGGTTGCTCGGCATGGGCTGCCTGCTCACGAAGAATTCGTATCCGCACCGCACCAGCCCCGTGCTGCGCGGCAACTGGTTGCTCGCCTCCGTGCTCGGCCTGCCCACGCCGCCGCCGCCCGGCGACGTGCCGAAGCTCGACGACAGCGTGAGCAAGGCGACGACGCTGCGCGCGCGACTCGAGGCGCACCGCGTCGATCCAAACTGCGCGTCGTGCCACGACCGCATCGACCCGCTCGGCTTCGCGCTGGAGGGCTTCGATCCGATCGGCCGCGCGCGGACGAAGGACGAGGCGGGCCTCGACATCGACGACTCCGCGCAGTGGAAAAACAGCGCGCCCTTCCGCGGCCTCGCCGGGCTGCGCACGTTCCTCGCCTCGCGCGAGAGCGACATCACCGCTAACTTCTGCCGCAAGCTCACCGGCTACGCCCTCGGCCGCATCATCCTGCCGACGGACAAGCCGCTGCTCGAAACCATGCAGGCCGAGCTAAAGAAAGCCGACGGCCATTTCTCCGCCGCCGTGCTCACGCTCGTGCAGAGCCGCCAATTCCAAAACCGCCGCAACGAATGAACCCAAACACTGCTCCGATCATTTCCCGCCGCCGCTTCCTGCGCGGCACTGGCATCGCCCTCAGCCTGCCGTGGCTCGAATCGCTGAACGCGTGGGGTGCTGAGCCGAAAGCGGGCGCACCGCGACGGCTCGGCGTTGTCTTCATGGGCAATGGCGTGAACCCGCACCACTGGGGCGCGACCAACGGGGCGGGCGGCCTGGAGCTGATGAAGACGCTCAGCCCGCTCGAGCCGATCAAGGACAAGCTGCTCGTGATGCAGGGACTGTGGAATCCGACGACCATCGCGGGTCCGGGCGGGCATTATCCGAAGATGAATCTGCTCTCCGGCCTCACCGTGAAGCAGACGACGACGGACGTGGAAGTCGGCACGACGATGGATCAACTCGTCGCGCGCGAAGTCGGCAAGACAACGCCGATGGCGAACATCGTGCTCGGCACGGAAGGCCCGAGCTACAGCACCGACAGCGGCTACACGTCGATCTACTCGGCTTACATCTCGTGGAATACGCCCACATCGCCCGCGCCGAAGGAGATCTACCCGCAGCAGGCGTTCGATCAGCTCTTCGACGACGGTTCGCAGCGCAAGCGCGACAAGAGCGTGCTCGACCTCGTCAACGCCGAAGCCGGCGCACTGCGCACGAGGCTCAGCCGCCGCGACGTGCTGAAGCTCGACGAGTATCTCACCTCCGTGCGCGAGCTCGAGCAGCGGATCGAGAAGGCCGAGCAGTTTAGCAAGGTGAACACAGCCGGAGCCGGCTGGCAGCCTAGCGTGAAGGCACCGACTTTCCCGCGGCCCGCCGCGGGCATCCCCACCGATCCGGAGGAGCACGTGAAGCTGATGTTCGAGATCATGGTGCTCGCGTTCCAAATGGATCGCACTCGCGTCGCGACGTTCATGATGAACAACGATCTCTCGAACATGAACTTCAGCGCGCTCGGCGTGAAGGGCGGCATCCATGAGCTCTCGCATCACGCCAACGACGCCGAACGTCTCGACCGCTATCAGCGCGTGAACCAGCACCACATGAAGCTCTGGAGCGATGCCTTGCAGAAAATGGCTGCGACGAACGAAGGCGAACGCTCGCTGCTCGACAATAGCATGATCCTTTTTACGTCCAGCCTCTGGGACGGCAACGCGCACGACTCCCGCCAGCTCCCCGTCCTCCTCGCCGGCGGCGGTGGCGGCACCATCCGCGGCGGCCGCGCGCTCGACTTCAGCAAGCAGGAGAACCGCAAACTCTGCCGCCTGCACATGGCGCTGATGGATCGCATGGGCGTGAAGATGCAGAAGTTCGGCGACGCCGATTCGGCGTTCTCCGAACTCGCCTAAAAGCCTGCCTTGGTCGGGACGCCGTGCCGCGGCGTCCTCGTGAGCTTCGGCACAAAGGAACGGCGGCCGCGGCGCGACCGCCTTACCACGCCGCGTGCTGGTCAGATAAACCCCTCCCTGCTACACCTTCCCGCCTATGCCTACAATCTGCGCCGCCTCCACCGCCTCGGAGCGGACCTGAGCGCCGCCTGAGCCGCCCCGGCCTGGGGGGCAGAAGCCCGCGGCGGCACCCCGCCCAAGCCCTGTC
>VFJQ01000160.1 GCA_009885995.1 Verrucomicrobiota bacterium
CGAACCGCGTGACGTATCCCGTGCTCGTGCGCCCGAGCTTCGTGCTCGGCGGACGCGGCATGATGCTCGTCCACAACGAAACCGACCTGCGCAAATACGTGCGCGACGCCATCGATGGTGGAAGCGGCGCCTCGCCGCTTCGCAGCAACGAAAGCGGCGGGGGCGCCGCTTCCACCCATCCCATCCTCGTCGATCACTTCCTCGAAGACGCGACCGAGGTGGACGTGGACTGCATCAGCGACGGCGAGACGGTCGTCATCGGTGCGATCATGGAGCACATCGAGGAAGCCGGCATCCACAGCGGCGACAGCTCGTGCGTGATCCCGCCGTTTTCGCTCAGCGACGCGGTGAAAGAGGAAATCACGCGCAGCACGAAGGCGATGGCGCGCGAGCTGAACGTGTGCGGACTGATGAACGTGCAGTTCGCCGTGCAGAACGAGACGGTCTATGTGCTCGAAGTGAACCCCCGCGCGTCACGCACCGCGCCGTTCGTGAGCAAGGCCATCGGCGTCCCGCTGCCGAAGCTCGCCGCGAAAATCATGGCCGGTGCGAAGCTCAAAGACCTCGGCTTCACACAGGAGATCGTGCCGAAGCACTACAGCGTGAAAGAAGCAGTGTTCCCGTTCACCAAGTTCCCCGGCACCGACATCGTCCTCGGCCCGGAGATGAAATCGACCGGCGAAGTGATGGGCATCGACGCGGACTTCGGCATCGCCTTCGCGAAAGCGCAGATGGCCGCGCAACCCGCGCTGCCGCTGAGCGGGAACATCTTCATCTCCGTCGCAGACACCGACAAACCGAAGGTCGCCGAGATCGCCCGCGGGCTCGCCGAGCTGGGCTTCACGCTCTACGCCACGAGCGGCACCGCCGCCGCGCTCACCGCTGCGAAGGTGCCGGTGAAGAAACTCTTCAAGCTGACTGAAGGCCGCCCCAACGCGCTCGACATGCTCAAGAACGGTGAACTCGCGCTCATCATCAACACGCCGGCCGGCAAGACCGCGCGTGAGGACGAAGTGAAGATCCGCAGCACCGCGAGCAGCAGCCGCGTGCCCGTGATGACGACGCTCCGCGCCGCCCGCGCCAGCTTGCAAGGCATCCGCGCGATCAAGTCCAGCGGCTATACCGTGAAGCCACTCCAGGAGTGGCACGGGCTCTCCAGCTAAGCCGGAACGATTCAGTTCGGGCGCGGCTTTGGAAACGCTCGGCGCTTCCACCGCGCAGGCGAAAAAGCGGCCCGCATCGCCGGGGCTGAGATAGACATCCTGCGCCCAGTCCGCAGCGGCGATCTCGGCGATTTGCGAGCGCGTGCGCGGGCACCAGCCGAGGCGCGCGACGACCACGCTGATGCCGTGCCTTTCCGCGAAGCTGCAGCCGATCGACTCCATGAACATCTTCGTCGCCGCATACCAGTAGCGCGGCGTGGGCGGATCGTTCGGGTGGATGGGAAACGGGCCGGTGAGCTGTTGCGCCGAGTTCACCTGCCCGCTGCTCGCGAGCACGATGCGCCGCACGCCGGCGGTGCGCGCGGCTTCCATCACGTGGTAAAGGCCGACGATGTTGTCCGGCACGAGGCGGGCGAAGAAGTCGTCGTCGTCCGGCGTCGCAGCGAGATGGATGAGGCACTCGATCCCGCTCATCGCGCGGTCGAGCGCGCCACGGTCGCCGATCTCGCCGAGCACCATGTCGGTCAACCCCGAAGTCGGCACCCGATCGAACCCGCGCACACGATGGCCGCGCGCTTGCAACTCCGCGACGCACGCACGGCCAAGGCGGCCGGAGGAACCGGTGATGAGGATGGACACGGACATGGCCGGAGGCTGCGGCGAAATCCACGTCGGAGGCGAAAGTTTTCGCTTCTCATCGCCGCCGCCCGCACCACCATCCCGGCCACCTTTTCCTACTCACCCATGGCCGCCAAAACCGAACCCGCAGAATCCGCCGTCTCAGTCGCCCGCAATCGCAACCTCGACCTCATCCTCCAGCAGATCGTCAAGGAATACGGCGATGGCGCGATCATGCGGCTCGGCGATTCGAAGCAGATGGATGTGGAAGTCATCCCGACCGGCAACATCCTCATCGACCGCGCGCTCGGCGTCGGCGGTTTCCCGCGCGGGCGCATCGTCGAGGTCTTCGGGCCGGAGAGCTCGGGCAAGACCACGCTCACCCTCACCCTCATCGCGCAGGCGCAGAAACTCGGCGGGCTCGCCGCCTTCATCGACGTGGAGCACGCGCTCGATCCGCAATACGCGAAGAAGCTCGGCGTGAACCTCGACGACCTCCTCGTCTCGCAGCCGAGCAGCGGCGAGGAAGCGCTGCGCATCGTCGAGACCCTCGTCCGCTCGAACGCCCTCGATGTGATCGTGCTCGATTCCGTGGCCGCGCTCGTGACCAAGCAGGAACTCGAAGGCGAGATCGGCGACTCCACCGTGGGTGCGCAGGCGCGCCTCATGAGCGCCGCGATGCGCAAGCTCACGGCGCTCATCTCCAAGGCGCGGACGATCGTCGTCTTCACCAACCAGATCCGCGAAAAGATCGGCGTCATGTTTGGCAATCCCGAGACGACGCCCGGCGGCAAGGCGCTCAAATTCTACTCCTCGGTCCGCGTGGATATCCGCCGCATCGGCGCGATCAAGAGCACGGACGGCGTCGTGACCGGCAACCGCACGAAAGTGAAGATCGTGAAGAACAAAGTCGCGCCCCCGTTCACCGAGGCGGAGTTCGACATCATGTATAACGAGGGCATCTCCTCGATCGGCGCGCTGCTCGACCTCGCGCTCGAGAAAGGCATCGTCGAGAAGCGCGGCTCGTGGCTCAGCTACAAGGGCGGCCAGCTCGCGCAGGGCCGCGACGCGGGGAAGGAAGCGCTGCGCGCCGACCAGGCGCTCTACGACGAACTCTTCGCCGCCGTGACGGCGAAGCTCGACGAAGAGAAGAAGGCGTAGCGCCGGCGACGACGCAATTTTCACCACCAAGGCACCAAGGGAAGGCGGAGCCGGACGGAGCGAACCGACCGGAGCGAGATAGCCGGCCGCAGGCAGCCCGCAGGGCGCGTGTGGCGACACGCGGCAAATAGCCAGCCGCGGGGGCGCTGCGAAGGCAGCGAACAATCTTTGTGTCTTTGTGTCTTGGTGGTTCAAAAAACCGCGCTTGCCTCCCTCATCGCCGCGCGATCTAACTGCGCGCTCCCAGAACCACCCGTGAACACCGCCCCGTCCATGCGATGCGAGGAACCCTCCCCTCGCACGCGCCCTCGCCATTCATTTCAAAAAGACCGGAGACCTCGTCAACCGCGCCAAGGTCAACGTCCGCAAGAGCGCCATCGTCCAACTGCGCGACGCAGACCTCACGATGAAATGCACCGAGATCCGCGACCTCGCCCAAGCCGCCGTCGGCACCACCGGCGCCGCCGACCGCGGCATCGTTGCCGCCCGCGTCACCGCCCTCACCGCCGCGATCGATGCCTTCGAACTCCTGCGCAACACCCCGCGCGACGCCGTCGCCGACCGCTCCGCCCTGCGCCGCGAGCTGAAGACCGTCGTCGCCGGCCTCATGCAATCCATCGCCGATCTCGACGACCTCGCGCTGCAATTCCCCGACACCCCCGCCGCCCGCGCCTTCATCGCCGCGTGGAAACAAGCGCGCGTCATCGTGGACGCCGGGCACGGGCCGGGGGAGGAGGAGGCGCCCGTGACTCCGCCGATGCCGTGAGGCGATGAAACTTCAAGCACCTATGTCGCCATTGCCGATTGCCTCCCCTGGCTCCACTCCGACTAGACGACATTTGTCGTCTAATTCATGTTAGGCGCTTCTGCGCGTCTCCTGTGAACGAATCCCAATGAAGCCGAACCAGACCAACGCGGCCACAGTCGCGGTCCTCGCCATCGGCTCCTTCGTCACGGTCGCGGCTTTGGTCCACGGCGGCGGCAGCCTGGCGTCGCTGTTTAGCGGGTTCACGGTTTGGGCGCTCGTTCCCTACGGCGTCTTGCTCGCATCTCGCTCTCTTGCCCGCACGCGCGGCAGAGCGCTCGCCACACTGATCGTTTCGAGTCTCGCCACGGCTTTCGCTGTGCTCGTCTATCTCGACGCCATGTTTGTTCACACCAGTTCCACGAGCGCGTTGGTCTTTATCTTTATTCCGCTTTACCAGCTTATCGCAGCCGTCATCCTTCTTGCCGTTCTCTTTTTCACCCGAACTCCCAATGAACGAATCGCCTAACCATGCGCTGCACTCTAACTGCTCCGCGCGTCACGGTAGCTGCTATTTATAGCTCGGACCCGTCTCGTCCGAGCCACTTTCTTTCGTAGCTTGTATGCTCCTTCTTCGCTCCACCACGCAGCTACCGCGCCGCGCTCCGCAGTCGCTGAGCTTGGGGTCGTTAGGCGTTGCTCGCGCACTCCCGTAATGAACGATGAAAGCAAACCTGCCAGTAGTCGCACAGGTCCCAAGGCTTCGGGCGTATGCGCCCTCATATTCGCTTCGTTCTTTGCCCTGCTTGCTCTTCTGTTTGTCGTCTCCTTTCTCTCGCCAGGCAGCCCGTCAGATGCAGCGAGCGTTTTCATGCCGTTCGTCTCCTTTGTCGCGGCACATGTATTCGGGTTTGTTGCACTCGCTTCCAAGAGCGTTCCGAACCGCCGCGCTGGCAGGCTGGCTTTGCGTATTCTCTGGCTCAGCTTCGGAGTCCTCCTTGCCGCCGGATTCGTTTCAGATCGGTTCCTCACCCATCAACCAAAATGACCGCAACGCCTAGGCGCTGCAGCGAACTGCTCCGTGCGTCACAGCCTGTGCTCCCGCCGCCTCGCTGCGCTCGCCCCCAGCCGCCTTTCCGCACAGGCTGCGCCGCCCTCCGCCGTCGCTGAG
>VFJQ01000121.1 GCA_009885995.1 Verrucomicrobiota bacterium
CGGTCGAGCATGGCGCCGGTGAGCCGTTCACTGCCGAGGACCTCGGTCCAGTTTTCAAAGGGCAGGTTGGTGGTGACGATCAGGCTGGTGCGTTCGTAGGCGCGGCTGACCACGTCGAAAAAGGAAAGGAAAAGGGCAAAAGGGGTCGCAGGGGTCGTGAGAATATTTCTTGCCGTCATGCTCTTCGCGTGAGTCGGGACACGTTCATCGGTGTTCCCATGTGGAGGCGTTTTGCCAGCCACTGCAGCGGCACTGCGGTGCGTTCCCGCACGGTTCGTGCGATCGCCGCTTTGCGGACGTCGCTACGCTTCAACCCAGCCAGAGACTGCTCAGTCAGTCCGTGCTCGCCCAACCCGTCTGAGATCAACCGTTCAGCTTCCGCCTGTCCGTGCTCCCGGATCTCGTCGCCGTGGTAGTTCTGCCTCGCGGCTCTCCTCTTCGACAAATGCTCGTCCGCCTGACGGAGCAACCATTCACGAAACGCTTCACGCCCAAACTACCAACCCCGGCGCAGCGTCGATTGCAAACTCTGCCCGGCCAGTTCCGCGCACCCGCACTGCTCAGCCGCCTCTGCCCGGGCTCGCTCCTCCAACCGCACCGTGAACGCCTTCCGATCCGCCACACAATCACTCCACCCGAAACTCGCCAAGCCACGCTCCACCGTCAGCCACGACGACTGCTGCCCCTTCCAAGCGTAGCCGGGCAGGCTGCTCCACGCGTAATCCGTCACCGCCTCACCCCGCTCGGGCCGGATCAAACCCGCCCGCACGGGGTTCAGGTGCAGGTAGTCGAGCAACACGTTCAGATACTGGCTCTCCTCCGGGTCCACCACGATCGCCTTGTAGCGCCCAGCGCCCGGCGAAGAGATGCCCCGTGCTTCGATGCCGCGCGTTGTATCGGGCCGTGTAAGTCGTCTGCTGACAGGCCATCCCGCGCACCAAGTTCGCCTCCGGCGTCTCGATCACCAAGTGGTAATGGTTTCCCATCAGCACGTAAGCGTGAACCTGCCATCCTGTCTTTTCCACCACTTCTGCCATCGCCGCCAGATACATCCTCCGATCCTCATCGTCCGCATAGATCGCCTCCCGCCGATTGCCCCCGGCACATCACATGATACGTCGCTCCCTCGTATTCAATTCGCACTTGGCGCGGCATCCTTCCCCAGCTCGCAGTTCACACCTCTCATGGCAAGAATATTCTCACGACCCCTGCTATGGGGTTCTTAGTCAAGGGGTGTAGCGGAGTGATTGTTGTTGGTTTGTTTTTGGTTTGTTTTTGGTGGTTTCTGGGTTGGAGATTTCTGCGGCTGGCGAAGAACGGGAAGCCTGGTGGTGGGCGGGAAAGCAACGGGACCGGCGGGCCGGTCGCGGCAACCTGCTATCCGCACATGGCCCGGTCAGTTCGCCGGGACAGTGCATGATGACTTATACGCAGTCGGCCCAAGCCACGGGCGCGCACCCAATCTTTCGGAACGGATGTCTGCACGACACCCCAGGGGTCGTCCGGATCGCGCTCAGGCTCACAGGTCTTCAACCGGCGGTAATGGTAAAAGTAGAGTTCATGGGTTTAGAGGATTCGAGAGCAACGAGGGGCGCGGCAGAGTTCCCCCTGAACCGCCACCCGTGGCGGATTTCATTGCGCACTGACGGCCTCCGCCGCAGCCAGATGCAGCCCGAGGTCCGTGGCGCTCGCTCGACCGGTGCGCAGCCGCCACAGGTCCAAGCAAAGCTGCCGCGCCAGCGCCACGATGGCTTTCTTCTTTGGCCCGGCGGCCGACGCCGCTGCGCTGAGCACCGCTCGCGCGCGTTGGGCGGGTCGATAGTCGGCCTGGCTGCGGCTCACGCGCCAGGCCAGTTCCACCAGCGCCGAGCGCAGGCGCGGGTTGCCGTGCTTGGTCACGCTCGTGCTCCGGCTCCGCTCGCCGCTCGCCTGCACTCCGGGACACAGTCCGGTGGAGCTGGCGATCTGCCGCCGGTTGTGGAAGCGCTGCCAGTCCTTGACCTCCGCGTCGATGAGTTCCGCCGTCAACCCGCCGAAGCCCACCGGTTGAGGGGCCGCTTGCGCGCGGATTTGCGCGCTCAAGGCCACCACCTCCGCCTCCACCGCCAGCAGCACCTTGCGCTTGGCCCCGAGCACCGCCAGCACCGTCGCCGGCACCAGCGCCGCCACTCGCTTCCAATACAGCGGACGCCACCATTTACCGGCCAATTGAACTCCATAGTAGAGCAGCAGCGAACGTCCCTGCGCTTCGATCACCTGCCGGTTGCCGACCAGTTGCCCCCGGTGCCGGATCAAACTGCGCGCCAGCTCCACCTCCGGCGTCGGCACGCTCACCAGCGCCAGCGCCCGCCGGTTCCCAGCCACGTATAAAGGCTGAGCCGCTGGACGAGCGCCAGCGCGTCGGCGCTATCGGTCTTCACCCCCTTGCCCAGCTCATCCCAGTTCTGTGGCCGCACCACCACATTCGCGATCCCCAGCGCGCTTAACGCCCGGTGCAAGCCGTAGCCGAACGGGCCGGCTTCGTAGCAACTATCCACCGCCTCCGCCAGCGTGGTCTGCTTCTTCGCCCAGAGCAGGAACTCCTCGGGCGTGAACTTCTGCGCGGGCTGCGGGGTGGCTCCGTCAATCTGCCGCACCACCCGGTAACTGCGGGCATGCACGTCGATGCCCAGCAGGACGTGCTGCGCCTTCGCGTTCAGGGTTTCATTCTTGGTTTCGGTCGTCGTCGTTGGTTTTGTTTTCATCGGTTCTCAGCGTGTGCCCCCGCTGGCTCACCCACCAAGACCCACATGCTATCCCGTGGGTTGGGGTGAAAACTTTCTCCTTCCCAGCCTTGAGCAGCTCGGCAGCGAGCTTGTCGGCGTCGATGCCGGCGAGCGCGTCATACAAGAAGTTCTGCAAGTGGTCGGCATCGAGGCTCTTTCGCGTGGCACAGAGCAGGATTAGGGGAGGGGCCAGCGGCAACGCTGGCTCCTCACCCCACGTGATCGCCGCTGACGCTCTGCCGCTGGGCACTCAGGCCGGTTCGAGCAGCACACGCGTTCCTTTCTCCCATTTCAGACCCCAATCTCGCATCGCGGTCAGAAGCGGACCCAGAGCGAGCCCTTTCGCGGTGAGCTGGTAGCCGAGGCGCTTCGTGCCGTCCGCGGCCGGGACTTGTTTGACGACGCCATTACGGAGCAGCCGTTCCAAACGGTCGCTGAGGATGTTCGTCGGAATACCCTCCGGGGATGCAGTGAAGTCTTTGAACCGGGTGCGGCCGAGGATCAGGTCGCGCACGATGAGCAGCGTCCAGCGGTCGCCAAAGACGTCGAGCGAACAAGCGACCGGGCACGGAGACCGCCGCGTCTCTGCGGCAGATTGCTTGGCACGGGGGCGCGCGGCTTTCGGCATGACCACATCCTGCCACGCCGGATACTTGCACTCCACAAGTATTGTTACTTGCATAGTGCAAGTCTCTCACTCAGCTTTCCCGGCATGACCTCAACCATCGAACCGAAGCTGGTTCCGCCGGGTGCGGGATTGCCACCCCTCGAACTCTTTATTGGGCGACTGATGTTCACGCTCAACCGCTGGACGACGACCCGGGAGCGCTCCACAGCGCGCTTTCAACGCGAGCGCGAGGCGATTCGCGCGCTGATACGTTCCTGCGATGGGGAAACCGGAGCGCAGAGGGTTCTCATCGCCCGTCCGCACGGCCTGGAGGACAGCAGCCGATACTGGTCGGTGTGGATGACGCTCGATCACCTGTGCATCGTGCATCATTCCTTCGTGCGTGTGATCGGCGCGCTGACTCGTGGCGTCGTTCCGCCTGGCCGGGCCAGCACCGCCGATGTGAAGCCTAGTCCCGATGCGACCCAAGCCGTCGTCGCCGAATACGAGGCATCCTGCAAGGCCCTGCTGGCGACCGTGGCCAAGGCCCCGGATTTGAATACCCGCGTGCGTTACGCGCACCCGTGGTTCGGACCGCTCAACGCCGCCGGTTGGCACGCGCTATCGGGCGGACATTTGAGCATACATCGAGTGCAGATTGAGCGGATACTTGCAGGCTTGAACGCGCCGCCGCTGCTTGCCGCAAAACGATGACAGTCATTCAAATCGCCTACCTCGCGAACATCGCGCTGCTGCTGCCCATCGCCGTGCCGACTATGCTGCGGCTCTATCGCACCGATCAGGCGAAGTTTCCCGAAAGCGCAGGCTGGCGCGTGCTGGTCGGGGCACTCTGGACGGCGATCATGATTCTGTCGGTTTTCGGATTGCGCGAACCTCTGCGCTACAGCCCGATCCTGGTTCTTCAACTAATCTACAAGAGCCTGTGGTTGCTGGTTTATGCGCTGCCGCTGGTCTGCCGCGGCGATTGGCGCCTCATTCCTTTGGGAATCGCAGGCTCGTTCCTGGGCATCGTGCTGATCTGGCCGTGGCTCATGCCGTGGAGCTATTTGCTCGGTCGCTGACTTCCTTCGAGGGAATCTTGCGGGCTCGAAGGAAAAGCTCGTTCACGGCTTTCTCGCGATAGGCGAAGATTTTCGTAAGCTGCGGCTTCACGAGAGAGGGGTGCATGAGGTCGCCGAGAGGACCGAAGGGTAACACGTAGGTTACCCGGTCGCTGATTTCGATCCGCTCGCCATCCAGTCGCTTGAAGTGATGTTCGTGGTGCCAGATGCGGTAGGGGCCGATGCGTTGTTCATCCACGAAGACTTTTCCCGGTTCGACGTGGGTGATCTCGGTGAGCCATCGCACCGGGATGCCGAGCAGCGGGCGCACGCGGTATTCGATCATCATGCCCGGATGGACTCGCTCCGGCAGCGCAGTGAGGATCGTGAAATCCAGCTCCGGTGGCGTGATTTTGGCGAGATTGCGCGGATCGGAAAAGAAGTCCCACGCGCGCTCAATACTGGCGTGAATGATTTGAGAGGTTTCAAGGACGTGGATCATGTGGGCGCTGGTTCGATCAGGAATCCGACAGCACGGGTTTTATCGGGTCGAGCGATGCGGTGCGGATGGCGACCAGCGAATCGATCTGCGCTCGCAAGCCCGCCGCGTCGTGGATTCCCTCAACGAATCTCGAGGGCATCCGAGCCGTCCCGGACGAGGCTCCGAGCAGCGCGCCCACGACCGCGCCGCGGTGGCAGTTGTCGCCGCCGACGTTGGCGTTTGCGATGACACCCGCCTCGAAATCATCGGCATATTTCCACGCGAGATAGAGCGAGGCGGGGAAGGCGTCGGCAATGTAGCAGGCGGGGCTCACGCGATGTCCGATCACGACTTCGTCCGGCTCGCGCGACCATTGGTCGGCCTTGCGTTTCGAGAACCAATCGGCGCCGTGCTGGAAGATGGCCTCGCGCAGATCGGCACCCGCAGCCACGGCGCAGAGCATCCGGGCCAGCGCGTCTCCGGCGGCGAGCACTTCATCGCTGCGATGGGTGAGGCCGATGTGCTCACGGACGGCTTCGCGAGCAGCCGGGACGTCTGCGTCAAAGAACGTGCAAAGTATTCCCACATGCGCGAGGCCGCCGATGTGGATGTCGCTGCCGGCGCATTTGCGCGGAGCGGTTCGGCGCGCATAGGCGCTGAAGAATTTCCGGTGATACTCTTCGACGTAGGTATCACGGTGCTTACCGGGCGTGAGCATGAACTCGATGTAGCGTCGGAGATAGTCGTCCGGGTCGCAGACCCCGCGCGCAACGAGCGACTCGATGAGCACTTTCGCGAGTTGCAGGTTGAGCGTGTTTTCTCCGGCATGGAGGAACTGATGATAGTGAATGCCGCGCCGGCCCCAGTATTGTGCCTGCTCGCGCAGGATATCGCCGCGTTCGTTGAGCGGGGTGTATTCCGAACGCCAGAGGATGCTGTCGGCATGCGGGTTTCGCGGCGCCAGGTAGTCGCGCACGAGGCCGTAGTCGCGGTGGAGCGCGGCGCGGTCGTAATACCAATGCACCGGCATTGCCAGCGCGTCGCCAATGAAGGAGCCCCAGGCGAGGCCGCGGAGGTGGTCGCTCATGGTGCGGGCAGCGGCGGAGTCGGCGCGGACGCGCGGCCTTTCAATCCGCCCGGCGTGAGGTCCGCGGCGCGAAAGCCGCGATTGAGCTCGAGTCCGAGCATCCGCCAATGGTGGGCGTGCAGATCGAAGGGCACGCGGGTGCGTTCGTCGAAATCCGTCGGCCAAACGATGCCGCCGATCGTGCGGAAATCGCGGAAGGTCACATCGACCTCCGCTCCGCGCGTGCTTTCCAGACCATTCAACGTCATGCGCACCCGGCGGAGTTGCTTGCTGGCGCGGTCGATGAAGAGGATCACGCGATCTTCCGCTGCCTCCCCGAATCCGGGTCGCAGGACGGCGAGCACCTCATCGCAAACCGCCTTGTCCACGATGGTCTCGCCATTGATTGCGAGCGTGATACCGGGCCGGTCAAAGTAAAATGGCCCGAGCAGAAACAGCGTGTAGGCATCGGCGACGAGGGCGGCGGCGCGCCTGGTTTCGGCGTCGTTGGAGAGCGCACCGTTGTAGGCGACGGAGGCCTTGCCCGGAACGCGAACGACGAGCTTTTTCCCCGCCGGCCCCGCATGCTCCTGCGCCATGATCCGCGGCCCGATGATCAGACGTTCCTACGAACCGCGCCGGAACCCGGTGTCCGAGAGCACGGGCTGAAAGCGCGGACCGATCGAAGCCCAGCGGCCTTCGTAACGCACACTCACATCGCGAACTTTCGTGAACGCCGTTCGTCCGTGTGCGCGCTGCGATTCGCGGAGCAGCGCCATTCCTGCCGGCTCGGACTTCCGAATCTCTCGCGTGCAAATCTTTGGCGACGCGCAAGCGGTTAGCAGACCTACCATCGCGGCGAGCAGGCAGTGAGTGGCGGGTCTATTCATGGTGCTTGTCGATGCGGATCATGACTTCGTTGCGACGCATGATAACAGGCGTCCACGGCGGGTCGTAGTAGGCAAAGATCGGGTCGCCTTTTCCCGCGATCTTTTGCCCGGCGAGCCAGGCCGTGAGTTTCTCAATCGCGGCCTTTTCATTCTCCGCGGTGCGCCCGCCTCCGAAGCGCAGCACCGCAAATCGCGACGCCGCTACTTTGCCCAAACTAACGCTATCCCCTGCTGGTTTCGGCACGCCCTTCTCGACGGCTTTCTTCGGCATGATGAAGCTCATCGTTTTCGTGTCCTTCGCCGTGTCGATCAGCACCGGCGAGGTCATCTCGATTTTCTCCGCGGCTTCATTCTTGCCGGTGATGAAGCGGAATAACTGACCGAAGCCGCCGTTCATCCCATCGTCGTTCATTGGCGTGGTCGCGATGGTGAGCGCCGGGTAGTCGCGGATTTCAAATTTCTCGTTGGTGCGGATCACTTTGTAGTCGGGCGTCTCGGTCGCCGCGCGGGACGTGCTGACGAGCCAGAAGGCCGCCGCCGCGATGGGCAGAATGATGGCGAGGAGGATGGGCACTTTGTAGCGTCTCATGGAGTGGGAGTGAAATCTGCGGGCAATCCAATCGGCTCCCACGCGGCGCGTTCACGCTCCGCATCCGCGAGTTTCTTGCGCACCTTGTCGTTCGCGTATTTGCCGAGCACGAGGCGCAGCGGCGGGGTGTCGGATTCCACTGCGGCGATGATTGCTTCCGCCGCTTTGGCCGGGTCGCCGGGCTGCTTGCCATCCATCGTTTCGAGAAAGCGTAGAAACTTTCCGCTCGTGCGGTCGTAGTCGGCGATGTGGCCTTCCGCGCGCTCCAGCGAGCGGCCGATGAAATCGGTCCGAAACGGGCCAGGCTGCACGATGGTCACTTTGATCCCGAGCGGCTTTAGCTCGGCGGCGAGCGATTCCGAGACGCCTTCGAGCGCCCATTTCGTCGCGCCGTAGATGGAAAAGCCGGCGTAGTTGGAGATCACCGCGGCGGCGGAAATATTCACGAGATGACCGCTTCCTTGCGCGCGCAGGATCGGCAGCGTCGCGCGGATGACTTCCAGCGCGCCGAAGAAGTTCGTGTCGAAGTTGCGCGCGATTTGCTCCGCGCCGAGTTCCTCAAAAGCACCGACAAGGCCGTATCCCGCGTTGTTCACGACGACATCGAGCCGGCCAAAAGCCTCCGCCGCCTGCGCGACCACGCCCTTCACCCGCGAGGAATCCGTGACATCGAGCGCGAGCGTGCGGCAAGTCTCGGGAAAGCGCGCAGCGAGATCACCGAGAGCTGACGGCTGGCGCGCCGTGGCGATGAGCCGTTGCCCGCGCGCAAGCACTGCCAAGGCGAGCGCCAGACCGAAGCCGCTGGAGCAGCCCGTGATCAGCCAAACGCGGGAATGTGTTTGTGGTTCATTCATGGGTGTCGAGTCGAAGGTGCCTGCTTTACGCGCCCGTGAGCGCCACGGACGCGGAAAACTGCAGGGTCTGCCGACTCAGGATACGCCGAAAAGCAGGCATCCACCGCGGATGCTCCAGGCCGCCGTCCGCCACCAATTCGTGCCCACGAGCAGGCGATGCACGTCTGCGTCAAAGCTGTTGGCGAGGCGGTCGTGGAGTGGGATCTGCGCGCGCCAGGTCGAGATCCAGTTGAAGGCCAGCGGTGCGAGACTCGCCAACAGCCACGGCTCGCGCACACCCCGGGCGACGAGGAGTATGGCGGTGAGGAGTTCCGCAGCCATGAGTGGTGCGACGATCCACATGATCTGCCGCGTGTGGCGCGCATGGTAGCTGCGGAACGCCTCGGCACCGACTTGCGCGAAGAGCGGGTAGTGGACGAACTGCACCGTCCAGATGAGACCGACGAGCGCCCACGTCGCAGCGGCGTGAACGGCGAAGAGCAATGTCATGACGCGGCATTGCGGACCCACGCGTATTTCAAAATCAGTGCGAAAGGCACCCACCAGATGAGGTCGTTCGTGACGCAATTCAGCGCGAAGCTCCAAGGCAGCGCGCCCGTCCACAGTGCCTGCACCATTCCGAGAGGACCGAAGACCTTGCCCAAAAATCCGACCAGCACGATGGGCCAGTGCCGCGCCGGATCGAAGGCGGCGATGGCGTAGCCGAGTCCATACACGCCGACGATCATCCCGATGCACTGCCAGAACTGCGGGTAGTTCGGCAGCGGCATGTCGAGCCAGCGAAAGATGGCATTTGGAAAGAGCACCGCGAACGCGCCCCAGAGCACGTTGTAGGCACCTGCGGCGAGGAGAACATTGCGCATCCAGCGAGGTGCTGAGTTGGTCGTGGTCATGGTATCGGGAAAATAAAACGCCTGGCAAGGGTGGCGCGGACGCGGGAGATCGAAATTCGCCGCGTCCACACTCTACGGCTGGATCGTTGATGTAAGGATGAATCTTGATCAAATGAAGCTGGCCCGCAGCCGCCTGCGGCTCGGCATCGCCAACGTCGGCTTTTGGGTGCTGGCCGCGTGTGGCGGGCTCTACTGGCTCGCGAGCCTCGGCGGTAACTTGATCGACTCGCGCTTATGCGTCCTCATCGGGATTGCAGCGATCATGGCTCAAGCGGTGTTCGATTTCATCGGCGGCTGGTGGTTGATGCCGCGTCCTCAGCCAACAGCGACCGTTTTTCTCCGACGCTGGTTTCCCGGCGCTCTTGGCCACACTCTGGTGCTGGCGGGTGTGGGATTGCTGAGCTACGCGAGTTTCATCTTCAGCGCCGGATTCGCGCTGGCCGTTCTGGTGGCGTCGGTCGCGCTCGCACTCGGGCGAAGCCATCTCCTGCGAATGATCGGCGGAGCATCGATGTCGAAAATCACTCACGGCGGGCAGACCGAGATTTCCGCAGAAGTGGACGACCCGGCGTTCACCGGCGGGTTCGTCGGATTTGGGCGTCGTGCCCTGAGCGTGCTGCCGGCCAATTGGCGGGAAAGTTTGCCGAAATCGGAACTCGCCGTGGAGTCGCTTCGACGGGAATGGCAAATCGCGAATGGCCTGCCAGGGCGCACCCTTCTCGTGGTTCTGGGCTGGAATATTCTGGGCGCATCGGTTGGAACGATCGCCTTGGAACTTGCCAAACGCGCGCCCGCCGAGGCGCTGCTCGGACACGCCTGCTGGATGACGCTCTGGGCTTTTGCCAGCCTGCTGGTGCTGCCCGTCTTGAGTGGAAAAGCCGTGTTCGCTGCCGACCGAGCGGCTGCGGATTCCGGGCTCGACGCTCGCGATTGGATCGCGCGCTTCCCCGTCCTGATCGGCGAGGACGGAAACGCGCGTGGCGCCGTGCAGACCATCTTCTACCCGATTCCATCCGCGGCGATGCGTCTGCGGGCACTGGATCACGCGTCGGCGGGTTTCGTGCCCGGCAACCTGGCCCGGAGCAATCTTTACTACTCCTGGGCGACGCTCACGCTGCTCGGCCGCGCCGTGCACTGCAATGTCGGACGCCCGGCCCTCTGGGTTTTTCCGCCGTCCGCGTGAGGCGATGACGGGCGAGCTACGCGTGGCGTTGCGCCAGAATCGCCTCTACAGCCGCCCAGCCCGAGAGCGCCGCGCCGGCGAAGGCGTCACCGGCGAGCACGAGCGGCGGCGACTGGCTCACGAGCACGCAAGGTTCTTCATGGACTTTCATCGGCTTGCTGTAACGCCAGCCGTGGACTTGGAACGTCTTGATTCCCGCGCCGAGCCATGGCGCGGCGGCGTCGAGCAGAGCGCGGCCGCTCTCCTGCCGGTCGCGTTCCCAATGCTTCAGGCTGAACGCATTCCTAGCGTGAATGGTCACGGCTGGCTCCGCGGAGATTCCTTTCAACGCATTGTCCGCGATCCACGCGATCGGTCCGTCGGCAGGCGCGAAGCCGCCGGGAGGTGGGATGCGCGACGGGCCATCGAGCACGGCCATGACGGCGAGGCAGCGCTCGTATTCGATGGCGGCGAGACGCGTCCGCATTTCAGACGTGAGAACGAAGCCGCCCGCGTCCAGCATCGCGAGCGACTGGGGCACGGGTGGCGTCAGCACCACGGCTTCGGCGGTGAAAGTGAGGCCTGTCGCGGTCTCCGCGCGCCATCGATCCTCGGCGCTGCGCAATGCGACCACCTGCATTTCCAAATGGAGATCGAGCCCGAGCGCGAGATGCTTGGCCACGGCGGACATCGCGGGTTTTCCGCGCCAGCGCGCGTGACCGTCCGCGCTCCCCGCAAAACCGCGGCACCATTCCTCCACCGCCCCGTTCTGCCGACCCCGCTCCAGCACGTCGGCGAAGCGCGGGTCGCGCGTGGTGATGAATTGCGCCCCGTGGTCGAACATCGCGCCATCGATCCGCCGGCTCGCGAGCCGCCCGCCCACGCCGCGGCCCTTGTCGAGCACGAGCACCCGGCGACCCGCGCGCTGCAATTCCGCCGCCGCGATCAACCCCGCCATCCCGGCGCCGATGATCAGCACGTCCGTGGTTTGCTCAGTCGCGTCCATTCAGGGTTTCATGGTTCAGCCTGTTCGCGCGGGAAGCAATGCGAGGCGCACAAATTTCGCGCGCTTCGCGATGATTGACTCACACCTCAGTATGCACCGGAGCAAGGATGCCCTATGGTCGCGCCCTTGAACTCCGTCCTGATCCTTTTCTCCGCGCTCTCTTTCCTCGGATACGGATCGGCATGCTTTTTGTCCGCGTATATGAAGCGCGAGTTCGAGCGCTACCGCCTCGCATCGCAGCGCACGCTGGTCGGCGGGCTGCAATTGTGCGCGGCGATCGGTCTGCTGGCTGGCCTGAGCCAGCCGTGGATGGGACGCGCGGCATCGGCCGGGCTTGCGCTGATGATGCTGGTCGCGGTCGGCGTCCGGATCATAATCAAAGACAGTCTGCCACAGACGACACCGGCGCTGTTCTATCTGGCGCTGAATGCCTACCTGAGTTTGGCGGCGTTCTGACCAGTCGGTCCCCTACAGCAGCGCGATGGCGGCGCACATCGCGAGCACAGCGATGGATGGCAGGGCTTTTTTGATCGGGTCTTTCACTTTGAGGTGCATGACGAACGCCCCCAGCATGAGCAATCCCAAGCCGATCGCCGCCGGTTGCGCCACGCTGTGAATCCAAATGGCGGCCAGGAGGGCAAGCGCCAGTCCCACCTTGAGCACGCCGACCACGCACATGAACCAGAAGGGCAGCCCGTAGGCGGCGAATTCCTCGCGCAGGTTCTTCGCGTCGCCGCCGCGAAATGGCGTCGCCTTGCCCGAGCGAAGCATCCAGACGTTCAGGATCCCGAGGGCCACGATCAACTGCAGAGCGATGAGGAAATATTCCACGGCGTGAAGGTAAGGATGCGCAACCCTGTCGGATCGAATTGCGAGCAGACTGCCCCGCGCCGTCAGGTGCCGCAAGCGAATCTCCTCATCAGCGCGATGGCGGGAGCGAGGGCTGCCAATCAGTTTTTTTGTTCCCGTCCATTCGCGCGAAACGTATCGCGGCGCGCATAGAGCTTACCGCTTCCATGATGAATTTCACCATAGGCCATTTCACTACAGGTTCGCAGCAATGATCACCGCTGACGCAACGCCACCTGCTCCCGATGTGTCGCAACGTCTCGTGGCGCGGGTGCGACCGGCGGGGAATGAGGTGATGTATCAGCAGTGGCGTGACCTGCTTTTTCTGCACTGGGAATATCCCGCGGCGGCGATTCAGGCGACGCTGCCGGAGGGGCTGTTTGTCGATACCTTCGGCGCCAAGGCGTATCTCGGGGTCGTGCCGTTTTTCATGCGGAAGATCCGTCCGCGCTTTCTGCCTGCGGTGCCGTGGATTTCGGATTTCATGGAGATGAATCTACGCACCTATGTGCATGACCGGGCGGGCGTGCCGGGCGTCTGGTTCTATTCGCTCGACGCGAACCAATGGCTCGCGGTGAAAATCGCGCGTCGCTTTTTCCATCTGCCCTATGAGCATGCGGAGATGAAATCGAGCGGCACGGCGGAGGGGCGCATCCATTACGAATCTCTGCGCACCGGCGCGCGGGCGAATGGCGTGCGCTGCGTGTTTGATTACGCCGCCGGCGCGGATTTGCCGCAGCCTGCGCCAGGCTCGCTGGAGTTCTTTCTCGTCGAACGTTACCGGCTTTATTCGAGCGCGCCCGATGGTCTCCGGCGCGGCGCGGTTTTCCACGAGCCGTATCCGCTGTGCCGCGCGGAGGTGATGGCGTGGGATGAAAACTTACTGCCGCTCGATGGATTCACTCCGACGAGCCGTCCGCCCGACCACGTCATCATGTCTCGCGGCGTGGACGTTACTATTTTCCCGCTCGAACGCGTAATAATGGGGTAGTGTTCTTGCGAACACATGGACCTGCAGCACAAACTCGAAATCCTCGCCGACGCGGCCAAGTATGATGCCTCGTGCGCGAGCAGCGGGGCGGCACGGTAGGATTCGCGCGGCAGCGCGGGCGTGGGCTCCACGGGCGGTGCGGGCATCTGCCATTCGTATGTGCCGGATGGACGCTGCATTACGCTGCTGAAGGTGCTGCTCACGAATGCGTGCCTTTACGACTGCCACTACTGCATCAACCGGCGCTCGAGCAATGTGCAGCGCGCGCGCTTCACGCCGGACGAAGTGGTGCGGCTCACGCTCGATTTTTACAAACGCAACTTCATCGAGGGGCTGTTTCTGAGCAGCGGCATCATCCGCAGTGCGGACTACACGATGGAGCTGGTCATCGACGTCGCGCGGAAGCTGCGCGAGGAGCATCACTTTCGCGGCTAGATCCACCTCAAGACGATTCCCGAGGCGTCGCCCGCGCTCATCGAAATGGCGGGGCGCTATGCCGACCGCATCAGCATCAATATCGAGCTGCCCACGCAGCAGGGGCTCGCGAAGCTAGCGCCGGAAAAAAACCTCGCGCGCACGCAGGACGCGATGGGTCACATCCGCGGGAAAATCGACGAGCGCCACGCGGAAAAGCGGAAGCCCGATGCGCCGAAGCCGCCGCCCTTTGCCACCGTGCAGAGCACGCAGATGCTCGTCGGCGCGGATGATTCCACGGACGCGGTCATCCTGCGGCGCGCGGATGTGCTCTACGGCGATTACCGGCTGCGGCGCGTGTATTACTCGGGCTTCAGTCCGATTCCCGAACCGTCGTCGCTGCTGCCCATCAAGCCGCCGCCGCTCGTGCGCGAGCACCGACTTTACCAGGCGGACTGGCTGCTGCGCTTCTATGGATTCAAAGTGGATGAAATCGCGATGGACGCAGCGCCGAATCTCGACCTGCAACTCGACCCGAAGCTCGCGTGGGCGCTGCGCAACCGCGCGATTTTTCCCGCCGACGTGAACAAGGCCTCGCGCGAAATCCTGCTCCGCGTGCCAGGACTCGGCGTGCGCAATGTGGAGCGAATCCTCGGCGCGCGCCGCTACACGCGGCTGCGGCTCGCCGACCTGCTGCGCCTGCGCGTGCCGATGAAAAAGGTGCTGCCCTTCATCATCGCCGCGGACCACACGCCGGCGCGGCTCGGGCTGGATGATGATGCGCTGCGGGCGCGCTTTCTGCCGCCGCCGCGTCAGGCGGAACTGAACTTCGACGCTCCGCCGCCGCCAGTCGCGAGCGACATCCTCTCGGTGAGCTCGGGCGAGCTGTATCCATGCGGACCGTCGTCATCCAGCCGACCTTAGAGTCATGGCGCGAGCGTGCGCGCGAACTGCTCGCGCTGCGCGTGCCGCCCGACGAAGTGCTGTGGTCGGACGACGCGCAAGAGCCCGGACTTTTCGCCACGACAGACGACACCTCCCCGCGCGGCGCGGTGCCGAAAGTTTCGCCAGCATTTCTCGACATGGCCCACAGCGTCGCCGCACACAACGCCGCGCGCCGCTGGGGATTACTCTACCGCGTGCTCTGGCGTCTCACGCACGACGGCGAACGGCATCTCCTCGCCGTGGCCACGGACCCCGACGTGCGCCAGCTACAGCAATGGTGCAAGGCGATCAGCCGCGACATTCACAAGATGCACGCCTTCGTCCGCTTCCGCCTCGTGGGACGCGACGAGGCCACGGGCCGTGAGCAATTCGTAGCGTGGTTCGAGCCCGAGCACCGCATCGTGCGACTGGCCGCGGGCTTTTTTGATAAGCGATTCGCCGGCATGGACTGGTCCATCCTCACGCCGCACGAATGCGCGCATTGGGACGGCAGCGCGCTGCATTTCACTCCCGGCGTCCTGCGCAGCGCCGCGCCGGATGACGACGCGCTCGACGACCTGTGGCGCACTTACTACCGCAGCATCTTCAATCCCGCGCGGCTCAAAGTGCGCGCGATGCAATCCGAGATGCCGAAGAAGTATTGGAAGAATCTCCCCGAGGCCCCGCTCACCGCCGACTTGATTGCGGAGAGCGGCGGACGCGTGGAGAAAATGCTGCGCACCCAAACCCGCCAAGCCAAGCCCGCGCCGAAAAACGCGTATTTCGATTCGCTCCGCGACATGAACGCGCCCAAGCCACCTCCGCCCGACGGCCCGACACAAACCCCATGAAACGCGTGAAGAAACAGCACCTGCCCGCGTCGGTGAGCGCGGCGCGGAATGATAAGTTTACGTGATGCGCTCAGGCCCGAATGCGGCACAGGCAGTATCGCACTCCACCCCGCGAACTAAGCGTTCACCTCGCCCTCACTCGTGCCGAGTCCGGCCAGTGCTGAGGCACTTTCCGGAGTTTGCTCAGGTCGTAACCCTGAGCTGCTAATTCGGCGGTCAGTCGCTGATAGTCGGCCTCGGGTATCTGGGGCTTGCGCGCCATGATCCACACGTAATCCCGCTTGTTCCGGCCCACGATCGTCTGACTGTAGTCTTTGTTGAGGTAGGTAATGAGAAACTCAGATCGGAAAGGCCAAAGGAACTGCATGCCCCAGGTGGAGTTGTTGACCTTATCAACCACGAAACCGCGCGGATTGTAGCGCTTCGGCGCTCCGTCGAAGCCACCATTATTGAACGTGAAAACCGTATCAATTGTGCCGTCCGGATCGAGTCGGTAGCTCTCGACTCCGTTGTAAGCCTCGGTCTCGATGAAGGTCGGGATACATGCGATTACATACCAGGGACCCATATAACGCTTGAGATCGACCTTTTCGACGGTCTTCAGCGGAGGTCGGGAGACCGCGCAGCCGGTCATTAACAAACAGACGAACAGAGGTAGAAGTTTCATCTTTGGCGCAAGAAACATGGGTTGGACATCCCGACCTTCGATTCACGGAACATGAAGGGCAATCGGCAATTTCCCCGGTTACTGCGGCCCCGACACCGGAAATGCTCGAACCGAGCTAGGGGTTGAACCAACAGGCGCCAGCCCAGCTGGGATAGATTGTCGCGGCAGCAGGAACGAACTGCGTGGCGGTGCATGTAGTCGTGCAAGTGGCAGTGTCGTCACCTTCAGCGCCGCGAATTTCACCCCTTGAGGAAGCTCTTCAACATCCAGATGGTTTTTTGGTGAATGGTGATGCGCCCGACGCATCAGATCCTGCGTCTCCTGATCATTGGCCGCGCCCGCGGCTTCGCGCGCCTGGGCCGCGTCGGCCACGAGCTTTTCGTTGCCCGCGATGAGCATCCGCACGTAGTCCTCCTGCGCGCACGGGGCCGCGAATTCCTTCATCTGCGCGACCTGCGCCAGCTTGCCCAGCCCGCCGATGGCGTAGGCGTCGAGCGCGCGGATGCGCTCGGCGATTTCGTCGATGGCCATGAAGAGTTCCTCGTATTGCGTTTGAAACGCGGTGTGCAGCGCGAAGAAGCCCGGCCCCTCGACATTCCAGTGGGCCAGATGCGTGAGGGAGAGTAGCGCGTAGGAGTCGGCGAGCACCTGATTCAGGCTGCCGGAAAGTTGCGGGATGCTCGTGTTCTTGGTCGCTTTCGAGGTTTTCATAGGGCGAATTGTTTAAGCTCGTTTCGGCTGAAAGTCGAACTGCGCGCGGTGTGGCGAGGGGCGCAAGATCAACGGCATTGACCGCGGTTGTGTCCAGCGGGCGGTCAGGCCGCCTTTTCCGCGTAGCGATCGAAGCGGTTCGAGAGGATGAAGCAGAGTTCATTTCAGAAAAAGGGGAATCCGCGCAGGAAAGGCCGTGCTTAAACTTTAACGAGTCATCTGAAAGAGGAGTCTCTGTAGGGCGGGAACCAATTTCACGCTTTGGAAAAGAACCCAGCGAGCAGCGGGGTGAACGACCACTCGTTGGAGGATCGCGGCAGTGCGAAGGCGGCTGGAAAATGCGGCGTCGAACCGGCGGGAAAGGGTCAGTCGCGCTTCGTCCCATGACGATGCTCCGGCGGACCATGCGGCCAGAGGCTCGATGGCGTCGGCAGCGGATTCGCAGGCCATGGACATGCCGTTTCCGGTTACGGGCGGAATCATGGTCACGGCGTCGCCGATGCTCGTCTCTTCGCTGAGGAGCGCGCGGCGCGGCGTGAGGCCGAGGGCGGCGACGGAGGAAAAAGAAGCGTCATCCCAGCGAGCCTCGGCGAGTCGGGCGTGGAGTGCGGAGCCGGGTTCACCGCCGAGCCATCGGCGCCAGTCGCGGGCCAATGCGGGGACGGGTTCGCGACTGCGGAAGAGGCCGCAGACATTCACGCGCCCGTCTTCCACCGCACAGAGGCCGACGTAGCCGCGCGGGGTGAAGTGCATTTCCAGTCCTGCGCCGAGAGTGATGCCGTGGGCGTGGGCTTTCAGCCCGAACAGGCGCCAACCGCCTTCCTCGGCTTGCGGACGGCGGCCCGTGGCACGGACGATTCCCTCTCCTGCTTCGGTGGATGCGCGCTGTGAAGTGATAAGTTCGCCCCCGAGCGAGGTGAACATTTCCGCGAGGGCTGCGTCCATTTTCCAGCGCGAGATGCAGAGCGCGGGCGATGGGAGTGCGCGCACTGCGGTGGTGCTGGCACCGAGGGAAAAGGTGACATCGGAGGCTTCGCGGGCGCCGCTGAGGCTGGCTTCGATGCCGAGCATGGCAAGGACTTCGCGGCCTTTGCCGCTGAGGAATTCGCCGCAGACTTTGTGGCGTGGATAGGTGCCTGCTTCGATGACGCGCACGGGCACTCCACGGTGGCGCAGACCGATGCCGAGACAGAGCCCGGAGAGCCCGCCGCCGATGATGGTGACGGCTTTCATGCCTTCCGTGCGCAAAACCAATGGCTGAACGGAAACGTGCGCCGCTCTTCGCAAAGCCAGCCGTCGCGCGGCCACAGCGTGCTGAGTTCGCGCGCGCAGAAACCGGCTTCGACGCTCACGCGGGCGTCGTGGAGCGTGACGGCGTGCGCGTCGATGAGCGGGAGCGCGGCGACACCGGCGAGGCCCAGCCATCCGCGCCGCGGCTCCATGGCGGCGAAGAGCGGCGTGGCGCGGGACGCGAGGGCGAGGAGGCGGGTAAGTGCGGTATCGTCGAAATGATGAAGGAAGAGATTCGCGCAAATCGCATCGAGCGGGGGCGGCTCGCTCAGCCAATCGAAGACATCCGCCTTTTCCACACACACCCTCCACCCCGCACGCTGCAATGTGTGCAACGTGCTCTCGGCGACACAGGGAGCGCGATCCACGAGGAAGAGCGTCGCGCCGTCTCCATCGGGAAATGTCGCGAGGAGATTCTCCGCCGCGATCACGCCATCACCGGCACCGAGTTCGGCAATCGCGCGCGGTGCTCGTGAATCAAATTCCCGCCGCAGCCACGAGCGCCACGCGCGCCGGTGACCCATGAGGGCATTCAGCGCGTGCAGGTCGCGCCGAGAAGCCCGGGCCTCGGGCGCCTCGGGCGGGAGCGCGTCTAAGAGTTCGGGCGTGAGACTGCGGACGATCATCGCACTTCCAAGAGCGCGCCTTGGCTGCTGAATCCAGCACCGAAAGACGCCAGCCACCATTTTCCACCATCTGCATTTTCATCGAGCGCACGACGGAGTGAGAACAGACAACTCGGGCTGCTCATGTTTCCGTATTCGCGCAAGACCTCGGTCGAATGCCGCACGGCGCGTTCGTTCAAGCCGATGCGCTCGGTGATTTCTCGCAGCACGTCGCGACCGCCGGAATGAAACAGCCACTCGGAAATTTCCGGTGGCGCAATCTCAGCGCGATCGAGCACATCCACGGCGAATCCCGCCGAGAGCACCGGCACGTCAGGCGCGAGGATGTTGCGCAGCAGCCCTGCGCGGCTGTCGAAGCGGAGCTTTTCCCGAGCTTCAGGAACGTGGAGCGTGCGGAGCGTGGGAACGGCGGCACCGCAACCGAGCCCGACGAGGTCGAGCAACTGGGCATTCCGCGGCAATCCGAGGCGTTCGCCGATGTAGCTGGAAAGTCCGGGACACAGGTAGACCGTGCACGCCGCCACCACGAGCGAGCCGATTTCTTCCGGCCTGCGTCCGGATTCGGCCAGTGCAAGGCGCGCGGCTTCCCCGCCTGTTTGCGGCGCGACGCGCTTGAACCGCGCATGCATGGCATTGGGCGTGAACTCGAAAACCTCGGAAAGCGGATCGAGCGCGAGGTGGCGGGCCTCGATGCCGTTATTGCCCGTCAGCACCTTTCGCAAAATCGCATGGCTGCGCGAAGAATGAGCGGCGCGCCCGGGCGACGGACGGATCGCATCCCAACCCAGACGCTGGGTATGCCTCAGTCGAGGATCTGCGGTGCCGAGACCCGTGATGAACATGTGCGTTTCTCTTTACGCGTCACCGCTGATTGGCGGCTCCCATTTCCGCGTTTGTCCGAGTTGCGGGTGTATTGTTGTTCGGGTGGAGCAGGGTTGGAATGTCAGCAGTATCGGTTGAGCGTGAGGTAACGGCGAAGAGAGGCGTGCCGGCATGCACTCCGCATTCATCGCTGATTTTCACACGCGATTACTCGTGCGCGACGGCGGTGCGGACGCCGGAAAGTCCGGTTTCTATTGTCGGCGCGCTTCGGCTCAATCATTCTCCCCGCCCATGGAACCTGATCCCGCCCAACAACTCGACGCCGAGATCGAGCTTATGCGCCGTGTCGCGCAGGGAGATCGGCGAGGATTTGAGGAACTCTACGATCGCTTTTGCGGGGTCCTTTTTACCGCGGCGTATCGCGTGCTGAATAACCAGGAGGCCGCCGAGGACGTGCTGCAGGATGTGTTCGTGCAGATTTGGGAAAAGGCGCCGCTCTACGATCCTTCGCGCGGCAAGCCGATGACGTGGGCCATCACGCTCACGCGGAACAAGGCGATCGACCGCCTGCGCTCGACGCAGCGGCGTAGCCGGCTTCAGGACGAGATGCAGCGCGAGTCGGAAACGTCCGAGCAATTCGATGACCGGAGTTCCTTCGATGCGGCCTCGACGGGCGATACGAACAAGCTGGTGCGCGAGGCGATTCAGAAGCTCTCGAAGGATCAGCGCGAGGCCATCGAACTTGCTTTTTTTTCCTCGCTCACTCAGACGGAGATCGCAGAGCGGCTGAAGGAGCCACTGGGGACAGTGAAAGCGCGCATCCGGCGCGGGATGATGCGGCTGCGCGACCTGCTGGGTCCGCAGTTGTAACGGCTCGATTAGGCTGCGACGTGGTCGGTCAGCTCGCGTTCGCGGGCGACCATCCAGAGGGGCTGGCCGGCGTCGTCGACGATTGGAGTGATGGCGACCTCGACCCAGTAGGGCGTGCCGTTTTTGTGATAGTTTAGGATCGTCTCACAGCACGGGCGATACTGATGCACCGCACTCCGCATGCGCTCTGCCGTCTCGCGATCGGTCTTTGCGCCCTGGAGGATGGGGCCGAGGTTTTTCCCGCGCAGTTCATCGAGCGTGTAGCCGCACATCGCGGTGAAGGCGGGATTCACCCACTGCACGAGGCCGTCCGGCCCGGATGCCACCATTCCCTCGGGCGTCGCCTGCTGGGGCCGATTCGCAATCAGTCCGGAGATGCGGGACTTCAGTGCGAGCGGAACTGGCATTCCCTCGATAGGCATACTGGCCAGCGTCAAGGAGGCACCGACTTCCGTCAATCCGGCGACGAACTCGCGGAGTTCATCGTAAAACTCGAGGACGACTTCAAACGGATCGCGTTGCTGCGCGGTCATGCCGCCGGATGCATAGAGTGCAGCTTGGTCTTGTAGGAAATCAGTCAGCATTGTGAAAGCGGTTTAGCAATTTGCGATTTTGGATGAAACGATGTGCTCTGTTTACGTCGCGGCGCCTGGTTTGGATACATTTTGGAATCGGAATTTTTGCGAAGCGGCTGAAACGACTCCGCGAGCGTATCAACACGCACATCCCGCATCAATGAAACGTCCCGCGAAACTCAGAAACCTCATCCTCGTCCTCGGCGATCAGCTCGACGACCGCTCGGCGGCGCTCGATGACTTTGATTTGAAGACGGACGCCGTCTGGATGGCCGAGGTCGCGCACGAGTCCGAAAAGGTCTGGGTGGCGAAACCGCGCATCGCCATCTTCCTCGCGGCGATGCGCCACTTTCGCGATACGTTGTTGGAGCGCGGCGGGCGGGTCTTCTATCGTGCGCTCACCGCGAAGTCTGCGGAGTGGAGCGGCCTGCCCGGCAAAGGAACGCCCGGCGAAACATTCGCAGCGCAACTCGCGTGGACCATCGCGCAGACGCATCCGGGAAAGGTCATCGTCGTCGAACCCGGCGAGTGGAGCGTGCGCGAGGAAATCACCGCCGCCGCGCGAAACGCGGGAGTGCCGCTGGAGATTCGGGCCGACCGCCATTTTCTCTGCACGGCTGCGGAGTTCGCCGCGCACGCGAAGGGCCGGAAGCAACTGCGAATGGAATATTTCTACCGCGAGATGCGCGTGAAGACCGGCGTGCTCATGGACGGCGACCAACCCGCGGGCGGCGAGTGGAATTTCGATCACGACAATCGCAAGTCCTTCGGTAAGGACGGCCCCGGTTTTCTCCCAGCGCCGCGACGTTTTCCGCCCGATGCGACGACGAGCGAGGCGCTCGCGATGGTCTCCGCGCGCTTTGCGAAGCATCCGGGGGCACTGGAAAACTTCGACTGGCCCGTGACTGCCGCCGACGCACGGGCCGCGCTCGATGATTTCATCGCGAACCGGCTCCCCGACTTCGGGCGCTGGGAGGATGCGATGTGGTCGGGCGAGCCTTGGCTTTACCACTCGCGCCTCAGCGCCGCGCTCAATCTCAAGCTGCTCGACCCCCGCGTGGTCCTCGCCGCCGCGGAGCGCGCGTGGCGCGAGAAGCGTGCGCCCATCGCGAGCGTGGAGGGATTCATCCGGCAAATCCTCGGCTGGCGCGAATACGTGCGCGGCATTTACTGGCGCTTCATGCCCGGCTACGTCGAACGCAACGCCCTCGGGGCCGACCAGCCGCTCCCGCCATTCTACTGGACCGGCGAGACGGAGATGAATTGTCTGCGCCACGCGCTTCGCCAGACTCTCGACTACGGCTACGCGCACCATATCCAGCGGCTCATGGTCACGGGCCTTTTCTCGCTGTTGCTCAGAGTGCGTCCGAGTGAGATCCACGAGTGGTATCTCGCCGTGTATGTGGATGCTGTGGAGTGGGTCGAGCTGCCCAACACCCTCGGCATGTCGCAATACGCCGACGGCGGAGTGATGGCCTCGAAGCCCTACATCGCGAGCGGCAAATACATCCAGCGCATGTCGAACTACTGCACTGGCTGTCGCTTCGATCCCGCCGAGCGCACCGGCCCGCGCGCGTGTCCCTTCACCACGCTGTATTGGGACTTCCTCCTGCGCCACGAGCCGACGCTCGTAAAGAACCCGCGCATCGTCATGCAAGTGCGGAATCTCCAACGCCTCACCACGGAGCAGAAAGCCGCGATTCGCGAACAAGCCGGGCGGGTTCGCCAGGACTGCCAGACAGACTAATTCGTAAAGCGCACGAGCGTCCGGCACCACCGAATGGATGCACGAAAAGGGCGAGTTTTTACAAAAAGAAGCAACCGCTCAATGGCCTGAAGCGTTTGGCTTACCACGACAACGAATAATCGTTCGTCGCAATTCAACACATAATCCAAAGCAACAAACCTATGAAACAACTCGCCTTCATCGCCGCGGCCTTCGCCACGGCATCCACCCTAATGACGTCCAACCTCTCCGCAGCGGAAGAGAAGACCATCGTTGGCGTCGCCGCCGGCGCCGGTCAGTTCAATACTCTCGTCGCCGCCGTAAAAGCCGCCGGCCTGGTCGATACCCTGAGCGGCAAAGGACCGTTCACCGTTTTCGCACCCACCGACGAAGCATTCGCCAAGCTCCCCGCGGGCACAGTCGATAGCCTGCTCAAGCCTGAGAACAAGGACAAGCTAACTGCGATCCTGACCTACCACGTTCTCGCCGGAAAAGTCATGGCCGCGGACGTGAAAACCATGAGCGTAAAGACTGTGAACGGCAAAGAAGCGGCCATCAAGGTCGATGGAGGCAAAGTAACCGTCGGTGCCGCCAATGTCGTGAAGACAGACATTGCCGCGAGCAACGGCGTCATCCACGTCATCGACACCGTCCTTATTCCGTAAAAGGTTCTATGTGCGGGGCTGGCGCTTCCAAGCGCCAGCCCCGTTCGCCTTTAGGCGCTTTTCTACTACCTGTCATGTTTCACAAAATCGACTACCCATTCCTAATCGGTGCATTTGTCAGCTTCGTGGCGAGTGTTTCCCTCTGGTTTCTTTATAGTCACGAATATGGGCTATTTGTAGGAATTTGGGTGCCCAGCATTCTTAGTTTCTGGGTAGGAGTGCGAGTGGTCCTCCTTGCAAATGGAATCACCACGCGGAAAGGAGGATGACCTATGGAATACGCAATCTCAGTGTTCATCATGGGGTTGATGGTAACAGCCCTTGTGGCTAAGGGCTTATTCTTAGCCCGGGATTATGAGAGGGAGGAGTTACAGCGGCAGAATGAGGCCGAGCGGCCAGGAAACATTTCCAACTAATAATGAGCTACTCGTTGCTTTCTAAAACATCCACGTCTGGATCAGACATAGCAAACTCCGGCCATCATTATTAAGAGGCTGCGCCGAGAACAGTAGTGGCGACCTAATAGTCCGTAGCTTTGATTGGCCCGTTTTTAGTTGGGACGGATTCCGCATTTAACAGCCTGCTTTGCCTTCGATTTGCGTCCCAAGAGTTATGGGGTTGCCGCTCCACTCGGAATCACGAACAGCCTTCTGATTCCAACACGCGAAACGCCCACCGGCGAACGGGCAGCGGGCGAATGCGTTCAGTTGCGACGGCTCAGCTCTTCGGCAGGTCGTCGAACAGACCCGGCTGGAACGGCTTCAAAGCGCGCTGCTCATCGCGGAAGAAATCAGCCGTGGTCTTGCCCTTCCGCTTTCCCTTCAGCGTGTGGCAGTCGAACGCGTAGTCCGGCACTTTCTCCTTCCCAGCCTTGAGCAGATCGGCGGCGAGCTTGTCGGCGTCGATGCCGGCGCGCGCGTCATACACGAAGTTCTGTAAGTGGTCGGCATCTCGGCTCTTTCTCGCCGCGCACAGCAGGATCACGGCTTTCGAGATGAAGATTCGGCCTCACGGTTTCTTCGCGGGCACGGTCTTGTTCACGAACACGTAGCTGTCATGCAGGGCTTTGATCTCGCTGGTGATCAGGCCCCACACATCTTCGGCGGAAACGGTCAGCAAACGCTTCCAGACGTAGTTGCCGAAACCGCTAGCCCACAGCTCCAGCGCCCAATATCCTGCGAGGCGCGTGTCGGCTCGCCGGATCGCTTTCTGCGTGGCCGACGACACCTCGCCGAAGTCGTAGCCGCGATTGGTGATGATTCTCACGGCTGCACCTCCGTCCCGGTGATGATGGCGAGGAGCGCGCTCATGCGCGCGGGTCGCGGGATGAAGCTGCCACGTTCGTAGTGGCTCAGCAGCGCTTGATCTGCGGGCAGGCCGAGCACCACTAGCGCCTCCGCTTGGTTGAGCCCGCGCGCCTTGCGCCAGCGCCTCAGCAAGCGGCAGAACTTGCGCGGGCACATCGGCATTTCGCGGTGCGGGCGGATTCGGCTCGTGGGTGCCGGTGGCGCAGGCCGCGGAGCGCGGGCGATCGCAGCCAGCAGAAGGCGCATGGGCGACGGCCACGGTGTTTGGTCGCACCGTTCCCACTTGGCCCACGTGCCGTCACCGACGACCACGCCAAGCGCGCTGACTGCGGCGGCGGCACGAGGCTGCGTGAGCCGGCGGGCCTTGCGCCACGAGCGCAGGCGCGCGGCGAACGCTTCCGCGGTCATCGGCGGCTTGGGCGCGCAGGCGAGCTTGGCAGCGGCAACAGCGCGTTCCTCGCGCACACGCACACCATGGCGCAGATCCTCGGTCTGCTCGATGCGCTCGCGGGCGTCTATGCGCGGCTGGAGAATATCGAGGATTTGCTGCCCACGCCGAACCTGCTCACGCGGCGCGAGGACAACGTCTCGCAGGACATTGAAATTCCCGATCTCACCGAAGTTTTCCCCAGCGCGCGGCTGCCGGCGGACTTCGATCCGAAATCGCTCAGCGAGGGCAAGACCGACAAGCTCCCACGCCCGGCTGGGGTGCTCCCGGCCATTCACGATGCGACCGTGGTGCCCATCGCCGTTCCGCTGCCACGGCCCGAGCTGAACACGGGGAACGTGTTTCAGAACACGACGAACGTGCCACTGCTTGTGCCCGGTGGGCTCGGTCGTCGCGGTGGGTATCTCGACCCGCTCGGCTTCGTGGGCAGCGACGGTCGGCTCTGGTATCGGGTCACCCGCGCGGCGCAGACCAATTCGTTCTACCCGCTGGATTTCGAGCGTGAGTTGTTCCTGCTGCACATCAACGAAGCGATGTGGCAGCCGGACGGCCGCTTCTCCGTGGAGTTCGACCTGGAGCTGCAACTCTTCCTCGCGAACACGCGCGCGCAGTTCCTCCTCGTCATCGAGGCGGGCACCGCGCCGGGGCAGGACACGCCAGCGCCAGTTTCCGAAAACCTCGCCGATGTCGTGTGGCGACCGGCGCCGTTGCTTTCACAGCGCATCATCGTGAGCGGGTTGAAGCTCAAGCATCACTTCGGCGCGATCATCAAACGCTCCCTCGATAACGTGATCACCGCCGAGCGGCGTCTCTACACGGCCTGGAGCGCGAGCCCGGCCAATTCGGTGCCTCTGTCGCCCGGCTTCGTGCTGCGGGCGCGGCTCATCCAGTTCGACACGGAAAACAGCGTGCGCGGCGCGAAGGGATTCGTCTTCGCCGCGTTGGCGCAGGCCAAAGCGCAGATCTCCTGACATGGCCGCGCCCGTCATCAACACCACGCAAAGTGTCCTCGGCTACCTCCAGTGGCAGGCGTTCGCGTTTCAGCCGTGGGCGAGCAATTCGCCGACGTTCTGGAACTCGTCGCCGCTTCCACCGGGGTTGGCGCTGCATTTGCCCACGGGAAAAATCTCCGGCGCAGCGACGATGCCCGGCGTGTTTGTCGTCGCGTTACGCGCGGGCAATGCGGATGGCGTCAGCGATCCCGTCATCTTCACCTTCGGCATCGAGCCGAGCGGCAACGTGCGGCCGTCCGGCGTGCTCGAAGTCTATATCGACCTGCTGACCAAGCTCGTCTCGCTCAACTCGCAGAACTTCGGCGACAGCAACACGAAGGACAAAGGCCCGCTGTTCTGGACCAAGCGGGGCGACGATCTCGTCTTCCATATCACCTTCCTCAAAGGCGGCGTCGTGGCCGACATCGGGCTCGCGGCGCTGCGCTTCGCGCTCAAGGAACTGGAGCCGGAGAACATCCTCGTGGACGGCCACGACTGGCGGAAGGTCGGTGAAGGCGAACAGACCGCCTTCCGGCTGCATGTGAAGCTCGACAGCCCGGAGCTGACGAGTGCGCTCACCAACTACGAAGCGGACGCGGGCACGCTGTTCAATGCACTCGGCGAGTTCGAGTGGATCGCCCTGAACAACTACCAGCCGCAGGTCGGTCCGCCGTTCCTGCGCAACACCACGCGCACCTTCCTCGTCGAGGTTGCGCGCGACCTCATCTCCGACACGCTATGACCGGCCTCGATTGGTTTCAGGCGCGCACGCTCGCGCGCAGCGGCACAGCGGTTCGTCGCGATGCGTGGCGCAAGTGGCTCACCTTCGAGAGCTACGTCTGGCTCATCACGCAGCCGGTGTGGGAAGAGCAGGAGTTCGACCGTCGCGTCGTGCAGCAGTGGGACTTCGGCTCGGCCGAGTTTCTCGCCTACGACTGGACCGACGAGCCGTGGCCGGATGGTCCGCAGCCACCTGATCCGCCCGATCCTCCACAGCCTCCCGATCCACCGCGTCCGCCCGGAGGCGGAGGCGGTGGTGGCACTGGCGATCCACCTCCGGGCGATCCTCCCGGCGGCGGAGGCGTAGGCGGTGGCGGTACCGGTGGCAACGGCGGCGGTGGAAGCACCGGCGGTGGTGGTGGTGGCTGGCCGCCTGGTGGCGGTGGCGGTGGCGGCCCACAGCCGCCCGTGCCACCTAAACCGCCGAAGCCGCCGAAGCCACCGCAGCCCGATCCACCGACGGTTTCCGTCGAGGTCTTCACCGATGTGAATCCGGACGGACCGGCGTGCTTCATCCAGCCGCCGCAGACTTGCACGGCCTACGTGAACGTCTCGATTAGCGGCGGTCGCGCCGGCGTGGGCACGCTGCGCGTGTCCGGGCCGGGCACGCAGTCGATCCAACTCGGCACCGCGTATCCCGGCTTCAGCGGTGGCTTCGAGTTCAAGAATGTCCCGGTGAATCCGGGCGGCACGATCACTTACACCGCCGACTACGGCGAGCCCGGCAACGCACCGCTCACGCACCACACCGGCAGCGGGAGCCACAAGTTCGAGCCGCTCTGCCTGATCTTTGGCGCGTCGTGGTATGGCAGCATGACCGAGGACAAATCGTGCACACACGACGGGCCGAGCGGCGATACCGAGGACGGCTACACTTACTCGGCGAGCTACGGCGTGAACGGCCAATATGCCGTGAACCCCGAGGACGGTGCCGGGAAGTCGGCGCAGCTCACGCCAGTCGATGTGAACGAAGGCACGCCGCACATCCACTGGACCAACGACACGCGCCCGGACGGCACGCACACCGAAGGCGACATCGACCTGTTTCCGCCCGGCTCCGTGAGCGTGGACGTGCAGGGCGGCAGCGTCAGCAATCTCCAGCCGGATTCGCTCAGCGTCAGCAATCTCCAGCCGGATTCGCTCAAGATGTTCGGTGAGAGCGAGAGCAACGAGACGCAAGACCCGGACTGCAGCTTCGACAAGACCGTAGATGAAGGCTCCAGCGTTTGATCTCAGCTCACTCATCGGTGAACTCGCGGCCAAGCATCGGCTCGGCACGGTCGGGATCGCCGGTTCGTGTGCGCGCGGCGAAGATGAGCCCGGCGCCGACATCGATCTGATCATCACGGTGCCGCTGCGGATGGCGGAGCGTTTCGCCGCGGTGCTCGCAGACAAGACGGACCGCACCGTGCATTTGCACGCCTTCGCGTCGCTGCCTTGGCATCACCCGTATCACCTGTGCATCCGCTGGCTCAACTGCCGCCGCTTGCCGGTGACCTACGCTCCGCGCGGTGCGGTCATTCGGCGGATCGTGCGGCGTGACGGCAGCGCCTTCGACCTCTCGGTGCCAGTCGAGCGCATCCCGCACTTCGTCCCGATTGACAGGCCACCTCCAGCAACTCCGCAAGCGGGTTCGCGATTCGTCGCAGCACCACCGCTTGGCGGCTTCCTGCTGTGAGCAACCTACCAACACCAACTTCCAAGAATCGCCGCTGCGACCTGCGCGGCGTGATGAGCCTCTGGACGCGCACGCCAATGTTCGTGCCGACGCCAATGTTCGTGCCGACGCGAGGACCGATGCTGATTCAAACGCTCGCCGTGAATCTCGCGGCGCGCGTCTTCACCGAGACGGAGTTCGTCACCGACCGGCGCGGAGCGGACATAGCCGCGTTGCTTGGCTGGCCGTTCAGTAAAATCTCCATGCCGCTCGAAGACTGGCCCGCCGACGGGCTGATGCACGTATGGGCGCTCGGCAAGCTCGTCGCGTGCGCGCTGCAAGAGCAGCCGTTCGTCCAGTTCGACAGCGACGTGCTGCTCTTCAAACCACTGCCTAAGCGGCTCACCCGCCATCGGCTCATCGCGCAGTCCCCAGACTTTCCTCACTACTACGCCTCCCGCGATATGCAGGCAGCGCAGGCGCTCGCGGGGTTTACTCCCGGCGGAGCGGCCTACAACGCCGGACTGCTCGGCGGCAGCGACGTGGCGCTCGTGCGCGCGTTCGCCTGGGCGGGCCTCGATCTCGCACAGAAGTTCCGTGGCTGCCGGAGCGAACGTCCCACGCGGATGTAGGGAACGACTCCATCCAGGCGCCACGTATAAAGCTGGCGCGCTTTGATGCGGAGGTAGTCGCAGGTTTCTTTGTCGGTCATCCGCCGGTCGTCGCTGGAAAGTGCGGAGGATTGCGTGGTCATGCCACGCGCGCGGCGTCAAACTCATGACACGGCGAACTTGATCGGCACGATGTTGCTCGCGACCGCGGGCATCACGTTGAACCACGCGACCGCCTGCGATCTCGTCACCACCTTGCGGTAGTTCTTGAAGAGCTTCTGCGGCGAGTTGCCCATCTCGAGCGACACCTGCGCGGCATCGTTCTTCATCGCAAGGCGGTAGCTGGCGTAGCTGTGGCGCAGTCCGTTCTGCTTCCACCTGAGCGGTGGCAGGAATTCGCCGCGCGCCTTGGTCGCTTTCATCGCCGTGGTGGCGAAGGCTTCCGCGAGGCAGACCGGCAGGCTGTAGTTCAACACCGGGCCGTAAGGCTTCACCTGCGATTGGAGCCACTCCACGAGCGCGGGCAGGATGGGCAACAAGCGGCGCGAGGCCGTCTTCGTCTGGTCCACGCCGATGTCGATGACGTCCTCGCCCCAGTTGAAGTTCTCCCACTTGAGCCGGAGCATTTCCGCCGAACGGATTCCGGTGAATGCACCGATGATGATCGCGAGTTTCACCTGTCCCTCTGCCGCCGCGATTAGTTCGCTCAATTCCTGTGGAGAGAAAATCTCGATGGGCTTTGATTTGATCTTCGGCTTCTCCAGCCAACGCGCCTCCGTCTCGCGGTCGCGCGGTAGGTAGCCGCGACGACGGGCATAATTGAACAGCGTGACGATGTGCTTGCGGAAGTTGTCACGCGTCACGAGCCCGGTGGTCAGCTTGCGCAGCCACGCGTCCAGGTCGCGCGTGGTGACGTGCTCGATGTTCACCTGGAAGTCCTTCGCGAAGCGCCGCAGCCGCCACGTCACGTCCTCGACGTAGCGCTCGCTGAGACCGTCACTTTGCTTCATGGCGACGAACTCCTCGACGACTTCCGACACGGTGCGCTGAAGCTCGGACCGAAGCGAGTTGTTGAGGAAGAACTCGACGGCTTGGTTGAGCGTCGCGGCATCCCCGAGTCGGCGAACGGCGCTGGCGTATTCACCCGCGGCGACGTGGATCGGAGCCGTGTCACCGAGCCGGCGTTCCGCCTCGCGAAACGTGGAGACTTCCGTCGAGGAAATCGACGGAGATTGCACCTGCCCGGCGGCGAGTTTTTCCGCCTGCTCGCGGGCGAACGTCTGCGCCTCCTTCTCATGCGAGAACGTCTTGCGGTGGGAGCGACCGGCGGCGCGCCAATACACGGTGAACGTGCGATAGGCGCCGATGTGACCGGTGTAGATTTTGACGGTGACCGAGCCTGCTTTGACCAAGCGTGGCGCGGCGTCCGAGCCTGCGGAAAGCTTCATAAAGCCCTCCACGAAGTCAACGGCATCACGTGCCGGTGTGGATTTTGCGAGTGACCGAGTCTGCTTTGATCAAGGCGTCGCGCAGCTCCCAAACCCGCGGAAAGTTTCCAAGAACTTTCCAATAAATCACCGCAATCAACGTAAGTCGTTGATGTTGGTGGTGACCCTAACGGGATTCGAACCCGTGTTCTCGCCGTGAAAGGGCGATGTCCTAGGCCACTGGACGATAGGGTCCCGGTTTGCGGGCAGATATAGTAGGAGCCGCTCCGGGAGGCGCAAGCGGTTTCTCAGCCGGGCGGCGGAATCAGCAGCGAGGCCGTGCGTCCGGCTGCTTCCGCATGCGATGCAAGAAGAGTTCTCGCTCGCTCCGAGCACGCGGTGCGCCGATCGACTGAGCCAAGCAGAAGACGCATCGTCGTTTCGAGGTCTTCGGTCGTTCCCACTCTGGTCGCGGCATCGGTTGAAATGAGTTGGGTGACGAGAGCCTCGAAGTTTTCCATGTGTGGGCCGAAGACCACGGGCTTCCCGAGCATCGCCGGCTCGCCGGGGTTCTGGCCGCCAACTTCCTTCACGCCCGGCAAGCTCTTGCCGACGAAGACGACCGTCGCGAGCGCATACCAGTCGCGAAGCTCGCCTGTGACATCGACGAGCAGGATGTCGGCTCGCTGCGAAGCTGGTTCCGGGAAGCAACTTCGAAGCACGACCCGCAGGCCGAGCGGATTGAGTTGGCGGACGATCTCGTCGCTACGCTCAACATGACGCGGGACAAGGATGAGAATGAGGTCGGGATGTTCGCGGCGTAATGCAGGCAGAAGTTCCGCCAACACCTGCTCTTCGGGCTCCCACGTGCTGCCGCCGACGATGATCGGCGTTTGCTGCGTCACACCGAGCGGCGCGATGAGTTCACGGAACTCAGCTTCGCGCGCGGGCGGCATACCGGTTTGGTCGAACTTAATGCTGCCGGTGCAGATCACACGTCGTCGATCTGCGCCGAGACTTTCCCATCGCTCGATATCCGCAGGCTCCGCCACGCAGATACGATCGATCAATCCGAAGATCGGTCCCGTCAGTGCGCGAAACCGGCGGAAGCGTCGCTCGGAGCGCGGGGAGACGCGCGGGATGAATGTCGTGGGCACCCCGAGGCGGACCGCCTCAGCGAGCAAGTTCGGCCACACCGCTTCGATGAAGACGATCTGACGCGGGCGCACCAAGCGCAGCGTTCGCCGGACGATCGGGAGAAGGTCGAGCGGGTTATAGATAGCTTCGAGCCACTCGCTCTCTGCTTTGCGCGCCTCGGCGAAACCCGTGGTCGTGGTCGTCGAGAGCAGGATGCCTATGCTCGGGTCTAGCGCGTGCAGTGCCCGGGCGAGTTTCAATGCGACGAAGGTTTCGCCCACGCTGATCGAGTGAATCCAGATCCATTCGCGTGATCGAATCCGGGCAAGCTCGGCAGCGCTGAATCGCCCGAGCCGTTGGCCGAACTTCTCGCGGAACCCGCCTCGGCGAAACATGCGAAGCAGGAAGCCCGGCAGCATCGCGATGAAGACGAGCGGGAAGAAGACGTTGTAGATGCGCAGTGAACGCCGCGCGTCGGGCGGCAGCGAACGATCGGGCGGCGTCACGCGGTCAGGACGAAGGTCGCGCCAATCGGAAGAAGGCAACGGCGGTCGCACCGTAGCTTTTGTCGCGGATACACTCCAACGCCTTCGGGATGTTCAAGGCCACCCCCGGGAGGTGCTCGAGCACGAAGATCCCATCGGGCGCCAGTGCGCGCCGCAGCGATTCACTACCGAGCAACTCCGCCCCGAAATCGCGTTCACCCGGCGCCTTCGCGTAGGGCGGATCAGCGATGATGAGATCGAACGCACCCGGCACCGCGAGGCGATCGAGATAGCTGAAGACATCTGCCGCAAACGCGTCACCTGTCAGGCGCACCTTCGCGAGATTCTCCCGGATCACTTCCACCGCATACCTATCATTTTCGACGAAGACCACGCTGCCAGCTCCGCGGCTCAGCGCTTCGATGCCAAGGCTGCCGCTGCCCGCGAAGAGGTCGAGCACGCGTGCGCCTGGGATGAGATCCTGCAAGCTGGAGAAGATCGCCCCCTTGACGACGTCCATCGTCGGACGCACGCCCGAGCGGGGCACCTTCAGCTTCATGCCATGGGCGGAACCGGACATCACTTTCATTGCTTTTCGGCGTTCGGTTCCGGAGCGCGCTTCTCCTCGTCCTTTTTCTTGTTGTCCTTTTTTTCCGGCTTGGTGCCGAAGAGGCTGCCAAGCAGGTCGCCGATCTTGTCCTGCACTTTGCCGCCGATGAGACGCTCGGCGAGATCGGTCTTCGGCTTGTCGGTCTTGCCGGTGATTTTGAAGTCGAGGCCATACCGCCCATCGTCGAGTTTCAGGAAACTCCCGCGGGCGATCTCCGGGATCGTCGGCACGAGGCGCTCGGGCACGCTCAGTCGCGCGTCGAGCGTCAGCTTTCCATCGAACCGCGCCACCCCAGCCGCGCTGATGCGGAGATTGTCCGTCGCGAAGACGAGCGAATCGATGAACGCCTTTTCGTCCCGCAGGTTGAACTGCGCGCTCGTCTCCCGTGGCTGGAAATTGGCCAGTTCACCCATCTCAAGCAACCGCGCGATCGATTCGAAAACTTCGAGCTTCTTGAATCGCCCGCCCTCGATGCTGAGACGGCAGGGGCCTTCGAGTTGCTCGATCCGATCCGTGCGACCGCTCACCTCCGCATCGCCGCTGACCCGCCCGGCGACTTCCCCTTCCCCCCAGCCCGCCGCAGCCGCGAGCGGATTGAGATCCACGCCGCTCAGCTCGATGCGCACCTTGAATGGCTGCCCGTCCGACTTCGTATCCATCTCGTAGCGTCCACGGATCGCGCCGGTGAAGATCGCAGCCTCGAACGCATCGAGTTCCAGCACATCACGCACGAAGCGGAGGTTCGTCCGCACATTCTCGAAGACGTAGCGTTCGCCCCAGACCAGCCGCCCGGCGGTGACGAGCCCGATCAGTTGCTGTTCGCTCACTTCGGAAAATTCCATCGTCACCCCGGACGCGCTGATCAGCGGCTGCCCCTTCGCATTTCGCATCTCCACGGTCCCGCGCTCCAGCTTGATCCCATGCACACGCACGCTCGACTTCCGCCCCGCCGGCTCCTTCGGCTTGGACTCCGCGGACTTCGGCTCGGACTTCTTTTTCTCCGGCGAAGGCCAGACCCAGCGACCCTCCGCGTTCTGCGGCCATTCGAAGGCCGGCGACTCCAGCACCACGTCGTGAATCTCGATGTCCCCCGCGAGCAGCGACCGCAACGCCAGCGACGCGTGGAGAGAACCCGCGGCGACCTTGGGCTGACCACCCGTTCCATTATCCACCGTCGTCAGCCCTTCCACGCGGATCGTCGCAGGCAGGGTCACGCTCACCTTCCCGATCTTCACGGGAATCTTCAGCGCCTTGCCCAGGGCCTCCTCCATCTGCGCACGCCCTCCTTCGCCCTGGAGATAGGAGCGCGCGCCGACGACCCCGATCGCCACGACTACGGCGACGGCGACGAGCACGATGAGAATGATCTTGGAAAGACGCTGCACGATGCGGAAGTTACGGACTCAGCCGCATCCTGCAAAGGCCGGATTCCCCTGCCCTTTCCGACCGTCCGTGAACAGCGACATCCTCATCATCATCAACCCAACCGCGCGCAGCGACCGCGCCCGTGCCGCTTTGGAAAAGATCGGCTCGCTTCGCAACGCACGGGTCGAGCCCACCTCCGCCCCGGGCGATGCCCGCCGCATCGCCCAGCGCGCGGCGGCGGAGGGATGCCCCATCATCGTCGCCGCCGGTGGCGACGGGACGATCAATGAAGTCGTCAACGGCATCGCCGGCAGCGGCAGCGCGCTCGGCATCCTGCCGGTCGGGACGATGAATGTCTTCGCCAACGAACTCGCCCTGCCCAGCGATCTCGATGAAGCGTGGGAGATCATCGAGACCGGCGCCACGCGCGAGATCGACCTCGCGCAGGCCAACGATCAATACTTCGTGCAGCTCGCCGGCGTCGGTTTCGATGCGCAAGTCGTCGAACGCACCACCACCGAGTTCAAGAAAGCTTTCGGCCCGCTCAGCTACCTCATCAATGCCGCCCAAGTCGCCGCCGAGGCTCCCCCTCGCCTTTTCATCGAGAGCGAGGGCGTCACGCGGCGGGGCAGCTTCGTGCTGATCGGCAATGGCCGCTACTACGGCATGCCCATCGAGGTCTTCACCGACGCCAGCCTCGACGACGGTCTCCTCGATGTGATCGTCGCGAAGAACGTCGGCCACCTCGACCTCGTGCGTTATTTCACCGGCGCGGTCACCGGCATGCACCCGGAGTTCGAGGACATCGACTATTTTCACACCCGCGAACTGCGCGTCACAAGTCCCGACGCCGTGCCGGTGGAAGTCGATGGCGAACTCGCGGGCAAACTCCCGACCACCTTCCGCATCGCCCCCCATCGGCTCCGCGTCGTCGTGGACTATTCGTAGGAACAGCTAGTGGAGTCCGTCACAATGAGCGCGGAATAAGTGTTTTCGGGAGTTTCTTTCGGGCGCGTTTCACTTTCATGAGAAAATCCCGAGCCTTTGCAGTCCAGACGAAGGGGGTGGGGTGGCGGTTATAGTGGGTGA
>VFJQ01000039.1 GCA_009885995.1 Verrucomicrobiota bacterium
CACTACAACGCCAAACGCACTCCACCTCACACCGTTCCAAGAGAAGCATTCCTTTTAACCACCCTCATAATACCCGAAAGGCTGGGTCAACTGTCGAACTTGGGCTAACCGCCAGCTTCCTACGCGGCGGCGGGGAGAGTGAAGCAGACTTCCAGGCCGTGCGTCACGCGGAAGGGCGGCGGAAGGGGTCAACGCTTGAAGTATGAACGGAAAGGGGAGAATATTCGTGCCGCTGAAGGAGCGCGGTGAGAAGAGAGGCAAAGATAACATATGAGTTTTGGCGGGTGAGCCAGCGGGGGCACACGCTGAGGACGCATGAAAACAAAACCGACGACCAAGACCAAGCCACTTGCCGGGCTCCGGCACGCCGGGCATCGTGCGCGCTCCATGCCACGCCTCCTTCTCGCCCTCGTCCTCTGCGTCATCGCCGCCCGCGCGGATGAAGCCGCCTTCATCACCAACGCGCGCCAGCTCATCTACGAGGGCAAGCGCAGCGGCGAAGGTTACTTCCACCCGGATGGCAACGCGCTGATCTTCCAATCCGAGCGTGAGGAGGAGAATCCGTTCTACCAAATCTATCTGCTCGATCTGCTCAGCGGCGAAAGCGCGCGGGTATCGCCGGGGCAGGGGAAGACGACGTGCGCGTTCTTCCAGCCGGGCACGTCGCGCGTGCTGTTTGCGAGCACGCACCACGATCCGCAGGCGGCGGTGAAGCAGAAGGCCGAGCTGGATTTCCGCGCGAGCGGAAAGTCGCGCCGTTACTCGTGGGACTACGACGACGCGATGGACATTTTTTCCTGCCAGCAGGACGGCACGCAGCTCGTGCAGCTCACGAAGGAGCGCGGCTACGATGCGGAGGGTTCGTTCTCGCCGGATGGAAAGCAGATCGCTTTCTGCTCGCTGCGCGGGGCCTACGATCACGAGCTGAGCGCGGAGGAAAAGCAGCGGCTCGAAAAGGACCCGGCGTGGTTCGGCGACATCTACATCATGGACGCCGACGGCTCGAATGTCCGCCGCCTCACGACGGCGCCGGGCTACGACGGCGGGCCGTTCTTCTCGCCGGATGGGCAGCGCATCATCTGGCGGCGCTTCGACGCGAGCGGGATGAATGCGGATGTCTTCACGATGAAGGCGGACGGCACCGACGTGAAGCGGCTCACCGACTTCAAGGCGATGTCGTGGGCGCCGTATTTCCACCCGAGCGGGAAGTATGTGATCTTCACCACGAACAAGCTCGGCTTCGAAAACTTCGAGCTCTTCATGGTCGATGCCGAGGGCACGAAGGAGCCGGTGCGCGTGACCTTCACCGACGGTTTCGACGGGCTGCCGGTCTTCTCGCCCGATGGCAAGCGGCTCTGCTGGACCTCGAACCGCACGGGCGACAAGAAATCGCAGCTCTTCCTCGCGAACTGGAACCACGAGGCCGCGCTCGCCGCGCTCGGCGAAGCGCCCGCGGCGACGAAGGCGAAGTCGATGCCCGATCTCTCGAAGCTCACGCACGACATTCTCAAGGGCACGGTCGAGTGGCTCGCCGCGCCGGAGCGTGAGGGGCGCATGACGGGTTCGCCCGGTGCCGCGGCGGCGGCGGACTGGATGGTGAAGGCGCTGGCGGACTACAAGCTGAAGCCGATCGCCGGGGATTCGTTCCTGCAACCGTTCGAGTTCCGCGCCGGCGAGAAGCTGATCGCGGACAAGAACTCCCTGCGCGTGAACGATGCGGCGTTCGCGGTGGAGAAGGATTTCCGCCCGCTTGCCTTCACCGAGAATGGCGCGGTCGAAGGCGACGTCGTCTTCGCCGGTTACGGCCTCAGCGTGCCGGAGAGCAACGGCCAGCAGCGCTACAACAGCTACGACGGGCTGGAGGTGAAGGATAAGGTGGTGCTGCTCCTGCGCTACGTGCCCGAGGGCGTGGAGCCGCAGCGGCGCGCGCACCTGAATCGTTACGCCGGTCTTCGCTACAAGGTGATGATGGCTCGCGAGCGCGGCGCGAAGGGCGTGCTCGTCGTGACCGGGCCGAATTCGCCCAGCGCCGGCGAAGTCCTCAAGATGACCAACGACGGCAGCAACGCGGACAGCGGCTTGCCGGCGGTGAGCATCAACGGCGCGGTCGCGGATGTCTTGCTCAAGGCCAGCGGGAAGTCGCTCAAGAATCTCCAGACCGGGCTCGACACGGAGAACCCGCACGCGGAGGGCGGCTTCGTGCTGCCGAAGACGAGCGTGAAGTTCGCGACGGCCGTCGAGCACATCCGCAAGACCGATCGCAACGTCATCGCCGCGCTGCCGGGGCAGACCGACGAATGGATCGTCATCGGTGCGCACTACGATCACCTCGGGCGGGGCGGTTCGTCGTCGATGGCGAAGGCGGGCGAGGAGGGGAAAGTCCACGCGGGCGCGGACGACAACGCGAGCGGAGTCGCGGTCGTGCTGGAGCTCGCCGCGGCGCTCACGTCCTCGTCCGGCGCGCGTCCGCTCGATGGCACGAGCGCGCCGTCGAAGTTCAAGCGCGGCCTCATCTTCGCGCTGTGGAGCGGCGAGGAGATGGGCCTGCTCGGCAGCGCCGCGTTTTGCGAGAAGCCGCCCGTGCCGATCGAGAAGATCGCCGCCTATGTGAACTTCGACATGGTCGGCCGCCTGCGGGACAACAAGCTCTCCATGCAGGCCGTCGGCAGTTCGAAGGTCTGGCGCAAGCTGCTCGAGAAACGCAACGTCGCCGCCGGCTTCAACCTCGCGCTCCAGGACGACCCGTATCTCCCGACCGACGTGACCAGCTTCTACCCGAAGCGCGTCCCGGTGCTGAACTTCTTCACCGGCGCGCACGAGGACTACCATCGCCCGACCGACACCGCGGAGAAGCTCGACTACGACGGCATGGAGCGGATCGCGAAGTTTGCGCAGGCGATCATCACCGACATCGCGACCGCGCCCGAGCGGCCCGACTACTCGCGCGTCGAGCGCACGCAGGAGGACAAGGGTTCGCGCGAGACGCTGCGCGCGTATCTCGGCTCGATCCCGGATTACACCACCGAGGTGAAGGGTGTGAAACTCAGCGGCGTGCGCGCGGGCAGCCCGGCGGAGAAGGGCGGGCTGCAAGGCGGCGACGTGATCGTCGAGTTCGGCGGCAACAAGATCGCGAACATCTACGACTACACCTACGGCCTCGACGCGGTGAAGATCGGGAAGCCGGTGAAGATCGTCGTCGAGCGCGGCGGCAAGCGCGTGGATCTCACGGTCACGCCCGAGGCGCGGAAGTAGGGAACCACCAAGACACCAAGCCAACAAGGGGAGCAGGCAGTGGGGTTTCCCCGGAAAGGTGGCGGCTTGGTGTCTTGGTGCCTTGGTGGTGAATCTCAGGCTCGGCTTTCCAGCCAATCCGCGCTTGTCCGAACCAAAGCTCCGGCGCACAACGCGGTTCTAACCTCTCCAATGAAGCTCCTCCGCATCCTCCCCTTCGTCCTTCCCGTCGCCGTCTTCGCGCAGTCCACCACGCCGCCCGCGCTCGATGGGCAGTGGGAGCGCAAGCACCTCACCCCGCACTTCTGGGCCGAAGGCGCGTGCTCGGGCGACTTCAACAAGGATGGCAAGATGGACGTCGCCTACGGGCCGTATTGGTTTGAAGGCCCGGCCTTCACGGCGAAGCACACGTTCTGGGACGACTCGAAGACTTCGGTGATCAAGAAGGCCGACGGCACCGAGGAGTCGATCCCCGGATACAAAGGCGCGCTCTCGACCGACAACGAATACTCGCAGGACTTCCTCGCGTATTCTCACGACATCAATGCCGACGGGTGGGCCGACATCGTGGTGCTCGGCTTCCCCGGCAAGGAGTCGTGGTGGTTTGAGAATCCGAAAGGCGGCGACGCGAAGTGGGCGCAGCACGTCGCGATCGACGTGACCGACAACGAATCGCCCACGCTCACCGATCTCAACGGCGACGGACGCCCCGAGATTGTATGCATGAGCAATGGCGCCGTGGGCTACGCCGAATACGACCCGAAGAACCCGAAGGCGAAGTGGGCGTGGCACGACATCTCGCCGAAGCCGGTCGTCACAGGCCCCGACGGCAAGGACAAGCCGCGCTACTTCCGCTTCACGCACGGCATCGGCGTGGGCGACGTGAATGGCGACGGGCGCGCGGACATCCTCGAGTCGAGTGGCTGGTGGGAGCAGCCGGCGTCGCTCGCGAGCGGTTCGCTGTGGTCGAAGCACGAGGCCGAGTTCGGCGGCGGCGGCGCGCAGATGTTTGCCTACGACGTGAACGGCGATGGCAAGAACGACATCATTACCTCGCTCGCCGCGCACATGTATGGCATCGCGTGGTTCGAGCAGTTCGACGACGCAGGCGCGACCGGTTGGCGGCGGCACCTCATCACCGGCACGCCCGGTCCCGAGGGCAAGCCGGTGGTTCCCGGCGAGACCGGCGTCATCTTCTCCCAACCGCACGCGATCGACCTTATCGACATGAATGGCGACGGCGTGAAAGATATGGTCACCGGCAAACGCTACTGGGCTCACGGCCCGAAGGGCGACCCGGAGCCGATGGCGCCGAAGGTTCTGTGGTGGTTCGAACTCAAGCGCGCCGACGGCAAAGCCACGTGGACGCCGCACCTCATCGACGACAACAGCGGCGTCGGCACGCAAGTGATGGCCAGCGACCTCAACGGCGACAACAAGCCGGACGTGGTCGTGGGCAACAAGGCGGGCGCGTTCGTCTTCCTGCGAAAGTAGCGTCTGGCCTGGAGGACCCGCGCGGTTCAGGTGCCCCGCGGCATTTCTCCCTGTCCGTGCCCGGGGCTTGGTGTAAATCCCGCGCCTCTTGAAACAGAAACTCTTTCTCTTCGACATCGACGGCACGCTGCTCGCGAGCGGCGGCGCGGGCATCCGCGCGCTGGAAGCGGCGGCGCAGGAACTCTTCGGCACCCGCGACCTGCACGACATCGAGATCGCGGGCCGCACCGATTCCGCCATCGCGCAGCAGCTCTACGCGCGGGCCGGCGCGGTGGCGACGCCCGAGGCGCTCGCGAAGTTCTACGACCGCTACCTCACGCACCTCGCGCACTTCCTCCCGGTCACGGATGGCGCCTTGCTGCCCGGCATCATCGAGCTGCTCGATGCGCTGCGCGCGCGGCCCGACTGCGTGCTCGCGCTGCTCACCGGCAATCTCGAGCGCGGCGCGAAGCTCAAGCTCACGCAGTATGGCGTGTGGCATTACTTCGAGTTCGGCGCGTATGCCGACGACTCGCACGACCGCAACGCCCTCGGCCCCTTCGCCCAGGCGCGCGCGAAGGAAAAGCACGGCCTCGACTTCGATCACGGGCACACCTTCATCCTCGGCGACACCCCGCACGATGTCGCCTGCGCCCGCGCCATCGGGGCGAAAGCGGTCGCCATCGCCACCGGCCGCCACACCCGCGCGGAGCTGGCGGCCTGCGCGCCCGATGTGCTCTTCGACGACCTGAGCGACGTGCCCGCCGTGCTCGCGGCGCTCGGCCTGTAGGGGGAAGGTGCTCTCGCTGCCACCCGTGCAGCCCTGCACGACCCGGGGGACAGTATCGCCGGTGGCCTGTGCAGCGCTGCACGGCCGGCACGGCAGTCTCCCCATGCCCCGTGCAGCGCTGCATGAGGTCGCCGCACACGCTAACCGGATGACGCTCCGCACCCAGCCATACGGTGACGTGGAAAGTGCAGGTCCAGTATCGCTACCAGAACGCGCCCTTCGGCCACCCACCGCCGCGCTGGCCGACTGCGGCTACGCCGACAAAGCCACCATCGAACGCCTCGGTCGCGACCGTCCCGGGCTCGACCTCTACATCAGCGTCCATCGCGAAGACGCCCACGCCGAACGGCGCTACGACTGGCGCCCGCTGG
>VFJQ01000100.1 GCA_009885995.1 Verrucomicrobiota bacterium
CGAAGCAGCCGCTCAGCGTCCCGCTCGCGCAAAGCGTCGCCGCCGAGTTTCGCTCACCCGCGTCCGCAAGCGGGCGGCTGGCGTGGGATTTTTTCCGCCACGGCGCGTCCCACATCGCGGGCGGCTGGGATCACGCGTTCTTCGTCGCCGCGCTCGTGCTCGCGCTGCCGGGATTTTGGCGCGTGCTCGCGCTCGTCTCCGTCTTCACGCTCGCACACACCGTCACGCTCACGCTCGCCGTGCTTGGGTTCGTCCACGTCCGTGCCAGCGTGGTCGAACCGCTCATCGCCGCGAGCATCGTCGCCGCCGCCGCGCTCAGCGTTTTCTTTCCCGCGAAACCCCTGCTCGGCGCGCGGCTCGGCGTCGCGTTCGGCTTCGGGCTCTTCCACGGGCTGGGCTTCGCCGGCGGGCTCGTCGCGGCGATGCAAGGCTTCGCTCCCAGCGCGATGGCCGCGGCGATCGGCGGTTTCAGCGTCGGAGTGGAACTCGGGCACCAACTCGTCGTGCTCCCGCTGCTCGGCGCGATATCGCTGCTTCGCCACTGGATGCCCGCCCGCATCCCGTTCGCCGTGCGCGGTGGAGGACTGGCAATTTGCGCGGCCGGCTTGTGGCTGATGATGATGACGCTGCGGTAGGTCCGAACCGACGCTCGTCGTCATCATCGCCGATCGCGCGCCACTTACTCACGGTCTACTTGCCCTCTTCCACCACCCTCAATATCTCCCCTGCCGCCTCGCGGAGTGGGCGGTCTGGATCCTCACGTGCACTTCGGCGCAAGAGGGCGAGAGCTTGGGGTTCGTCGCTTTGCGCGAGAACATCGATCGCGGCAGACCGCACGTTGCGCGGTTGGTTTCGCAGCGCGGAATCGAGGATGCGGAACCGCTCCTCGGGTGCTGCTTCGGGATCGATGTCAGCGAGCTTGGCGATCAGTGTTTCCTTGAGTTCGGGATGCCGCGCGCTGGGAAAAAGCCGACCGATCACCCGCACCGCCTCGTCGTCATTTCTGCCCGCGATTTCATCGAGCAAATCGAGTTGAGCCGGAAGGTCACGCGTGGCCCGGAACCTCTGCTCAAGTTCGGCAGCAGTGGCCTCGATGCCCGGGAGCGGAGCAAGTGGTGCCGCGGGCCGCGGCGTAATCCCGCCAACGGACACCCGTCGTGGCATTCTGGTCGACTCCACCCGAACCCCTGCCTCCACGGACCTTGCTTGAGTCTCGCGGGACAAGGGGGGCGCAGGCAATTTTTCACGCGGTGCCGGGCTGCCGATGAATACGAGCGACAAGGCCGCGATTCCTGCCGCCAATCCTGCGATGATGAGCGGCCACCGTCCGCTCGGGCTGAAAGTGCTGGAAAACTTAGTTTGACGTTCGGACATGACCTGTTGCATTACCGCCTCACATTCGGACGGCTTTGGGTCCAAAGGATCGAAGCTGGCCGAAGACACAAGCGACCAAGATTAAAATCAAAATCCAAAACCAAAAGATCCAATGACAAAAAACATCAAGTCCATCCTCTGCGGCACGATCGCCTTGGCGATCACCGCGATCACTCCACCCGTCCTGCGCGCATCCGATCACGCCGACGGCCCCACCGTGGCTGGCGATCAGGCCGCCGACTTGGCCGATGCCTATATGTTCGTCGATCCGACCGACGCGACAAAAGTGGTCATCATCAACACCGTCCGCGGCTTCATCGTCCCCGGTGAAGCAGTCAATTTTGCGATCTTCGACTCGACGATCCGCTATCGCTTCCAGATCGAAAACACCGGACCGGTGGACCTCCGCGGCAAGCCGATCCCGGCTCCCACAGCCACCGACCTCGACTTCGATCCGAAGCCCGATGCCTTCATCGACGTGACCTTCAGCGAGAAAACCACGACCGCTCCGCAAGTCGCTACCGTGGTGTTCAGCGGCTCCGCCTTCGCGGGAATCGCCAAGGGCAAATACGTCGCCAACGCCACCGCCGCCGGTCTCGGTGCCACACCTCCAGGCGGGGCCGACTATTTCCCAGCCGTCGCGCAGAAGCTCAAGGTCGCTCCGAAAAAGCCGACCGACCCGGCTGGCGCTGAAATCCCGGTCGAGTTCTTCGCGGGGGAAACGGACGATCCGTTCTTCTTCGACATCCCCGGCTTCTCCCGCTTCCGCACCTCCTTCCTCGCGAACCTCGCCCTGGTGCCCGGCACCTTTGCGGATCGCACCGCCGCCATCACCGCTGCGGCGGCGCAACTGGGCCGCGGCCGCGACACGTTCGCGGGCTACAACGTGATGACCATCGCGTTCCGCATCCCGATCGCTGAACTCAAGAGCAAGACCCGTGGCGTCGTCAACACCACGAAGTTTGGCCTTAGCGTCATCGCCCAGCGCGGTTCGGAGAAGGTCTCCAAAGGCCGCAAGGTTCGCAGCGGTGGTTACGGCAGTGTGGATCGCGAGGGGAACCCCGCCATCAACGCCCTGCTCGTCCCGCTCGCCGAAAAGAACGCCTACAACGGCGGCACCACCATCGACGACGCGAAGCTCAAATTCGCCGGCGGCATCCTCGGCACGCTCGACGCGCTACAGGTTCCCGGCGGCCGTGGCACCGGGGCTACCCCCCTGCCTCTCACCCTTCAGCAGCTCACGCTCGCGAAGCTCGCGGTCCTCGATGGCGACATCCTGCGCTACGACACCGCCGCGCCCGCCGACTTCGGCGCCCTCAATGGACGCAAACCCGCGGACGACGTGGTGAAGACGCTCCTCACCACCATCGCCGCGCTCGGCTCACCCGTGGATGACAACGTCCCGGCCAACGACGTGACCTTCGAGACGCGCTTCCCGTATCTCGGCCTACCGCACCAGCCGCTCCCGCGCAGTGGCCTCTCGACGGATCCGGACACGAACCTGGACGACAAGACCCGCAACTAAGCCAGCTCGCTCACTCAACACCGCGCCGGTCGCTTCATTGTGGCCGGCGCGGTTTTGCTTTCCATGCCTCGCGTCACATTCCACGCCTTCCTTGTCCTGCTGTCCGTCACATCGTGCTTCGGTGCCGATGAGTTGAAGGAGGGGCTGGATCGGGGAGTCAGCTTCCTCGAGACGCGGCTCGCCGGGGATCCGGATGATTTCTTCGCCGCGAACCAACTCGCCAATCGCCTCCTACGACGCACCCGCTGGACCGGGCGGCTCGATGACCTCCGGCGCGCCGACGAGATCACTACGCTCTCGCTAAAGGCCGCACCGCCGAGCATGAACGCCGGCGGACTCGCCGGGCGCGCAAGGGTGCTCTCCGCGCTGCACCGCTTCGGCGAAGCTGCGGACCTTGCCCGCCAGCTCAAGGCGCTCACACCCGGCAAACCCCTCCCACCGCAACTCCTAGGCGACGCGCTGATCGAGCTCGGAGACCTCGATGGCGCCCAGCGCGCATTCGATGAAATGCTCGCCCTGAGCGAATCGGGCGTCGCCACCGAAGCACGCTTCGCACACCTCGCCTGGCTGCGAGGGAAGCTCGACGACGACGCCCAGCACCTCGATGACGCGCTGACCTTCGCCCGCGCCGACAGCGATCGCGAGACACTCGTCTGGGCGCTCGTGCAGCGCGGCGAGCACGCCTTTCGCCGCGGCGACCACGCCACCGCGGAGAAGCTCTACGTCGAAGCGCAGACGCTCGCGCCGGAGAACTGGGCCGTGCTCGAGCACCTCGCCGAGCTGCGGGGCGCACAGGGCCGCGACGTGGAGGCTGCGCAGCTTTTCGAGCAAACCGCGAAAGCGACCGATCGCCCCGAGTTGTGGCAGGCGCTGGGCGACCTCCACGCCTTCTACAAACGCCCAGCCGAGGCGAAGACCGCGCACGACCGAGCGCTCGCCGGCTACCGCGCATCGCTCGATCGCGGCGAAGTGCTCTACGTGCATCACCTCGCCGGGTTCTATAGCGACTCGCAGGAAGACGCCGTGCAAGCCGTCGCATTCGCGCGGCGTGATCTCGAACTCCGGCAGAGCGGCGCCGCGTGGGATGCGCTCGCGTGGGCGCTCTACCGGCAGGGCGATTTCCCCGCCGCCGCGGAAGCCAGCGCCAAAGCCCTCGCCACCGGCCTCGACGACCCGCACGTGCTCTACCACGCCGCCACGATCCGCCTCAGCGCCGGCGCCGTGAAGGAAGGCCAGGCTCTGCTCCGGCGCTGCGCAGAAGTGAACCCGCACTTCGCGGCCTTCCACATCCACCGGTGAGAGCCTCCTTCATCCTCTGCGTTCTTTGCGTTCTTTGCGGCCTCCGCCTTCCCCTGCACGCCCACCCCGTCGCCCAGGGCGCGCTCGAACTTCACGTCGAAGCCGGAGCTGCCACCGCCTCGCTGCGCGTCTCGAACGAGCAAGTCTTCGTCGCCGCCACGCTCGGCGAAGGCGCGACTGACGCGAAGGACTTCGACGCAATGCTCGCGCAGCACGGCGCGTATCTGCTGCGCCACTTCACGCTCCTCGCCGATGGCACCGCGCTGCGCGGCGAAGTCGGCGAGGTCCGCCCGCCGGACGATCGCAGCGTGAAAGGCTTCACGACCTACGTGCTCCGCTACGCGATGCCCGCAGCCGCGCAGCTCGACGTGCGCCAGGATCTCCTCACCGAGATCCTCTACTCGCCCGGCAACCCGTGGGAGGCTCCGCTCGTCGCGCGCGTCTGGCACGGCGACCGGCCGTTGGTCGAAGGCGCGCTCCTCACCGCGAAGCAGCCGCTCAGCGTCCCGCTCGCGCAAAGCGTCGCCGCCGAGTTTCGCTCACCCGCGTCCGCAAGCGGGCGGCTGGCGTGGGATTTTTTCCGCCACGGCGCGTC
>VFJQ01000120.1 GCA_009885995.1 Verrucomicrobiota bacterium
CGTCGGAGCGTCGGAGCGTCGGAGCGTCGGAGCGTCGGAGCGTCGGAGATAACACGCGGCCTTTTGTCTTAGGTAGAGTTTCCCGAATCGCGACCCTCGTCGCCGGGCAAAATGTCGTTCTGCCCGGGCAGCAGGGGAATCATCCCGCGCGCTGCGGGGTCGTTACCACGCCGCGCGGGGTCGTTACCATTTCGCGGAGGTCGGCTCCCCATTTCGCGCGGGATCGTTACCAGCCGGCGCGGGGTCGTTACCATTTCGCGCAGGTCCACTCCCCATACGGTGCGGGATCGTTACCGGGGCGCGCGGGATCGTTACCATGCGCCGCGGGGTGCTTACCATTCCGTGCGGGATCGTTACCGCGCGAGATGGGGAAGGCACTTTTCGGCCCGGAACCGGGCTTTTCCTCTGTAGGGCGAGCGCCCCGCCCCTCGCTGGCAAACCCGGCAGGCGGAGCGCCCGCCCTCCAAAACATCCGCTCATGCCCAATCCCTGGATTCCCCGTTTCGACGACCCAGCCGTGCGTTTCGACACCGGCTGGACCTACCCCACCGAAGCCGAACTCGCTACAGCCTTAATCCAACCCACCACCACACACGCCATGATCCGCCAAGCCTACTACCCGTCCCGCATCGCCGACCAGACTCCCTGGCTGGAAAACTTCGGCGCCAAGCTGCCCGGCTACGTCGCCACGCTCGGCCTCGCGCAAAACGTCGTCGATGCCAACCTCGCCGGCTGCCGCTTCCTCATCTACGTGCTCAGCCAATACCTCGCCACCGTGCGCGCCTTTGGCCCGGCCACCACCGAGTCCGTGGACCTGGTGATGACTGGCAGCGGCCCGAATGCGGTCGTGCTCCCGGTCTTCACCGCCCCGGTGCTGCCGGATGGCGTCGCGCCCGTGCCGCCCGGCGTGCTGACCCGGCTCTTCGACCTGATCGGGGATCTCAAGCGCGCCACCAATTACACCGACGTGATCGGCAAGGACTTGGGCGTCGTCGCGCCCGAGGACGCCACCCAGCACGCCGCGCCGGGGATGAAGCTCAAGATCGAGCAAGGTGCCGCCTGCCAGTGCGTGCGGCTGAGCTTTTTCAAATACGGCCACATGGGCGTCTATATCGAGAGCAAGCGCGGCGGCGGGCCGGTCGAGTTCCTGACCGTCGATACCGAGAGCCCCTATGTGGATGACCGCGCGCTGCTCGTCGCCGGCGAGCCCGAGACGCGCAGCTACCGGATGCGCTTCTGGGATAAAGGCACGCCGAATGGGGAATGGACCGATTGGACGGACATCAACGTCGGGCCGTAGTCCGACGCCATCCAGCCGCACTCACACACTCAAATACCCAAACATCCCATGCAAACCTCCAAAGCCATCCTCTCCGCACTCGCCCTGGCACTCGCGGCTGTTCACACCACGCTCGCTGTGGTCCTGCCGCCTTCCGACGACTCGACCACCACCTCGGCGCGACCGACCCGGAAAGGCGGCACCGCCACCACTCTCTCCGTCTCGGAGAAGGCGCGGAGCTGGATGCAGTTTGACCTGTCTGCGCTGCCGGCAGGCGTCACGGGCGATCAGATCGCCGCCGCGGTGCTGCGGGTCTATGTCTCCACTCAGACTCGGGATAGCGTGGTGAGCATCGCGCTGCCCACCGGCGCGTGGATTGAGGATACGCTGACCCATGCCACCGCCCCCGCGGTGAGCGCGCCGATCTTCGTGGATGTGCCGCTGCCGGCGGGCACGAAGAAGTCTTTCGTCACCCTCGATGTGACGGCCATCGTGCAGGCATGGGTGGATGCCCCGACCACCAATCACGGGTTCGTCCTCTACGGCAAAGCGGGCCTTCCATCCGTGGGCTTCGACAGCAAGGAAAACCTCGCCGCCGGGCACTACCCGCAGATCGACGTGACCTTCGTGACCGTCCCCGGCCCGCAAGGCCCCGCGGGTCCGCAAGGCGCCGCCGGGACTCCCGGTGCCGCCGGCACGGCTGGCACGGCTGGCACGGCTGGCGCGACTGGCCCCACGGGGCCGAAGGGCGACAAAGGCGACACCGGCAATGCTGGCGCGGCTGGCTCAGTCGGTCCGCAAGGCCCCGCAGGCCCGCAGGGCCTCCAGGGCGTGAGCGGCAATAACGCGCTCTATGGCGATGGGTCCGCTGGTGCCTTCACTGCGCCGGTCACGACGAGCACGCTCGACATCACCAATACGCAGTTCACCAACTTCACCGTGCCGGTCGGCGCGACGCTGAACGTGCCTTCTGGCACGACGATCCGATGCACGGGGACGTTCACGAATAATGGGACGGTCGTCGTTGGGGCGCCCCCGCCAGGTAGCGGCAACGCCCTCATGATCTATGGCGCATACGATCGGTTTGATGTGGGTCCTATCCCACTTCCGATTCGGAGAGCGGCGCTCGATTCGCTCATCTGGCACCCTTTTGCCGGTGCCGCGAACGCTGCCGATACGATTAGTGGAAACGTATCGTCGGGCGTCAGCCCCGGCGGCGGGACATTGCGTATCGTAGCTATCGGCACGATCCAAAATACCGGATCCATTCAGGCACTCGGAGGAGATGCTCAAACAGAAGTGAAGGGTTCAACCGGCGGAGGGCTGGTCGTGCTGGCGAGCAAAATTGCGATCACTCAAGAGGGAACCCTCTCCTGCAAGGGAGGCAACGGCGCCCCCTCAGTTGTTGCGGCAATTATCGACTCCGGCGGAGGCGGCTGCATCCGACTCCTAGCGCCTAGCATTACCCTCGGTGTCGGTGCTGTAAACGATGTCTCCCATGGAACGCAGCCAGCGAAGCCAGGCCCACCCTACAATGGAGGCGCTTCCTACGGGCTTAGTAATCAGTCGGGCTATTTCATCCAAACGCTGCAAGACCCCACCGCGCTGTTCTATTGAGCACCGCGGTAGAGAGTCACGCCTGCCGCACCTGTTGACGGGCTCGCGCCGCGGGCTTGCTCTATGGGGACCGCTGTCCCCAGCGGTCCGGAGGGAGCGCGCGATCCGGGGCGCGGCGCGGTGGGGATTGTCGCCTTGTTTCCACCTCGACCTGCCTTCGGCAGTCCGCGCCCTACCTTCGCTGCCGGGTCGCGAGGTCAGAGTGAGCCCCGCCCCGCGCCTCCCCACATTGGAGGTTGGCTGTTGGGCGTCGGATGTTGGATGTTGGATGTTCCGGCACAGCCATGGCCGCCACCCACTCCACCATGCTCGCCCTCGGCACTCCCGCTCCGCACTTCGCGCTGCCGGATGTCGCCACGGGGAAATCCACCGCGCTCACCGCTTCGCCGACCGGCAGGCGCTGCTCGTCGTCTTCCTCTGCGCGCATTGCCCCTACGTGCATCACATCACGCCGATCGATCCTGCGACGGGCACGCCCGGCGCGACCGTGAAAGGCAAGGGCATGGGCAGCCTGCGCGGGCTCAGGATCTCGCAGGACGGTGCGCGCTATGTCGCGAGCGACTTCATGGGAATGGAAGTCGTGTGGGGCGACACCGCGACGGGCGCCGTGACCGCGACGCAAAAGCTGAAAGAGAGCGTCAGCGACATGGTGTTTGCGCGGATCTCAAGACGGCGGTGGGCAAGCCGAAGTTCGATCCCGTCGTCTTCGCTCTCGAGCCCACACCCACCGAAGCACCCGCTCCGAAGTAGCCGCTCCGAAGTAGCCGCGCGTTCGGGCATTTGCCGCGCCAGCACCCCGGGGCACGCGCCGCGCCTCACGGTCGAGGTGGATGCGCGGGAGCCCGGCCAGTCGCATGCCCGAGCCTCGCCGCCTACTCGATCAGCCCCATCTGCACCGCGATGCGGGTGAGCGTGGCCACATCGCGTGCGTCGCCCAGAGCGCCGGGAGCGGCTCGTCCTTATGTGCGAGGCCGTGAGGGCGCATCCGCAGCGCGTCGATCAGTGCGGCCTCGTTGCGGCTGCCCGTGAAGATCACCGTGCGTGTGCGCGAGCCCATCGCGCGCAATTCCCCGAGCACCGCGGTGGCATTCATCTCCCGCAGCATCAATTCCATGATCAGCAGTGTCGGCACGAACTCCCGGGCCAGCCTCAGCGCATCCGCGCGGTGGCCCCTCGGCACGATCTCGAAGTTTTTCCACCGCCCGACCGTCTCCCGAAAGAAGCTGCGAATGGCTCCGTGTTCATCGACCACGACGACACTCGTCACCGCGGGGCCGGGAGGAGGGGACTTTTTCGCGTCTGTTTTCATCGTGCTGGATGGTGGCCTCGGGACTTCGTGCATCGGCTTAAAAGCAAAACGTGACGTTAAGAACATGATGCAAGTTTTGGCGGCATTGTGGTTTGAGCGCCGTAGCTCAGGGCCGCGTTCCGATCGGCTGCGCTGGCTGCGAAGACGCGGGCACCCACGCAGCGCACCGAGCGGCCAACGCCAGCGCCGCGGACCACCGCGCGCGTTTCGGGGTGGGGACCCCGTGGCATTTGGGGGATTTCCCCCGACGTAAATGGGGGCTGCCTCCGGTGGAAAAGGGGAGCGGAAGGAAAAGAGACGGCGAGCCCCGATCAAGAATCTCTGCGTCCCTTCGCGCCCTCTGCGCCTCTGCGTTTGAAATACCCCGCCCGCCGTGAACCCGCGCCCGTTACGGCAGCGCCGTCTGCGGCTCGGCGCTGCCTTCCGCGAGGCCGAGCGCCCACTTGATGCCGCCGAGGATGTGCTGCTGATACTTCTGAGCAGTTTCGACCGGGTTCTTGCGGTCCTTGAGGTTCGGGTCGGTGCTCCAGAGGTCTTCGCGGTGGCCGAGGCTGGTGTAGAAGACGCGGCCTTTCCCGTGCATCCGGCCCCAGCTCACGGGGAAATGGCCGAGCTGCTCGCGCAGCACCGGGTGGTGCTTGAGGTAGAGGAGCGAGCGGACTTTCGACGGGCTGTGGCTGCCGTCCTTGAACTCATACATCTCCTCCTGCACGAGGTTCCACGGGTTGGGCAAGCCGGCGGTGGCGGGATGCGCGCTGTCAGCCACGACGAGGTCGGCGGGCACCTGCGGGCCGTGGGTCTTAAACTCGGCCTGGATCATCTCGAGGTAGCCGGGGAATTTGTGAAAGGTGTCGCCCGCCGAGTGCATGCCGATGAAGGCGCCGCCGGCCTTCACCCACGCGACGAAGCCGTCATTGTCCGGCAGCGGGAGATCGCCGGTGGTGTTGGCGAAGATGACGCCGTCCACCTTCGCGAGGCGGGCCGGGGAGAGCTTCTCGAGCTCCTTGCGCACGGCGGCGTCGAACTCCTTCTGCGCGGCCTGGGCCTTGGGCTTGATCTCGCTGTCCCACGTCGCCTTCTCGGCGGTGAATTTCTCCATCTCCTTCGCGTAGCGCTCCTGGGCCTTGGCGTCGGCGCCGGAGGCGAGGTCCTTCGGCTTGCGCGGCTCGCGCGGCACTTCGATGGCCGGCTGGCGCACCCACTCCACGACGGTGAACGCCTTCGACGTGTCAGCGAGCATCTGGAGCGTCTTCTCCGCCTCGGCGATGGAGCTGTGCCGGAAGCCGGTGGTGACGGTGCAGACGATGACTTTCTTCGGCTCCGCCGCGACGAGCGTGACGGCGAGCGAGACGAGGGCGAGGAGGGTGGAGCGGAGGTGCATGAGGATGTGAGTAACCGAGAACCCACGCCGCCCGCAACCCTTGGCCTCGCTGCGCGAAATGGTGGAGGTAAGGGGATTCGAACCCCTGACCTATAGCTTGCAAAGCTACCGCTCTACCAACTGAGCTATACCCCCTTTCGTCAGGCGCTACGCGGTGCGCAGCGGGGCGGGAGTATTCACGAGACGGCCTGTTTGTCGCGGGGAAAGTTTCGCCGCCGCGCGAGCACGCCGAGGCCCGCGAGTGCCGCGAGTCCAGCCACGCGCGGCTCCGGCACTGCGACAAGCCGCACGTCGTTGTCCACACCGTCGAGGCCGTAGCGCATCTCGAACTGTTGCGAGAACGCGCCGCTGCTCACGAGGAAGATCTCGCCCTCTTCGAGCACGTTTGCGCCGTAGGTGAATCGCGCATCGGCACCGCTACGGATCGTCGGGCCAGTGCCGTCATTGCCGATGATGCGGAGGACATCCACGTAGTCCTCGGGGTCGTAGTCGAGCTGAAGCGCGAGAGCGACCGGCCCATCGAGTGTAACTGCGAGCACCGCGTCGAGGTGATCGTAGCCGGACGTGGAGCCGCTTCGTAGATCGAGAGCGAGAACGCCGCTGCTGAGTGTCAGGTTCGCGATGGCGAGGGCGCCGGCGATTCCCGAGCCACCCGGCGCGACCCTGCCTCCGGCAACATTCAGCGCATCGATCGTGGAACTGCCTGCACTATCGAGTGTGCCGGGAGCAATGACCGTGACGCCGCTGCCCGTGAGGTGACCTTCGATCCGCAACACGCCGTCGGCGACGACTAGCTCGTCAGTATCGGCTTTGTCGCCGAGCAGGCGAAGCCTACCGGCACCGATTTTGAGCAGCGTGCCGGGTCCAGCAACCGGTCCAGTGAGGGTCAGTTCCGCAGTATCCTTGCTGACTTCGATGACGCCGCCACCCGGCGACACATCAAAGGAGCGATTCATTGAAGAGGCACCGGCACCGGTGAAAATGAGCCGGCCGGTGTGCGCCTCGTCGCCAAGCATGATTGGGCCATTGCTGCCGAGCGGAGAATTCGTCCCAATGTCGGCGACGAGCGACACGCTCACTGCGCCGTCGGAGATCAACACGCCGCCGGTGAAGCTGCTGTCGGGGTTGGTCAGCGTGTAGGTGCCGCCTCCCTGCTTCTCAAGTTGCGATGCGCCTGTTCCGGAAATCGCGCCCGAGTAGGTGGTTGAAGCATCAGCGCCCCCGGCAGTCAGCCGTTGCCCGCCGAGGATCACGCTGCCTGCGCCTTCGAGTGAGCCGATCGTTTCATTCGTGCCCGCGAGCAATTCGAACGTTGCACCCGCAGCAACGGTGACCTTGCCCGCGTTGGCCAGCGCGTTGCTGCCGATGACCTGGAGCTTGCCGGCATTGATGTTCGTCGAGCCCGTGTAGCCATTGACGCCGCTGAGCCGCAGCGTGCCCGCGCCGTCCTTATTCAAAGGTGCAGACGCACCGCCATCGATTGGCCCAGACCATGCGAGTGTAGCGCCTGCCTGCTGGACGACGATCCGGCCACCGCTGTCGGTGAGCAAAAGCGGGCGATTGGTCGAATCGAAGCCGTTTCCGGTGAAGATGAGGCGTGCGGTGGCGTCGATGTTTCCGATCCGCACCACACCGCTCGCGCCGAGTGGGCTTGGGATGCCGGTATTAGCGACGTCAGGGATCGACATCGACACGCCGAGTGCCCCCGCAATATACACGCCGCCCGTGAAGGTGCTGGCCCCCCCCCAGCGTCAGGGTGCCCGACCCAAACATGGTCAAGGCGCCAGTGCCCGTAATCACGCCGCCGAAATTCCCGTCCGTATTGATGGAGAGGGAATTCGATCCCAACGAAATAGTGCCCGAGCCAACGAGGGTGCCAATGTTCGAACTGGCGAGCAGTTGCAATGTTCCCGTCGGCCCAACCGTCACGGTCCCTGTGTTTGCGAAAGCGTCGGTCGCTGCGAGTGTGCCTCCATTGATCATTATCGGAGTAGCGCTCACTCCACTGAACGTCAGGGTGCCCGCTCCGGTTTTTGCGAATGTGCCCCCTCCCGAAAGGCTCCCGGAAAACATCGTCGAACCATTGTTTTCGCCCGCGGTTAAAATGCTACCAGCCAAAACCGAGACACTACCTGATCCGCTCAAAGCTCCGATCGTTTCCGAAGACGGTCCGAGAACGGTCAGCGAAGTGCCGCTCGCGACCGTGACGGTGCTGGTGTCGTTAATCGCGTTGGACCCGTTCACGATGAGTTGCCCAGCGCTGATCGTAATTGGGCCACCGAGGCTGTTCACACCGTTGAGCGTGAGCGTGCCGGAGCCCGACTTTACAAATCCTTCCGTGCCGGCCAGCGCGATAGAGATCGTCGCGTTAGTGTTGTTGGTATTGATCGCATGAACGCCGTCACCCATTCCCAAGGTCAGCGAGCCGGAACTCCCACCGAGTCGCAGCGTGGTGATGAGGTTGAAGGTGATGTCGTCCACGATCACACCGCCGGAATCGACGAACACCCCAGCCGTGCCGCCGAAGCTCGCGCTGCTGCCGTCGATCCACCCGACGTTCGCCGAACCATTCCACCACGGGCTACCTCCATTGCTGGACAGCCAATTGCCCGAGCCACCCTGCGCGCCTGTTGCGCCACCAGTGGGATCCCACTGGAGTTGCCCGAACGCGTTGACTGCGAATAACGCGCCAACGGAGATTTCGAGAAGCGCCCGCGATAGGCGCCGCGTGGCCCCAAAGGGCTTCGGGTGGGAGGGAACCTTGGATTTCATACGCCACGCAGCGTGCGAGTTCGCTCCACGGTCGGCAAGGCGGGACTTCTCGACGGGGCCTGATTTGCGTAATGGTTTGGTCATGTCCTCGCGCAGCGTCCTCGTCTTCCTCTTTGCCCTCATCTCCCCCGCCTTCGCACAACTGCCGCAGCTGAAGGTGTCCGACGATCACCGCTCGCTGGTGACCGCGGAGGGGAAGGCGTTTGTGTATCTCGCGGATACGGCGTGGGAGCTGTTTCACCGGCTCACGCGGGAGGAGGCGGATCGCTATCTCGCGGATCGGGCGGGGAAGGGGTTCAACGTGGTGCAGGCGGTGGCGCTGGCGGAGTTCGGCGGCCTCACGGAGCCGAACCGCTACGGGGAGCTGCCGCTCGATGGGAACGATCCCGCGAAGCCGCGCGACGCTTACTTCCAGCATGTGGACTATGTGGTGCGGAAGGCGGCGAGCCTCGGCATCACCACGGCGCTGGTGCCGACGTGGGGCGATAAGGTGAACAAGAAATGGGGGCAGGGGCCGGAGATCTTCACGGCGGAGAATGCGCGCGTCTTCGGCGAGTGGCTCGGGCGGCGGTATCGGGAGCAGCCGATCATCTGGGTGCTCGGCGGGGATCGCCCGGTGGAGAATGAGACGCATCGTGCGGTGTGGCGCGCGATGGCGGCGGGGCTGCGCGCGGGCGATGGCGGGGCGCACTTGATGACGTATCACCCGAGCGGCGGGAAGACCTCGAGTGCGTATGTCCACGCGGAGCCGTGGCTCGATTTCAATATGATGCAGAGCGGGCACGGCGCGCGGGACCGGGCGAACTGGAAGATGGTCGCCACGGACCTCGCGCTCACGCCGCCGAAGCCGACGCTCGATGGCGAGCCAGCTTACGAGGATCACCCCGTGCGCGACGACAAGACGAAGGCGCAGTGGTTCGACGAGCGGGATGTGCGCAAGCTGTGCTACTGGGCGCTCTTCGCCGGCGCCGCGGGGCACACCTACGGCACGCACTCGATCTGGGCGATGTGGGATGGGAAGGGCAAACCGCCCGTGGATCAGCGCACGTCGTGGATGGATGCGATGGCGCTGCCGGGAGCGACGCAGGTGGGGCACGCGCGGCGGCTGGTCGAGTCGCGCCCGTGGCTGGCGCGGGTGCCGGATCAGGGGCTGCTGGTGGAGGATTTCGGGGAGGGGCCGAAGCACTGCCAGGCGATGCGCGGCGCGGATGGGAGCTGGGCGATGATCTACTCGCCGACGAGCGCGGCATTCACGGTGCGGCTCGATAAGCTCACCGGCGCGCGGCTTCAACCATGGTGGTGGGATTCGCGCACCGGCACGGCGAAGTCGGTCGATGCGATGGACAACCCGAGGGGCGAGCGCGCCTTCACTCCGCCCACGGACGGGGATTGGGTGCTCGTGCTCGACGACGCGGCGAAGGGCTTCCCGCCGCCGGGGACGCGCTGATGAGCGGATTTGTGCTTTCGCTGCGGCGCGGTTTCCGACATTCGTGGGGGCCGATGCAAACTCGCATTTCACGCGTCCTCCCGATCCTCCTCTTCACGCTGCTCGCCGGATGCGGCGGGCAGAAGGGGCCGGACCTCAATAGCGAAGTCGCCCGACTGACCACGGAACTCGAAGCGACGAAGCAGAAGCTGGCGGCCACGCAGAAGGAGCTCGCAGCGAAGACGGATGAGATCGCGCGGGCTGCGGCGGACACCTTCGCCGCGGAGGCGACGCGGAAACAGGCGGTGGCGAACGATCAGTCGATCGTGCAGAAGGATGCGCAGATTCGCGCGCTCCAGGCAGAGGTGGCGGACTTCAAGAAACGTGACGCGCTGGTCTTCGCCGAGGCGAGTGCCGCGGTGCAGCGGGGCGTGGCAAGCATCGCGCTCGATCGCTATCAGCGCTTCCTCAAGGACTACCCGAAGAGCCCGCTCGCGGCGGACGCCGAGCGGGCGATCGCGGAGCTGACCGCGACGACGGAAAAGGACGCGAAGTGGCGGGCGACGACGATCGATCCGAAGCGCCCGGAGCGCGATATTCTTAAGCGCTTTGCAGACGGGGTGGTGACGGTGGAGGAGATCGGGCCGTTGCTCAAAGGGCGCCCGAGTGCGGAGGTGGTGAAGCTGCTCGGGCCGCCGAACAAGACCTTTCGCAACGGAACCGAACTGGGCTACGTGGACAAGGTGCTCGACCCGGCGACCGGCGGGAAAGAGACGCTCGTGATCATCTTCGGATCGGGCCGCGTCACCAGTTTGCGCCTGGGCTATCAGGGGCGGGAGATCAAGCCGTAGGCGAGGCGGCTACTTGTCCTTCATCACATGCACCGCGTTCCAGTCCGACGGGGGCGGCGTCTGCATGAACTCGCGGCACTCCTCGAGATAGTCATTGGTGAGCCAGTCGCCGGGGAGGGCGGCGAGGACGCGCTCGAAGCATGCGGCGGCGGCGGCGAACTCGCGCTTGCGGTAGAGCCGCACGCCTTCCTCGTGGTCGTGCAGCCATGCGGGCTCGGGTGTGTTTGAGCGCTCGTCGATGACGCCGAAGAGTTCGAGCGGCACGGTCTTCCCCTTGGGCTGGTTCAGCCCGACGGTGCGGATGTGGAAGGTGTCGCGCACGAACGGTTCGACGGTTTCGCCGATGATGAGGTCCATGTGGTATTGCTTCGTGATGCCTTCGAGCCGGCTCGCGGTGTTCACGGCGTCGCCGATGAGCGAGACCTCCATCTTCGCCTCGCAACCGAGGTTGCCGACGATGGCTTCACCGTGGTTGACGCCGATGCCGAACTTCAGATCGAGCATGCCGCGCGGCACCCACTGGGCGTTCAGCTCGGCGAGCCGTTTGCGCATCTGCACGGCGGTGCGCACGGCATTGATGGCGTCCTCTTTTTCACCCTCCGTGTATATGCCGCCCCACTGCGCCATGACGGCATCGCCGATGAACTTGTCGAGCGTGCCGTGGTTGTCGAAGACGAGGTTGACCATGTGGTCGAAGTATTCGTTGAGCTGCTTGACGAGCGTCTGCGCGTCGGCGCCCTCGGTCATGGTGGTGAAGCCGCGCACGTCGCTAAAGAGCACGGTGACCTTCTTGCGCGCGCCGCCGATGGTGTTGAGGTAGCTCTCGGGGTTGTCGAGGAGTTCCTTCACCACGTCGCGCGAGACGTAGCGCTCGAAGGTCTTGCGCATCTTCGCGCGCTCGAGGCGCTCGATGAGTTGCTGCCAGACGACAAAGGTGAAGCTCGATCCGACGAGCGAGAGCAGCGGACTGAAGACGGGGATGACGAGGTCGGTGCGGTTGAACAACCAGAGTGCGCTGGCGAAGAACGCGGCGCCGAGGACGAGCACGAGCACAATGCGCAGGATGGGATGCCGGACCAGGCGGCCGGCGAGCAAGGCCAGCAGGCCGCCGACAAAGATTAGCGCGAGGTCCACCCATGCCGGGCTCGCGTGCAGAAACGAGCCGGTGAGGATGGCATTGATGACGTTCAGATGGAATTCCGGCCCAGCGATAATGCCGAATGGGCTCTCGGCGACGTCCTTGGTGTAGTTTCCCTCGGGACCGACGAGGACGATCTTGTCCTTGAAGAAGGCGCCGTTTTGGTAGTTCGCCTCCCACATCGACGGGATGAAAATGTCGGCGACCGATTGCGACCGTCCCATGCCTTGGCGCAGCGTTTCGCCTTTCCAGGCAAACCGAATCGGGCGCAGGCCGCGCTCGTCTGGAATCAACGCGCCAAACCCAGCCTGTCGGACCATGCGGACGGGGAGCGACTCGAAGACCTTGTCGCCCGTGTCGGACTCGATGCCGGCCATCTCGGTGAGGGTGGTGCGGAACTTGAACTGGCGCGTGATCCGATCCTCGTCCGGGAAGATGTTGATGAAGCCGACGCGCGGATCGGAGGCTTCAGCGATCAAGCTCGGTGACGGCGGGCTGAGCTGCGGGATCATGGCCTTGCCGCGCTGCACTGTATCGATGTGGCTGCCAACGACGACACGGTTGCGGTATTGATCGAGCATCGCGCGGAAGACCGGGTCGCCGGCAGTCTCGCCCTTATACATGTAGTCGAAGCCGACCACACGGGCGCCGGCCCTGGCGAGGCGATCGAGGATGGCAGCATGCACGTCGCGCGGCCAAGAGGGCCCCTTCATCTTGCGCAGAATCGGCGAGGCCTCGTAGTCCTCGTCCCAGAGCTGGTCGAGGGTGTGCGAAGGGGCATCGTCGGCGAGGAAGTAGATGCGCGGGTCCTTTGGCGCCGCCTTGCCGAGCTGGGCGATCCAGTTCTGAAAACGATACTCGACGGCGAGATAAGGGAAATTGAGCGGCGGTTGATACAGGGCGACCGACCCGAGATAGAGCAGAACCACGAGAACACTCATGCCGAGGCAGGAGACCGCGAGGTTGTGATCGTTGAGCCACTTTTTGATCGGCATCGTGGCGCCATTTAGTTCCGCCCCGGACCGCAACGCAAGCGCCGGGCGCGAACTTGCCGCTTGACGGCGCGCCCCCGGTTTCGGAAAGGAGCGCCCGTGCAATCGACCAACCAGTTCCGCACACGCCTCGCCATATTTGCCGCGCTCATCTTCCTGGGTGCGGGCGCGCAGGCAGTCGTGCCATTCTCGCAAGCGACCGTTACCCGGATGCAAAACGCGGTGACCTACGGTGACGCGGTCGTCAAGGCCCGCCGGCCTGCTCAGACCGGCGACGTGGTCAAGGCCGACAATTATCTCCTCACCGAAACCGATTCGCGCGCTGAACTCAAGTATGCCGACGGCAGCCTCGTGCGCATCGGGCAGAATACCGTTTTCACCTTCGAGGCCGACACGCGCACTCTCTCGCTGGAGAAGGGGTCGCTGATTTTTTACATCCCAAAGGGCCAGGGCGGCGGGACGGTGCGCACAGCGTCGATCACTGCGGCCATCACCGGCACGATTGGCAAGGTCACGCCGAACATGATCGCGATCCTCGAGGGCGAGGTGCGGCTGGTGCCGTCGGGCCGCATCGTGGCGGCGGGTTCCTTCGCGCAGATGGGTTCGGACGGGATGATCACGATCGCACCGTTCGACCCGACGAAGGCGATGGGGGGTAAGCTGATGGACTTTGGCGGCAAGATCGCGGGTTTCGATGAGGCCAGCCTGATCACCGTCGCGCCGCAATTTTCCAACCCGGTCCGAGGTATCATGGAGACCATGGAGACGACTGACCGCCCTGGGAACTACCCGGGCGCGCAGGAGCGATTCGTGCCGGAGGATGTCGTGAGACCCAGCACGTCCGTGAGAGTGCCGCCGCCAGCCTCGACGCCCGGCCAACCGGACGCCCAATATTAACGCTGTGATGAAACGCATCCTCTTCTCTCTCATCGCTCTTGCGGCCTTGATACCGGCGTCGCCGGTGCGTGCGGGTTCGTCGCTCAGTTCCTCGGGGCTCACGGCTGCGCAGATCGAGGATCTGGGCGACATCGTCGAAGCGACCGAGGACACCGTGAAGTCGAAGTTCCGGGCGACGGTGAACGCGAAGGGCGAGTTCACCTCGAACGCGCTGCTGACCGGCCATCACGACAGCAATGACTTCGTATTCCTGCCAGTGATCGATGTAGGCTACACGCACCAGCTTGGGCCGAAGTTCTCGATCGATCTCGCGGCGAAAGTGGAACTCGGGCTCTACAGCAATCACGATGAGCGGGCGTTCGTCGGCTACAGCGTGAAGACCACGCTCGACTACCACCCGGTCCCGAACCTTCCCCACTTCTACATCGGCGTGGAGCCTTACCGCTACGACAGCACCGATCTCGGCGAGCGCATCACTCAGGCGATCGGCTTTAGCGTCGGCACCGACTGGGGATATGCGTTCAACCAAGGTCATTCGCTGTTCTTCACCGGATACAGCTACACGGGCTACGTCGCTGACCCAACCTCCGACACGCGCAACACGCACAAGCTTGTGCTCGGTCTCTCGCACCAGTTTCGGTCGAACCTGACGGGCAACCTGTTCTACGCCCTGCAATATAACGACTTCGTCAACTTCGACCGCCACGACTGGAAACAGCTCGCGGGGCTGAACATCATCTACCAACTCCATCAGGATTGGTTCGCGACGCTGAGCGGCGCGTTCGCCGACAACGACTCGGACCAGAACATGGCCACTTACCAGAGCGTGAGTGGTGCGTTCGGTGTGACCTGCCAGTTCTAGTGTAGTGCTTCGCAATTAGCGTGACGTTTGTTTGCGTGGGAGCTTTTTCCGGGCGCGGGCCACTTTGGCGAGGATGTCGTTGGCTTTGGCTGTCCAGATAAACGGTTTTGGTTCCCGGTTGTGCTGGGCCACGTATTTCTCCAATGCGGCCACCAATTCCGGCACGCTGTGGAAGACGCCGCGCCGCAACCGGTTCACCGTCAAGTCGCGGAAGAAGCGCTCGACCATGTTGAGCCATGAAGCGCTGGTGGGCGTAAAGTGGAGGTGGAAACGCGGGTGCCTAGCCAGCCACTTCTTAACCTTGGGATGTTTGTGCGTGGCGTAATTGTCGAGGATCAGATGCAACGCGCGATCGGCGGGAGTTTCTGCGTCGATCTGTTGGAGGAACTTCAACCACTCCTGGTGACGATGGCGGTCCTGGCATTGCCCGATCAAGGTGCCATCAGCGACGTTCAAAGCCGCAAACAAGGTGGTGGTCCCATGCCGCACATAGTCATGGGTCATCGTGCCCGCCCGTCCTTTCTTGAGCGGCAGCCCAGGTTGCGTGCGATCGAGCGCTTGCACCTGGCTTTTCTCGTCGCAGCACAGGACGAGGGCGTGTTCTGGCGCGTTGAGGTAAAGGCCAATTACGTCCTCCAACTTCTCGGTAAAGCGCGGATCATTGGAGACTTTGAAGGTGCGGATGAGGTGTGGCTTCAACCCATGCGCACGCCACACCCGGCCCACGGTGCTGTCGCTCAAATCCAGCGCCTTGGCCAAAGAACGCTGACTCCACTGCGTGGCCTCCGGCGGCAGGGAGCGCAATGTTTTCTCCACGATGAGCGCCTGCATGGGCGCGCCATAGACCGCCTTGCGCCCACGTCCCGGGGCATCGTTTTCCAGGCCGGCCCGGCCCGCCTCCACAAAGCGCGCACGCCACCGCGAGGCTTTCTGCCGGCTGATTCCCCAGCGCCGCCGCGATCTGCTCGTGGTTCTTCCCCTCGACCGAGAGCAGAACAATCCGGCAACGCTCCGCCAGGCGCTGGGGAGCAATGGCGCTGGAGGCTTGCTTGCGCAGCCACTGCAGATCTTCGACCGACGGTGCAGGAGAACGAGCGATGC
>VFJQ01000131.1 GCA_009885995.1 Verrucomicrobiota bacterium
AACTCGAAGACCTCAAACAGCGCGCCGGCGCCCGCGGCAACATGCGCAACGCCCGGCGCGAAGCCATCAAGAACGAAGGCGACTGGATCGAGCGCAAACCGCTGACCGCTTGGGAAACCTATGCCCAGACCCTCCTGCTCAGCAATGAAGCCGTCTATGTGAACTGACCGGCGCCTCGCGCGACCGAGACTTCAACGCCTCCGATGCTCCGTGCGTCGGAGGCGTTTTTGTTCTCGCGCCGGGCGTCGCGCGCGCTTTGCTACCGCCCTTTCATGCTCCGAATCCGCCCATTCCAAGGACTCTCCCCCGCCCCGCATCTCGTCGAGGAAATCGCTTGTGTCCCATACGACGTCGTGGATCGCGATGAGGCCGCTGCACTTGCGGCCGGAAAACCCAGCAGCCTTCTACACGTCGATCGTGCAGAGATCGATCTGCCGAAGGAAACCGACCCGTATTCTGCGTCCGTCTATGATACGGCGAATCGAAACTTTCTCCGTCTCCAGCAGAGCGACGCACTCGTCCGAGAGGCCGCTCCATGCGTTTACCTCTACCAGCAGCGGATGGGAAACCATGTGCAAACCGGTCTCGCGACCGTCTGCCATGTGGACGACTACGTGCATGAGCGCGCGAACAACCCGAAGGCGCGGGATGTCATCATGAAGCACGAGCGCACCCGGCAGGAAAAGGAGGACGACCGAACCCGGCTCATCGGCACTCTTCGTGCGAATACGGGGCCGGTCTTTCTCACCTATCGAGATCACTCGACAATCGACGCGCTCGTGGTGCAGCAGAAGCAGGTTCCGCCAGCGTATGATTTCGTCGCCCCGGATGGGGTCGCTCACACGGTCTGGCGCATTTCGGATCCCCAGATACTGGCGAAACTCACCGGAGAATTCGCCAAGCTCCCGGCGGCCTATGTGGCCGACGGACACCACCGCACTGCAAGCGCAGCCCGCGTCGGACTCGAACTCCGCGCGAGTGATCCGACCGCGAACGGGAATAAGGATTACGATTGGTTCCTCGCGGTTCTCTTCCCGGCGAGCCAATTGCAGATTCTTCCATACAATCGTGCGGTGCATGATCTTTGCGGGATGTCGAAAGACGCGTTCCTCGCCAAAGTCACCGAAGCCTTCTCGCTCAAGCCAGGCGGCTCAGCGAAGCCGACGCGCCCCGGCGAGATCCGAATGTATCTCGACAACGCATGGTATGACCTTGAGTGGCAACCCGGTGCGAACCTCGATCCGATTTCCCAACTCGACGTCAGTGCGCTGCAGGATCGGATCCTTGCTCCCGTGCTGGGCATCGACGACCCGCGCACGAGCAAACGGATCGACTTCATCGGCGGCATTCGGGGAACGGATGAGCTCGTGCGGCTTGTCGATTCCGGAAAAGCCGCGGTCGCATTCTCGATGTATCCGACGACAGTAGCGCAGTTGATGGCCATCGCAGACGCCGGGCAGATCATGCCGCCGAAGAGCACATGGTTTGAGCCGAAGCTGCGATCGGGGCTTTTCATTCATACCTTCTAGCTAAGCGAATATGCGCCGCGCGATCTACCCAGGATCCTTCGATCCGCCTCACAACGGCCACCTCGACGTGCTGCGTCGGGCAGCGCGGCTGTTCGATGAGGTCATCGTTGCCGTGGCGCTCAACGAGCAGAAGGCGGCTCTATTCACGGTGGAAGAACGCGTCGCGATGCTGACCGAATGCACACGCGACCTCACAAACATTCGCGTCGCGAGCTTTCACGGGTTGCTGGTGGAATTTGCCAGGGAGCAGGGTGCGATTGCGCTGATTCGCGGATTGCGAGCCGTCAGTGACTTCGAGTTCGAACTCCAGATGTCCCTGATGAACCGAAAACTCATCCCGACGATCGAGACCGTGTTTCTCACTCCGATCGAGCAATCGACCTACCTCAGCTCACGGATCGTGAAGGAAATCGCGCTGCTCGGTGGCGCGGTGAGCGACTTCGTGCCAGCGTGTGTCGCGGTCGCTTTGAAGGCGAAACTCCAATCGAGCGCGCCACGTCAGCCATGAAAGTCCATCTCAACCAGATTCCACCCGAGGGTATTCACTTCGAAGGTGAAGATCCAGCGTCGATCCTCGAACTCAACGGACCGGACGTCTCTCCCATCACGCCGGTCCGCTACACGCTCGATGTGGGAACGAGCGGGGGCGGAGTCTTTGCCACCGGTCACATCGCTGTCGATCTGGACATGGCGTGTGTCAGTTGCCTCGAACACTTTGTCTTCCCGTTGGAAATCGATGACTTCGCCTGTCAGGTCGAGCTGACGGGTTCCGAGGAAATCGATTTGACGGATGCCCTGAAGGAAGACATCCTCCTCGCCCTTCCGCCCCATCCGCGATGCAACTGGGATGGGAGGAACAAGTGCCTTGGCGTGCAGCGCCCGGCTCCCGCTGAACCCGATGGACGCGAGAGCCAGCCCGACACCTGGGGCGCGCTCGATAAACTCAAAATCAAATAACTCACCAATATGGGTGTCCCAAAACGCAAAACGTCCAAGATGCGCCTGCGCATGCGCAAGTCTGCCAATCGCTGGCAACCGCCAATCCTTGGCAAGTGCGGCCAATGCGGCGGCGCGAAGCTCCCGCATATCGTCTGCCCACACTGCGGATATTACAAAGGTCGGCAGGTTCTCACCGTAGAGCTTTCGTAACCGAGTTTCCCCTCCTCCCGAGCCAGCCGCTCCGCCATTCGCGTGGAGCGGCTGGCTTATTTTTACCGCCGAGCGTGGATCGCGCTTCAATTTCCGCTTGCTCTCGACCCGTCAGCCAGCGTTGAACTTGCGCCCATGAAAATCGCCCTTGATGCCATGGGGCACGACGACGGACCTGCCCCACTTGTCGAAGGCGCTTGCCTCGCCTTGCGGGATTTCGCCGACATCAGCCGCCTTTTCCTCACGGGTGATTCCGCCCGACTCGGGGCTGAACTGAAGCGCCTCGGCATCAACGACGGACGCATCGAAATCGTCCACACCACTCAGGTCGTCGAGATGCACGACAGTGGCATCGACGCCGTGCGGAGGAAGAAGGACTCCTCAATCAGTCGTGCGGTCGATCTCGTGAAAGAGGGAAAGGCCGAGGCTGTTGTGAGTGCCGGAAATACCGGGGCGGCGGTTAGTGCGGCGACGATCAAATTGAGGATGCTGCCCGGAATCGAGCGGCCTGCGATTGCGGCCACGATGCCGACTGAGAATGGTGGCCATTTCCTGCTCTGCGATGCCGGAGCAAACCCGGATCCGTCCCCTCAACAGCTCGAAGACAATGCACTCATGGCGCTCGCCTACTGCAGGCACGTGCTCGAAATCCCAAATCCGAGGGCAGGTCTCCTGTCGAACGGGACCGAGGAATTCAAAGGAAACGAACTCACGCTAGCCGCTCACGCTTTGCTGAAGAAATGCGGCGCGAACTTTCGCGGCAACGTCGAGGGACACGATCTTTTCGAAGGAGCCGTGGATGTTGTAGTCACAGATGGTTTTACCGGAAATGTCGTTTTAAAGACTTGTGAATCATTGGCCATCAGCATCTTCCGTATTCTCAAGGGCGAACTCATGAAGTCTCCTGTCCGCAAGATCGGCGCGATGCTTTGCAAGCCGGCCTTCCGCGCCCTCAATGCTCGGATCAGTGCCGATGAATACGGGGGCATGCCCCTGCTTGGCGCGAACGGTGTTTGCATCATCGCGCACGGTGGCAGCTCACCCATCGCGGTAAAGAACGCCATCCGCAGCGCGCGGGACGGGATCCGTCATCAGGTCAACCCGCACATCATCGAAGAAGTCCGGCGCTACCACGAGCGCGCTGGGGTCCAGCCCGCCTCGATTCCGACCACCTAGGAGCCTGTCGGACTTTCCATTCCCGGCAAGTTTTGCTGAAAAGCGTGGATGGCCGCCCGCTTCATCACCATCGACCGCCAGACCCCGTTGCTCTTGCCGCCCGACTTGC
>VFJQ01000030.1 GCA_009885995.1 Verrucomicrobiota bacterium
GGGCCACGTCGGGGCGATAGAAGGCGTCGAACAATCGCGGCAGGCTATCCACGGGGACGCCGGGGCCGTTGTCGGCGACGATGAGGGTGATGCGGTCGCCCGCGGGTGCGGCGCTGATGACGATGGGACCGGCGCTGCCCGCGTAGCGCACGGCGTTGCGGACGACATTGCTGAGCGCGCGGGCGAGCAGGCGCGGCTCGGCTTGCGCAGCGAGGCCTGCGGGCACGTCGCATTCGACGGAGGCGTTGGGCGCTTCTCTCGCGACGGTCTCGGCGACGAGTTGAGCGAGCGGCACGGCTTGCATGGCGAGTTCGCGCTGGGCGGTGGCGCGGGAGAAATTGAGCAGCTCGTCCACGAGGTGGCTGATGTCGTCGAGTTCTTCGCGCAGCGTGGCGACGTAGCGGGCCTGCTTTTCATCCGCAGCACGCTGCTCGACGATGGCGAGGGCCGCCTGCATGCGGGCGATGGGGGTGCAGAGCTCATGGGCGATGTCGCCGAGGAAGCGCTTCTGCCCGCGCACGAGCGTGTCGAGCTGACCGGCCATCGTATTCACGGAGAGCGCGAGCAGGCCGAGTTCGTCGCGCTCGTGGGCGGGCAGGCGCACGTCGAAGTCGCCACGGGCGATCCGCGAAGTGGCGGCGCTGACGCGGCGCAAGTGACGCGTGAGGCCGAGCGCAAACGGCAACCAGAACAGAATCGACACGAGCACCGCGCCGCAGCCGGCGAGGAGGAAGGGGCGCGTATCGAAGAGCAGCCCGCCCGCGCCGAGCGAGTCGCACCGGATGAGCAGCGAGAGCGGCGCGCGGCGCGTGCCTTCCATGAGCGGCGCGCGGATGCCGATCCAATACGCGGTCGGGGCGGACGTGGTGCGGAGGAACTTCGGCCACTCGGCGACGGGCGCGAACTCGCTCGGGCCGGGCGGGCCGCGCCGCGGCGGACGATCGGGCGGGCCGCCAGGGCGGCCGAAGGGAGGACCATCGGCGTCGAGGCCGCGCGGCGGCGGACCGTCGGGGCGTGGTGGATTTGGCCGCGGTCGCCCGAGCTGGCCTTCGGGCGAGGTAGGTCGGGCGAGTTCCTCGCTCACGTTGGCGGGCAAGTCGAAGCGCGCGCCGGCGACCCACTCGCCGCTGTTATGATAGACTGCGATCGGCACGCTGTGCGTCTTGCTCAGTGCTGCAAGCGTCTCGTTCCACTGCGCATCCGCCACTCCACGAAGCGCGCGCGCGGTGGCGTCGGCGAGTGCCTCGACGCGTGGCGCGGCGGCGGTCGCGAGGAAGGAATCGAAGCCGGCTTGAAATTGCGCGCGGAAGAAGAGCCAGCCGCCGGCGGCGAGGAGCGTGAGGTTGAGCACCAGCCACGCGGCCATTTTTGCGGCGATGGGAAAGCGGAGCGTCATGGCTGGCCGGGTTCGAGCAGCATATAGCCGGCGCTGCGCAGCGTGCGGATGAAGCGCGGGGCGCGCACGTCGTCGCCGAGTTTTTTGCGCAGCGCGGAGATGTGCATGTCGATCGAGCGGTCGAAGACTTCCCACTCGCGGTCGCGGATTTCCTCGAGCAGGCGCTCGCGGGATTTCACGCGGCCTTTCGCGCGAGCGAGCGCGGCGAGGATGTCGAATTCGACCGGGGTGAGCGGCAGCGGCGAGTCGTCGAGCGTGGCGACACGCGTGGAGGGGCTGATGTGCAGCGGGCCGACGATCATGTCCGGCTCGCTCTCGGGTGCGTGCGGCACGGCGGCTTGCACGGCGCGGCGCGTGACGGCGCGCAGGCGGGCGAGGAGTTCGCGCATCGAGAAGGTCTTCGGCAGGTAGTCGTCGGCGCCGACTTCGAGGCCGACGATGCGGTCGGTCTCGTCGCCGCGGCCGGTGAGCATGAGCACGGGGACGGTGTTCACTTTTCGGATGGCCTTGAGCACTTCGAAGCCGTCCATGCCGGGCAGCATCACGTCGAGGATGATGGCGTGCCACGCTTCGCCGGTCGCGCGCTCGATGCCGTCGGGGCCGGTATGCACGGCCTCGACCTCGTAGCCGAGCGGCGTGAGGTAATCGGCGAGCAGCGCGCAGAGCTTGCGGTCGTCATCGACGAGCAGGATGCGTGGGCTGGGCTGGATGGAAGACATCGGACTTGGTGAATACCAGCGACGGAGCAGGGATGCGGCCACATTTACCGGCGCTTTACAATTCTCCGCTGGCTGGCGACGTGGGCCTTACGAAGGCGCTGTCTAATCCGGGTGAACCCTCACATCCGACCCATGCGCCTCCTGTCTCTCCTCTTCCTCGCGGCGACCGCCTTCGCGGATCCACAGACTTCGTCGTGGCTGACGACTTACGCGACGCGATACGCACGCATCTACACGAGCGACGCAAACAAGGTCGCCGGCGCGAGCGTGACGACGTGGACCAATGGCACGCAGGTGCAGGCGACGCCTGCCTACTGCGGGGTGCAGGAGGTGTCGTATTCGACGAACTGGACTTACATCCGCACGAGCGGACTCGGCTCGCACATCATGGGGCCGTGGTATTTGAATGCCGCGCACACGACGGCGTTCCCGAATTATCCGAAGAACCAAAAGGCGCTCTACCGCTTCCCGCGCACACCGAGCGTGCCGGGCTCGAAGACGCTCACCGGCCTCGGCGCGATCGGCTACTTCGTCGATGGCGTGGCGATGTTCGATTTGCGCGACGGCTTCGTGTGGACCGGAAGCGCCGAGAGCGGGACGGGCACGGGCTATTGGAATCGCGACGCCTACGTGAATGAAGGCGTCACCTTCGATCCGGGATACGCGCACCAGGAAGGCACAGGTAATCATCACTACCACGCGAACCCGACCGCGCTGCGCTATCTCCTCGGCGATCACGTGGACTTCAACTCGACGACGAAGGCTTACTCCGAATCCGCCGCTGCGGTGACGAAGCACTCGCCGATCCTCGGCTGGGTGCGCGACGGCTATCCGCTCTACGGGCCTTACGGCTATAGCTCGGCGCTCGATGCGGGCAGCGGTGTGCGGTGAATGGTGAGCGGCTATCTCCTGCGCGATGGCACCAACGGCACCGACAATCTCACCTCGACCGGCCGCACCACGATCCCCGCGTGGGCGGTTCGTGTCTATGGTGTCAGCGCGAGCCAGAGCGGACCGACCGTCTCGACCACGTATCCGCTCGGACGCTACATGGAGGACAAGCTTTACCGCGGCGACATCAGCCAGACGCAAGGCGTGAACTTCGACCTCGATGAATACAACGGTCGCTTCTGCGTGACGCCGGAATTTCCCGGCGGGACCTACGCCTACTTCGTGTCGATCGACGCGAGCGGCACCCCGACGTTTCCCTACAACATCGGCCGCGCCTTCTATGGCAGCCCGACGGGCAGCACGCAGACGAGTATCAGCGAGACGGTGACTAGCGTCTTCACCGGCGAAGCGAGCAAGCAGGAGACGATGCAGACGCCGGCGGTCGATGCGACGAGCGGTGACGTGACCGTCGTCTGGAACGCGACCGAGGGAGGCACGTATCAGGTCGAGGCGAGCAGCGATCTCGCGGGCTCGTGGACGAACATCAGCGGCACGGTGACTGCCGCAGGCACCACCGCGCAGAAGATCGAAACGGCTGGTGCTTCGGACAACGACGCGCGCTTCTACCGCGTCACGCGCACGACTCTGGCGAGCTACGATGCGGTGATCGCGACCGGTGGTGGCGGCGGGACCGTCGCAGTGCCGGGAGGCAGCGCTTCGCAAGGCACCACGATCACGGCGCTCATCACGCTGCCGATCACTCCGCCGCTGCCGCCCGCGGCCAACATCCCGACGAGCATCACGCTCGCGGGCACGATCGCCGGCACTAACATCTCCCGGCCATCTCAAGGCACGGCGCAATGCACCTTCGTCATCCCGGCGAATGCACCGACTGGAGCGCAGAATGTCGTCGTCGTCTTCAATCCGGCACCCACCTACACGCTCACGGGCGGCCTTACGATCAGCGCGCCCGCTGCGCTCGAATCGGGCATCGGTTCCGCCACGACCTCCACCGCGTCGATCGCCGCCACGAACAGGGCGAAAGCCAGCGCCGCCAAGCTCGCTGCGCAGCGCAAAGCGCTCCGGACAGCGATGCTCGCCAGGCGCAGGAAATAAGCGCACCTTGCCGCAGATGCCCCGCTTTCTCCTCACCCTCGTCGCCGCCACCGCGCTCGCGGTATTGCCGGGTTCGCGCGTCACCACGATCGACGCAGACGGCTTCCGGACGATCCGCGCGAACGGTCTGCCCGATCACATCGCGGGCGAGTTTCCGCGCCGCGGAAATCCGAACACGATCAGCGAGCAGGACTACACCTTCCGCGTCACGCTCACGCCGCGCATCGCTGAGCAGCCCACGCCGGCGCGCTTCGCGTTCTTCGGCGTGGCGATCAATGGTGTGCCCTTCGAAGCCGGCACCGGTGAGTTTTGGCAAGACGACCGCGAGTGGAACTACGAAGCCAAAGGCGGCTCACTGGACCTCGGCCTCGACGAGCACAACGCGCACGTGCAGCCAACCGGCGCGTATCACTACCACGGTTTGCCCACCGGCCTCATCGAGCGACTCGGCGGCGATGGGAAAAAGATGCTACTCATCGGTCACGCCGCCGACGGCTTCCCGATCTACACCGCCTATGGCCACGCCGACGCGAACGATGCGAAGAGCCCGCTTCAGAAGATGCGCTCGAGCTGGCAGGTAAAACAGGGCACGCGACCCGATGGCCCCGGCGGCACCTACGACGGGCGCTTCACCGCCGACTATGAATTCATCGCGGGCAGCGGCGATCTCGACGAGTGCCACGGACGCTTCGGCGTCACGCCCGAGTATCCCGCTGGCATCTATCACTACTACGTCACCGACGCGTTCCCATTCATCGGCCGCCAGTGGCGCGGCACGCCGGACGAGAGTTTTCAAAAACGCAGGATGCGGCCCGGCGCACCCTTCCCCGGCTTCGGCCCGCCAGAACGGCGTCCGCCGCCACCACGTCGCTAAGCCGCTCGTGAGATTCCGCGCACTCGGCTCGCTACTTCTCTCTCTCTCCGTCGTGGTGGCGGATGCCGCCGAGGTCGAGATGCACTTCGTTCCAAGCTGGAGCGGAACGCCGCTGCTGCTCGACTCACTGCGCTACGAAGTGCCCGGCGGCGCGACCGTGTCTGTCACGCGAATGAGCACTCTGCTCAGCGGGTTCGCGCTCGAGCGCAGCGAGGGCGGATGGGTCGAATTGCCCAGCCAGTTCGCGTGGATCGATGCCGCCCGACACCGCACGAGCGCGAGTCTGCGGGGCATCCCGGCGGGCGAATACCGCGCGCTCCGCTTCGCTGTCGGGCTCGATGCGGGCACGAATGCGGAAGACCCAGCTCGCTGGCCAGCAGATCATCCGCTGAACCCGGCTGTGAACGGCCTGCACTGGTCGTGGCAGGGTGGCTACATCTTCCTCGCGCTCGAAGGCCACTGGCGGACCCGCAGCGAAACACCGCGCGGATTTTCGTATCACTTCGCACGCGACGCGAACCGCACGCTCATCACGCTGCCGGTCCCGCTGAAACTTGGCGCGGATCAAAGCGCTGGCGTCTCCATCGCATTCGATCTCGCTGCGCTTTTCACTGCGCCGCGGCCGATCGCTCCATCGCGCGACGGGGACTCCACGCACTCGCACGAGGGCGATCCGCTCGCCGCGGCATTGCGGGCGAATCTGCCGGGTGCGTTTCAAGTTCGCGAGATAGCGAGTCGGTCGAGTGTGCCCGCAGCGCCTGTGAAACCGTTGCATCTCCCGTCGAAGTTCACGCCCTACCGGATGACTTTCAGCGGCAAGTTCCCGATCCCGCAACTGCCGCGCGACAATCCGCTGCTCGTCGAGCGTGTCGATCTCGGACGGCGACTCTTTCACGAACCGCTGCTCTCACGCACCGGCGCGCAGTCTTGCGCGACTTGCCACGACGAGAAGCATGCGCTGGCCGACCCTCGCCGCTTCAGCGTCGGGGTGGATGGACAAGTCGGCAGACGCAACGCCATGCCGCTTTTCAACCTCGCGTGGAAGTCATCGTTCTTTTGGGATGGACGCGCACCGTCGCTGCGGGAGCAGGCGCTCATGCCGATTCAGGATCACACCGAGATGGACGAGCGGCTCGATCGCGTCGTGGCGAAACTCGGCAGCACCTACGCCGCGGATTTCGCGCGCGCCTTCGACTCCGCCGAGATCACGCCGGAGCGCATCGGCCTCGCGATCGAGAACTTCCTCCTCACGCTCGTCAGCGCGGACTCGCCGTTCGATCGTGCGATGCGCGGGGCCGGCGAGCTAAGCGCAGATGAGCGCAGGGGGTTCGAGCTGTTCTTCACGGAATACGAGCCGCGCACTGGTCGCGTGGGCGCCGATTGCTTCCACTGCCACGGCGGCGCGTTGTTCAGCGATCATCAGTTTCACAACAACGGTCTCGGCGATGCGCACGACGATGGGTTGATGCGCGTGACGGCGCGTGACGCGGATCGCGGAAAGTTCGCCACGCCTTCGCTGCGGAATGTCGTGCTCACCGCGCCCTATATGCACGACGGCCGCTTTGCCACGCTCGACGAGACCATCGAGCATTATGACCACGGGATCGTGCGAAGCGCGACGCTCGATCCGAATCTCGCAAAGCATCCAGCGGCAGGCCTCGGCTTGAGCGCCGCAGACAAGCGGGCGCTCGTTGCCTTTCTCAAGGCGCTGACCGATCCGCAGTATTCGCGCTAATCGGGCAACTCCACACTCGCGACGGCGAGCGATGCGACGCCTTCGCCGCGACCAACGAAGCCCATGCACTCGTTCGTCGTGGCTTTCACTCCGACGCGGCGGGCATCGATGCCGAGAGCTTGCGCGACGTTTGTGCGCATTTGCGCGACGTGCGGTCCGATCTTCGGCGCCTGCGCGACGAGTGTGGAGTCGATGTTGTTGATCCGTCCGCCCCGCTCGCGAACGAGGGCCGCGGCACGGCGCAGGATTTCCAAGCTGGAGATGCCGCGGATGGATTCGTCGGTGTTGGGAAAGTGGAAACCGATGTCGCGCTCGCCGATCGCACCGAGCACGGCGTCTGCGATCGCATGCGCGAGCACATCGGCGTCGCTGTGGCCTTCGAGGCCGAGGTGATACGGGATCTCCACGCCGCCGAGGACGAGCGCGCGGTTTGTCACGAAACGGTGAACGTCGTAGCCGATGCCGGAGAGTGTCATGCGAGGTCGAGGTTAAGGCGTCCGCTCGAGGCACGCACGCTCACTTTGTCGGGGTGGTCTTCGCGCGACTGCATCTCGTAGCGGCCGCCGGCGGTCTCCACGAGCAGCTTGCCCGCCGCGACATCCCACAGGCTCACGCTCGACTCGATGTAGGCATCGAGTCGCCCGCAGGCGACGTAGGCGAGGTCGAGCGCGGCGCTGCCCATGAGCCGGATCTTTCGCACGCGACTCACGAATTTCTCCACGAGCGGCAGCCCCGCCGCGATGGTCGTCTTCGATTTAGCGAAACCGATGGAAAGGACCGCGTCCTTCAATTCCGTGCGTGGGCTGACCGTGATCGGTTTGCCATTGAGCGTCGGCGTGCCGCCCTTGGTCGCCGCCCACAGTTCGTCGCGCATCGGGTCGTAGATGACGCCGAGTTGGATGTCATCGCCGCGGCGGAGTGCGATGCTGACACAGAAGTGCGGCAGTCCGTAGAAGTAGTTCACCGTGCCGTCGAGCGGATCGACGATCCACTGCCACTCGCTCGCCTGGTTTCCAGCGATGCCTTCCTCGCCGTAGAGGGCGTGATCGGGAAATGCGCCGAGCAAACGCTCGGTGATCAGCGCCTGGGTGCGCACGTCGAGTTCGAGTTTGATGTCGTGATCGTGGAATTCGTTCACTTCCGGCGCGACGCCGAAGTTTGCGCGGAGCAGCGCGCCTGCTTCGCGCGCGGCGGCGATGGATATGGTGAGAGGGTCAGTCATATGTTGAGTGTTCCGTGCTTGTGAGTGGAAAACAAACGGGAGGAGCTTTTGAGGGCTCCTCCCGTCGTAGAGAGAGAACGAAGTTAAACGGGATCGCCGTTACTTCTTCTTCTTGGCAGCAGGTTTCTTCGCAGCCGCTTTCTTCGCGGCGGGCTTTTTAGCAGCCGCTTTCTTCGCGGCAGGCTTCTTAGCTGCGAGTTTCTTCGCGGGTTTTTTAATCGCCATCGATAATCCCCCCTTTCTCTGCGCAGTAGCGCATCAGGAAATTGTTTGAGCGTTTCTGGTTGAGGAAATGCATCACGCTTCGGATGTGCGCGTTGTAGTGAGCCTGTGAATAACGGTCAATAACTTTTCTGACATTCGTTGCAAAAATTTTACGCGAGCGCGCGATGCGCGCGAAATTTTTTTCTCAACCCGCGCTCCATCCACCATCGGGCGTGAGCATCACGCCGGTGAGAAATGATGCTTCATCGCTCGCGAGGTAGAGCGCAGCCGCGGCGATTTCCTCGGGCCTTCCCATGCGTCCCATCGGCTGTGTCGCGCACATTTCTTCGTAGGCTTTTTTCGGATCGGGATACTCGCGCAGGCGTTCCTGCACCCACGGTGTCTCGACGCGACCGGGACAAATCGCATTCACACGGATGCCCTCGCGCGCATGATCCAGAGCCATTGCGCGGGTGAGTCCGGCGATCGCGTGCTTGGTGATCGTGTAGGCGAGTCGATCGCGCACGCCGATGAGCGCGCAGATGCTCGCGAGGTTCACGATCACGCCGCTGCGTCGCGCGAGCATCGACGGGAGGAATGCTTTCGTGATGAGGAAAGTGCCGCGCACATTCACGGCGTGGACACGATCGAGATCGCACACGTCCGTCGTCGCGAGCGTGCCGACGTGCCCGATGCCGGCATTGTTCACGAGGATGTCGAGGCGGCCTGCGTCGGCGAGCACGCGTTCGGCGATGGCGGCGCATTGCGAGGGCTCGGCGATGTCGAGCTGCGCAAACTCCGCGCGTCCACCTGCCTCGGTGATGCGCTGCACGGTCTCACGACCGCTGCCTTCCTTCACGTCGGTGACGAAGACGCGCGCGCCGACTTTCGCGAAGAGTTCGGCAATGGATGCGCCGATGCCGGAGCCGGCGCCGGTGACGAGGGCGATTTTGTTTTCGAGTGTGAACATCAAGTGGGAAGGCAGGATGGGCCGAGGGGTTCGAAGCTTTTATACACGAGCGAGAATTCCTGGTGGCCGAGTCTCTCGGACGCGGTCTGCTCGCCCGCGGCGACGCGCAGGACGAAGTCGAAGATCTCGCCGCCGACGTCGTCGAGCGTGGCGCCGCCTCCGAGGATGCGCCCGGCATTCACGTCCATGTCTTCGCTCAGTCGGCGATACGTCTCGGGGTTCGCGCAGATTTTCACGACGGGCGAAATGGCGGAGCCGACGACGCTGCCGCGGCCGGTGGTGAAGAGTGTGAGGTGCGCGCCGCACGCGATGAGTTCGCCGATCTCCTGGATGTCGCTGATGTTCGGGAAGCCCCAGCGCACTTCGCCATCGGGCACGACGTCGAGGAGGTAGAGGCCGCTGCGCGGCGGCACATCGCCCGGTGTGAGGATGCCGGCGATCGGCGACGAGCCGCTCTTGCAATACGCGCCCATCGACTTTTCCTCCTGCGTGGTGAGACCACCTTCCGCGTTGCCCGGCGCGAAGCTGCTGTGGCCGAGCGTGGCGTAGTAGTTCGCGGCCTTCTCGACGCACGCGAGAAGTGTCGGCGCGAGTTCGGGCCGTGCCGCGCGCGCGGCCATGATGTGTTCGCAGCCGATGAGTTCGCCGGTCTCCTCGAAGATGCAGCGCGCGCCCGCGGCGACGAGGCGATCGAAGGCGCGACCGACGGCGGGATTCGCGGTGATGCCGCTGGTCGCGTCGCTGCCGCCGCAGACGGTGCCGACGATCAACTCATCCACGCGCAACTCCGCGCGCGGTGTCGTGTCGATCTGCGCACGCGCCTTCCCGACCCACGCCCGTCCGCTCTCGATCGTGCTGCGCGTGCCGCCGCTTTCCTGGATCACGAGCACGTCGGCGGGCCGGCCCGTCGCGCGGATTTCTTCGAGCAGGCCGCCGCGGTTGAAGCCTTCGCAGCCGAGCGAGAGCAGCAGCACGGCGCCGACGTTCGGGTGCGTGGCGAGTTGCTTGAGCATCCGGTGCGCGTAGGCGTTCGGGTAGCAGCCGGGGAAGCCGAGCAGATGCACGCCGTGCTCGCGCATCGGATAAACGATCTCGCGAGCGACGTGGTGTGCGCACTCGACGAGATACGCGACGAGCACGACGTTGCGAATGCCTTTGCGTCCATCGGAGCGCAGGTAACCCATCATGCGGCGTGGCGCGGGCCTTCGCCGCGCTTGAAGGTCGGGAGGTAGTCGCTCTTCACGTTGTGCGTGTGAACGTGCTCGCCGCTCGCGATGTCGCGAGTGGCCGATCCGATCGGCGCGCCATATTTCACGATCTTCTCGCCCGCTGCGATGTCGCGTGCGGCGACCTTGTGGCCGAGCGGGACGGTGTGCGTGGTCACGATGACGGTGAGCACGTTGTCGTCGGCATTGAGGCGGAGGAAGCGCGGGTCATTCACAGGGACGAAGCGAGGTTCCGAATAGCAGGCCCCTTTCGTGCGCGCCAGCAGGCATCATCGTGTTGTTCCGGTGCCTCGCGGCGATTCGCCGCCGATCCGTGCGTCGATCTCGGCGATTCGGGCAGAGGCGTGGAAGTCCCGCTCCTTCACTTCGATCAATCGCGCATAGACCGCGCGCGCATCGTTGAACCTGAGTTGATCGAAGAGACAGTCCGCGAGGGCGCGCAAGTAAGCGGGCTCGCCGTCCGCCTGGGCGAGTGCGGCGCGGAAGCAGCGCTCGGCTTGCGCTGCGTCGCCGCGAGCGCGCAGGATGAGGCCGAGGTAATAGTGCGCCTCGGGTGTGGCGGCGCCGGTGGCGCGCGCAGCGGTGAGTTGCCGGCTCGCGTCGTCGAGTTTTCCGAGGCCGGCGTTCAGGATGCCGGAGACTTCCAGCCAGCGAGGGTGATCCGGCTCGATCGCACCTGCGCGCGCGAGCGCTGCGATCGCCTCGGGCACCATCTGCCGCGCGATGAAAGCCCGCGCCATTTCGCTAGATGCCACGGCGTTGTTTGCGAGAGGTGGAACCATGCCGGTGATCGGCGCCTCGCTCGTGCCGCGGTGGCGGCGCAGCAGGGCGAGATTTGCAGCGGCGGTATCGCGATAGAGATTCCGCGGCGCGGAGAACTCGAGGTGCGGATGATCGTCGGTGTGGACGCGCGCCCCGGCGGCGAGCTGGCGCAGTTCCGCATCGCCGAGCAGGAACGTCGCGAAGAGTGCTTCCGGCGCGCGAATTCCGCCGTGCCGCGCCATGTCTTCGCGAACGCGCCGGTCCTCGAACCCGCGTCGGATCGAAGTGAAATCGAACGACCCCGGCGCATCGGAACCGATCAGCACGAGATCGGGATAGAGGGAGGTCCATAGGCTGGCCTGCCGGAATTCGCCGGAGAACGTGTTCACAATCATCCGCAGATCGTCTTCCGACATGCTGTAGGCGTGCAGCCATTGGCAGAAGACGCCACCGGGTCGCAGCCGCGATGCGGCGGTCCGGTAGTGTTCACGGCTGAAGAGATTCGCCACGCCCGCCATCCACGGGTTCGACGGTTCGGAGATGATCACGTCGTAGCGCTCCGGGCGGAGGCGGAGGAAATTCCGGCCGTCGCCGGTGTGCATGCGCACGCGTGGATCGTCGAGCGCGCCTCGATTGAGCCGTTGAAAGAGGCGCGCAGCCGGCGCTGTGGCGTCCTCGATTTCCACGCAGTCGATCCGCTCCGCGGGATGGCACGCCACGGCGCCGAGCGATGTGCCACTGCCGAGGCCGATCACGAGCACGCGTGCCGGCGCGGGGTGCAGGAGCATCGGCAGGTGGCCGATGAAAAGCTGCGTGAACGCATCGCCGCTCGAGGCGTCCACCTTGCCGTTGACCGAGAGGAACAGGTCGTCCTGCCAGCGGTCCACGCTCACCGTGGCTTGTGTGCCTTCGCGGTAGAAAAGATTCGTCTTCTCGTGAACGCCCGCGCGGAATTGTTCGCGCGTCAGTTCCACCGCCCTGGCGGGATCGACCGCCATCCCGCTCGTGATCATCGTTTTGTCCCACGGATTGACCCTCACCGCCGCCGCACCCACGAGCGCCGCCATCGCGAACGCCGCTGCGATCGTGCGAAGCGTGGGACGTCCGCCGCGCAGAAACCACGCGACGATGCCGATGAGCGCGTTGATGAGAGATCCCGCCACCAGCGCTGTCTGCACACCGACCCACGGGATGATGACGAAACCGGTCAGCACCGCGCCGGCGATATTCCCGGCGGTGTTCGCGAGATAGGCGCCGCCGACGCGGGACCCGATTGCGGCGGAACGGCGATACACGTCGATGAAGCAGGCGAAGAGCGCGCCGAGCACCGCCGTCGGCGGCAGCATCACGAGCGCGCAGAGCAGCACGCGGCCGAAGTCGATCGCCGCGGGATTGCCTTCGCTCCACGCAAAGAACCGGACGAAGCGGAACGGCAGATCGTCGAATTGGTTCAGCCCCGCGAGCGCCAGCACCCCTGCCGCAACCTGGAGCCACGCGAAGGTGCCGAGACCGAGCCGCCGTCGAGTCGCGACGAACGCGAACGCCCAACTCCCGAGCGCGATGCCGAGAAGGAACGTGCCGAGCATCGCCGAGAACGCGAACACCGTGCTGCCGAGGACGACGGCGAGGACGCGCGTCCACGCGACTTCGTAAAGCATCGCCACGGCACCGGACACGCTGAATAGAAACAGCAGCGTTGCCGTCCGGGAGCGAGCCTCGGGAGCGCTCGCGCCGACGGACTCGGGCGCCGGTTTTTCCCGCACGTCCCCGGCAGTGGCGACGGCCCGGCGACCGGCCACGCAGATGAGGCAGATGAAAGCTCCGCACGCAGCAGCCGCGAAGACCACGGCGCGCATCCCGGCCGCCGGCAGCACGATGAATCCGCTGAGGAACACGCCCAGCGCGGCACCGAGCGTATTCGCGCCATACAGGATTCCGACCGCGCGCCCGGCGTCGGCGGGGCCGCGCGCGAATGCCTGGCAGACCACCGGCAGCGTGCCGCCCATGAGGAAGGTCGGCAGCAGCAGCGCGAGGAAGGCGAGCGTGAACTTGAAGAGGCTCGCTGCGAGAAACGAAGGATCGGCGGCGTGATGAAAGCGCAGGTCCGCGATGTCCATCGCCCACCAGAGCAGCGGCGTGAGCAGCGCGTAGAGAGCGATGCCGCCTTCCATCCAGCCGTAAAGTTTCACCGAATCGGTCGGAGGGCTGCGATCGATCCGGCGCCCGAACCACAGCGCACCGAGCCCGAGCCCGGCCATGTAAGCCGATAGCACCGTCGCGGTGGCGAACGTCGTCGTGCCGAAAAGAAGCTCGAGCGCGCGGAGCCACACCACTTGATACATCAGCCCGCTCGCGCCGGAGACGAGCAGGCAGCCGGGCAACAGCCAGCGCCATCGAGCTTCCGCCATTCGCTGGTGGTCGTGCAGGCTCACATCCGGCAGCTCACTTCGCCGGGATTTCGTTCAGCGTGTAGTAACCGATCGCGTGAAGCAGAGGTTCGCCGCCGGCGTTCTTCACACCGTCGAGATGCAGTTCGTGGATGTCGCCTTTCGTCAGTTTGTCGATGACGAGCCGCACGGAGTTTTTGTCGGTGCCGACGGTCGCTTTGGTGATCTCCGGAAACTTCTCGTCCACTTCCGGGCCGCCGTATTCCTCGCGGTAGGCGTAGGTGAACTGGCGCATCGAGTAGCTCGCGATGTTGCCCGCGCTCGCGGCGTCGAGCGGCTGCGTGAAGGTTAGCTCGAAGCCATCGGGCCGCGCGTGCATCTCGTGGATCTCGAATGGCACTTTGCCCGTCCACTCGAGACGCTCGAAGCAATACGGCTTCCCGCCGCGCGCGCCCCAGCCGCGGTCGCTTCCGCCCGCGTAGAGCCGGCCTTCGTCGTCCATGCGGCCGCCGATAAGGCCGCTCTGGAAGCCGCTGCGGAAGGGAATCACGACGCCCTGCTTCACGCCGTTCACGGTCTCGAGGAAGACGCGAGAGATGTTCGAGAAGCTCTGGTCCGCGACGAAGAGCTGCTTTTGAAATGGCCCGAACTTTCCGCCGCTCGTGTCGCACGCGATGAACGACGACGAGTTGCCAATCTTGCCATGGACCATGTAGGCGGCGGGCGGCACGAGTTGCTTGATGCGCTCTCGTTCCTTCACCATGCGGTCGGGATCGACGTGCGGCGTCTTGTCGCCACGCTTGCGATCGCCTTGGAACGCCTCGGGGATCGGATCGATCGGGCGCGGTCCCATGTTCGGCGCTTTGTCATACCATTCATTGCCGCCGGGGTGGCCTTGGAACGAGCCGGGCACGAGATGCTGCAGCGTGGACGAGCCGTGCCACGGGCCTTGGTTGTCGGTGTAATAGACTTCGCCATCCGCGTCGAAGCCGATGCCGCCGGGCGAGCGGATGCCGCTGCACGTCGGGGTGAACTTCCCCTCTGCATTCACGCGCACGCACCAGCCGCGAAACGGCACCTTGCTGCTGAACGAACCGGTGAGGCAGAGCACGACCCAGAGGTCGCCGTTCTTATCGAAGCGCGAGCTGAACGCGTATTCGTGGTAGTCGCCGCTCACGCCCCATTTGTCGCTCACGGTCGCGAAGGTGTCCGCGCGGCCGTCGCCGTCCTCATCTTTCAGCCGCGCGACTTCGTAGCGGTTGGTGATGAAGAGCGAGCCGTCTTTCCACGCGAGGCCCATCACCTCGTGCTGGCCGCTCGCGAAGAGCTGATACTGCGGCGTCGCGCTGTCCGCGCCGGTGACGATCCAGATTTCTCCGCGCCGCGTGCCGAGCGCGAGTTTGCCGCCGGGCAGCAACTCGATCGAGCTGACTTCCATCGCCGTTTCCTTCGGCGTCTCGAATGTCGTGATCGCGTAGTAGTCGGACTCCTGCGGCGCGGCGATCGCGGCGGTGGCGAGGAGGAGAAGTGCGAGGCGTTTCATTTGGCGGGAGTGTGCGAGTGATGCGCGTGATCGCCGGGCCACGAGTAGGTCACGACGATCTGTGCGCGCGCGGGGAGGACGAGGTTCTTGCCGTCGAGCTTTGCGCCGTCGGCGGCGATCTCGAGGCGTCCGTCTTCGACGAGGAACGTCGCGTCGTGCGGCGTGATCTTTTCCGCGCTCGCGAGGCGGAAGAGCGCGCCGTTCGGGATGCGGCCGTCGAGCTTCAGCGTGCGCGTGAGCTTGCCACCGCTCGCGTCGAAGCGGTCGCTCACCTTCACGCCCTGCCATTCATACTCGAAGGTCGGCACGCGCTTCGCATCGAGCCGGTAGCCACGCCACGTGTAGCCGGGTGCGCGTTCACTCTCCGCGAGCGCCGGCCACTGCGCGCCGATGGCGAAGGGCGGGCTCAACTCCGCGGGGCGGATCACATCGTAGCCGAGCGGCGGCTGCGGGCCGCCTCCGCGATCGCGCCAGTGCCGCGCGGCGTCGATGAACGCGCCACGCCACGCGAGCGCGAGGTTCATCGACTCGGCGCTCCATGCGATATTCACATCGCCGGGGAAGCCGACACCAATGCCGCGATTGCCCGCGCCGGCGATGAAGTTGCGGTAGATCACCGGTTCGTTGCCGACGGCGAGCGGCAGACCCACGCTCTTGTCCTCCTTTTTGCCCTTCGTGCTGCTCTCCCAGCCCTTCGGCTGCCACTTCGAGAGCACGGTCTTGGTGAAGCCTCCGCCTTCCCACGCGGCGAAAATTTCCGCCCCGCCCCCGGCCTGGAAAAATTCGAGTCGGAACTGGTGCTCGCCCGCGTCGAGCTTCGCCTTGCCTTCCTTGATGTCTCCGGCGGGATGGATGCCGTCGAACTTCGCGATTTCCTTCCCGTCGATGAGCAACCGGCTGCCGTCGTCGGACGTGATATAGAACGTGTAGGTCGCCGCTTTCGGCGCGCGCAGCGTGCCGGTGAAGACGACGCCGTATTCGTTTTTGTAGTCGTCAAATTTCAGGTCGATCACCCCGTCGTCGATCGCGCCTTCGCGGTGCGGCGTCAGCTTCGAGAAGTCCGGCAGTTCCTTCCAGTCGCCGTTATAAACCGCAAACTTCAGCGCCGTGAGCTTCGGTGCCTCGGCGGCGACGTGCATCTTCCCCTGCATCTGCATCGCGTGGCCGGGGAAGGTGCAGACATACGGATACACGCCCGTCTTCGCCGGCGCGGTGAACTCGAGCACCTCGGTCGCCTTCGGATCGAGCGTCTTCGAGTGCAGCCACACGCGCTTGTCGTCCGGCGCCCAGTTGCGTTTGAGCGCCTCCTCGGGCTTCTCCATCATCTTCGCGCACAGCGCGACGACATCGGTGCTGGGATCGCAGAAGGCGATGTTGTGCGGCATATCGTCGGTGTTCTCGAGCGTGAGCTTCACCTTCGCGCCCGGCGGCACGGTGATGTCGCTCAAGTCGTAGCGCATCTGCGCACGGAGGGTCTTGATGGTGATCGCGACCTGCTGCGCGTGCGCGAACGGCGCGGCGAGCAGGGCGGCGGTGAGGAGCGTGGCGATTCTCATGCGATGATTGATTCTTCTGCTGGGCAGCATTCGTGGTCCCGCAACAATCCGCGCGGCGCGCATCTCGTAGCGCGAAACGCAGCCGCCGCTCAGAACTCGAACTGGTCGATGTTGTCCTTCGTGAATACGAACGGCTTGCCGAGCACGATCGCGTCACCCTCGATCGGCATGTCGCCGAGGCGGCCGGCCTTGAGCGATTTATCGCCGGGTTTGAGCGTTCCCTTCGCGAGCGCGTGCGTGGCCTGGATCGTGAGGTAGCCGAGGTCTTCGACCTTCCACAGGATCACCGCCTGCGTGACGCCGTCCTTCACGTATTGCCGGTTCTCGCTCGGCAGTCCGAGGCCGAGCACTTTCACCGCGCCGGCCTTGCCTGCTTGCTTCACTGCTTCCGCCGCGCCGGGGACGGCGGGCGAGCAGATGGCCATGATGCATTTCAAATTCGGATACGCACTGAGCAGGTTCGTCGCTTCCTGCTGCGCCTTGTCCTTCTGGTCGTCGCACGGCTTCGTATCGACGAGTTTCATCTTCGGATGCTTCGCGGCAAGGCGCGCCTCGATGTGCTTGCGCCATTCGCCCATGTTCGCGGCGGTGAGCGTAGCGGTGATGATCGCAAACTCGCCCTCGTCGCCGCAGAGTTGCGCGGCGGTGTCCATGAGCGTCTCGCCGATGCCCTGCGCAGTCGCCTGGTTCACGAAGAACGAGCGCGCATCCGCGTTCGCGTCGGAGTCGTAGGTGATGACTTTGATCCCTTTCGCCTGCGCCTTTTTGAGCGCGGTCGAGATGCCTTCCTTGTTCTCGCAAGCGGCCGCGATGGCATCGACTCCGAGCGTGATCCAGTTCTCCACGATCTCGTTTTGCTTCGCGGGGTCGGTGTTCGTCGGGCCATCGAAGAGAAGCTCGACCCCGAGTTCATTCGCCGCCGCGCGCGCGCCTTTCTCACACGTCACGAAGTATTGGTTGCCCTTGCTCTTGGGCAGGAACGCGATCGTGAGTTTCCCATCCGCGGGCGCATCACCGCCGGAGGGCGCTTTGCCGCAGCCGGCGAGGAGAGTGAAGACGAAGGCGAGACCGAGAGACGTGAGCGTTTTCATGTGGAGGAAAAAGGGGCGCGAAGATGTGATGCCGCCCCCCCGCTTCGCAAGCGCCAACCCAGCCCGCGCCGCGCTACGGCACGATCGTCACCGGCGTGCCGGTCTTCACCTTTTGGTAGATCAGCGGCGCGATTTCCGCCGGCAAGCGGATACAGCCATGCGATGCGGGATAACCCGGGAGGATCCCGACGTGCATCCCGACTCCGCCATACGTGAGACGGCAAAACCATTTCATCGGCGCACCCACGTATCGCGTGCCCGCCGGGGCAGAGTCCACTCGCGTGCTGACTCCGCCTCGCACGACGCGACCGCTCTTGTCCACAAAATCGCCGTAGATGCTCGAGCGGTGATCCGCATCCTTTTCCAGGATTTTGAACTCTCCAGTCGGCGTCCGGTGCCGCGCGCTGCCACTGGAGATCGGCGTATCGATATGGATGTCATCCGTGCCCTGGACTTTCAGCCGCGCGCGCTGGTCTGTGAGCGAGATGACCACGGTCGAGTTCTCCGGCGTGATCTGGCCTTCGAGCCGCTTGTCGATCTTCGGGGGGGCCTGCTTGCTCAGCAGCGTCTTGGGACTCTTTTTCACCGCCCTCGGCTTGAACCACTCAGCCGAGGCACCCGGCGCGGTGAGCGCGAGCAAGAGAGCAGCGAGGCTCAATACTTTCGAGATTCGTTCGATAATCATGCAGCGGGACGGAAAAGCTCGCGGTGTGTAGCGGCGGCGCGCCGCCGCGGCAAGCGCCGAGATTTCGACGGAGGTTTGTCAAAGCGATGCGCGTGGGGTAATGGCCGATGCCTTGTCACCGCCGCTCGCCGCTTTCCACCGATGCCTCTGCGCCGCGCTCCTCTGCCTCGGCGCGATGGGAAGTAGCGTGCGGGCCGAGGACCGGCGCGAGCGCAAGGACGTGGCGGTGCCGCCGCCGCAGCCCGTGCCGCAGGAGATCAAGGTCGAGCGCGGCCAGGACATCGCAATCCCGCTGCGCATCTACGGCCAGCGCAATCAGACGCTCACGTTCCTCATTCGGAAGCCGCCGCGGACGGGCAGCGTGAGCGGATTGAAAAACACGAGCGCGAACGCGGCGATCGTCCACTACCGCTCGTCCCGTGACCGCAACGTGCGCAGCGACGTCTTTGAATACGCCGTGAAAAGCATCGAGGGCGTATCCGCCGCCGTGCCGGTGCGGATCGAGATCATCGACCAGGCCCCCAAGTTGGCGGGTCCGGCTGAAGTTCTCTTCCCGCCGCAGCTCACCGGCGCGACCGAGGTGCAGACGATCGAGCTCATCAATCGCGGCGGCATGACGGCGGAAGGCGAGTGCCGTGTCGGGCCGCCGTGGCGGCTGGAAGGTGCCACAGCCTACCGCGTCGAACCCGGCGGACGACTCTTCGCAAAAGTCGTATTCGCACCGGAGGAAGGCGGCGACTTCCTCGGCGAACTGCAACTGAGTTCGCAACCCGACCGCTCCGTCGTGCTCCGCGGCATCGCGCGCGAAGCGCTCGCGGTGAAGCCATCGAAGCTCCGCTTGGTGCTGGAGCCCACCACCCTCGTGCGCGCCGGTGTCTTCGAGGTAACCAACCACACCGAGGCGCCGCAGCTCGTGCGCATCAGCTCCGACGCGCGGCTCCACTGCGAACCTGAAATCTCGCTCGCCCCTGGCCAGACCTCGCCGGTGATGGTCCGCACGATGGCGGACGACGCGGCCGCGGTCGAAGCGGAGGTCGTCCTCACCGCCGGCCCTTATCACGGGAAGACCGCGGTGAGCGCCGCGCCATTGCCGGCGGTCATCCGCGCGGGAGAGCGATCCGTCGATCTCGGGCTCGTCCCCGGCGGCACCGTCGGAGCCGGACAGCTTTCGTTGCGGAATGTCGGCGGCGTCGCCGGTTGGGCGATCGTGTCGGCCACACCTCCATTTCACGTCGCACCGCAACGCATCGACGTGGCTCCCGGTGGCGCTGCGATCGTCCCCGTCACCGTGGAGGCGAATGCGATCGGGACCATCGAGCAACCGCTGCACGTCCGCACCGCCACCGGCACATTTCAGCTCCCAGCGCGTGCGATCATAGTCGCGCCCGGTTCCGCGCCGCCGCGGAGCGGGCTCTCATCGGGAGCGCTCCCATCGGCGGCGGATTCCGCAGCCCCGGACTCTCCGCTGCCCGTGAACGTGCACGACTTCGACTTCGACAAGCCGGACCCGACGCAGGTCGTCCTGCCCGTCCTCCGCGAACCGACGCGATGCGTCCTCGAATGGCACGCCGAGCTCAGCCCCGCGAACACGTTTGTCGCGGAGCGGCGGGAGCTGAGCATGCCCTCCGGGAAACTGACGGCCCGCTGGCTGAGCATGCCGGACTTCAAAGCCGAACGCACCGGGCAGCGCGTGCGCGGCAGCTTCGAGCAGCTCGCACCCGGCCATCGCTACACCGTCCGCGTGCTCGCGGTCTCGACGGACAAGCGGACCCAGATATTCCAGACCAGCTTCGACACGCCGCGCGCCGCGAAACGCAGCGGAAAATTCGCCGTGCTAACCGCACTCGCCGTGCTCGGAGCCGGTCTCGGAGCGTTCGTCGTGTGGAAACGCAGGCGACCCCAGCCGACCCAAGCCGCAGCGCTGAAGAAAACCCAGCGCTTCGTGTGAACTCGCTGTAGCCGCGACAAGTTTCACAAATCCACCTTGCGGCGCCATTGCCTCCGCGCCAAACGTCAACTCACTCCGCACGATCATGCCCGCACCTACCGTCGAACTCGAAATCCCCGACGCCCTCGCCAAAGCCCATCAGGCCGCCGGCTCCGCGGAGCCGCTCGAAGACGTCCTCGGTGAAAAGCTCATCATCAACATGGGCCCGTCGCACCCCGCCACGCACGGCGTGCTCCGGCTCGTGCTGGAGCTGGATGGCGAAGTCATCACCAAGGCCACGCCCGACGTGGGCTACCTGCACCGCGGCGACGAAAAGATCGCGGAGAACATGCACTACAACCAGTTCATCCCTTACACGGATCGGCTGGATTACCTCGCGCCCATCGCCAACAACGTCGCCTACGCGCTCGCCGTCGAGAAGCTCATGGGCTGGACGCTCCCGCCCCGCGGCCAGGCCATCCGCGTGATCTGCTGCGAACTCGCGCGCATCTCCTCGCACCTGCTCGGCGTCGGCTGCTTCGCCATGGATTGCGGCGCGATGACCGTCTTCCTCTACACCTTCAGCGAACGCGAAAAGGTCTATAACCTCGTCGAGCTGCTCACCGGCGCGCGCTTCACCACCAGCTACACTCGCGTCGGTGGAATGATCCGCGACCTGCCGCCCGGCTTCGTGGAAGGCGTCGCGAAATTCTGCGACGAAGTCATCCCCGTCGTCGATGAAACCGACGGCCTGCTCAGCCGGAACCGCATTTTCGTCGATCGCACCAAAGACCTCGGCGTCATCAGCAAGGAAGACGCCCTCAGCTTCGGCCTCAGCGGCCCGAACCTGCGCGCCTCCGGCATCGATCACGACCTGCGCAAACGCCAGCCCTACCTCGGCTACGAGCAATACGACTTCGACGTGCCCATCGGCAGCGTGGGCGATTGCTACGATCGCTACTTCGTCCGCATGGAAGAGATCCGGCAGAGCGTGAAGATCATCCGTCAGGTGCTCGCCACCCTGCCGTCCGGCCCCATCGCTGTGCACGATCCGAAGAACGTCGCCCCGCCGAAGACGCAGGTCCTCACCAAGATGGAGGAACTCATCCACCACTTTATCCTGCACACCGAAGGCATCGACGCCCCCGCGGGCGAAGTTTATTTCGGCCACGAAAACCCGAAGGGCGAACTCGGCTTCTACATCAACAGCAAAGGCGGCGGCACCCCGCACCGGCTGAAGATCCGCGCCCCCAGCTTCTGCAATCTCTCCATCCTCCCGAAAATCCTGCCCGGCTGCATGATGAGCGACGTCGTCGCCGTCCTCGGCTCGCTCGATTTCGTGATGGGCGAGTGCGACCGGTAGTCCGTCTAGTGTAGTGCTTCGCAATTAGCGTGACGTTTGTTTGCGTGGGAGCTTTTTCCGGGCGCGGGCCACTTTGGCGAGGATGTCGTTGGCTTTGGCTGTCCA
>VFJQ01000085.1 GCA_009885995.1 Verrucomicrobiota bacterium
CAGCAACAGCGGCGTGTCGTGGTCAATGTTGACGAAGCGGGCGGGCATCCCCTTTCAACCCGCAACGTCGCGCAGTCGTGGACGGAAAGTCCGACAGGCTGCTAGCGCGGCGCCCGCTGACGGGGCGCTCTTGCGCGCCGCGGCGGCTTGTTCGTAGGCGTCGAGCTTTTGCTGCCGCTTCGCGGCTTCGTCGGGTTCGGACTGGGCTTTGCACACCGGAAGGTTGTGCTCGGCCCGACGGGTCAGACCATCCATCTTCGTGCCCCACCGATGAACCTTCCCAACGCGCATCTCGCTTTCGTCGAGCCGGAGAAGATCACCGACTACTTGCTCAACCACGCGCACCGCTACGGCGCGAGCAAGGCGCGCTTTTTCGCTGGCTTCGGTTTCGACGCCGCGACTCTCGCGCAGGCGTTGCTCGAGCACGGGCGGCGGCACGAAGTCGCCAACGTGAGGCAGACGCCGTTCGGTCCACGCTACGAAGTCGAAGGCGAACTGCCCGCGCCCGATGGCCGCGCGCCACGCGTCCGGACGGTCTGGCAAGTGGATGCCGGCGAGATTGCGCCGCGTTTGATTACCGCCTACCCTCTCGACGCATGAAGATTCGCGAACACGACTGCGTAGTGCTCACCGCAGACCTTCCCGGCGAGAAGTTGCAGGCGGGCGATGTCGGCACGGTCGTCCACATCCACGGCGAAGGCGCGGGCTACGAGGTCGAATTCATGACGCTCACCGGCCAGACGGTCGCCGTCGCCACCGTCCTGCCCGCGCAACTCCGGCCCGTGAGCCAGCGCGATGTGTCGCACGTCCGCGAACTGTCCGCGGCCTGACGGTAGCACGCGCGCTTTGCCCGGCGTCGCCACTCCGGCCCTTCGGGCTGCCTTCGGCAGGCTGTCTCGCTCCGCTCGGCTGAGCGCGTTTTTGAAAGCACCCTCGCGGCCGCAGCCCGCCATGCTTCGTGAAGCGAGTTCGCCTCCGGCGAAGTGCAGGCTCTCAGCAAGCGCGCGCAGCCGAGCGGAGCGCTGCTCATCGCCCGCGACGCCACTCCCACGACGGACACAGCCAGGCGCTTCATCCGGCTGAAAGTGCAGGAGCACTGAAAACCCATCCTCGCTCTCCACCCGCAACTCGATGCGCACTACGCGGCCACTACGACGGGAATCATCAAAAAACTTGAAGCGTGAGCACTTGCCCTCGCTGCGGTCGAAAGATCGAATTCCGAAGGATCGACGGACTGGTGAGGCCATTAGGTTGCGTCTGCGAATCCGAGCCGCGACAGACCTCGCAGGAAGCGGAGAGCTTTTGCAAACCGGCCGCGTGTCCAAACTGCCAAGCATCGGTGTTCTTCGTTCGCCACAATGGAGGCTCGGTCTGGTTCGACCCTCCTCTCGGCTCGCCTTGGCCGATCCACGGATGTTTCGACAAAGAGGCTGACGCCAAGGAGTTCACCCGCCTCCTCCGAAAGCACCGACGCGCGAGAAAGGAATGTCTCTGCCGGGTGCGGTTGTTTTGGGACCAGCCAGCGACTCGTGAAACGGGGATCGCTCTCGATCACCTCGACGGAGAACTGAGCGTGTGGAAAACGAAGGACCGCCCCTGCGAACCCCGGGTCGAGAGCTTAATCTTCCTCGATGAGGACGCTAAAACGATGGTGGGTGACCAAGGGAAATTCGCACTGAGCGGCCCTTGCCAGCCGTGCAAGGTCTACCAACATTGGTTCACTCTTTGGGAACTGGCTGAACACGTTCTCAGACAGCACCCCATGTGGACCTGTCCCTTTTGCCAGATGACGGTGGAAGCCCGCTTCCAACGCGAGCACGAGGTAGCCTTCCAGTGCGCCCTGCGGGCAGGATGGAGTCGGCCCTGACCCTTCCTTCCTCGTTCCTAAACTGCCTGAGCCTGCCCCGATTCGGTGGACATGGAGGGGAAGAGCGGAACAACCTGATGAGTTGGAGACTGAGAGAGGAAGAGCGGCGTTTCCCCTCACTTTGCTGAAAGATTCGCCGAAGCGCTCCGTATTCGTCCGGCATGAACAAATCATCACATATCGGCGCAGACGCGCCACGGATCGTGCGGTGAAGGAACATGAACCGGTCTGCGCGGCGTTTGCGGAACTCCTGACGGAAATGCGCGTGGCGGAGCACTGGTCGCGGGGCGATCTCGCCGAGCGGGCCCGCGTGGCGGAGGAGATGATCCGCAAGGTGGAACTGATGCTGAGCGTGCCCACGCTCGAGGTGGCCAAGCTGCTCTGCCGCGCGTTCCAGGTGCGGCTCGGTCCGGCGCTCGTGGAAGCGGAGCGGAGGTGCGGCGAATTCCGTGCCACGGGCAGACCATCATAGTGGTCTTGGGACCGTCTGGAAGGCGTGGTCGCTCCGGTTTTTTCCTGCGGGCGGAGCGCTCCGTGCCCTCACGCCGGTTTCTACCCTTGGAAGACCGATTTAGTCCCCGAAGGACACGGCCATCGCGCGGGCGGTGGCGACCATCTGGCCGTCGGAGGGGACGCGCTTGAGCTTGTGGACGGCGTGGCTGATCGGCACGCCGAGCACCTGGTAGTTTTGGTAGCTCACCATCTCGCCGAAGCGGCCTTCCGCGATGAGATCGACGGCGTGGACGCCGAAGCGCGTGCCGAGGATGCGGTCGAGCGTGGTGGGATTGCCGCCGCGCTGGAGGTGGCCGAGCACGCAGCAGCGCGTTTCCTTGCCGGTGCGCGCGGCGATCTCGGCGGCGACCTGTTCGCCGATGCCGCCGAGCTTGTATTCGCCCGAGCCGGCCTTGCGATAAAGCTCGCCGCGATCGTGCGGGTGCGCGCCTTCGGCCACGACGACGAGGGTGCTGAGCACGCCGTCGGCTTCGCGCTTCCGGACGGCTTCGGCGATCTTCTCGTAGTCGAAGGGAATCTCGGGGATGAGGATGACATCGGCGCCGCCGGCGAGCCCGCCGTAGAGCGCGATCCAGCCGGCGTGGCGGCCCATGACTTCGATGACCATAACGCGCTTGTGGCTCGACGCGGTGGTGTGCAGGCGGTCGAGCGCCTCGGAGACGAAGGCGACGGCGCTGTCGAAACCGAAGCTGGTGGCGGTGGCCTCGAGGTCGTTATCGATGGTCTTCGGCACGCCGATCATGGGGATGCCGGCTTCCTGCATTTGCAGCGCGGTGCTGAGCGAGCCGTCGCCGCCGATGGCGATGAGGGCGCCGATGCCGAGTTGCTGCACGGTGACCTTGGCGCGGTCGATGATCTCGTCGGGAATGCGCGCGACGGATCCTTCGCCGACCTTGGCGACGAAGTGGCCGCGGTTGGTCGTGCCGAGGATGGTGCCGCCGAGTTGCATGATGCCGGCGCAGCGTTTCACATCGAGCACTTCGTAATTGGCCGGCGGGAGCAGGCCCTCGAAACCGTCGTGAAAGCCGAGCACTTCCCAATGCCGATTGGTGGCGGCGCGGACGACGCCGCGGATGACGGCATTCAGCCCGGGGCAATCGCCGCCGCTGGTGAGGACTCCGATGCGTTGCATTATTTCGGGGCCTTCCATTTGGCGGGCCGGCCGGCGGCGGCCCATTGGTCGTAGAGTTGCCAGCCCTTCTGCATGAGCCCATTGGCGACGCCGAAGCGATCGCTGCTGCCGAGGACGACGACGGTGAGTCGGCGCGGGGTGATCAGCACTTGCTCGCCTTTCTGCTCGCTGATGGGGGTCTTGGCGCTGGAGATGATGAGGCAGCCACCGGCTTTGTTGGTCTGGCCGGTCTTGACGCCGTCGATGCCGCCGACGCCGAGCAGTTCGTTGGTGTTGCGCAGGAGATACTGCGACTCTTCACCGCTGGCGGTCTGGTAGTTGATGCGGCGTTCCTTTTGCGAGACGAAGAAGCGGAAACCCGGATGCTTCATCGCGTAGCCGGTGAGCTTCGCGAGGTCTTCGGCGGTCGAGTAGGGGTAGGGCTTGGTGTCGTCGAGGCCGTGCGGGTTCGTGAAGCGCGTGGACTTCATCCCGGCCTCGTGGGCGAGGGCGTTCATCTGCTTCACGAAGCCGGCGACGCCGCTGCCGTCGAGCGCGCGGCCCACGTGGTCGGCGATGGTCTCGGAGGCGGCGTTGTCGCTCTGGAGCAGCGCGGCGTAGAGCAGGTCGCGCAGTGTGGCGCGGTCGCCCGTGGTGAAGCCGACGCCGGCTTGCGCGCCGAGGTTCATCGCACTCTGCGGCACGGTCGCGAACTGGCCGAGGTCGGCCTTCGTCGCCTCGGCCCAGTCGATCGCGACCATCGCGGTGGCGATCTTGGTGAGCGAGCCGATCTGGAGTTTTTTTCCCGGCGAGCCGCTCTGGAGGATGGTGCCGGTGGTGCTGTCGGCCACGACCCACGCGGCGGTGTCGGCGGAAATGGCAGCCGCTGGGCAGAAGAGGATGCAGGTGAGCAGGGCGAGATAACGCATGGTCGGAAAAACGAGCGCGCAGTGTATGGCGCGAGGGCGTCGCGGCAAGGGACGATGCCAGCTTACGCCACCGGGGCCTTCACGACTTCAAAGTGGAGCGGTTGCTCCGGACGTCCGGCGCGTTGCTTGCGGCGCTGGCGGGCTTCGCCGGCGGCGAGGCTCATGAATTCATCCTGACTGTCGCGCGGGCTGGCGCCCTTCGCGCGCAAGGTGCGAGTGTAGGCGCCGTCGGGATTCAGCACGCTCGCCTTGGTGTTGTCGGCGAGATATGTGCCGAGGATTTGATCGAGGAGGCGCCGCTGCAGCGCGGGGTCTTCGATGGGGAAGACGGTCTCGATGCGGCGGAAGAAGTTGCGCGGCATCCAGTCGGCGCTGCCGAGGAAGACCTGCGGGCTGGCGTCATTTTGAAACCAGAAGATGCGCGAGTGCTCGAGGAAGCGACCGACGATGGAGCGCACGGTGATGTTCTCGCTCACGCCTTCGACGCCGGGCCGCAGGCAGCAGATGCCGCGGATGATGAGGTCAATCTTCACCCCGGAGTGGCTGGCGCGGTAGAGCGCCTCGATCATCTCGCGATCCACGAGCGCGTTCATCTTGGCGATGATGCGGGCGGGCTTGCCGGCGCGCGCGTTGGCGGCTTCGCGGTCGATGCACTTGAGCATCGCTTCGTGCGCGGTGAACGGCGCGATGAGGAACTTTCGCGTGCCCTGAAACTGGCCGAGGCCGGTGAGCAGGTTGAAGAGGTTCGTCGCATCTTCGCCGAAGTCGGCGTTGGCGGTGAAGAGCGAGAGGTCGGTGTAAAGGCGCGCGGTGCTGGGGTTGTAGTTGCCTGTCGCGAGGTGGACGTAGCGGCGCAGGCCGTCGTCGTCGCGCCGCACGACGAGCGCGATCTTCGCGTGGACCTTGTAGTTCACGATGCCGTAGATGACATGGACGCCGGCTTCCTCCAGCCTGCGCGCCCAGAGGATGTTGTTGGCTTCGTCGAAGCGCGCCTTCAACTCGGTCACGGCGGTGACTTGCTTGCCGTTCTTCACGGCGTTCATCAGCGCGCCGACGATGCGGGCGTCGCCGCCGGTGCGGTAGAGCGTCTGCTTGATGGCGAGCACGTGCGGGTCGGCGGCGGCTTGCTCCAGGAAATCGACGACGCTCGCGTAGCTGTCGTAGGGATGGTGCAGCAGCACGTCGCGCTGGCGGATGGTGGAGAAAAGGTCGCTGCCACCGCGGAACACCGCAGCGGGCGGCGCGACGAAGGGGCGGTCGCGCAGCTCCGGCGAGTGGTCGCCCTCGTAGATCGCCATGAGCCGCGTGGGGTTGAGCGGGCCGTCGATTTTGTAGAGGTCGTCGGGCGTGAGCTCGAGCGTCTCGAGCAGGTTGTTGGTGATCTCCGCCGGGCAATCGTGATCGACTTCCAGCCGCACCGCGCCGCCGCGCCGACGGTTGTGCAGCTCCTGCTCGACGGCCTTGAGCAAGTTGCCGGAATCCTCTTCGTCGATGTAGAGCTCGCTGTTGCGGGTGACGCGGAAGTGCCACCAGCCGAGGATGCGCGTGCCGGGGAAGAGATCGGCGAGATGCGTGCCGATGAGCGAGCCGAGGAAGACATACTCGTGGCTCTCGTCTTCACGCGGCAGCCACACGAGCCGCGGCAACACGCGCGGCACCTGCACGACACCGAGCCGGCGCTCGACTTCGCCATTCCGCTCGAACTCGAGCGACACGACGATGTTGAGCGACTTGTTCAGGAGCTGCGGGAAGGGGTGCGCCGGGTCGATGCCGAGCGGCGTGAGCACCGGGCGCACTTGCATCTGGTAGTAGTCTTCGATGAAGGCGTTGTCGCGCGGGCTGAGCTGGCGCGGGTCGTGGAAGACGATGCCTTCCTTCGCCAGCGCGGGCACCATCTCGTCGCGCCAGAGTTTGTATTGCTGATCGATCATCGTGCGCACGCGCCGCCGCACGGCGCGGAAGGTCTCGCTGGCCGTGCGCCCATCGTTGCTGCGTTCGACGACGTTCGACTCGATCTGCTGCTTCAAGCCCGCGACGCGCACCTCGAAGAACTCGTCGAGGTTCGAGCTGGTGATGCAGAAGAACTTCACCCGCTCGAGCAGCGGGTTGCGCGGGTCGAGCGCCTCGTTGAGCACGCGCTGGTTGAACTCCAGCCACGAGAGCTCGCGGCTCAGGAAGTGGGTAGCATTGAATTGCTTCATCGTCGCGAGTTTCGCGCGCGGCTCGGCGAGTGACGAGTGGAAAGACGCGTGAGCCGCGAGCCGCGGAGAAAATGATTGCTCGGGCGTGCTTCGGGCATCACATCCCAGTCACGCCCACATGGCAGACGAACCGAAAAAGTCCTTCGAAGAAAGCTCCGGCGACAAGCAACTCAGCCTCGGCCAGGAGATCGTGGAGATGCTCCGCCACAACAAGAAGTGGTGGCTCATCCCGATCATCCTCGTGCTCGCGCTCTTCGGTCTGCTGCTGATCCTCGGCTCGACGGGTGCGGCACCGTTTATCTACACGCTGTTTTAGCGGACGATGACGCGTGGGCGGCTCGGCGAGCCATCCCTACCAGATTTCACGAGGTAGGACGCGCTGTCCCGGCGCGCCGCGTTCGCGAGAATTACGCTCCCGCCTTCGGCCCCGGACGACCGACGGCGTGGTAGGTGAAGCCGAGGTCGGCCATGGTCTGCGGGTCGAAGAGGTTGCGCCCGTCGAACACGAGCGGCGTGTGCATCTTCGCTTTCACGGCGGCGAAATCGACGTTGGCGAACTCCTTCCACTCGGTGGCGAGCAGCAGCGCTTCCGCGTCCGCCACGGCTTCGATCGGGGTCTTCGCGAGCTTCACTTTCGTGGGATCGACGAGCCCCCACTCGACGGCCTTTTCCGCGCCCTTCGGGTCGTAGGCGGTCACGTGCGCGCCCTCGGCGACGAGCTGGTTGATGAGCTCGATGGCGACTGAGTTGCGCACGTCGTCGGTGTCGGGTTTGAAGGTCATGCCCCAGACGGCGATTTTCTTGTCCTTCAGCACCCAGAGCGCGCTGCGGACTTTGTCGATGAAGCGGGTGAGCATCGTCGCATTGATCCGCTCGACTTCCTCCAGCAGCGTGAACGGCGTGCCGAGCTGGCGACTGATGGCGATGAAAGCCTTCACGTCCTTCGGGAAGCACGAGCCGCCGTAGCCGAGGCCGGCGTTGAGGAAGTTGCGGCCGATGCGCTTGTCGGTGCCGATGCCGTCGGCGACCATTTCCACGTCGGCACCGCTCGCTTCGCAGATGGCGCTGACGGCGTTGATGTAGCTGATCTTGAGCGAGAGGAAGCTGTTCGCGGCGTGCTTGATCAGCTCGGCGCTGTTCACATCGGTGACGAGGATGGGCGCCTGGAAGGGCTCATAGACACGCTTCATCAGGTCGGTCGCCTTTTGCGAAGCGGAGCCGATGACCACGCGGTCCGGGTTCATCAGGTCCGGCACGGCGCAGCCTTCGCGAAGGAATTCGGGATTCGAGACGACGTCGAACTCGGCGTCCTTGTTGTAGCGCTTGATGGTCGCCTCGACCTTCTCACCGGTCTTCACGGGCACGGTCGATTTATCCACGACGACGCGATATTGCCCGGGCTTGAGCACGCCGGAAATCTCGCGGGCGACACGCTCGATGAAGGTGAGATCGACTGAGCCATCCGTCTGCGGCGGCGTGGGCACGGCGATGAAGATGATCTGCGAGTGATCGACGCCGTCCTCAATCGAGTTGGTGAAGCGAAGGCGCTTGGCGGCGACGTTCTTGTGGACGAGTTCCTCGAGCCCCGGCTCGTAGATCGGGATCTCGCCGCGCTGGAGCATATCGACTTTGCGCTGGTCGTTATCGACGCAGATGACGTGATGGCCGACTTCAGCGAAGCAGGCGCCCGAGACGAGGCCGACGTATCCAGAACCGATGATGCAGAGATCCATGAGAGAGGTGGTTAGGCTTTGAGGAAAAGGGCGGCGATGAAACGCCAGACCGTCGGGCTGGGCAAGGGGGATTTCGCACATGGAGCGCCGCCGTCCCGGCGGCCACGGCCATACTTTCCGCGCAGCGGGGCGTCTCGAAGGGAGGTGGCCGGCGAGGACGCCGGCGCTCCATCGGACTACTTGCTCTTCCCCGAGCTCCCGCCGGCGAGCCCTTCGGGATCGAGGCTGAGCGGCAGGCGCACGCCGGGGAGATCCTTGAGCGTGAAGGTCAGCAGCACGCCGTAGTCTTCCTGGCCGCCGCCGTTGTCGCGGATGCTGATGCCGAGGGTGGCGATCCAGCTCGAGAGGTCGCGGTGCAGTTCGTAGCGCTGGGTCTCGAGGGTGCCGCTGTCGAATTCATAGCTCTCGCGCAGCCCGAAGCCCCAGTGGTCGTTGACCCGCCAGTAGGCGCCGAAGTCGAGCAGGTTCGAGTCGGGGAAGGTGGGGTGGCCTTCGAGATAGCGGTCGCCGACCGAGAGGCGCAGGTCTTGATACGGCATGAAGCTCACGCGGGTGTTCACCTCGGTGAAGCCGGAGTCGAGCACGGGGAGCTGCGCTTGCATGTCGAAGGCCATCCACGAGATCGGCGTCCAGCGGATGCGGTTGAAGATGTTCGAGAAGGTGCCGTCGTCGGCGACCAGCGTCAGGCCATAGCCGGGCTGGTCGAAGCGGGTGTCGAAGAACGTATTCCACTCCAGCCAGTTGACCGTCTGGTTGTCGCGGCGGGTCTGCCAGCGCTGGCGGGTGCCGAGGCGCAGGATGGTGCCGGTATCGATCGAGTCGATGCTGTTGAACTGCGGGTAATCGAGCGACGGGAGCTGCGTCGAGGGGTTCAGCCGGTCGAACTGCAGGATCTCGGTCGGATCTTCGCCGGAGTAAGTGTAGGCGAAGTTCAGGTAGGGCTGCACCACGTGCCGCAGCCCATCGAGGCCCAGCGCGCGCGACTGCACCTGCTCGTAGGCCTTGGACATCTTGAAGCTCATCTCGAAGCCCGCATTGAAGACCGGCCGGAAGATCGACCCGCCGCCTTGCAGCTCCCGTTCGGTGCGGGTGATCTCGTCGCGCGCGTCGTCGGTCAGCCCGGTGTCTTCGTCGCGCAGCTCCTTCTCGATCGTCTCGGTGATCGTGAGGTCTTCGTATCGGCCCGAGTCGCTGTAGTAGGTGCCGCGGATGCCCACGCGCGGGATGATCGTCACCTTGTCCTTGATCGAAAGCGGCAGCGTCCACTGGTGGAAGGAGTCCACGCGCGCCGACTCGTAATCCTCGAAGACCGACCCGTCGGCGTAGTTGCGCCGCAGGTAGCCCGCACTCGTCGAACCCTCGTAAAAGACCGGCAGCTTGAAGAACGACTGGCGCTTGGTATCGAGGCTGGCCTCCGGCAGCCGCTCGGTGCCGTCGAAGTTGTCGTCGTTGAGGTTCTGCCGCCCGAGCAGCGTCACCGTGTAGTCCTCGTTCCAGTAGGTCAGCGCGATCGAGTTGTCCGGGTTCGGGTTCTTGCGGAACGCCCCCTCATCGAAGTCCTCCAGGAAGCGCGCATCGGAGAGCTTGTTGATGTCCACCGACGCGTAGATGTCCTCGGTGAGGTATTGCCGCGCCTGGAGCGAGAGCCGGTAGCGCCCGCGATCGATTTCTTCGCGGTTGAGCTGCGTGTCGTTGTTCGCGGGGCTCTGATCGTTGACCGCATAAAACCGGAACCGGCCCCAATCGCGCGCGCTCTTGCCATTCGCCCAATCACTCTCGAGGCCGCCGCCGACCCCGCGCTCGCTCATCAAGTCGAGCCGCAGCCGGGCCGACCAGCCTTCGCCGAGCGGGAAGGTGTAAGTGGTCAGCAGGAAGGCGCCCCACTTCGATGTGTAACCCGGCGTGAGCGCAAAGCCCTGCTCCTTGTTCAAGCTCTGATACACATACGGGAACCAGAAGATCGGCGTCCGCCCCACGTAGAGCGTCACATCCGAGAAGACCACGCGATCGTTCGGATACACCCGGATGGTTTTCGCCTTCACGAAGTAGTCCATCTTCGAGTTATCCGAGGTCGAGAAGATGCCGTCCTTGATCAGGTAGGCGTTGTTTCCCAGCGTGCTGAGCGAATCCCCCGCGAACCGGAACGGCGTGAACTCGCCTCGGAAATCCGACGCATCGAGCCGCTTGGTCTCGAGGTTGTAAAGCGCCCGGTCGCCCGTGAAAAGCTGCCCATCGCGATAGATGCGCACGTTCCCGTTCACCAGCACGTCGCGGGTGTCCGGGTTGTATTGCGCGTAGTCGGCGTAGATGAGCACGGTCCCGTAGCGGATCACCACATCGCGCTCGGCGATGGCCACCCCGCCCTCGATCCGGGTCTCGTCCGCATTGATCTCGATCGGGACATCCGCAAAGCTGCTAAACTGCGCGCGCGCCCCGGCCATGCCGGCAAGAAGGAGCGCTGCGCAGACGAGGAAGATTCTCATTGGTTGGAAGGCGCGGACCTTAACGGGGTCGAGGATTTCGCCGCAAGGGAAAAGACCGCCCACGCTGGCGGCGGTGCGGGCGGCTCATCCTCCGCCGCCGGCTGCCGGGGTGCCTGTCAACCGTCAAAGCCTTGAAAGCCCACTCACAAAACCTGAGCCCGCTCCCAAAGCCTTGGAAGCCGACTCACAGAATCTGAGCCCCCTCCCAAAGACTTTCCCCTTGGCCCGGCCTCGGATTTGCCAAAGAAGCCCTCCTGTCCGCCGCCGCCCGAGCCACTTTTTGCGAATTCCTCGACCCTCCGCCGGTTCGCCGAATCTGGGTATACACCTTTCCAATGGACAACAGCCCTGAACCAGATTCTTGCGAAAAGCGCCTCCGCTTCGGCTGCGGTTTCACCTTCGGTGCCGTTGTCTCCTTCATTTCGGCTCTTGAGGGGTTGGCTCCCTACACTGGCACCTTTTGGGCAGCGGTTCTCGGCGTCGCTGTCATCACAGGTTTACTTGCCGTGCGCTACGGCGACGATTTTTGGCGCAAGGTCCTCGACTGGTTTCGCTGGCTGTAGCTTTCCCCCGCCGCACAGCCGCTCGCCTGACAAAAGTCCTCGACGCACCGCCGCGCGTCGCCGCAACTTCCGCGCATGATCATCCAGCCCAAGATTCGCGGCTTCATCTGCACCACGGCGCATCCCGCCGGCTGCGCCGCCCACGTCCAGCAACAGATCGACCTCGTTTGCAGCCGCCGCCCCCTCACCGGGATGCCTAGGAAGGTGCTCGTGATCGGCGCTTCGACCGGCTACGGGCTGGCGTCGCGGATCGTGCCGGCCTTTGCCGGCGGCGCGGCCACGCTCGGGGTCTTCTACGAGAAGCCGGGCGAGGAGGGGCGCACGGGGAGCGCGGGGTGGTATAACTCGGTCGCCTTCGAGAAGGCCGCGCACGCCGCGGGGCTCTACGCGAAGTCGATCAACGGCGACGCTTTCTCCGAGGCGATCAAGGAGCAGGCCATCGCAACGATCAAGGCCGACCTCGGGCAGGTCGATTGCATCATTTACAGCCTCGCCTCGCCGCGGCGCACGCACCCGCGGACCGGCGTGGTGCATGGCTCGGTGCTCAAGCCGGTCGGCCCGACCTTCACCGCCAAGACCGTGAACGTGGACAAGGGCATCGTGAGCGAGATCACCATCGAGCCCGCCAGCGCGCAGGAGATCGCCGACACGGTGACGGTGATGGGCGGGGAGGATTGGGAGATGTGGATCGATGCGCTCGACCAGGCCGGCGTGCTCGCGCCGGGGGCGACGACGGTGGCCTACAGCTACATCGGGCCGGACCTCACTTGGGCGATCTACCGCGCGGGCACCATCGGCGCGGCCAAGGATCACCTCGAAGCGACCGCCCAGCGGATGAACGTCCGCCTTGCCGCCACCGGCGGTCGCGCGCTCGTCTCGGTGAACAAAGCGCTCGTGACCCAGGCCAGTAGTGCGATCCCGATCGTGCCGCTCTACATTTCGCTGCTCTACAAGGCGATGAAAGCCGCCGGCACGCACGAGGGCTGCATTGAGCAGATCCAGCGGCTCTTCGCCGAACGCCTGGCCAACGGCGCCAGCCCGCAGCCCGACGACAAGGGCCGCGTGCGCATCGACGATTGGGAAATGCGCGCGGAGATCCAGCGCGAGGTGGCGGACTTGTGGCCGCAGGTCACGACCGAGAACCTCGCCGAGCTGAGCGACATCGCCGGCTACCGCGCGGAGTTCCTGCGACTGTTCGGTTTCGGGATGGCCGGCGTGGATTACGCCGCCGAAGCCGATCCCGTCGCGCCGATGCCGAGCGCGAGGGGGGCAGCTTAAACGCAAAGGCGCAAAGGACGCCGAGAGCCGCAGAGGGAGATTTTTGTTTCATCCTCCGCGGCCCTCTGCGCTCTTTGCGCCTCTGCGTTGAATCGAAACCTCCGCCTTGACCCGTCACACAACCGCCACCTACTCTCCGCCCCGCTTTTCCTAGGAAGAGCAAAAACCGAAGCCAAACACTTGGAACTCAAAGACATCAAAGACCTCATCGCCCTGATGAGGAAGAACGACCTCTCCGTCTTCAAGATGGAGAAGGACGGCTTCAAGATCACTCTCAAGCGTGGGAGCGATTTTCAGCCCATCATCACCACGTCGACCCCGGTGGCTCTGCCAGCCGGGATGTCCGTGGCGACGCCGGCGAACCCTGCCCTCACCGAAGCCGCCCCCGCGGCTCCGGCGGCCAGCGAGTCGAACTACAAGGAGATCACCAGCCCGATGGTCGGGACCTTCTACGCCGCCCCCTCGCCCGAGGCGCCGAACTACGTGAAGGTCGGCGACACGATCAGCGAAGGCACCGTCATCTGCATCATCGAGGCGATGAAAGTGATGAACGAGATCAAGGCCGAGATCTCCGGCACCATCGTCGAAATCTGCGCCGAGACCGGCAAGCCGGTGCAGTTCGGACAGGCGATGTTCCGGGTGAAGTAACCGCCCGTGCTGAACAAAGTCCTCATCGCGAATCGCGGCGAAATCGCCCTGCGCGTCATCCGCGCGTGCAAGGAACTCGGGATCAAGACGCTGGCCGTCTATTCCGAGGCCGACGTGGACAGCCTCCACGTCCAGCTCGCCGACGAAGCGATCTGCATCGGGCCGGCAGCGTCGAAGGATTCGTATCTCAAGATCGACCGCATCATCGCCGCCGCCGAGGTGGGAAATGTGGACGCGATCCATCCGGGCTACGGCTTCCTCGCGGAGAATGCGCACTTCGCCGACGTGTGCGCGAGCTGCCACATCAAGTTCATCGGGCCGCACCCCGACTCCATCCGGGCGATGGGCGACAAAAACACCGCGCGCGCCACCGCGCGCAAAGCCGGCGTGCCCGTCACGCCCGGCTCGGACGGCCTCGTCGAGACCGAGCAGGAAGCGCTCAAGGTCGCGAAGAAGATCGGCTACCCAGTGATGATCAAAGCCGTCGCCGGTGGCGGCGGAAAAGGCATGCGCCCCGCGCACAACGAAGTCTCGCTCGTGCAGGGCTTTCACTCCGCGCGCAATGAAGCGGAGAAAGCCTTCGGCAATGCCGGCGTGTATCTCGAGAAGCTCATCGAGAACCCGCACCACATCGAGTTTCAGATCATGGCCGACTCGCACGGCGACACCGTCCACGTTGGCGAGCGCGATTGCTCGATGCAGCGGCGCAATCAGAAGATCATCGAGGAGTGCCCGTCGCCGCTCACCGTGATGACCGAGAAGCTGCGCACGAAGATGGGTGAAGCCGCGGTGAAGCTGGCCAAGAGCGTGAAGTATGTCGGCGCCGGGACCATCGAGTTCCTCGTTGATGACAAAGGGAACTTCTACTTCATGGAGATGAACACCCGCATCCAGGTGGAGCACTGCGTGACCGAGGAAGCCTACGGCATCGACCTCGTGAAAGAGCAGCTCAAGGTCGCCGCCGGTGATTCGCTCTCAAACTTCGTGCGCAACGCGAAGCTCAAATACCACGCCATCGAGTGCCGCGTGAACGCCGAGGATCCGTTCAACAACTTCCAGCCCAGCCCCGGCCGCATCGACCTCTACTACGCCCCCGGCGGCCGCGGCGTGCGCGTCGATTCACACGCCTACGCCGGTTACACCATCCCGCCGCATTACGACTCGATGATCGCCAAGGTCATCGGCATGGGCACCACCCGCGCGCACGCCATCGACCGCATGCGACGCGCGCTTGGCGAATACATCATCCGCGGCATCAAGACCACGATCCCGCTGCACGAGGCGATCATGCGCGACCCGGACTTCGTCCGCGGAAAATACGACACGAGCTTCGTCGGGAAGTTCCTCGAAAGCGGCGTCGCGCGCCTGCGGCACTAGCTCACACACGCGGTCATCCCGAGCGAAGGCGCGCAGCGCCGAAGTCGAGGGACCCCGTGCGCATCGAGCGGCACTCGCAGCGCTGATCGCACGGCCTATCGCGGGGTCCCTCGACTTCGCTTCGCTCCGCTCGGGATGACCACGCGGTGGCGATGTTCAACTACGGCGAGTCCGGCTCCTCCGGCGCGTGCTTGCGCGGGCGGCCGAGGCGCCGCCAGTTGCTCCACGTCTTTTTGAACGCCGCCGCCGGCGAGAGATAACGCTGGTTGAGCTGCGTCCCGCGCTTGATCTGGTCGAGCAGCCCCTTCACCGAAAACTCCGGCGCATCGAGGATCGTGTAAGCCGTCCCGATTGCCGATTCGTGATGCGCGTCGCTCGCGGCTGTCATCGGCAGGTTCCGCTTCTGTGCGTAGGCAAAGGCCTTCTTGTTGTAGCGCCTCAGCGTCGTCGCCGCGTTGAAGACTTCGAGCGCGTCGAGTTCCAGCGTATCGAGCACCGACTCGCGGATGCCCGCGCGGAAGAGATCGTAGGGATGCGGCGGAATCACCAGCCCGCCCATGTCATGCACGAGCTTCGTCACCTCCGCCGCCGGCACGCCTTTGAGATATGGCAGGATCACGCCGAGGCAGAGCAGGTGCCCCTCCGCGGTCGTCACCTCCACGCCGGGGATGATCACGAAGTCATCCACCGGCAGCCCGTCCTCGCGCACCAGTCCCTTGTCGAGCAGGTAACGGCACGCGTCGCAGGTGTTGTGATCCGTCATCGCAAACCCGTGCAGTCCCTTCTTCCGCGCCGACTCGATGAGCGCCTCGGGCGCGCTCACGCCGTCGCCCGAAAACCACGAGTGGCAGTGGAGGTCGATGTTGTAAGCCATGCTTGGGAACGATGAAGGCGGAACGCAGAGGGCGGAAGTAAAATGACAACCGGCGCGCAGCGAAATCACTTCATCCCTCACCTTCCCACGTTCATCGTTCCTGCATGTTCGCCTTCAAAGAATGGACCCTCATCTGCGCCGCGCTCGCCCGCGGGGAGCAAAGCATCATCCTGCGCAAAGGCGGCATCGCCGAAGGCCGCGCCGGCTTCCGTTTCCAGCATGCGGACTTCCTGCTCTTCCCCACGCTCTTCCACGAGCAGGTGAGCAAGCTGCGCCTCCCCGCCGATACGCCGCTCCCCGCTGCGCGCGCCGATGGCCAGCACGAGATCACCCTCGCTGCGCACGTCGAGTGGACGGCTGATGTGACCGACTGGGACAAAGTCTGCGCGCTCGAACCGCACCACCCGTGGACCCGCGCCGAGATCGAGAAGCGCTTCCGCCAGGACGACACGCCTGCCGTCAGTCTCGCCTTCGTGCGCATCTCCGCGCTGAGCACACCACTCGTCTTCCCCGACTCGCCCAAATACGGCGGCTGCCGCTCGTGGATCGAAGTGCCCGACCTCTCCGGCGGCACCACGCTCACGCCCGTGCTCGACGACGCCACGCACGCCGCGCGCGAGGCGGCGATCCGCGCGCTGCTTTAGGCCGCCACTTCGCGCACGCGCACATCGCCGGTCAGGCCGACGAGCAGCGCGGTCGTGTCGTTGCGCTCGTCGGGTTGCAGCGGGAGCTTCGCTTTGCCGACGCTGAACTTGCCGATCTCCTCGGCCACGAACCCGAAACTGTCACCCGTTCAAACGGAACCAACCCCAACGGGGTTGAATCCGGCGCTCATGACATGGCGATGCAACCCCGTCGGGGGTTTGGGAAAATGCGGGTTGGTTGACCCAGGGTAGCCTCGCAGGCTCGGCAACCCTGGGCTGATGGCTGTTACCCCGTCGGGGTAAGCGGCTGCGGCGGGTCGGCGAGGACGATGCGGCAGGCCCCGAACTCGAGCACGCCGGGCTCGGGGCGGCGCGACGCGCGCAGGAAAAAGACCTCCGAGCGCTTGTCCGGCCCGGGTCGCGAATCGATGACGCCGAGCTTGCGGAGCTGGCCGAGGTGCTTGCGCACCGTGCTCATCCGCAAGTCGCTGCCCCGGGCGGCCTGCGGCGCGGTCAGCTCTTCGCCCGCCGCCATCCGCAGCACCATCCGCCAGCGGAAACCGTTGTTCAGCGCCATCCAAAGCGCCGGGAGCGAGACCCTCTCCTTGTCCGCCACGACGCGGGATGGCGACGGCACGGGCGCCGGGGGCGGCTCCGGCGGGAAAGGAGAAAGCCAGAGCGTGGGCAGTGGCGGCGGCAGGGAGTGTGGGTGCATCGTCAGTGAGGTGGGTGGCGGCGGCAGGCGCTGAGGCCGATTCGCCAGCCTGCGGCTATGAAACGGCAGATCGCCATGATGCGCCACCTAAAAGGATTCCAGCTTCGCTTCTCTATCGAAATGCGCCATCTATCATAAGCGATGGTATGGCTTGGTGCGGCAATGGAGCACCTGATGTCGCGGACTCGACATCTATTTCGGTCAATGGTATAAAACCATCGTATAAAGAAGGTGTCGCGTTGTGAGAAAAAGCCGGATCATCACGCCTCGAAGGTGGCCCATCATGGGAAAAAGGCGTCCCGGTGGTTAAGAAAGCCGCCGCAGTGTGGTGCAAAGCCGCCGCCGCCTCGAAAAGAGCCGACGCAGCGTGCCTCCAAGGTGGCGCATCGTGGCAAATCGGCGTCGCAGCGTTTCGGAAGGACGCCGCAATGCGATATAAAGCCGATGCAGCCTGGAAATGCGCTTGGCCCACCGGCGCGTTTGTGAGAGCACCGCGCGGAACCGCCCGACTCCCCGCCGATCTTATGCGAACCCTTTCCACCTCCGCCCCCGAACCGGGCGATGCGCTAAGTTCAGAGTTCGTCGCATTCTCGCGCTCACCAGAATGAAAGACATTCTTATCCAGCTCGGTCGCCTCGCCAGTATAGGTTCCGGTTCATTCGGCTCGTTCGATCCGACTCCTCTTTTTGCAGGTGCTTCCTTCGAGTTCGCGCCGTCTGTCAGCGAGTTCTTCACCACTTGCATTCCCAGCGCCAAGCTCGACCTCGACCTTTACCGCATATTCTCGGCAGCGGACATCACCTCCGACAATCAAGACTTCATCCCGAGCTATTTCTGCGCACCACACGGCTTCATTACCATCTCCACCGATTCGTGCGGCGACGCGTTCTCCGTCGATGTCACCACAGGCAAGGTCTTCTACCTGTCGCACGAGAAGTATGAGACCGACGGAATCCACCCCGGCTGGAACGCCGACACCACTGCATTCCTCCCGACGCTGCCAGTCACGCGCGAGAACATCATCAACACGTCAGAAGGTCATTGGGACAGCATTGCCGACTTCCTCCAGGAGGTTTTAGACTATGCGACCGAAAACGCCTAACCCGCGCGCCCGCGAACCGCTCCGCGAGTCACGCTAAGGATCGCGTAAGCGCGAACTACGGCAGCGCCAGTTCCGCCTGCCCGTGCGAGACGACGCCGAGCACCGGGACGCCGGCGGTTTCCTCGAGCACGGCGCGGTTCGTCTGGATCGCGATCTCATCGTCCTCGGTCGGCTTGCGGGCCTGGTTCAGGAAGATGCCCGCGCAGGTGAGGCCGCGCGCTTTGATCGACTCGACGGTCAGCAGCGTGTGATTGATCGCGCCGAGCCGGTTCGCGGCGACGACGGCCACGGGCAGCCCTAGTTCCACCGCGAGATCGGCGATGAAAAAATCGCGCGTGAGCGGCACCAGCCACCCGCCCGCGCCTTCCACGATGATCGACTCATGCTCCGCCGCCAGCCGCGCGTAGGTGCGGCGGATGAGATCGAGATCGATCGCGCGGCCTTCGATCTTCGCCGCGATGATCGGCGCGCAAAATGGCGCGAGCCGCACGGGATTCACCTCGGCGAGCGTGAGCAGGCCATCGCACGCCGCGATGAGCGCGTTCGCATCCTCGAGCCCGCCGCACGAGAGCGGCTTCATGCCCACGCAGTCGTGCCCCTTCGCGCGCAGCGAGCGGACGAGGCGGGAGGTGACGTAGGTTTTGCCGACGCCGGTGTCGGTGCCCGTGATGAACAATTTCACGCGCTGTAGCCACGGCGCTCTGCGCCGTGCCGGTTCGATGCTGCACTGGGAACGCGCCGCAGAGCGGCGCGGCTACAGGCGCTCACTCGCCGATCTCCGCCTGGATGAGCCCGGCGATTTCGTCGGCCTGTGCGTTGATCTTGTCGCCGTCGCGGCCCTCGATGAGCAGGCGGATCTTCGGCTCGGTGCCGGAGTAGCGCAGCAGGACGCGGCCCGCGCCGTCGAGCGCGCGCTCGGTTTCCTGCACGAGCTTGAGCACCTGCGGGAGGTCTTCGAGCGGCTTCTTCTCGCGGACGCGCAGGTTGCGCTGGGCCTGCGGATACTTCGAGAGGCACTTCTTCAGCTCGCTCAGCGGCTTCCCGGTCTCGGTCATCACGCGGAGGATTTGCAGCGCGCTGACGATGCCGTCGCCAGTCGTGGAGAAGTCGCGGAAGATCATGTGCCCGCTCTGCTCGCCGCCGACGTTGAGGTCCTGCTTCATCATCGCCTCGATCACGTAGCGGTCGCCGACCTTCGTGCGCAGCACGCGGCCGTCGTGGGCGCGCAGTGTTTCGTCGAGGCCGAAGTTGCTCATCACCGTGGCGACGAGCGTATTCTGCGCGAGTTGGCCGCGGCGGATGAAATCGAGCGCGGCGATGGCCATGATCTCGTCGCCATCGACGACATCGCCCTTCTCGTCGCAGAGCAGCACGCGGTCGGCGTCGCCGTCGTGGCTGATGCCGACGTCGGCTTTCGTCTCGCGCATGAGGCGCTGGATTTCCTCCGGGTGTGTCGAGCCGCAGTCGCGGTTGATGTTGCGGCCGTTGGGCGTGTTGTTCGCGACGATCACCTCCGCGCCGAGTTCGCGCAGGATGCAGGGCGAGGATTTGTAAGCGGCGCCGTTGCCCACATCGATCGCGACCTTCATACCTTCGAGCTTCAGACCCTTCGGGAAGCTCTGCTTCGCGAACTCGACATAGCGCCCGAGCGCGTCGTCGATGCGCGTGGCGCGGCCGATCTTGCCGGCGGTCGGGCGGATCGACTCGATCTCGCCGCTGAAGACGAGGTGCTCGATCTTCGCCTCGATCTCGTCGTCGAGTTTGTAGCCGTCGTGGCGGAAGAACTTGATGCCGTTGTCTTCGTAAGGGTTGTGCGAAGCGCTGAGCACGATGCCCGCATCCGCGCGCAGCGAACGCGTGATGTAGGCCACGCCGGGCGTGGGCAGCGGCCCGATGAGCAGCACGTCCGCGCCGAGCGACATCACGCCGGCGGCGAGCGCATTCTCGAGCATGTAGCCGGAGAGGCGCGTGTCCTTGCCGATCACGATGGTGGTGCGGGCGCTCTTGCGGCGCGCGGCGGTCATCTCGGCGAAGACGTGCGCGGCGGCGCGGCCGAGCTTGAGCGCGGTTTCGGCCGTCACCGGCTCGATGTTCGCGGTGCCGCGGACGCCGTCGGTGCCGAAGATTTTGCGCGGGCCGTTGGTGGACTTGGACATCAGGGTTTCTTGGAGAACTCGAACTTCTGCGCGGCGGACTCGCGTTGCTTGAGCTGGAACCTAGAAGGCGAGTCGGTCGCTTCGATGCTCTTGCGCGACACCGCCCACACGAGCAGCGCCAGCAGGAGGCTCAGGAGTTTCGCCTGCCAGTGATGAGTGATGAGTCGTGGAATGCTTTTCATTTTTGTCGAGCAGCAGCAGTTCGCCGAGCCGGCGTTTGAAGGACTCGGGGTCGAAGTTTCTTTCGAGCCGTCCGCGGTGGCAAAGGGAAACCGTGCCGGTCTCCTCGCTCACCACCACGGCGATGGCGTCGGATTCATCCGTGAGCCCCATCGCCGCGCGATGCCTCATGCCGAGTGTGCGGTCGAGGTCGGGCCGCTGGATGACGGGGAAGATGCACGCTGCGTAAAGCACGCGGTCGCCGCGCAGGATCACGCCGCCATCGTGGAGCGGGGTCTTCGGAAAGAAGATGGTCGTGACGAGTTCGCGCGAGAATTTGCAGTCGATCTCCTGCCCGGTCTCGCCGACCGGCGTAAGATTCACGTCGCGTTCGATGGCGATGAGCGCGCCGAACTGCCGGCTGGAAAGATCGAACGCCGCTTCCGCGAGTTGCTCGACGATTTCGCGCGTGCCGGTGGCGGTGGCGAAGAGCTTGTTCGTGCCGAGCGCCGCGAGGGCGCGGCGGATCTCCGGCTGGAAGATCACGATGAACATGAAGAGCAGCGCGGTGGAGAAATTGCGGAACATCCAGCCGAGCACCGGCAGCTCGAGAAAGCCGGAGACGACGACGATGAAGAACAGGATCGAGACGAGCCCGGTGAGCACCTTCGCGCCGCGCGTGCCGCGCAGCGAACGCCACGCGTAGTAGAGCCCGAGCCAGAGGATCAGCACCTCGATCCATCCGCGCCAGTCCATGGGGATGACGGCGGACCAGTTCACCCGAGGATCGCCTCCGTCATGCGCAGGGCCTGCGCGTTTGGCTTCACGTCATGCACGCGCAGCACCTGCGCACCGCGCTCGCGGAGAAGACTCGTGAGTGCGACCGTCGGCCACGCGCGATCCTCGACGACCCCGCCGAGGAACGATTTCCGCGACACGCCGACGACGAGCGGACGCCTGCCAATGCGCACGGATTCAAGCCCGCGCAGCAGCGCGAGATTGTGCTCCAGCGTTTTGCCGAAGCCGATGCCGGGGTCGAGAGCGAGGCGCATGGGATCGATGCCGGAGGCTAGGCAGGCGTCGAAAGCTTGTCGAAGGCTTTCCCGGACTTCGGCCATTACATCGGCGTAAGTCGGCGCGCGCTGCATCGTGCGCGGCTCGCCCTGCATGTGCATCGCGATCGCCGCGACCCCGGTCTCGCGGACCACGTCGCGCATCGCCGGATCGCGCAGGCCGGTCACGTCGTTGATGATCGCCGCACCCGCCGCCACGGCTGCGCGTGCGACCGCGGGCTTCATCGTGTCGATCGAGACGACGTGCTCGGTTGCGAGTCGTTCGATCACCGGCAGCACACGGCGCAGTTCCTCGACTTCGCTCACCGGCTCGGCGCCGGGTCGCGTCGATTCGCCGCCGACGTCGATGATCTCCGCGCCGTCTGCCGCCATCGCCTGCGCGTGCGCCACCGCAGCGTCCACGTCGAGCCACTGCCCGCCGTCGCTGAACGAATCGGGCGTCACATTCAGCACGCCCATGATGGCGGCGTGGGCGGTGAAATCGAAAGTGCGGTGCGAAGTTTTCCAGAGCACGAGGCGGTGCATCGTCGCGAACGATGGCGGCTTCAACCCACCGCAGCGGCAAACACCGCAAATTGGAGGCTTGCGTGCGGGGCGGCTTGGGGTTGCGATTTGTGGCGAAGGCCAAGCCGATGAAACAGCAGCCGCAACCAGCGCAACATGCCTCGCGCAAAGCAGCGCGCGAGGGAGGGACGGACTCATCGCAGGCTGACGTGCCGAAGCGGCGCGTGTTGATCGGCGATGGCCATGCGCTCGTGCGGTTGGGAATGATCGAGTTCTTGAGGAAGGAACTGGACCTCGTCTGCTGTGGCGAAGCGGCGAGCGAAGCTGAGGTGCGGACCGCCGTCCGTTCGGCGCGCCCGGATTTGCTCGTGCTGGACCTGTGGCTGAACGGCGCCGACGGGCTCGAACTGGTGAAGGTATTGCGCGCGGAGTTTCCTGAGTTGTTGATTCTCGTTTGCTCGCAACTCGACGAATCCCTTTACGCCGAGCGCGCGCTGCGGGCCGGGGCGATGGGCTTCATCGGCAAGGATCGTCCGTTGGATGAATTGCTCAGCGCGATCCATGTGGTGCTCGACGGCGATTTCTACCTGAGCCGGAGAATGTCTGCGCTGCTGCTGCGCCATAACGTGCAAGGCAAGGAGGCGTGGGGGACTTCCGGGGTGGAGATGCTGACAGATCGCGAACTCCAGGTGTTTTCCCTGCTCGGCGCGGGAGTTGGCTCGCGAGAGGCGGCTGCGAAACTCCGGATCAGCGTGAAGACCGTCGAAACCTACCGTGAGAACATCAAGCACAAGCTTGGACTGAAGAACGCTGCGGAGTTGTTGCACCACGCGGCGCTTTTCGTGGATGGGAAGACTGCGCCGCCGGTGGAGTCAGCAGGGCGGCTGGCGCGGCGTCTATAATCGCTGGAAACGCATAGGATGCCGACCCGGGCCGGGGCGGGATGGCTTCCTTGGATAGGTTCGGACTGAACCCCTGATTACGCCGACTGCGCGGGTGTCATATCAATGACTCAGGCGGAAGCGTTCGGGCTGAGTGGTTCGAGCAGTTCCGCCATCAAAACCAAAAACATAAGCGGGAGATAATATGAAAACATTCAATGGTTCGGCGGCCGTGGGTCGTCAGCAGGATTCTCAAGGCAGCACGGGTGGGCGTGCCTTCTTCGTCAAAATCGCAGCGCTCGCGCTGCTCGGGATCGCGGTCATCGGCGGGTTGGCGAATGCAGCGCCTCCATTGCCTGGTGCGATTTTCACCACCGACAGCACCTGCACGGGCGTGAACCTCAACATCTACACCGACAAGGGCGACGTTTACATCGACGGAGGACCGACGCATCTGGGAGCTGCGTCACTGCCGGACGGATCCTACTACGTGCAAGTGACTAACCCCAGCGGCTCGGTCTTGCTCGGCACCAGTGTCGGGACGGCGAATCCGACTCCCTATGTAGTCATAGGTGGTGAACCGCAAGCGTGTTACCAGCTCAGCGCGATCCTTGTCACAGGGTCGGGATTGCCGGGACTCGTGCCGGGCTACGACGACACGCCGAATCCCGGCGGGGAATACAAGGTATGGGTGAGCACGGTTCCGACCTTCGACAACGACAGCACCAAGACGGATAACTTTAAGGTCAAGAGCGACGGTGGCGGGGGAGGGCCTGGTGGCGACCCGTTGGTGGGCCGGTTGTGCGTCGAGAAGTTCTACGATGCCAACGTGAATGGCGTGGCAGATCCAGGTGAAGTCCTCATCGATGGCTGGAAAGTCCAGATCACCGACGGCATCAGCCTGATCCGCTTTACGCCCGTGTGCGTGATCCTGGAGGCCACAAACCCGGACACGGAGGTTCCGCTCTACAATGTGTTCGAGTTCAGCCCGGTCGAGACCCACTGGATTCACACCACGCCACAGACCGTGAGCAATATCGTGCTGCCTCCGGACGCGGACCCATGGCCGCTGACGGTCACGGTGACATTCGGCAATGTCTGCATCGGCGAGGGCGGCGGCAAGACGCTGGGTTTCTGGAGCAACAAAAACGGCCAGGCGAAGATGAATGACGGCGGGACGCTAGCTCCGGAACTCGCGCTGTTGAGTTTCTACAACCTGCGCAACGCAGCCGGCGGAAACTACGATCCGCCGAACTACGCCAGCTTCCGCTCGTGGCTGCTGAGTGCGAATGCGGTCAACATGTCTTACATGCTCTCTGCGCAGTTCGCAGCGATGGTGCTAAACGTCGAGTCGGGCTTCGTGGCCGGTGGCGCGCTGGTCTATGCGCCGCAGCTCCTGCCGTATACCACGCCGGGCGTGAACGCCCTCGGCTTCATCAGCATCGGCGATCTGCTCACGGCGACGAACACCGAGTTGGGCCTGCATGGGCTGGTCCTGGCTGGCGATCCGAACCGTGCCTATCAAGAGGCGCTGAAGGACGCCTTGGACGACGCAAACAACAACGAGACGTTCGTCCAAGCCGAGCCGTGCCCGTTCACGTTCGCTGAGTAATGAAGCGGCACTTCCGCTAAAACGAAAGGGCCTTCCCAAGCTTGGGAAGGCTCTTTCCATTTCGGGGCGGCTGCTTGCCTACTTCACCACCGTAACAGCGGAAGAGGCGGCAGCGTTGCCCGCCGCGTCGTAGGCGATGACTTGGAGCGTGTGCGTGCCGCGCGTCCACTTGCTCGAGTTTAGGCTGAAGACGGGGGAAGAGGCTGTGCTGCTCGCGGCGATGGCACCGTTGCGGTAAAGCTCCACGCGCACCACGCCGACATTGTCGGTCGTCTGGGTGTAAACTTTCAGCGTGCGCCCGACGACCGTGCCGGCGGTGGGCGAGGTGATCAGCGCCGTCGGCAGAGTGGCGTCGGGGACGATCACGACGTTCTGCACATTCACGCTCACGGTTGCCGAGTTGCCTACGTTGCCGGCGGCGTCGTAGGCCATCGAGCGAAGCGTGTGCGTGCCGTTTGCCTCGCCCGTCGTGTCCCACGCGAAGCTCGCGGGCGCCGAGTTGCTCGTCGCGGCGAGCACGCCATCGAGATACAGCTCCACCTTCGTCACCCCGACCGCGTCGCCGCCAGTCACTTGGACGGTGACGGTGCCCGAGACCGTGCTACCCGCGGCCGGCGACGTGACCGCGGTCGTCGGCGCCGTGGTGTCGGACGGCGGGGTGCTGACGCCGCCTGCTGCGAGCAGTGCGCGGTAGGCATTCACGCGGCCGAAACCGAACGAGGTGTCGTAGCCCGCCGTGCCGAGGTCGTCGGAGTTCTGTTTCAAGAGATCGACGATCTGCGTGTTGGTGATCTGGGGGTTGTTTGCCACGAGCAGCGTCGCCACGCCGGCCGCGACCGGGCTCGCGAACGAGGTGCCCGACCACGCGCTGTAAGTGCCAGAGCGGGTCGTCGTCCAGATGCCGCTGCCCGGAGCCGCGAGGTCGATCGAGCTGCCGTAGCTCGAGGTGGTCGAGAGCACGTCGCTCGAGGTGGTGTTCGAGACCGAGATCACGTTATTGCACGCAGCCGGATACTGCGGCGAGCTGGTCCCGGCATTGCCCGCGCAGGCGAAGATCACGCCGTTGTGGTTCCACACATAGTCTGCCGCGCTCTGGAGCGTGCTCGATGAGGTGCTCCCGTAGAAGCTGATGTTGATCACCCGCGCGCCGTGATCGACCGCATAGGTCAGTCCCTTCGCCATGTTGGAATAGGTCGCGTAGCCGGTCGGGTCGCTGATCTTCACCGGCAGGATCGACGCATTCCACGCCACGCCCGCCACGCCCACGCCGTTGTTTCCCTGTGCCGCGGCCGTGCCCGCAACCGCCGTGCCGTGGCCATAGTCATCCGCGGTGTCGGTGTTGTTCGCGTAGAAATTGTAACCCGGCAGAACTTTGCCAGCGAGATCGGGAACGTTTGCGGCGACGCCCGTATCGACGATCGCCACGACCGTCCCCGGATTGCCGCTGGTGATGCCCCAAGCTTGCGCGAGCTGGAGCTTCGACACGTGCCACTCGAAGCCGTCGGTTACATACGGATCGTTGGTCAGCGCACCGGCTGCGGCGATGCCGTTTGGCTCGGCAAACTGGATGTTCGGATTGTGCCGCAGCGCCTCGATCACCCGGTCGCGCTTTGCCGCCGGCACGCGGAGCACGCGCACGTTGAGCTGCGGGATCGAATCGACCTCCTGCGCCCCATGCACATCGAGAAGCGTCCGGACGGCTTGCTCCGACATGTGTGGCTTCACCTCGACGAGGACTTCGTCGGGCACAGCCGGGCCAGCGGCGGCGAGAGCCAGTGACGTGAGAGGTGAGAGGAGTGAGAGGAGTGAGAAACGGAGCTTCATTGCGGGCAACCCCTTGAGCACCGCCGGTGCCACCCGTTTGGGCGGGCAGTGTCATAGCCGCGCCGCGCCGCTACAGTTCGAGAAAGTTTTTCAGCAGGTGCTTGCCCTCGGTCGTGAGGATCGACTCTGGGTGAAACTGCACGCCGTGAACCGGTTGCGACTTATGTCGCAGGCCCATGATCTCGTGCTCCGCGGTCTCTGCGGTGATCTCCAGACAGTCGGGAAATGTTTCGCGTTTCACGAGCAGCGAGTGGTAGCGCGTGGCCTCGAAGGGGTTCGGCAAGCCGCGGAAGACGCCCTCGCCATTATGGATAATCGGCGAAGTCTTGCCATGCATGAGCCGACCAGCGCGCACGACATCGCCGCCGAAGACCTGCCCCATGCACTGGTGCCCGAGGCACACGCCGAGGATCGGCGTCTGCGCGCCGAAGGTGCGGATCACGTCGCACGAAATACCGGCTTCGTTCGGCGTGCAGGGACCGGGCGAGATGACGATGCGCTCGGGCTGCATCGTGCGGATGTCGTCGAGCGTGACCTCGTCGTTGCGCTTCACCACGAGGTCGGCGCCGAGCTCGCCGAAGTATTGGACGAGGTTGTAGGTGAAGCTGTCGTAGTTATCGATGACCAGCAGCATGGCGTTAGAGGGCTTTGGCTCGGGCGATGGCGGACATCATGCCCATGGCCTTGTTCACGGTCTCGTTGTATTCGCCTTCGGGCGTCGAATCGGCGACGACGCCGGCGCCGGCTTGCACGTAGGCTTTGCCGTCCTTCAGCACGATGGTGCGGAGCGCGATGCAGGAGTCGTGATTGCCATCGAAGCCGAAGTAACCGACCGCGCCGCTATACACGCCGCGCTTGTTCTTCTCGCAGCCGTTGATGATTTGCAGCGCGCGGATCTTGGGGCTGCCGCTCACGGTGCCGGCGGGGAAAGTCGCGCGCATCACATCGTAGGACGTGCGGTCCGGGCGGAGGCGGCCTTCGACGTTGCTGACGATGTGCATCACGTGGCTGTAGCGCTCGATCGTCATGAAGTCGGTCACCTTCACGCTGCCGAACTCGCTCGCCCGGCCCACGTCATTCCGCGCGAGGTCGACGAGCATGAGGTGCTCTGCGCGTTCCTTCGGATCGGCGAGCAACTCCGCGGCGTTTGCGTTGTCTTCCGCTTCGTCCCTCCCGCGTTTGCGCGTGCCGGCGATGGGGCGGATTTCGATCTTCCCGTTGATCGCGCGCACATGCACCTCGGGACTCGAACCGACGAGCGCGAAACGCCCCGCGAACTTCATGCAGAACATATACGGCGACGGATTCACGAAGCGCAGCGCGCGATAGAGCGTGAGAGGGTCGCCGCCGTAGTCGGTCGAGAAACGCTGCGACGGCACGAACTGAAAGATGTCGCCCGCGCGGATGAACTCCTGCCCATCGCTGACCATCTTCATGAACTCCTCGCGCGTCGTGTTCCCCGTCGGCGTCGGCACCTGCGGCGGCGGTGTGATCGGCAGCATCGGCAGCGGCGCGGGCTGGTTGAGCTTCGCGATGACGCGCGCGATCTCGTCCGCCGCGCGCTGATAAGCCGCGTCCTCATCGCCCTCGACGTGCGCATTCACCACCACGCGCAGCCGGCGCGTGCGGTGATCGAAGATGAGCAGCGTGTCGGTGATCGTGAAGAGGCTCTCCGGCAACCCCAGATCGTCGGGCGGAGATGGCGGCACCGTCGGCTCGAAAAAGCGCACCATGTCATAAGTCAGGAAGCCCACAGCGCCGCCCGCGAAGCGCGCGTCCGCCAGCGCCGGCGAAGCCACGTAGCGGTAGCGCTGCATCAGCGCTTCGAGTTCGGCCAGCGGATCGCTGTTCGTCTGGAACGAGCGCGTCGCGCCGTCTTCCGTGATGCGGATGGTCGAGCCGTGGCTCTCGAAGACGACGCGCTGATTCACGCCGATGAACGAGTAGCGCCCGGCCTGGTCGTGTTTCTCGACCGACTCGAAGAGGAACGCGTAGCCGCGCCCGTCGTCGAGCTTGTGAAAGGCCGACACGGGCGTCTCCGCATCCGCGATGAGTTCGGCAAAGATGGGAACAAGGTTTCCCTGCGCGGCCAACTCGTGGAATTGGTCGCGGGTCGGGATGAGAGGCGGGGCATTTAGCATTTGGGATTTAGCATTTAGCATTTGGAAGGATGGCGCCTGCGGCGCGCGGCGCTTTGAAATGCGCCGCGCCGCGGCCACTCATCCAAATGCTAAATGCTCATTGTTAAATGTTACTTGCCGTAGGTCTTCTCCGGATCAAAAAGTTTGTGTTCAGAAATCTCCTGCGGCGTCCCGTCCGGTGAGAACGCCTGGAAGAAACAGCTCTCGAAGCCCGTGTGGCACGCGCCACCGATTTGCTCGACTTCGAAGAGCAGCGTGTCGGCATCACAATCGACGCACCATCGGAGCACCTTCTGCGTGTGCCCGCTGGTCTCGCCCTTGATCCAGAATTTCTGCCGCGAGCGGCTCCAGTAGTTCATGAAGCCGGTCTTCAGCGTCGCTTCGAGCGAAGCCGCGTTCATCCACGCCATCATCAGCACGCGTTTGGATTTCGCGTCCTGCACGATCGCGGGGATAAGGCCGTCGGCGTTGTATTTGAGAGTCGGGAGCGTCATGTGGGTGAGAGGTGGAGAAACAAAAAGCCCGGCGATTCGGGATGAAATCGTCGGGCGTTGAGATCGGCGCAGCGGTGGCGGCGAACTGCCCCGCTGGTTTCAGCGGAGCGGCCCGGTCAGCAAGGCCACCAATGGTGCGCGGTGAGAATCACGCGCGCCGATTAGATGCGCGCCGCGCGAGGCGCAAGCGGGAAGTTTCGAGGGTTACACCCCGACCGCTCACGCGGAAGGGAACCCCTTTGGGTCGTCGTCTCATCTGCTCATTCCGCGCCTTGCGCATCGTCGCGTGGCTGGACGGATGCGTGCCGCACACCGGGCCGAAGTTCATCGGCCGTCGCTGGCATTCCGGATCGCTACCGCCGCAGTGTGTTGATCAGTTCGTCGATCTTATCGGCGAGCTGCTGCATCTCGCTCTGCGTCGGTGGATCGCTGATCGTGAAACCGAGCAAGGCGACGCCGTTGGTGTTCGCCGAGGTCGCCGTGAAGGCCGCGCTCAATTGCGCCGACGACACCTCCCCGTCTGCTCCTGGCGGGCCGGGGTCGCCCGGCACGCCCTCCGGCCCTTGCGGTCCCTCCGGCCCCGCTGGATCCACCTCGCCCTGCGGCCCCGCCGGTCCGATCTCTCCCTGCGGGCCCGCATCGCCTTGCGGGCCTGGAATCCCTTGCGGCCCTTGCGGGCCTGGAGCGCCCGGGAGGCCCGGCGGACCCTGGACCGCGGTTTGAATTTCATCGTGCAGCCCGTTGAGCTGCGCGCGCATCTGCGCGGAGGTGGCCTTGGTATTGGCCAGGGGGAAGTTCGGATCGTAGGGCATGGCGGTGAAGACTTGGAGGCTTGGGGACTTGGAGAAGGCCGGAGCGGGAATCTCTCCCGGTCTCCTCTTCTCCCAGTCGCCCAGTCTTCTTCGTCGTCAGGAGACGACGACGCTCCCCTCCGGGCTCGGCGCCGCCTCGCCGCCATCATTCCCGGCCACGATGCGCACCTTCACCGTCTGCCCGGCGGTGAAGCCTTTCAGGATCGTTTCGAGATCCTTGAAACTGCCCTTGTTCTGCCACTCCGTATCCACTCCCTCGACGAAGGTCTCCACCCGGAAACGAAGCGCGCGCGTGGCATAGGACCAGGCCACCCCGATCCGATGATTGGTCATCGCTTCCACCGTCACGCTCGCGACCGATTCCGGCGCGCTCGGGTGGGCCGGGATATTCAGCCCGAACTCCTCCCAGCGCGCATCGTCATCGGCCATGAGCCGGCCCAGTTCGTCGATCAAGCCGCGCACCCGCGTCCGCAGGGCACCCTCCGCCAGCGTGCGATTATCGAAGGCCGTGTTCAGCGCCGATTCCGCCGCGCCCACCGCCTGGCGCGCATCGGAGATCGCCGTTCAAGCCGCGTCGCAGAGCGCTGCCGTCGCCCCGCCTTCCGCGCTCGCACTGGCCGGCACCGCGGTGAAGTAGGCTTTCAAGTCCGCGAGCAGAGTGAAGCGTGGCTCCATCGTGTTCGGCACTGCCGTGGATTGGTCGGGAAAGCCGGTCGCTTCCCACGCGGCGTTCCAACGCTGGCCGAGGACCAGCGCCAGCCGCAGCTTGCACGCGGTCAGACGCTCCAGCCCCGCCTGATCCGCCGCTTCCAGAGCGACATAGGCATCATCGACCGCCTTCTTCTTCAAGCCCACCTGCAACTCCGCAGCCTGCAGCGTTGCGATGTCGGCACGGACTTTGACTTCGGTATTTTGCAGGAGGCCGAGGGCGGCTTCGTGGACGTGGCACCCATCTGCCATGTGATCGGCGAGGGCGCGGAGGATCTTGTTGTTATCGGGTGTTGGATTGGAGGCCATGGTGCGTCTGTTGGTTTTCTTGCGTTTGTGGATCTGGTTTTGGAGAGGGTCCGGGCCATCCCAGAAAGAATGGTCCCAGACCGAAAGTTCATCGTCCCAGTCGCCTTGCATCGCCGCGGGCTTGGAGGTGGGGACTGCCGAAGGCAGGCCGAGGTGGACTACCGAAGGGAGGCTGAGGCGGAAACACGGCAGCAAACGAGGCGACAAACTCGGAGAAAGGGAGAATCCGGGGCTTGCCGGGCAGCCTCGAACGCATCAGCCGAAGATTCCGGCCAGCGACCCGGAGAGTGGCGGATGCCAGCCGGAGATTCCGGCCAGCGACCCGGAGAGTGGCGGATGTCAGCCGGAGATTCCGGCTGCTCCTGTAACCACAGAGGCGAGCGCGCCGGGAGCGCGGGCTGGGGCTCGGGAGTTGATCGGAGTTCATGTGGGAGAATCCTTCCCAGTTTGCGGCAGACCCTTCCCGGTTTGGCCCCGGAACGAGAAAACGCCCTACTTCGCCGCCGTCGTCGGCAGCGGCACCTGCACCGGGTGCATGAGATACGCGATCAAGTCCCGCACCTGCGCCTCGCTGAACGCCAGCAGCAGCCCCTCGGGCATGAGCGACATCGGCAGTTCCTCCTGCTTCACGATCTCCGCGCGCTCGATCGTTACCGGCTCCGTCGCCGTCTTGAGCGTGAGCGTGCGGTCGGTTTTCGCGGCGATCATCCCATTCAGCACGCGACCGTCCTTCAGCGTCACGACGTTCAGCCGCATGTCCGCGTTCACCACCGCGCCGGGATCGACGATGTTTTCCAGCAGGTAGTCGAGGTTCGCCCGCCCGCTGCCGGTGAGGTCCGGGCCGATCTGGCCGCCGTGGCCGTAGAACGTGTGGCACGCCGCGCAGATGCTCTCGAAGACCACGCGCCCGGCGCTCTTGTCCGCGGCGGCGAGCGCGGCGGGCGTGAGTTGCGTCTTGAGCTTCGCCATCAGCGCGCGTTTGTCCTCGGGCGACTCGCGCATCTCGCCCCACACCTCGGCGAGACGCTTGCTCAGCGCGTCGTCGTTGAAGCTGCGGATCTGCCGCGCGTGGAAGGCGCTGATTTCTTCGCGCGGGATTTTCCCCGCGGCGATTTCCTCGAGCAGCGCGCGCGCGAAGGCGGGCCGCGAGACGAGCGTGTCGATCACCGGCTTGCGCTCGCTGTTTTGAAAGGCGCGGTAGCTCTTCGCGAGCTTCGCGCCGATGGCCGGGTCGTCGAACAACGCCAACCCGCGCACCGCCGCGCTGTTCACGAAGCGCTCGCCGATGAGCTGCTCGCAGATCGCGCGCAGGTCGTCGGGCCGGTTGTCGATGAGCGTGCGCAGCGCCGCCTTGCGCGCGTCGAGCGTGGCGGTTTTGTCGAGCGCGATGCGCTTCACCTCATCGAGCGCCCGCCCGTCGCCGAAGAGCGCGCTCAAGTCCCGCACCCGCGCCTGCAACGCCGCATCGTCCTTCGGCACCGCCGCGACGAACGCATCCCACGAAGCCGGCTTCGGCGCCTTGCGCCACCCGGTGAAGCCCTCGGCGAGGCCGGCGAGGATGTCGGCTTGGTAAGCGGCGGGTTTCTTCGCCGCGACCACGAGCAACTCCGTGATTGGCTCCGGTTCCTTTTCGAGAGTTTCCGTCAGCCGGCGCGCGATGAGTCGGCGGACTGTTGGTAGTTCACATCCTTCCGCGATGGACACCAAATCGAGCGGGTGGTGGTCTCCAAGGGGCGCGATGCCATACCAAATGATCAGCGACAGGTTGTGATCGTTCGCGTCTTCTGAATGCTCGACGAGGCTTGATGCGAGGAGAAGCCGCTCGGAGAACGGCAGCCTCTGTAGCGAACTGGCAACTGTCAGCCGCAGGTATGCCGATTCGTCATGCACCCACTTGTAATGCAGCGATATCTCACGAGGCACCGCATCGGTTTGGATGACGGCTCCAGTGACGTGGTCGAGCCGCAAGCGGTCGATCACCGAGCGCATGAACCATGCGCGGAGGAAGTCGTCGGCATTGTGGCCGACTAGATCACTCGGATACGGCGCACCCGCGGCGTGGAGAGTCAGAAACGCATTGAGACGCGACTTTGCTGATGCCGCGTGACCCAGCATCGAGGTGAGTGATTTCTGGTCCGTCGGCCCAAATTCGCCCGGACTCCTTTCCACCAACACCCTCCGCGCCATGCGCACGAACCACTCGTTCTTGTGCTCGTGCAGCTTCACCAGCTCGGCGTTCGAGAGCTTCGTGAGGTCGCCGTTCACGGCCCGGAGGGCCGTGGCTACAGCTGTAGCCGCGTCGCTCTGCGACGCGCCGGGCGGACGCGCACCTTCATACATGATCTTGTAGATGCGGCCGCTGGTGCGGTGGACGCCGGTGCTCTCGTGGCATTCGCCGGTGTCGCTCCAGTCGAGCACGAAGACGCCGCCGTCGGGGCCGTAGGTGAGATCGAGGCCGCGGAACCACGGGTCAGCGGCGAAGAATGCGTCGCCATCGTGCCGGCCCACGTAGCCGCTGCCTGCGCGCTCGAGCCGCTCGATGTTCATTCGCCGGCCGTGGAAGTTGAGCGTGTAGAGCTTGCCGCGATACGAGTCGGGCCAGTTGTCGCCGAGATAGATCATCGCGCCGCAGTGCGCGTGGCCGCCGCCGAGATCGTTCGCCTTCCCATCGCGCGACGCCGCCCAGCCCTTCGCGGTGTCGAAGTGCCAGTGGTCGGCGATCGTGTCGATCGTCTCATACGCGTGCGGGTTCGGATCGAGCGTGTTGTTCTGATCGAAGTGCGCGCCGGGGATGAGGTGCCAGAGGTGGCCGTTGACCGTGTTCACGAAGAAGCAGTCGCCGACTTCGTTCCAGTCGTGCCCCCACGGGTTCGTGGTGCCGCAGGCGAGCGCCTCGAAAACTTTCCGCTGCGGATGATACCGCCAGATCGTCCCCTCGAGCGGCACGCGCTCCGCGTCGGGCGTCCCCGGCGCGCCGATGCGCCCCGGACACGAGTGGCCGCAGCGCCCGTAGAGCCAGCCATCGGGTCCCCAGCGAAGGCCGTTGGCGAAGTTGTGGTAGTTGTCCGCCGGCACGGTGAAGCCATCGAGCACCACCTCCGCGGGCCCATCCGGCACATCGTCGCCATTCTTGTCCGGCATGAAGAGCAACTGCGGCGGCGCCATGAGCCACACGCCGCCGAGCCCGACTTCGACGCTCGTGAGATGCTGCACGTCGTCGGTGAAGACCGTGCGCTTGGTGAACTGGCCGGTCGTGCTGCCGTCGAAGATCACCACGCGATCGCGCAGCTTCGCGTCGAACTTCACCGGCCGCTCGGCGTAGGTGTAATTCTCCGCCACCCACAACCGCCCGCGTGCATCCCAAGCGCACCCGATCGGATTCTGCACATCCGGCTCGCTCGCGAAGACGCTGACCTTGAACCCCGGCGGCACCTGCCACTTCGCCGCCGCGTCTTCCGCCGGCATCGGCAAGCCGGGCAGCGGCTCGGAGTTGTAGGGCTGCGGAAAATCAGCCGCAGACGCGGCGACGGTGAGGAGCAGGAGAAGGCGGGAGATCACGGCGGCGAGGATTTCATGGCCGCGCGGGGGTGCAAGCGCGGGGCATTGCCTCGCGCACCTTTCCGGGCTACCCGTGCGACCCTTTTTCACATGAGCACTCCACGAGTTACCATCTACGACACCACGCTCCGCGACGGCACGCAGGGCACGGGCATTTCGTTCTCGGTGCTCGACAAGATCCGCGTGGCCGAGCGGCTCGACGACTTCGGCGTGCATTACATCGAAGGCGGCTTCCCCGGCTCGAACCCGAAGGACGCCGAGTTTTTCCGCGAGGCGAAAAAGCGCACGTGGAAGCACGCGAAGGTGTCCGCCTTTGGCGCGACGCGCCGCGGCAAGGTGAAGGTCGAGGACGACCCGCAAGTGCGCATCCTCCTCGATGCCGAAACGCCAGCCGTGACGATCGTCGGCAAGACGTGGCCGCTACAGGTGGTCGAGGTGCTCGGCGTCGCGCTCGATGAAAACCTCGCGATGATCTCCGACACGGTCGCTTACCTCAAAAAGCACGGCCGCGAGGTGCTCTACGATGCGGAGCATTTCTTCGACAGCTATCGCGACGACCCCGCTTACTCGCTCGCGACGCTCAAAGCCGCGCACGACGCGGGCGCCGATCTCGTGGTGCTCTGCGACACGAATGGCGGCTCGCTGCCGGAGTTCGTGGCGCAGGCGACGCGCGACGTGCTTGCCGCGCTCGGGCCCGGCACCGTCGGCATCCACACGCACAACGACAGCGGCCTCGGCGTTGCGAATGCGCTCTCTTCCATCCACGCTGGCGCCGTGCAGGTGCAGGGCACGATCAACGGCTACGGCGAGCGCGTCGGAAACTGCGACCTCATCACCGTGATGGCGAATTTGCAGCTCAAGCTCGGCATCCCCGTGGTGCCCGATCTCACGCGGCTGCGCGAGCTGTCGCTGTTCGTCGATGAGCTCGCGAACGTGCCGCACAACATCCGCGCGCCCTACGTCGGCACCGCCGCTTTCACGCACAAAGGCGGCCAGCACGTGCATGCCGTGCAAAAGCTCGCGAGCAGCTACGAGCATGTGGATCCGATGCTCATCGGCAATTCGCGCAACATCACCATCTCGGACATGTCCGGGCAGTCGAACGTGATCGTGAAGGCCGAGGAGCGCGGGTTCAAATTCGCCAAGGGTGCGCCCGAGGTCGCGAAGATCCTAGCCGAAGTGAAGCGGCTCGAAGCGGAAGGCTACGAGTTCGAAGCGGCGGAGGCGTCATTCGAGCTGCTCATCCGCCGCACGCTCGGCCAGCACACGCCCCTCTTCGCGCTGGACGAATACCACTGCGGCTTTCGCTGCACTGGCAACGGCGCCTGGAACAAGTGCGAGGCGACCGTGAAGCTGCGCATCGGCGGCGAGAAAGCCTACGTCGTCGAGGAAGGCGACGGCCCCGTGAACGCTCTCGACGCCGCGCTGCGCAAGGCACTGCGCCCGCACTTCCCGCAGATCGACTCGATCGCGCTCGAGGACTACAAGGTCCGCATCATCAACGGCCAGCAAGGCACCGCTGCAAAGACGCGCGTCTTCATCGTCTCGACCGACGGGACCGACACCTGGGGCACCGTGGGCGTGAGCGACAACATCATCGAGGCGAGCTGGCTCGCACTCGTGGATAGCTTCGACTTCAAGCTGCGGCGCTGAAATCCGAGTCGTCGGCTTCGTGAAGGATCGCGTCGCGCAGGCGGCGCGCTTCATCGACGTCCTTGGTCCCGAGCGAGCGGCGCACACGCTCCTTCGTCAAGGGCGTGGGATGGACGACGTAATGCACGAACCACGTCCCGTGGTTATTCCACAGGTGGTGGTTCGGATTCGCCGGATTGGTCCGGATGCTGAGTTTCATTTTGTGTCGTTGGTTGGTTTGAATCACCACAGACACACCAAGGGTGTTCGGCTCGGGCAGATGCCCTCACCGCACATCGCCGCGGGCCTTTCGGCTCGCAGCTTCCACCTTCTCAAGGATTGGGACCTGACAGGTTGGCAGCCGCCCTGATTGGAAGGCGGCACTCTTGATGGTTGCGTAATTATATTTCTACCGCGGAATCGTGCCGCGGCAACCCGACGGCCGGGTTATGACACAACGCCAAGGCTAGAGCTTCATCACCAGCGCTCGCAGTTCCGTCATTTCCTCCATCGCGTAGCGCACGCCTTCGCGACCGAAGCCGGAGTCCTTCACGCCGCCGTAAGGCATGTTTTCGACGCGAAAAGTGGGCACTTGATTGATGAGCACGCCGCCAACTTCGAGCGTCTCGTAGGCCTTCATCGCGAGCTTCAGGTCGCGCGTGAAGACGCCGGCTTGAAGCCCGAAGTGCGAGTCGTTCACGAAGGCGAGCGCTTCGTCAAAATCGCGGTAGCGGTGCAGCGTCACGATCGGAGCGAAAGCTTCCTCCGCGCAGAGATCGCAAGTCGGCGGCACGTCCTCGAGCACCGTCGCCTCGAGGCACTGCCCGCTCACACCGCCGCCGTGGACGACCTTCGCGCCCGCGGCCTTCGCGGCCTCGATGCGCTTGCAGATCGCATCGAGTGCATCCGCCGTGATCATCGGCCCGACGATCGTCGCCGGATCGCGTGGGTCGCCGGTCTTGATCTTCTCGCGAATGCAATCGACCAACCGCGTGCGGAAGTCCGCGTAGATCGACTCATGCACCGCCACGCGCTGCACGCTGATGCACGACTGCCCCGCCTGCGCGAAACCGCCAAGCGCGATCATCGGCACCGCTGCCGCCACGTCCGCATCGCTGTGCACGATGCAGCCCGCGTTACCGCCGAGTTCGAGCGTGATCTTCTTTTTCCCGCACTGCGCCTTGAGCCGCCAACCGACCGCCGGGCTGCCGGTGAAGGTCACTTTCTTCACGCGCTCATCGGTGATGAGTCGGTGCGCGTCGTCGTTGCTGCACGTCACCACATTGATCTGCCCCGCCGGCACGCCCGCTTCGACGAGCACCTCCGCGAGCAGCAGCGCCGTGAGCGGCGTCTTCGTTGCGGGCTTCACCACCATCGTGTTCCCTGTCGCGAGGCACGGCGCGACTTTGTGCGCGACGAGGTTGAGCGGGAAATTGAACGGCGTGATCGCGCTGACGACACCGATGGGAAACCGCCGCGCCATGCCCATGTGCCCCTCGCCTGGCGGCAGCGCGTCGATCGCGAGCAGTTCGCCATGCGCTCGGCGCGCCTCCTCGGCCGCGGTGCGGAAAGTCATCAGCGTCCGCGACACCTCGGCTTCAGCGTAAGTCACCGGCTTCCCCGCCTCGGCCACGATCGTCTGCACGAAGTCCGCGCGCCGCGCCTCGATCCCGTGCGCCACTTTCTCGATCAACGCCGCGCGCATATGTGCCGGAGTCGCGCGCACCTTCGGGAACGCCTCGTGCGCCGCGCCGATCGCGAGATCGATCGTCTCCGCATTGCCCATCGGCACGCGCGCAATGATGTCGCCAGTGAAAGGATTATGAACCGCGAGACGTTCCGTCGTGCTGAGCCAGCGCCCGCCGACGAGGAGTTGGGGAACTGAGGTCGTCATGCCGCAATCAATCGCACGCGCGTCGCCATGGCAACGCGGTGCTTTCGGTTGAACCACCAAGACACGAAGACACAAAGACCGGCCGTTCCCTTCGTGTCTTTGTGTCTTGGTGGTTCAAGTTCACCGCATCGTCTTCAGGAAGGCGAACAGGTCGCTCACCTGCTCCGGCGTCATCGTGTCGAGCAAGCCCTCCGGCATCAGCGAGCGGCGCAGGTATTGCGTGCGGGCGATGTCCTTATTCGCGATGCGTCGGTCGGGCGCGCCGGGCTGGCGGACGACCACGGCGTCCTTGTCCTCGCTCACGAAAAACGCATCCACGATGTCGCCGCTCTTCAGCTCGACGCGGAAGATGCGGTAGCCCGCTTCCATCGCTGCGTTGGGCGTGAGCAGGTTCCGCAAGATCGCCTCGGTGCCCATCGCGCCGACGCCGCTGAGATCCGGGCCGATGCTCGCGCCCTGGCCTTTGAAAAGGTGGCAGGCCTGGCAGAGGACGACCGCGCTCTTGCCGCGTGCGGCGTCGCCGGGCTTGTCGGTGAGCGCGCGATACGTCGCGAATTTCTGATCGAGCGCCTGCGCCTCGGCGGCGCTCATCACCGGCGGAAAGTCGCTCGTCTTCGTGATCTTCGCGCCGGGCTGGAGCTTGCCCCAGGTAGCGCCGACGCCCTCGTCGCCGATGGTGGAAGCGGCGCCCCCGCCGCTTTTCTTGTGCGCGGCGCCCTCGCCGCGGCGGGGCGCCGCGGGCACATCCAGCGACGAGGGCGTCGCTGCCACCACGACGCGGTCGAAGTCGCGGCGGATTTCGTCCGGCGTGCGCGTGCGATTCCAGATGCGGAATTCGCTCAGCGCTCCAGCGGTGCCGCCCTTCGCGCCGGTCCAGCCGATGCGCACGTTCTCAAACTTCGCCGTCACGACCTTCGATTCGTCGGCGACGAGTTCGCCATCCTGGTAGAGCCGGAACATCCCCTTCGCATCGCGCGTCGCAGCTACGTGCGTCCACAGGTTCGGTGTGATCGGCTTCTTCGAGGCGATCGCGTCGTGGATCCCACCGCCGATCCACACGCGGAATTTCTCGCCGAAGAAATTCATGTCGAGTTGCCCGGGCACGCCGAGGATGCCGTCGGCGTTCCCGATGCCCGGATCGAGCCGCACCCAGCACTCGACGGTGAACGGGCCGTCGAGCGTGACGCCGGTTTCGGTCCACGCGTTGTCGCTGCCATCGAGCGCGAGCACGGGGCGGAAGAGCGACGCGAGTTCGCCGAGGAGCGCTGTGAGTTCGGCGTCGTTGCCGAGCACCGCTTGCAACTTCTCGACCGTCGGACCGTCGAGTTCGTCCTTCTTAATCGTGCCGTTGCGAATGGCGCCGACGATCGTCTTCGCACCGGGCCGCGTGCCGGCGAGGCGGTCGAGCGTGTTGCGGCGCTGCGTAGGCTGAAGGTCGGGCCAGAGCTTGAGCAGACGCTCGCTGGCGTCAGGCGCCTTCGAGGAGGCGAGCGCGAGCACCGCTTCGTCGCGGAGTTGCGGGTCTTTGCTCGTCGCGAGTCGCGCGAAGAGCTCGCTCTGCGTGCTGCCGAGATCGCGCAGGGCGCGCAGCGCAGCGAGCTGTAGGGCAGGCGCTCCGCCTGCCGCGGTGGCCACTCCCGCCGGCAAGCGGGGCGCTTGCCCTACAAGAGCTGCGAGTGTGCTTTCCGTGCTCGCGAGCTGGAACGCGCCTGCGAGCTGCACGCCAAGTTGCACGCCCACTTCATCCTTCGCGGCGAGCAGTTCCTTCGCGGAATCACTAAGTATCGGCGTGAGCTTCGTGCTGTCGAGTCGCGTGCGCGTGGCGAGCAGGGCTTCGAGCACGCCGGTGCGGGTCGCGGGATTGGAAAGAACGGCACGCAGTGCCTCACCGACGCCGGGCTCGTCGGGGAATTGCGCGAGGCGCAGCACTTCCTCCTGCCCCGGCGCGCGCTGGAGTTGCGGCAGCAGCTTCGCCACGCGCGCCACGCTGGCCTTGGGCTCCAGTGCGAGCGAGGCGAGCAGGCGGGCTTCGACGGGCAGTGGCTTCGCGGCGTCGGAGTCGAGAAACTTCGCGACGGCGTCGGGATGCCGTTCGAGGAACATCCGCACGAGGTAACGCTCGAACTCGCGGTCGTAAGCTTCGCGGACTTTGATCGGCTTGCCGTTGCGGGAGCTGGGGGCGGTGGGCTCGGCGAGAGGTGCGCTTGCGAGTTGGAGCATCACCGCGAGCGCGCGGGTCTTCTCGGCTTCATTCAGCGAAGCACTGCCAAGGGTCGTTCCCGTGGCGAATTGAGCGGCGATGCGCGCAACCTCGGCACGAACCTCGGGGTCAGGATCCTTCGCAAAATCTTCGAGCAGCCCGAGCGCGCCTTTCGCTGGAAGAGGCTTCGTGAAGTCGTCGCCGGATACCGTTCTGCTGCCGGTCAGTCGGATCGCTTCGCGGCGAAGATTTCGATTCGGAAGCACGAGCAGTTCTTCCATCTGCTTGAAGTCGAGCCTGCCGCCGTCCACCGCATCTAATGCCCATAGTGCAGCGATTGCGCTTTCGTTGCTTCGCTTCCCACTCGTTCCGTAGGAAACGAGCGTTTGGAGTTTTTCAGCAAGCTCCTTCATCCCACGATCCCCAATCGCCTGCCACGCCAGATGACTCTGCGCCAGCGGTTCCGCGCCCAGCTTCGCGATCAGCTCATCCCCGCTCAGCTTTGTGAAGTCCGGCACTTCGACCGGCTTCGCGCCTTTCGCCTTCACGCGCCAGATGCGGCCGCGCGTCTTGTCGCGGTCGGGGTGGGCGCGCGGGACTTCGTTGTGCGAGATGATCTTGTTATACCAATCGACGATGTAGATGCAGCCGTCGGGGCCGTTGGTCATCGCGACGGGGCGGAAGAACGGATCATCACACGTGATGAGATCCGCGGCTTGCTCCAGCCGCCAGCGCGGGCCGTCGCGGTGCATCGCGATGGTCTGCACTTTCGAGATGATCGGGTTCGCCACGATCATGCAGAGGCCGTCGGCTTTCAGCGTCGGCGCGAGTTTGCGGAACGCACCCTCGCCGAGCGCGAGCCCGCTGAGCCCGGTGCCGCCCATGCGGAATTCCGCGGTGTGTGGGAAGTCGGGCTGGTAGCTCTTTTTGAGGCCCTCCATGCCGCCGGGGTAGTAGGTGTATTCGTGGAGGGGCATGACGGGATAGCCGTAGTCATTCGCCTCCTGGATGAAGGCCTCGCCTTCGCCCGTGAGCACGAAGCCCCAGATATTGTTCGGGCCCGTGCTGGTGACCTCGAAGGCGCTGCCATCGGGCCGCATCTTCGCCATCGAGCACTTCGGCCAATCGACCCCCGCATCGCTGCCGGGCTTCTGCACTTTGCTGTTGTTGAAAAGGCCCTGCGCCATCCAGATCCAGCCGCCGGGCGCGCGCGTGAATTGATGCGGGAAGAGATGCGAATCCTGCACGCCGAAACCGGTGAGCACGACCTCGCTCGTGTCGGCGCGGCCGTCGCCGTTCGTGTCCTTGAAGAGCTTCAAGTCGTGGCCGTGCTGGATGTAGCACGCATCGCCCGCGCCCCACGGCAGGATGCCGAGCGGGATGGCGAGGCCATCGGCGAAGACGGTCGGGTTCGTGAGGCCACCGGCGGGCAGCGGCGCGTTCACGGCGTCGCGCGGGAAGACGAGCACTTTGTCCTTCGCCTTCGTCTTGTAGAGCGCATCGGCGGCGGCGGCGTTTTCGTTTCCATCGACCGGATACTCGAGCGCGGTCTGCGTCCACATCCGCCCGCGCTGGTCGAAATAGACGCTCACGAATTTGCCGAGGCCCTCGCTCTCCTGCACGACGAGCTCGACCTCAAATCCGTCGGGGAGGTGAAAAAGCTTCTGCTGCTCGGCCGCGGTCTTCGGCGTGCCCTGCACGGCGTTGTAGGAAGTGTCGCGCTTCTGTCCCGGCACGCTCTGAAATGACGCGGCGGCGCCCGGCTTCGGCGGCGGTGCGACGAGCTTGCGCGCGGCTTCGACGCCGCCGAGCGACTCCCACGTCGGCGCGCCGGGTGTCGGCGGCAGGTCTTCGATCGTCACGTCCTTCACCTGCACGAGACACACACCGCCGCTGTGGACCTGCGGTCCGAGTTGACCGTCGAGCGCGATGTTCGGATCGGCCTCGGTGTAGTCGATCGCCAGCACGCCATTGATCCACGTCTGGATCCGCGGCCCCTCGGCTCGGATGCGGTATTCGTTCCAGCCGAAGACATCGACCACCTTGTCGAGCGCGGCCTGATCGACCGGCGTCGCGATCACGCGGTTGCGCCGGAACTCGTCGTAGATTTTCCCGAACCACCCTTTCCCACAATCGATCTGATACCCGCTCATGTGCGCACCGCCCGGCACGCGCACGCTGCGGACCTGGATGCCGCTGTTGATCATCCCCGTCTTCGGATCGCCGCTGCACTTGATCTTCAGCCGCAACTCGAAGTTCGCGTAGCTGCGCTTCGTGCAGATGAAATGGTTCGCCGTGATCTTCTCGGTCGTGGAGCCACCGGTGATCATGCCGTCCTCGACGCGCCAGATCTTCGCATCGTAATCCCAACCCTCGAGCGTCTTGCCGTCGAAGATCGGCACGGGCGCGGCGGCGGCGAAGGAAAGGAGAGGGAAGAGGACGAGGAGACGTTTCATGGTGGGAGGAGAATCGCGAGGCTGGCAGAAGTCTTGGCCGATGCCAGCGACGGATAATCCACATTCACACCTCGAAAACCGGCACGCAGCGCTACGCTTTCGCCATCGCTGTGGACAGCGCCGCGTAGCACTTCTTCGCGGCAGCGATCGGGTCGTAGCCGGGCTTGTTGAAAACCTGCGCGCTGACTTCGACGACGACCGGGCCGCGGTAGCCGCGCTCGCGCAGCAGCTTGAAATACGCGGCGTAGTCGGTGCGGCCTTCGCCGGGAAGGAGGAACTGGAACTTGCTCGCGTCGCCCTGTGTATCCTTCACGTGGATGAATTTCGTGCGCGGCAGCAGCGCATCGAGCGTCGGCGCGAGCGCGAGGCCTTGCACCTCGAAGTGGCTGAAATCGTAAGCGACGCAGAGCGCGGGGCTCGGTGCTTTTTCGAGCAGCCAGAGCAGACGCTCGGGGGAATTCACCGCGCTGCCGACGTGCGCTTTCACGGCGAGTGTGATCTTCGCAGCGGTCGCGGCTTCGGCCCAGTCGCGCAGGCGCGCGGCCATGGAGTCTTTGATCGCGTCCCACTCCGCAGGCTTGCCGCCGAGGACGGTTTCGATGAGCGGCGGGTTCTCCGGCGCGAGATCATGCGCAAGCTGTGCGGCTTCTTTCAGCGCAGCGAGATTCGCGGCATGCGCGTCGTCTTTCACGACGAGGCTCATGTTCACCATGAGGCCGGAGATGCCGAGCTTGAGCGCAGCGAGGCGCTCGCGGAGGGCCTTGCGCGCGGCGGCATCGAGCAGCTTCGGCTCGGTCGGGAAGCCTGAGTTGAGCGCGATCTCGACGTGCCGGTAGCCGATCTCCGCGCAGGTGCGCAGCGCGTCGTCGAGCGGCACGGTCTTCATGCCGTAGAGGCTGAAGCCGAGCGTGAAGCCGGGCTCGGCGGCGCGGAGCGTCGGGAGCGTAGCGAGAGCAGTGGTGGCGAGGAAGCGGCGGCGGGTGAGCATGGGAAAATCAGTTCGCCGGGAGCACCAGCTTCTTCACGCGGTCGATCCCTTGCTCCGCATATTCGCTCGCGGGGTAGAGTTGTTGCGCCTTGAGGAAGTGGCTGAGCGAAGCGCCGAGCTGGTCGCGCTTTTCGAGGTCCTGTGCGTTGCGCAGCGTGCGGACGAAATCGGCGGCTTGCGTGGTGAGGTCGGCGCGGAGCTGGCTGAGCTTCACGTCGTCGGGGAAGTCGGCGGCGGCTTTTTCCACGCTCTCCCACGCACCGGCGTAGCTGCCCTGCCGGCGCATCTCCTCGGCGCGCAGCGTGGCGGCTTCGATCTTCTTCATGTTTTCGAGCACGCCGGTGAGCTGCTTCTGCCGGTCGGGATACTGCGCGGAGGCGGCGATGAAACGCGCGCTGTCCTCGTAGATGCGGCGGTAGTTTTTCTGCGCGACGAGCTGGTCGAGGTCGTTCAGCGCCTGCTGCTGCACGTCGCCCTGGTCGAAGATCTTCTGCGACATCTGCGCGAGCTCGGGATTGAGCGGCCACAGCTCGGCGGCGGCGCGGATTTCCTTTTCGAGCACGTCCTTGTCGCCGCTCAGCGCCGCGTTGCGCGCCTTGGCGAGATGCAGCCGCGATCCCTGCCGCGCGGTCTCGATCATGGCTTGCGGCTTCGACGCGTCGAAGTCCTTCGCCAGCGGCGCCAGCTCGGCGATGATCTTTTCCGCGCCGCCAAAGTCCTTTACCTCCATCTTCGAGAGCAGCTCGTTCGACTTCTGCACGAAGGCCACGCACCGGCGCTTTTTCTCGCGCGTGAGCGTGCGGATTTCCGGCAGGTATTCTCCGACGGCGAACGCCTCGGCCAGTCGCTCGCTTGCGCTGCGTAGCTCGTTTTTCTCGAGCAGGAAATCGAACGCCTTCACGCCCTCGCGCACGTCGCGGATGGCTTCATTCGCAAGCGAGTCGAGCGTGCTCACAGTCGGGGAGAAGCCGGTGCCTTTCGTGAAGAGCTGCCGCTGCTCGTCGCTCACGTTCAGCTTCGCGTCGCCGTCGGCGAAGATGGCGCGGTAGAAGCGCGTGGCCATAAGCACGTGCTGGAAACGGCGCTGGACGAAGAACTGCACGATGAGCGCCTGATACTCGACCTTCGCCTGGATCTCGGAGAGCTCGCGTTTGATGTCGTTCGCCTTCTGCCGCGCGATCATCTCCGCGAGGCGCCGCTCCTTGTAACCTCCGGCTTCGAGCGCGGCGAGTTTGTTGTCTTCGACTTGCTGCTGGGATTGGCCTTGCGGCAGGCCCGGGATCTGGGTCGGCAACCCCGGAATCTGCGGCACGGGTGGCTGCTGGTTGGGCGGCGGTTGCTGTTGCGGTTGTTGTTGTTGCTGCTGGCGTGATTGCCGCCCGCCCTGCGCCTGCGGTTGACGGTTCGCCGCGTTCATTTCCGCCGCACGGGCGGCTTGCGCGGTGCGCGGGCTCATCCTGGTCTCTTTCTCGAGGACGATGAGTTCCCATTGCATCGCGTTGTTCGCCGCGATGAGCCGCTGTTGCTGCCGCTGCGCGGACCAAACGGTGTAAATCGCGTCGGCCAGCGAATCGCACAGACGCGCGTCGATGTCGTAGTGCGACCCGCGCGTGAGCAGGCGGAAGCAGTAGTCGATCTGCTCGCGCGTCGCCTGGCCGGGCGCGAGGCGCGCGAGGATTTCGTTCACGACGGCTTGATACTGCTGGTCCTCCTGCGTCGTCGCCTCGGGCGCGTTGAGGTATTTCTCGAAGCGCGCGGCGAAGAGTCGGTTGTTCGCGATGTTCCAGTTCTTGCCGTCCCACGTGAACATGTTTGTGCCGGGATCGAAGAACGGCATGTCCTTCCCGAGGAAGCTGCTCTGCAGTCCGGCTCCGGGCGCGGCGGAAGCCGGCGGCGCGGGCGGTTGCGGAACCTGCGGCGCTTGTGCGAGCACAACTGCCACGCTGGTGAGAAGGATGAACGCTGAGCGTTTCATGATTTGCGCACCTCCTGCACGCGGAGCACGCCCTTGTCCCCGACTTCGAGTTTGAAAACGTAGCGCTGCCCGCGCTCGATATTGATCGCGCTGAACTGCGGCGGCACGAGCACCGCAAGCATTTCACCGCTCGACTCGACAGCGAAGAGCCGGCCGCTCGACGCCGACCAATCGATCGATTTCGCGATGGTCGCGTCGAGCTTGTAGATGTTTCCGCGCAGGCTGCTCGAGTTGTCGAGATAGTCCTTCACCGGCAGCGCCGCGACGGCGCGGAAGGGATCGCCCTGCGAACGGATCAGCAGCCCGCCCACGATCGCCGCGACGACGAGCAACGCGGCGGCGATGAGCCACAGCGGATGTGCGGAGGAGCTGGCGCGGCGGGGCATGGGAGGAAGGTAGTAATCAGTAAGCAGTAAGCCAGTATTCAGTGAAGCGGGCTTTGCGGGAGCAGCAGACTGATTACTGACGCACTGACCACTGATTACCCGCGTTCACTTCGACAGGCCGAAGTGCGGCCAGAACGGCCAATAGACCATGAACGCGCGACCCATCAGCGCCTTCTCCGGCACGGTGCCCCAGCCGCGGCTGTCCCACGAGTTGTAGCTGTTGTCGCCGAGCGCGACGTATTCGCGCGGCGGAATGGTGAAGGTTTCGTCGGGCTCGCTGAGGTAGTTCATCTTGTAGAGAAAGACCTGCTGGTCGTAGCCCTTCTGCTCGCTGCCATTGCCGTAGCCGCGGTAGCCGTCGTGCGACTGCTCGCGCGTGCCGCTCATCACGCGCACGAAGCCCGGTTCGGTCGCGCGATGGCCGTTGTGGAAAAGCTCCGGCGGCCGGATTTGCAGCGTGTCGCCCGGCACGCCGCCGAGCCGCTTGATGTAATACTGCGAGGTCGTGCTGCGCGCCTTGATCTGCGCGATGTCCGCCGTGCTGAAGACGAACGTCTCCCCGCGCTTCGGCTTGCGGAAGTGGTAGCTCATCTTGTCCACGAAGACGTGATCCCCGGCGTCCAGATAGCCACGCAGGATCGGCTCGCCCGGCTCGTAGATGCGCCCGCCCCACTCCGTCTGCGGAAATTGCGAACCCATCGTCTCCGGCGCCTCCGCCACGTAGTAGCTCCGCTCTTTGCCCGACTCGCTGCGCGTCACGACTTCGGTCCGGGAGAAGGGGCCGAAGTTCACCCCCGGCACGTGCGCAATGATCGGCAGCGGTGATTTTGCCGGTCGCATCGCGACGACTTTCTCGCGTTCCTTCGCCACGAACTCGACATGGTGCCGTCCGAAGATCGGCACCATCAGCAGCCGCACGAGCGGGTTCGGCGGCGGCTCCTTCGTCCGGTGGTAGATGATGCCGTTCAGCGTCGGATACATCGAGCTGGTCGGGATCGTGAACGGCTGGAGGTAATACGTGCGCACTCCGAGCGCGACGACGATGGCCACGAGGAAGACCTCCACATTCTCCCGCCAGCCCGCGTCCGCGTGAGGCGTGGTGAGCTTGCCGCACACCTTGTCGAGCACGCCGGCCTGCGTCTCCACAGCAGCCCGGTCGCGCCGCTTCACCGCCGCATCGAGCGAGGCGATCTCCTTGTCCACCTCGGCGATCACCTCCGCGCTCACGAGGTCTCGTTTGTAGGCGAGCAGCTTGCGGGCGTCTTTGACGAACTGGCGCCCGAGTTTGATGTAGCGCGGCGTGAGGAAAAACATGGAGCGCGCGGAGTAGCCGCGCCCGGCGGGCTTGGCAAGGAGCACCCGATCTTGACGCGCCCGCGTTTCTCCCTTCCCTGCGCTTCATCATGCCCGTTGCCACCGATTTCGACGAAGCACTCCTCGACCGCGTCCTCGCCGGCGAGCGCATCTCGCAGGAAGACGCCCGCGCCCTCTACACCCTGCCCCTGAACGAACTCGGCGCGATCGCCGACGCGCGCCGCAACCTCGCCACGCCCGACCGCGAGCGCATCGTCACCTACATCATCGATCGCAACATCAACTACACCAACGTCTGCAACGTCTATTGCAAGTTCTGCGCGTTCTACCGCACCGAGAAAGACGACGACCACTACGTCCTCTCCCTCGACCAACTCGACGCGAAGCTCGATGAACTCACCGCCATCGGCGGCATCCAGATCCTCCTCCAGGGCGGCCATCACCCGAAGCTCGATCTCGACTGGTATCTCACGATGCTCCGGCACATCCGGGAGAAATATCCGCACATCAACATCCACGGCTTCTCCCCACCGGAGTTCTGCCACTTCGCGGAAGTCTTCGGGATGCCGGTGCGCGAGGTCTTGCAGAAGTTCATCGAAGCCGGCCTCGGCAGCGTCCCCGGCGGCGGCGGCGAAATTCTCGTCGATCGCGTGCGCGACCGCATCGCCCCGCTCAAGTGCAAGAGCGACCAATGGCTCGGCGTCATGCGCGAAGCCCACGCGCTCGGCCTCCGCTCCAGTGCCACGATGATGTTTGGCCACGTCGAGACGATCGACGACCGCATCGAGCACCTCCAGCGCCTGCGCGATCTTCAGGATGAAACCGGCGGCTTCACCGCCTTCATCTGCTGGACCTTCCAACCCGAGCACACCAAGCTCCGCGCCGAGCCCGTCGGCAGCAGCGAGTATCTGCGGATGCAGGCCCTCAGCCGCATCTTTCTGAATAACATCGAGAACGTGCAAAGCTCGTGGGTCACCCAAGGCCCGCGCATCGGCCAGATCGCGCTCAAATACGGCGCGAACGACTTCGGCAGCGTGATGATGGAGGAAAACGTCGTCAGTAGCGCCGGCACCAGCTTCCGCCTGCAAAAGGAAGACATCGAGCGGCTCATCCGCCAGGCCGGCTACGAACCCCACCGCCGGAATAACTGGTATCAGTTGGTCGATTGACCGCCGCTTCACCGCGGCGTGAAGACCAGCCGTTGATCACTGACGAATCCGGCAATCTCTTCGGCAGACACGGCCTTGCCGTCCACCATGGACGCCGAATAGCCATTACCCAGAAACGTCTGCGTGAGATCCTCGACCCGATCCTTTTCCTCAAGGATCCGAAGAGGGTGCAACTCCAGAAACACCAGCGGCCTCAGCTCGCGCAGCACGCGCGATAAGCCATGGATGATCTTCACCTCGTGTCCTTCCACGTCGATTTTGATCACGTCCGGCTCAAACGAAAGCTCCGCGCACAGATCGTCGCCGGTTCGCTTGGCGACCGAAAGATATTCATGCTCCTCCCGGCCCGTCGTCGCCGCCACGGCATGCTCCCATTCGTAGTGCATCCGAAGAACCCCTGACTCGTTCGATAATGCGCACTCGACCGGCGTGATATTCTGAAAGCCGTTCTTGTGGACGTTGTAGAGCAGACTGGCGAACGCAATGGGCGAGGCGTCCACGGCCACAGCCCTCTTGGAGGGAGATGCCGCCGCAAACATCAGCGAAAAGACCCCATGCAATGCTCCAATATCCAGGAGCGCGTGTTTGTTATTGGTGAGCTCGATGAAGCGATCCATCTCCTCGACCATCTCCGGTGCCCGGAAGCAGAAATGCTCGAAAGCGTTCCTCGAACTGCGATGGATTTTCAGCACCACGTCCTCTCGCATGATGATTTCATTCTCCTGCGCGCCCGCGTTCAGCCTTTCAAATTGCGCCCTCAGCTCGATTTCGCGGCGATCCGCTGG
>VFJQ01000138.1 GCA_009885995.1 Verrucomicrobiota bacterium
GGCAGCAACAGCGGCGTGTCGTGGTCAATGTTGACGAAGCGGGCGGGCATCCCCTTTCAACCCGCAATGTCGCGCAGTCGTGGACGGAAAGTCCGACAGGCTGCTAGGAGCCTGTCGGACTGAGCTTGTGGCGTTGGCGGTGAGCCTCGCCAGCGCGGCAACGTGCCCGGCGCAATGGCGAGCGTGGTGGCCTTGCCCGTGGCGGCGGTGAGCTTGCCCTTGAGCGAGGAGGTGTCCTGCGAAGGCGGGAGCACATCGGTGCGGGCGAGCAGCGCGGTGGCGAGCAGGGCGGAGAGGACGCGAGTGGTCTTCATGGTGTGTGAGGTGGTTTGAAGTGGAAGTTCGGAGTCTTCGCTTCAGCCCGGCAGAGCAACATGACGGTGTCGCGCGGAAGGGAAAACGCACCGTCTGGAAGCGGTGCGCGGGGAAAGTGAAATGAAAACGCACCGCGACAGCAGGATTATGTAGCCGCGTCGCTCTGCGACGCGCGCACGGCCCAGAGGGCCGTGGCTACAGCTTCCCCGCCGGGCGCACGCCGAGGCCGGGGCGCTGCGCATCCCCCAGATCGGCGCGAGCGGATTCGGCGAGGGCTTCGAGATCGGCGACGATGTCGGTGTGGTCGGCGACGACGTTCTTCGTCTCGCCGGGATCGGCGGCGAGATCGAAGAGCGTCTTATCGAGACGCTCGACGCGGTAGCCGTGGCGGCTGGCGATGCCGCGGATGCCGGATTCCTCGATGCTCTTCGGCTGCATCTTGCCCCAGTTCGACGGCTTCCCATCGCGGCCCGGCTCGGCGGCGGTGGTGAGGTAGTCGTGCGGGAAGTGCAGCTTCCACTGGCCGCGGCGCACGGCCTGGAGTTCGTCGCCGGAGTAGTAGAGGAAGGTCTCGCGCGGGGAGACCGCGGTGTCGCCGAGGAGGAACGGGAGCGCGTCCACGCCATCGAGTTTCGTCTTCGGCAAAGGCGCACCGATGAGGCTCGCGAGCGATGGCAGGAGGTCGATGCTGGCGAGGAGTTCGTCCGTCGTGCGTCCCGTCGGCACGTGGCCGGGCCAGCGGGCGATGAGGGGCATGCGCACGCCGCCTTCGAACGTCGTGAGCTTTCCCTCGCGGAACGGCGCGGCGCTGCCGGCGTGTTCGCCGTAGGAAAGGAAGGGGCCGTTGTCGCTGGTGAAGAGGATGAGCGTCTTGTCGCTGAGTTCGCAGCGGTCGATCGCGGCGACGATTTCGCCGACGGACCAATCGAGTTCCTGCACGACGTCGCCGTAGAGACCGTGCTTCGACTTGCCGCGAAACTTCTCCGACACGGCGATCGGCACGTGCGGCATGATGTGCGGCACGTAGAGGAAAAACGGGCGCTTCTTGTTTCGCTCGATGAAGCCGACCGCGCGCTCGGTGAGGCGGCGCGTGAACTGCGCCTGGTCCGGGTCGCGCTCGACGATCTTCTCGCCGTCGTAGAGCGGCAACGCGGGGATGCCCTTGATCGTCGGGTGCAGCGGGCCGTTGTCGTTCGAGTAGGGCAGGCCGAAGAACTCGTCGAAGCCGTTGCGCGTCGGGAGGAACGGCGACTGGTCGCCGAGGTGCCACTTGCCGAAGATCGCGGTCGCGTAGCCGCGCGACTTGAACAGTTCGGGCAGGATCGTCTCGCTCGGATTGATGCCGATCTTGCTCGTGTGATTGAGCGCGCCGGCGAGGCCGACGCGGTTCGAGTAACAACCCGTCATCAGCGCCGCGCGCGATGCGGTGCAGACGGCCTGCGCGACGAGGAAGTTCGTGAAGCGCGTGCCTTCTTCCGCGAGTCGATCGAGGTTCGGCGTGGCGATGTCTTTCGCGCCGAAGCACGCGAGGTCCGCGTAGCCGAGATCGTCGGCGAAGATGAAGACGACGTTCGGCTGCTCCGCGGCGCGGAGCGAAAGCGCGAGCGTGAAGAGCAGCGCGAACCGGATCACTGCGCGGGCGGGACGAACTCAGCAGGCTCCGGCTTCTCGACCGTGAGCGGCGCGGTGTCGCCGAGGCGCTTCTGCCAGTCGCGCAGCTTCGTGGTGAGTTCCGCGATGCGCGCAGCCTGCGCGGGATCTTCGGCGAGGTTCTTCATCTCGTCGGGATCGCTCGCGAGGTCGAACAGCTCACGCTTCGCGATCTTCGGGAAGAGGATCAGCTTCCACCGCTCGTCGCGCACGGCGCGTTGGAAGTCGAGATACGAGAGGAAGAGCGAGTCGCGGACGCCTTTCGCTTTGCCGTCGATGACCGGGCGCAGGCTCAGGCCGTCGATGTCTTTCGGCGCGGTGCCGCCGGCGAGGTCGATCGCGGTCGGGAGGATGTCGAGCAGGTAGCAAAGCGCGGGGCTGCTGCCGTGCGCGATGCCGGGTCCGGCGAAGATGAGCGGGGCTTTGTAGCCGGCGTCATACACGTTTTGTTTTCCCATCAGGCCGTGGCTGCCCATCGCGAGGCCGTGGTCAGCGGACCAGACGACGATCGTGGTTTTGTCGAGGCCGAGTTCGGTGAGCGTCGCGAGCACTTTGCCGATGTAGCCGTCGAGGCACGTCATCACGGCGTAGTAGTCATGCAGGTGCTTGCGGATCTCGTCCGGCGTGCGCGGCCACGGTGCGAGCTGCTCGTCGCGGATGGTGTTCGAGCCGATATTCCACGGATGCTGCGGGCGGTAGTTTTTCGGCAGCGGGATTTTCGCACGGTCGTATTGCGCCATGTATTTCTCCGCGGCGACGCGCGGGTCGTGCGGGTTGGCGAAGGCGAGATACATGAAGAACGGGCGCTGTTCCTTCGCCGCTGTGCGCTCGCGAAGAAAGGTGATCGCAGCTTCGGAGAGTTCTTTGCCCGGCTCGCCGCTGCGGCGCTCGGCTTCGTCATTCGCGAGGTATTTGTTCGTCTCGAAGGTCGCCTGGATCGCCGTCGCGGTGTTGCCCTTCTTGCCGTGATGATACGTCTGGTAGCCGGCGCTCTTGAATGCGGTCGCGAAGTTCGGCCCGTCCGCGGGTGCGAGGTTCTTCGTCGCCTTCATCTGCTCCGGCGTGCCGGCGTAGCGGAAATACGCGCGGCCGCTCAGCAGCATGTTGCGGCTCGGCGTGCAGACGGCGGGGCTGTTCGCGCCGAGGCAATAGGCGTTCGTGAACGCAAACCCGCGCTCGACGATCTTATCGATGTTCGGCGTCTTCACCGCGGGATTGAACGCGCCGATCGCGTCCGCGCGCTGATCGTCGGAGAAGAGGAAGAGGACGTTCGGTTTCTCCGCCGCCACGGCAAACGTGGCGGCGGTGAGCAGCAGGGCGAGCAGGCGCATCACTTCGCTTTGGCGGACCAGATGCGCAGGTTGCGGAAGCTGGCGCTTTCACCCGCGACGGTGAAGCCGGGGTTGAGCTTCTCCTTCGTAAAAAGCGCGTCGCTGCCCTTGCCGGTGTGCTCGCCATCGAGCGTGCCGACGAGCGTATCGCCGACAATTTCCATGACGACGGTGTGCCACGTGCCGGGCGCGAGCTTCACCGGCTTGGTGAGGAAGACGACGGCCTTGTCCGGGCCTTCGTGGTCGTTGTCGTCGCGCTTCACGACGAACGAATTCGCCGAGATTTGCACGCGAGCCATGTGATCTTTCACCGCGTTGATGGTGAAGGACACGCCCTTCGCGCCATCGATTTTCACCTCGAAGCTGGCGACGAAGTCCTGCATCTTCATGTTGTGCCGCGTCACCGCGCCGTGCTTGTCGGCGGGGATCTCCGCGCCGCGCAGTGCGCCGTCGGCGATCTCCCATTTGCCCTTCGCGGCCTTCCAGTTCTTCGCGTCGAGCGTCGAGTTGAAGTCGTCGGAAAAGAGCAGCTTGTCGGTTTGTGCGATGACCGTCTTTGGCGGAGCCGGATCGGCGGCGAAAGCGACGGTGGTGAGGGCGAGGAGGAGTGCGGTGGTTTTCATTTGGATTTGGCGGGAGTTTTCGGAGCGGGTTTCGCGGGTGCAGGTTGCGTCCAGTCGTCGGTGCGGAAGGGCGAGGCGGGCAAGCCGGCTTTGTTCCAGAGGTTGCCGTCGGGCATGTTCTTCCACGCGTAGCGGATGGCTTTCGGTTCAGCCACGTCGGCGCTGCTGACTTCGATTATTCCCTTCACGATCTTCGCGGTCGCGGGGACGAACTTTTTGTCTTCGCCCGCGATGGTGAAGCCGGTGAGTTCGCCATCCTTCGCCACGAGCCCGTCGCCGGCTTGATCGAACGTGAGCGTCGCCTTGCCTTTCGCAAACGCCGCCGACTTAAACGCCGGGCCGCTCGACACGATGTCCTTTCCATAAGTCAGCGCGAGCGCCTGAAGCGCGAGGCGCACGCCGGCGGGTTCCTTTTTCGTCGGATGGATGTCGGTCGGATCGCCCGCGTCGGGGATCGCGGCGAGGCCGGTCTTCGGCGTGTGCAGCGCGATCTGGCGCTGCGCTTCGCGGAAGTAGGCCCATGCTTCCGGCGCCGGGCGATCGAAAGGCGCGAGCTGCACGATGAGGAAGGTGAGGTCGGGGTTGAAGTCCTTGCGCCAGCCCGCGATCATCGCGGGGAGAAGCTCGCGGTAGTTGTCGGGCGCGCCGGAGTTCCCTTCGCCTTGATACCAGATCGCCCCGCGCATCGCGAAGGGCGCGAGCGGTGCGATCATGCCGTTGTAGAGACCGGCGGCACGGCCGGAGCCGCGATAGGCCGGCGGACGCGGCGCGCGTGGCGCGGGTTGCTTCGCGGCCTTGGCCGCGGCGACTTTTGTTTTCCACGCCTCGGTGTCCTTCGCGAATTTCGCCTCGGCCTTGTCCTTGCCGAGCATCGCGGCGGCGTAGGATTCGAGATGCGGTTTGCCGGCGGGTGTGGCTTCGAGCGCGGGCTGGCTCGTCCACGCCTGCGCGGGCGTGCCGCCGACGGAGGAACCGATGAGCCCGATCGGCACGCCGAGCGCCTTCTGCAAGTCGCGCCCGAAGAAGTAGCCGACCGCGCTGAAGCCTGGCGCAGTCTGCGGAGTGCACGGCTCCCACTTCGCTTTCACGTCGCGCTGGGGCTCGTCCTGCGGATTGCCGGGCACTTTGAAGAAACGAATCTGCGCGTTCTCCGACGCGGGCACGACCGTGGCGGCGTTGTCCGCGCGGCTGAGCTGAAAGGCCATGTTCGACTGTCCGCTGCACAGCCACACTTCGCCGACGAGCACGTCTTTCACTTCGAGTTTGTTCGTGCCTTCGACCGTGAGCACGTGCGGCCCGCCGGCCTTGAGCGGCTTGAGCTTCACCTGCCACTTGCCGTCCTTCGCCGTGGTGGTCGCAGTTTGTCCGGCGATGGAAACAGTCACCTTCTCGCCGTCGCTCGCGCTGCCCCAGATCGGTAGCGGCAATTCGCGTTGGAGGACTGCGCCGTCGGTGAAGAGCGCGTGGAGTTTGACTTCGGCCTGCGCCGCCGACGCAGCGACGAGCAGGAGGATGGTGACGATGCGGGTTGGGTTCATTGATTCTTGGCTTTCTTCTTCTCTTTCTTTTTCTCGGCCTTCTCCTCGCCGCCGCCCTGACCGCCGATGTCCTTCGCGTTCTTCGTCGGCATGAACTTCGCCAGCTCCGCCTTCTGCGCCGCGTAGTGCGGATCGCTTGCGAGGTTGGTCCACTCGTTCGGATCGGTCTGCTCGTTGTAGAGTTCCTCGCCGCCGTCGGCGTAGCGAATGAAGCGCCAGCCTTCCGTGCGCACCGCGTGGTTCTTGAACTGATACGTCGTCACGCCCGGCGACTCCCACTTCGCTTTTGGATCGGCGAGCAGTGGCTTGATGCTCGTGCCCTCGATGTGCGCCGGTTTTGTGATGCCGGCGAGATCGCAGAGCGTCGGGTAGATCGTCATGAAATCCACCGTGCGCTCGCACACGCTGCCGGCCTTCGTCATCCCCGGCACGACCCAGAGCAGCGGCGCGCGCGTGGCTTCCTCCCACAGCGCGAACTTCCGCCAGTGCTGCTTCTCGCCGAGGTGCCAGCCGTGATCGCACCAGAAAACGATGATCGTGTTGTCGCGCTCGGGCGACTTGTCGTAGGCGTCGAGCAGGCGGCCGATGTTCATGTCGGTGTAAGCGATCGCAGCGAGATAGCCTTGGATCGCTTCCTTCCAGCGCCCGGACTTGAGCATCGCCGCGTGATCGCCCTCGGGCCGCGCCATCTTCACGCCGGCGGGCGGCAGGTCCTTGAGATCGTCTTCGAGATACGGAGGCTTCTCGATCGTATCCGCGGGGAACATGTCGTAGTATTTCTGCGGCACGTTCCAGGGCATGTGCGGCTTGTGGAGGCCGACGGCGAGGAAGAAGGGCTTGTCGTGTTTCTTCGCCAGTTCGGCGATGCCGTAGTCGGTGATCTTGTAGTCGGGCAGATCCGAGTCGGCGCAGTCGAGCGGCGCGAACTTGATCCCGCCCACGCCGTCGTCCTTTGCGATCTTCGCGAGCTGCTTCTCCGCTTTGCCGCCACCTTCGTTCTTGAGGTAGTCGTCCCACTCGCTGGGCCGCTCGTAGGAGCCGTGGTAAATCTTTCCCGCCCCGCAGACGTAGTAGCCGGCTTTTCGAAACGTGGTCGTGAGCGGCTTGTCCTCGGAGATCGCGGTGCGCCAGTCGTTGTTGTTGTTATACACGCCGCTGGTGAAGGGCCGCAGCCCGCTCATCAGCGCGGCGCGCGAAGGATTGCACACCGGCGCCGCGCAGTAGCTCCGCGTGAAGGCCGTGCCCATCTTCGCGAGGCGGTCGATGTTGGGCGTCTTCGTCTGCGGATTGTGGCCGAGGTAGCCGACCCAGTCGCGCAAGTCGTCGATGGCGATGAAGAGCACGTTTGGCTTATCCGCCGCGCGTGCATCGATGAGGGCGAGAAGGCAGATCAGCGGGAGGAGTAGGCGTTTCATGGCAGGGGCGGGAAAGGCAGCGGAAAGCACCCGGAGTGTCCACACGCCCAAAGCGGTAGGCCGGGCGGGATCGCACGTATCTGTAACAAAGAATGTCCCTTGCGTTAAAGAGGGATTGCCCGGACACAATTCCGCCTCCCCGCCCTCCCCGCCCTCCCCGCCCTCTCGCATCTCATCATGCGTTTCCGCATCCATTTCGTAGTCCTTATCGCCGTGATTCTCGCGTGCGTGGTGTTCTTGCTGCGCGAGGACAGGGGAGTGCAGCGAAAATCCGCCGCGAGTCGGGTGGAGAGGACCGCAGAGGCGCAGAGGCGCGAAGTGAGCGGCGCGGTGCGAACTGCAATGGTGGCGACGAGTGAGGCCGCGGCGAAATTCACCGAGTGGACCGGGCGCTACCTCGCGGCGACGCGGGCCGAGCGCGCGCCGCTCGTCGCGGAAGGCGTGCGGCTCGCGCGCGAGCGGCGGCCGGTCTTCAAGCAACTCATCCAGGACGATCCGCGTGCGGCGATCGAGGAGGCGGTGCCGATGGTCGTGCGGCAGGAGCTTCCCATCCGCGTGCTGGAGCAGATCGAGGCGCGGCTCAATGGCGTGGCGGCGCTGCGCGTGTATCAAGGCGTGCCGATGCCGGGTGAACCGCGGCCGGCGAAGTCGCTCACGGTGCGCAAGGCCGAGTTCAAGGACGGGAAGACGTATCGCGCCTACGTGTATGGCGAGCGTTCCGCGAAGCTGACGTGGACGCCGGGCGCGTCGCTCAACGGCGTGGCGCTCGATGCGGACTTCGCGGTGAACGAAGCGCCTTCGCGCACGCTCGAAGTCGGCGAGGTGCCGAACGCGACGAAGCCCGTCGTGAGCATCTGCCCGGTCTCGGGGAAGACGGCCGCGTCACTCGAACCCGGCGAGAAGATCAGCGATGCCACGCCGACGGTCGAGACGGCGACGGAGATCGTGCAGCTCTGCGGGCAGATGCACATCGATCCCTTCAACCAGACGCTCATCATGGGCGAAGGCGTGAGCGGCGGCGCGTTCGGCTTTACGGGCATCCTGCCGTCGGCGCCCACGCCGGCGCTGGGAAATGTGAAGGTGCTCGCGATTCCCATGACCTACGCGGACCAGAACGGCGTGCCGAGCACGGAGGCGGCGCTCTATTCGACGCTGCGCGACGTGGCAGACTTTTACGCGAAGGCGTCCTTCGGCCGCATCTCGCTCGTCGGCGTCGTCACGCCGCCGGTGAAGCTGCCGCACAACGAGGCGTGGTATGTGAACCGCGACACCAGCAATGGCGGCGACATCGACGGCGAGGGCGTCGAGCACAACCACGCCCGCGAGGAGGCGCGCAAGCTCGGCTTCGACTCGAACGACTACGACTGCATCGTCGTGCGCCACAACGGTGGCCCCGGCAGCTACGGCGGCCTCGGTGGCGGTTCGAGCGTGTGGGCGCGCAGCGACAGCGTCTCGCTCTGGGCGCATGAAATCGGGCACTGCTTCGGGCTCGGGCACTCGAACGCCTGGGACACCGCGGGCACGAGCGCGATCGGCGCGGGCACGAACGCGGAATACGGCGACACCTACGACATCATGGGCGGCGGCCCATATCCCGGCGGCCACTACAACGCGCAGGCCAAGACGCAGATCAAATGGCTGCCATCGAACTTCACCCGGGCCGTCTCGCAGAGCGGCACGTATCGCATCCATGCCTTCGATCAGGGCGTGCTCCTGCCGGATCGCGACTATGCGATGACGATCGTGAAGGACACGCAGAAGACCTACTGGGGCGAGGTGCGCTCGCTCTTCGACACGAACCCGTGGGCGAAGAATGGCCTGCTCCTCGGCTGGCGCTACCCGAACGGCAGCGGCAGCAATCTCCAGCGCATCGACACCACGCCCGGCTCGCCCTTCGCGCAGCAGGACGCGCCGGTCTCGCTCGGCAGCACTTTCTCCGACACCGAGTCCGGCATTCACATGACGACCGTCGCGGTGAGCGACTCGCCGCGTTACGTCGATGTGGTGGTGAACTTCGGCCAGTTCCCCACGAACCAGAAACCCACGCTCGCGCTCGCCGCTTCCGCGATCGTCGTGCCGCAGAATGCGACCGTCACTTTCACCGCCACCGCGAGCGACCCGGACAGCGACACGCTCGCCTACTACTGGCAGCACTTCGGCGATACGAATGTGAAGCTCGTCTCCGGCAATACGCCGGTCATCACGCGGACCTTCACCAGCCAGGGCACCTACGTCGTGAGCTGCACCGTGAGCGACATGAAGGGCGGCAGCGCCACGCGCAGTCAGCTCATCACCGTGGGCAATGGCAACACCCGCTACAACATCAGCGGTCGCGTGACGCTGCTCGGGCAGGGCTTGCAGGACGTGGTCGTGACCGCGAACGGGACCAACGGCGTGGTGACCGACGCCGATGGCTATTACACGATCCCGAACCTCCCCGCGAACACCTACACGATGACGCCGCTGCTCTACGGCTACGCGTTCGGCGAGCTGTTCAATAACAGCGTCACCGTCGGGCCGAATGCGGGCGGCGCGGACTTCGAGGCGACCGCGGCGCCGGTCGTCACGATCGCCGCCACGCTGCCGAGCGCGAGCGAACTCGCGCCGGTGACCGCGGGGCGCTTCACGATCACGCGCACGGGCGACATCAGCCAGGTGCTCGTGGTGAATGTGAACACCGCGCTGGGCAGCGCGACGAAGACGACCGACTACACTTTCTCGCCCGACTACGTCGCGGGCAGTCAGGGCTTCAGCACCTTCACCATCCCGGAAGACGCCGCGTCGCTCGACATCGCCGTGACGCCGGTGATCGACGCCGCGGGGGAAGGCCCGGAGACCGTGATCCTCCAGCTCGGCCCCGGCAACGGCTACCTCGTCGGTTCGCAATCGACCGCGACCGTCGTCATCGACGACGACGACACCGCGCTGCCAAAAGTCTCCCTCGCCGTGACGACGCTCACGACGGTGGAAAACTCCGGCACGCCCGCTGTGCTCACTTTCACCCGCACCGCCACAGCGGGGAATCTCACGGTGAACTACACCGTCAGCGGCACGGCCACGAGCGGCGCGGACTTCACCGCGCTCAGCGGCAGCGTCGTCATCCCGACCGGCTCCGCGTCGGCGGTGGTGAATGTTTCGCCGATCGACAATGCGGCGTCGGAGCCGCTCGAAACCGTGACCCTCACGACGACCTCGAACGCCGCTTACCTCATCGACCCGCTCGCGACGAGCGCGACGGTGAACCTGATCGACGACGACGTGCAGACCGTCACCGTGGTCGCGACCGATGCCGCCGCGCAGGAGGTCGATCTCACGGCGCCGCTCGCGACGGCGGACACCGGCACCTTCATCGTCACGCGCAGCGGCGACACGACGAACCCGCTGGCCGTGAACTACTCCATCGCCGGCACGCCGGCCACAGGCGTCACGGCCCTGCACGGCGTGGACTACGAGGCTCTGCCGGGCTCGCTCGTCATCCCCGCCGGTGCGACGCAGGCGGCGGTCACGATCATCCCGCGCTTCGACGCGTTCGGCGAAGGGCCGGAGACCGTGGTGCTCGCGCTCGGCGCGGGCTCGACGAACTACATCCTCGGCTCGCCCAGCTCCGCGACCGTCACCATCACCGACAGCGCGGGCCAGCCGCCTTACCTCGACGTGGTGAATACCGCGAGCGCCGCCGAACCTTCGACGAACGGGAACTTCCGCTTCAGCGTGCGCGGCGGCTCGGCCACCAGCGCGCTCACGGTGAACTACACACTCACCGGCACCGCGACGAATGGCACCGACTACGACAGCGGCAGCGCCTGGGCCGCGCAGACGTCGGGCGTCACCAACGCGCTGCGCGGCGTGTGGGTCAGCAATGCGACGAACGTCTGGGCCGTCGGCGACGGCGGCACGATTCTCAAATGGAACGGCACGGCGTGGAGCGCGCAGACCTCCGGCACCACGAATGCGCTGCGCGGCGTGTGGGGCACGAGCGCGACGAGCGTGTGGGCGGTCGGCGATGGCGGCACGATTTTGAAATGGAACGGCACGGCGTGGAGCGCGCAGACCTCCGGCACCACGAATGCGCTGCGCGGAATCTGGGGAGCCGACGCGAGCAACGTGTGGGCGGTCGGCGATGGCGGCACGATTCTCAAATGGAACGGCACGGCGTGGAGCGCGCAGACTTCGGGCGTCGCCACCGCACTGCATTCGGCGTGGGGAAATTCAGCGACCAGCGTGTGGGCCGTGGGCGCTGGCGGCGCGATCCTCAAATGGAACGGGACCGTGTGGAGCGCGCAGACTTCGGGCACGACGGAGACGCTGCGCAGCGTGTGGGGCAGCAGCTCCACGAGCCTCTGGGTCGCGGGCACGGCGGGCACGATTTTGCGTTCCACCAACGGCTCCTCCTGGAGCGCGCAGACCTCGGGCGTGGTGGTCGATCTCGCGGCGGTCTGGGGCGTGGATGGGAATAACGTCTGGATTTCCGGCGCGGCCGGCGCCGTCCTGCGCACCACGAATGCCGGCGGCACGTGGACGCCGCAGGTTTCCAACGCCACGCAGCCGCTGCACAGCCTGCGCGGCATCGACGCCACCAACATCTGGGCCGTGGGCGACGGTGGCGCGATCTCGAACTGGAACACCGCCGCGAGCCTGCCGCTCAGCGGCACCGTGGTCATCCCGGTGGGCGCGAGCAGCGTGGACGTGGCCGTCCGCCCGATCAACGACGCCACCGTCGAAGACCTCGAAACCGTGACGCTCACGATCACGCCGGACGCGGCCTACCAGACCTACGCGCCGACTTCCGCGGCGACGATGTGGCTGCGCGACGACGACCAGCCGACGATCTATGTGGATACGCAGGTCGGCACGAGCGGCAGCTCCACCGTCACCGAGGGCACGGTTTCGACTCCGACGAAGTTCTACGTCTCCCGCACCGGCAGCACCACGAGCGCGCTCACGGTGAACTACACGATCGGCGGCACGGCCACGAGCGGCACGGACTTCACGGCGCTGAGCGGCAGCGTGGTCATCGCGGCCGGTTCGCTCGGCGCGGATGTGCCGGTCGTCATCACGAACGACACCGCCATCGAAGGCGCCGAGACGATCACGTTCGACTTCGCGCCGGGTGCGTATGCCGATGGGCCGGGCGCGGTGATGGTTCTCGCGGACAACGACACGAACCCGCAGACCGTCCGCTTCACCAACGGCAGCGCGGCGGGCGCGGAGAGCGTCGCCGTGGTGAACGTGCCCGTGACGCTCGCGAGCGCGGCGACGGCGCCAGTGACGGTGGAATACGCGACCGACAGCGGCACACGCGCTTCTTCCACGGCGACGAACAACACGCAGGCGCTGCCGTATTGGGTGCGCATGGTGAAGACTGGGACGAGCTTCGCATCGTATGCGTCGAACGACGGCCAGACGTGGGTGCAGCTCGGCGCGACGCAGGCGCTCACCGGCTTCACCGCCACGAGCTACCTCGCGGGGCTCTGCGTCGATTCGGCGGTCGATGGGACGCTCTGCACGGTGACTTTCGACAACGTGAGCATCACCGGCCTGAGCGTGGGCGGCTCGCAAGGCGCGGTGACGAGCGCGGACATCGGCGCGGTCGCGGCGGCAGGCAGCTACTCGGAGGCCGGCGGCATCTACACCGTGACCGGCTCAGGCGCGGACATCTGGAATAGTGCCGACGAGTTCCGCTACGTGTGGTTCCCGATCGCGACCTCGGCGAACTGCACGATCACCGCGCGCGTCCTTTCGCAGACGAACACCGCAGTGTGGGCGAAGGCGGGCGTGATGATCCGCGAATCGAGCGCCGCCGGCTCGCGCCACGCGATGACGGTGGCGACGCCGGGCAATGGCCGCGCTTACCAATACCGCGCCAGCACGGGCGGCAGCTCGACGGCGGTGACGAACACCACGGCCCTGCTGCGCCCGCTGTGGGTGCGGCTCGAGCGTGCGGGCGATGTCTTCACCGCGTCGCAATCGCCCGACGGCGCGGCGTGGGCGACCGTGGGCACGCCGAAGACGATGGCGCTCGCGCCGGGCGTGCTCGCGGGACTCGCGGTGAGCGCGCGCAACGACAACCTCGTGACGACGGCCACCTTCGACAACGTATCGCTCAACGGCTCGCCCACGCTCGAAGGCCGCACGGTCGGCTTCGTGAATACGCAAGGCTCCGACAGCCTCGCGAGCGGCACCTACACGGTCACCGCCGCCGGCACGCAGATCGGCGGCACGGAGGATGAATGCCACTTCGTCGCGGCGCCGGTGAGCGGCGACTTCACGCTCATCGCGCGGGTGCTCTCGCAAAGCGGCGGCAACGCGAACGCGCAGGCCGGCGTGATGGTGCGCGAGAACGCCAACTTCCGCGTGCGCAGCCTCTACGTGGGCAGCGTGGCGAATGCAGGCACGGAGTTCATCTCGCGCGATTCGTCGGTCAGCACCGGCTTCGGCTCGGGGGTCGATTACACGCTCGGCGCGGGCGTGCTCACGTTCGACGTGGGCGAGCAGACGAAGGACATCACGCTCGCCGTGACGGATGACTCGATGGTCGAGCCGAACAACAACATCACCATCGTCCTGCGCAATCCGAACGGCGCGCAGCTCGGCTCGATCACGCAGTTCACCTACACGATCATCGACAACGACACCGCCGCCGCGCAGCCGTTCGCGGGCTTCGCCGCGGCCTCGAGCAGCGTCGCGGAAAGCGCGGGCTCGACCGCCTTGCTCGTGAGCCTCAGCGCGCCGGCGGCGGGAAGCGTGTCGGTCGATTACGCCGTGACGGGCGGCTCCGCGGTGGACCCGGCGGACTTCGCACTCGCGGCGGGCACGCTCAGTTTCGCGGCGGGGGAAAGCGTGAAGTCCATCCCGGTGACGATCGCGCAGGACTCGGACGTGGAGCCCAGCGAGACGGCGATCGTGACGCTCTCGAATCCCACGGGCCTCCAGCTCGGCTCGCTGAGCGCGCACGCACTCACGATCACGGACGACGACTTCCCGACCGTGAGCATCGCCGCGACCGATGCGAACGCGGCGGAGAGCGGCGACACGGGGACGTTCACGATCACGCGCGCGGGTTCGACCGTGGGTGATCTCGTGGTGAACTACACGGTCGCCGGCACCGCCACGAGCGGCACGGACTTCGCGATGATCGCGACACCCGGCACGGCGACGATCCTCGACGGCCAGGCCAGCGCGACGGTGACGGTGACGCCTTCGCAGGACACGACGAACGAAGGCAGCGAGACCGTGATCCTCACGCTGACCAGCGACCCGCTTTACACCCTCGGCACACCGGTCGCGGCGACGGTGACGATCGCGGACGACGACCGCAGCACGGTGACGATCGTGGCGAATGACGCGGATGCTTCCGAGACGGCGGGCAATCCAGGGCAGTTCACGATCACGCGCACGGCGCCAACGACCGCCGCGCTGACGGTGAACCTCAACCGCACGGGCACGGCGACGATCACGACGGACTACACGGGAGTCGGCACGACGGCCACGATTCTCGCCGGGCAGGCGAGTGTGGTGGTGAATGTCGCGGTCGTAGACGACGCCGCGACCGAGGGCTCGGAGGACGTGGCGCTCGGCATCAACGCGGGGAGCTACGACATCGGCGCAGCGAGCTTTGCCAGCCTCACCATCGCCGACAACGACAATGCGCCCGTGCTCTTCATCTCGAGCCCGACTTCGCAGGGCCCGCTCATCGCCACTGGCGCCGGCGTGATCGTGGCCGCAACCGTGACCGACGACGGCGCGCCGAACCCCGTGACGCTCGCGTGGAGCCAGGCGAGCGGGCCGGGCACCGCGATGATCGAGTCGCCCACGAGCGCGACGACCGCCGTCACTTTCAGCGCGCCGGGCACCTACGTGCTGCGCGTCACGGCGACGGACACGCAGTTCACGGTGAGCGACCAAGTGACCGTCATCGTCGGCTCCTCCATCGCGGCGGCGGATTGGATCACGCAGGACCTCGGCCCGTCCTCCGCGCGGCGCGGGCAGGGGCTGCAATACGGCAATCTCTTCACCCTCACCGGCACCGGCGGCGGCTACGCGGCCACCACGAATGACACCGCGCACGTGATGCTCCGCTCGGTGGATGGCGACGCGAGCATCGTCGCGCGCGTCACCAGCCTGCCGACCACCGGGGCGCTCGCGGGCGTGACGATGCGCGATGCGCTGGCGCGCGGCACCCGGCGCGCGGTGCTCGGCTACGTGCCGGGGACGGGGCTGCAATTCCGCACGCGCACAACGGCGAGCACGAACGACACTGTCGTGACGCAGGCCGGCGTGAGCCTGCCCTTGTGGGTGAAGCTGGAGCGCAACTCGACCACGGGCGCGATCACCGCCTCGTATGCGCCCGACGTTTCCGGCGCTGCCGGAACATGGGCAGCCATCGGTTCGCCGACCGTCGTGACGATGGACACCCGCGCGCTCGTGGGCCTCACGACGACGAGCAACTCGACCTCCACGACCGCGACGACCGTCTTCGATAATGTGACGCTCACGCCCGCGCCGAGCGGCCCCGCCTTGCTCGCCGAAGACTACGGCGCCAGCCCGGCACAGGCCGGCAGCGGCAGCGTCGCGAGCGGCACTTACACGATCGCGGGCAGCACGAGCGGCTACTACTACGGCTGGCAGTATTACGGCGACCTCATGATCACCGCGAAGGAAGCGAGCGCCTCCTCCGGCGCGGGTTCGGCGAAGTCCGGCATCCGCATCGCGGAGAGCCTCGAAGCCGGCGCATACGCGCACGTCGGGCGCATCCCGACGAGCTCTTACAGCGGCTACGTGTGGACCTCGATCGCTGGCGGCACGGGCGGCGGCGTGCCGAGCTTCACCGGCGCGGTGCGCTGGGTGCGGATCATCCGCCGGGGAAATTCCATCACCGCCTTCCACGCCGCCGATGTCTCCGGCAACCCCGGCACGTGGGCGCAGATCGGGCAGCCGCAAACGGTCATCATGACGACGCCGGTCTTCGTCGGCTTCTGGGTTGATAATGCGAGCGGCGTCGGGCTGAACACGGTCACTTTCAACAACCTCAGCATCGTGCCGCTCAACAGCGCCCCGTCGATCGACCTCACTGCCGTGCCTTCCACCGTCGTCGGGAGCCCGGCGGCGCTCGATGCGACCGTGACCGACGACGGCGCGCCCGCGCCTTCCGCGCTGACGACGCAGTGGAGCGCCGGCGGGCCTGGCTTGGTGACTTTCGGAAATGTGAGCGCGGTCGATACAAGCGCGAGCTTCCCGCAGTTCGGCGCCTACGCGCTGCGCCTGCGCGCGGATGACACCGGCGTCGTCACCTTCCGCGACAAGGCGCTGATGTATTACGAGAGCGGCTTCCAGCAGTGGCAGGCGGCGAATTTTGCCGGCGACCCGAATGACCCCGACGCCGCGTGGGATGCGGACCCGGAGCAGGACGGGCTGTGGAACTTGATGGAATACGCCTTCGATCTCGCGCCTGGCACGCCGAACCCCGCGCCGTGGACGTTCGATGAGGCGACGGTGGGGCCGGACAAATTCCTGCGCCTGACGATCCCGAAAAATCCCGCCGCGACCGGCGTGACCTATTCGGTGGAGGCGACGGGCAATATCACGACGCCCGCGAGCTGGAGCAGCAGCGGGCTGACCATCGAGGAAGACACGGCGACCACGCTGCGCGTGCGCGATTCGGTGCCGATGGGCAGCCCCGGCGTGAAGCGGTTCATGCGGGCGAAAGTGAGCCGCTGATAGTTGCGCGCCGGGGTTGCGGTGGGCGCATCGCTGGCCATCCTGAGCGCATCGCCGCCACGAATGGAAAAGTCGCTCATCCTCATTCTTTGCACGGGAAATTCTTGCCGAAGCCACATCGCAGAAGGCATCTTGCGCCAGGCGCTTGGTGCTCACTTCCGCATCGCCAGCGCCGGTTCACGGCCGGCCGAGTTCGTGCATCCGCTGGCGATCGAGGTGATGCGCGAGATCGACTACGATCTCAGCGGGCATCGCTCGAAGCACCTCGGCGAATTCATGAGCGAGAAGGTCGAGACCGTCATCACCGTCTGCGGACGTGCCGACCAGGCGTGCCCGATTTTTCCCGGGCAGATGAACCGGCACCACTTCCCCTTCGACGATCCCGCTGACGCGAAAGGCACGCGCGCGGAGCAACTCGCCGTCTTCCGCCGGGTGCGCGATGAGATCCGACGCGTTTTCGAGGCCTACGCCGCCGGAAGGCTGGATGCGCTGCGGACTAGCGCCGGCGCTTGAGCCAGGAGCGCACCGAGAGCCCGAGGCCGATTGCGATCAGGCCCGCCACGACGAGGTATTCCGCTTCGTGACCGGGGTGCGGCATCGCCGCCGTGGGATCGAAAGCCGAATGTCCGGGATGGGCTTGCGCCAGCGCGGAGATGAAGCTGAGCCCGATGGTGAGTGCCCTGATCGATGTTGTCTTGGTGGTCATGGATGCCCTGAGTTGGTTTCGGAAAAGTGTGCGGAGGGTAGTGAAGGCGTGCGGTGGAGGCCACGAGATTTTTACGACACGCCCGCGCGCCGCAGCGACGGCGCGGGACTACCCAGCGCCGCATACAGCTCAGCGCGCATCGCCCCGAGCGTGCGGCGCAGTGCGACGCTGCCTGCGGCGAGGCACTTGATGACCCAACCGCCGCGCACGAGCCGGCCGCAGCCGATCCACGCGTCGCTCGCGTGCAGCTCGTGGAGCCGCCGCCAGCACGGGTGCGCGTCGTCGAGCCGCGGCGAGAGAATGAAGCCGCTCGCGTAGTAGGCATCGGGGAAGACGGCGCGCAGCGTGCGCACGCTCTCGCTTTCCGGCGTGAGCCGGTAGCGCTCGCGGGCGACGTGCGTGGCAGCGTGCCACACGTCCGTCTCCCAAGTCAGCTCGCGGAACTCGAATGACTCGCCGAACGCCACGCGTCCCGGCGCCAGCGACTCGAAGAAGAGCAACTCGCCACCTTCTTCGACGCGCAGTTCCGTGTGCTGCCGGTAGCGCGTGCCACCCTGCGGAATGAACAGCTCCGGCCAGAACTCGAGGAAACCGCCGCTCTCGACGCTGAGTTGCTGCGCGAGTTCCGCCGAGCCGTCGCGCATCCGGTGCGCGCGGCTGGCGCTCGGCGTGGTGAGCAAAAGCCGCGCACCGCTCTCGACGCTCACGCGGCACTCGATGCGATCACCCTCGAGCAAACCGGCGGTCGGGTTCACGATATTCACCACGAGCGTGTCCGCGTCGTGATGCGGCTTGCTCAGATGCATCGGCGCGCGGAAGGACTGGTGCCGCAGCACGCTCACGCCGCGCGAGTCCGGCGCACAGACGAGATCGAGATGCCCGCTGAGACCGTGACTCATCCGAAGAGCACCTCGCGTCGCAACCACGCGAGCAACTCGTCCTTGCCCTTCTCGCTGCGCAGGTCGGCGAAGATGAATGGCCGCTCTCCTCGCATGATCTTCGAGTCGCGCGCCATCACGTCGAGGTCTGCGCCGACGTGCGGGGCGAGGTCGATTTTGTTGATGAGCAGCAGGTCGCTGTGCCGGATCGCCGGGCCTCCCTTGCGCGGGATCTTGTCCCCCTCGGCCACGTCGATCACGTAGATGAACGAATCGACCAGCTCGGGCGAAAACGTGGCGCTGAGATTGTCGCCGCCGCTTTCGACGAGGATGAGCTGCGTCTCGGGATGCGCACGCTCGAGTTCGGCGATGGCCGCTTGATTCATCGAAGTGTCGTCGCGAATCGCCGTGTGCGGGCAGCCGCCGGTCTCCACGCCGATCACGCGATTCGCGGGCAGCGCTTCGTTGCGCACGAGGAATTCCGCGTCTTCGCGCGTGTAGATGTCATTCGTCACCACGGCCATCGACAGTTCGCCGCGCAGCCACTGGCAGAGCCGGAGGACGAGCATGGTCTTGCCGGAGCCGACCGGGCCGCCGATGCCGATGCGGATGGGGCGTTTGGATTTCGGGGTCATGAGATGAAGAGGCGCTCGTCCGCCCGCGCGTGGCGCAGGCTGGCGATTTCAAGCACCGGATTAAACCAGCCCGCGCGCGCGCGCTCAATCTCCAGCGACGCGGTGATCGTCACGTCGGCGAGTCGCGCCGCTTCGCGCAGCACCCGCTGGCAGCCGTCCTGCCCGATGCGAATGAGCTTCATCGCCCCACCGCAGACGGCGGCGAGCGACTGATAGAAATATGCCGCAAGCGCCGCACGCAACGGCACGCCTTCCACCGCCGCCTGCAACCCGCAGACGCTCAGATGATGCCCGCCGGCGAACGCCTCGAGCAACGGCGCATCACTGATCGTCCGTAGCGCCTTGAGCCGTCGCGTGCCGAGTTGCATGCTCGCTTCGCGCGTCTCGGGCGCGAGTTTCCACGCGCTGATCTCGTCGTCGATCTGGCGCAACTCGGCGAGGTTTCCAGAGATCGCCGCGTCGAACGCGAAGCGCAGATACGGCAGCTCCTGCTCGCGCTGCGTTGGGACGATCTGGTCGAGCAGGAAGCGCAGCAACGTCGCCTCATCGCGCACCACGCCGAGGCGCACGCTTTCCTCAAACCCGAGCGAGTGCGCGTAGGCGCCGGTGGGGAAAAGCGCATCGCTGGTCTGAAGCAGAAAGGGCAGCCAATCCACCTCAGTGATGGTGCCCGCCGGAGAGCGGGTGAAAGACACGCTTGCACGCGACGAAGGCGATGTGCTCGCGCTCGAAGAGCTGGCGCAGCGCTGGATCGTCAGCCACGCGGACCGTGGCGCAGGCGACTTCGAGCGGGAAATGGAGATTGCCAATCAGCCAGCCGAGCCGCGCAGCGGTCGGGGCATCGGTGCCGAGCGCGACTTCGAGCACGGGTTCGTATTTCTGCGCGATAACGTAGAGTGACTCGGCTTGAAAAGCTGCGTCGCCGTCGGCGAGCGGTTTTTCGAGATCGAAGCCGAACTCACGCCCGTCTTCCGCGACTCCGCGCCAGCGGCGCTTCGCGAGCGTAAGGCGATCGACGGGGATGCGCACCGGCGGAAGCGAAGCGTCGTGTTCGGCGAGTGGGGCGCGGATGATGTCCAGCGTCATCAGAACAGGAAATACCGTTGCGCGAGCGGGAGCACTTTGGCCGGCTCGCAGGTTAGCTCGCGACCATCGGCGCGCACCGTGTAGGTCTCGGGATCGACTTCGATCTTCGGGAGCGTGTCGTTCCAGAGCAGGTCGCGTTTGGTCACGTGGCGCGTGTTCTTCACCGCGGCGTAGCGTTTGCCGACGGCGGGGAGCTTGCCGCTGCGCAAGCCGGCGTCGCTGACGAAGGTGAGAGACGTGGAAAACTTCGCGCGGCCGTGCGCGGCGAATTGCGGGCGGTAGAACATCGGCTGCGGCGTGGGGATGCTCGCGTTCGGGTCGCCCATGTTTGCCATCGCGATGAGGCCGCCTTTCAAAATCACCTCCGGCTTCACGCCGAAGAACGCGGGCTTCCACACGACGAGGTCGGCGAGCTTGCCGACTTCGATGCTGCCGACTTCGTGCGCGAGGCCGTGGCTGATCGCGGGGTTGATCGTGTATTTCGCGATGTAACGCAGCGCGCGGAAGTTGTCGGCGGGGCGGGTCGATTCGAGCGGGCCGAATTGCACCTTCATCTTGTGCGCGGTCTGCCAGGTGCGCGTGATGACTTCGCCGATGCGGCCCATCGCCTGCGAATCGCTCGACATCATCGAGAACGCGCCGAGGTCGTGCAGCAGGTCTTCGGCGGCGATCGTCTCGGGGCGGATGCGGCTCTCGGCGAAGGCGACGTCCTCGGGGATCTTCGAGTCGAGATGGTGGCAGACCATGAGCATGTCGAGATGCTCATCGATCGTGTTCACCGTGAAGGGGCGCGTCGGGTTTGTGGACGACGGCAGCACGTTCGCCTCGCCGCAGACCCGGATGATGTCCGGCGCGTGGCCGCCGCCCGCGCCTTCGCTGTGGAAGGTGTGAATGGTGCGACCCTTGAACGCGCGCAGCGTGTCCTCGACGAAACCGGCTTCGTTCAGCGTGTCGGTGTGGATGGCGACCTGCACGTCGAGTTCGTCGGCGACGCCGAGACAACAATCGATCGCGGCGGGAGTGGTGCCCCAGTCTTCGTGCAGCTTCAGCCCGCACGCGCCGGCGAGGATCTGCTCGCGCAGCGGCTCGGGCGTCGAGCAGTTGCCTTTGCCGAGAAAGCCGATGTTCATCGGGTATTCGTCCGCTGCTTCGAGCATCCGGTGGAGGTTCCAGATGCCGGGTGTGCAAGTGGTCGCGTAAGTGCCGTGCGCGGGGCCGGTGCCGCCGCCAATCATCGTAGTGACGCCGCTCGCGAGCGCGTGCTCAATCTGCTGCGGGCAGATGAAGTGGATGTGCGTGTCGATGCCGCCTGCGGTGACGATGCAGCCTTCGCCCGCGATCACTTCGGTTGCCGCGCCGATGGTCATGTTCACGCCGCTCTGGATGCCCGGATTGCCCGCGTGCCCGATGCCGACGATGCGCCCGCCCTTCACGCCGATGTCGGCTTTGATGACGCCCTGCACGGCGTCGAGGATCGTGGCGTTCGTGATGACGAGATCGAGCGACTCCGCGTCGGTCGCGGTCGGCGATTGACCCATGCCGTCGCGGATGACTTTGCCGCCGCCAAACTTCACTTCGTTGCCGTAGCCACTCTCGGCGATGAGGTCTCGTTCGACCTCGATGAACAGCTCCGTGTCCGCGAGTCGCACGCGATCACCCACGGTCGGGCCGAACATCTCGGCGTATTGCCGGCGCGTCATTTTCATAGCTTGCCGTTCACCTTTCCGTTCAGGCCGAAGACTTCGCGCAAGCCGGCGAGGGCGACGAGTTCGACTTCCTTCGTGTCGCCCGGCTCGAAGCGCACGGCGGTGCCGGCGGGGATGTTCAGGCGAAAGCCGCGCGCGGCTTCGCGATCGAAGCGCAACGCGGAGTTCGTTTCATAGAAATGGAAGTGGCTGCCGACTTGGATTGGCCGGTCGCCGGTGTTCGCGACTTCCATGCGCTTGGTTTCGAGCCCGGCGTTTACGTCGAGGTCGGGCGCCTGCGCGGGAATGATTTCGCCGGGGATCATCGGACGGGATTGTGAACGGTGACGAGTTTCGTGCCGTCGGGGAAGGTGGCCTCGACCTGCACTTCGTGGATCATGTCGGCGACGCCATCCATCACATCCTCGCGTTTGAGGATCGTCGTGCCGTAGCTCATCAACTCGGCGACACTGCGGCCATCGCGCGCGCCTTCCATGATCTCGTAGGTGATGATCGCGACGGACTCGGGGTAGTTCAGCTTGAGGCCACGCGCCTGGCGTCGGCGTGAGAGGTCGGCGGCGACGACGATGAGCAGCTTTTCAGTTTCGCGCGGAGCGAGGTGCATCGCGCGTTTCTAAACGGTCAGATGCGCTTTGACTACCTCGTCCGTGAGCGCCTCGACCGGACCAGCGCAGACGACGGCGCCGCGGTTGAGGATGGCGAAGTCGTCAGCCAACTCTTTGCAGAAATCGAGATACTGCTCGACGAGCAGGATGCTCATTTTGCCTTCGCTACGCAGGAGCTTAATTGCCTCGCCGATCTGGTCGATGATGTTGGGCTGGATGCCTTCGGTCGGTTCGTCGAGGATGAGCAGCTTCGGCTCGGTGAGGAGCGCGCGGCCGATGGCGAGTTGCTGCTGCTGACCGCCGCTGAGCATGCCGCCTTTGCGCGGGAGGAATTCCTTGATGATCGGGAACAGCTCGAACACGCGATCAAGCTGGCCGTTGAGTTTCTTCTTCTGCGCGATGGCGCCGATGTGGAGGTTCTCCTCAACCGTGAGGAAGGGGAAGATGTCGCGCCCTTGCGGGACGTAGCCAATGCCGGCGCGCGCGCGCTTGTCCGGGGACCAGTGGGTGATGTCGTGGCCGTCGAGATGGATTGCGCCGCGGCTCGGCGTGAGCAGGCCGACGATCGACTTGAGCGTGCTCGTCTTGCCGACGCCGTTGCGGCCCATGAGGCAGAAGACTTTGTTGCTCGCGACGGCGAAATCGACGCCGCGGAGGATGCGGCTACCGCCGATGCTGGCTTCGACTTGGCTTATGTGGAGCATCAGTCGTGTCGGTGTTTGCGGCCGAGATAGACCTCGATCACGCGTTCGTCGTTCTGCACTTCATCGACCGGGCCTTCGCACAGGACGCTGCCTTGGTGCAGCACGGTGACTTTGCGGCCCGCAGCGATCTGCCGCACGAAAACCATGTCGTGCTCGATGACGACGATCGTGTGCTCGCCGGCGAGGCTGAGCAGCAGTTCGCCGGTGCGGTGCGTTTCCTCGTCGGTCATGCCGGCGGCGGGTTCATCGACGAGGAGGAGCTTCGCGTTTTGCGCGAGGAGCATCCCGATTTCGAGCCATTGCTTTTGTCCGTGCGCGAGCGCGCCGGCTTTCCACTCGGCCTTGGCGGTGAGGTTGATCGTCTTGAGGATGTCGAAGATGCGCTCGCGCTCGAGGCGGCGGAGTTTGCCGAAGATGCTGGCGAAGACGCCGCGGCTGCCTTCGAGGCTGAGCACGAGATTCTCGAAGACGGTGTGATCGGTATAGACCGTCGGCGTCTGGAATTTCCGCCCGATGCCGAGCCGGAAGATTTCGTATTCGCTGAGGTGCGTCAGCTCGGTTTCTTCCTCCCACTTGATGGAGCCGGTGTCGGGCTTTGTGCGACCGGTGATGAGGTCGAGGAAGCTCGTTTTGCCCGCGCCATTCGGGCCGATGACGGTGCGCAGTTCGCCTTCCTCGAGGTAGAAGTTCAGGTCGTTGATCGCCTTGAAGCCGGCGAAACTTTTGTTCACGCCTTCAGCGGCGAGAAGCATCGGTTTGCGGCTCATGCCTCGGCCTCCGTCTTGACGATGGGCTCGGCTGCCGCCGGCTCAGCGGGCGCTTCTTCCTTCGGCGCGCGTTTGAATGCTCCAGCGATCATGCCGGGGATGCCGACGATGCCCTTCGGCAGGAAGAGCACGACGAGGATGAACAGGCCGCCGAGCAGGATGAGCCAGAGATCGGGATATTCGGTGGTCGCCCACGACTTGAGCGCGTTTACGCTTACAGCTCCGATGATCGGCCCGACGAGCGTGCCGCGGCCGCCGACCGCGCACCACACGACGGCTTCGAGCGATTTGTCGGGCCACATCTCGCTCGGGTTGATGATGCCGACTTGCGGCACATAGAGTGCGCCGCCGAGCGCGGCGAGCACGGCGCAGAGCACGAAGACGAAGAGCTTGTAGTTCGCGGCGGCGTAACCGGAGAACAGCACGCGCGTTTCGGAATCGCGGATGGCGCGTTGCACGAGGCCGAACTTCGTCTTCGTGAGCCAGCGGCAGATGAGGAACGCGCCGACGGTGAGCACGGCGGTGGCGATGTAGAGGCCGCGCTGCGTCGCGGGCTCACGGAGGTTCTGTCCGAGGATGAATTTGAAATCCGTGAAGCCGTTGTTGCCGCCCATGAGCATGTCGTTGCGGAAGAACATGAGCGCGGCGGCGTAGGTGAGCGCTTGCGTGAGGATGGAAAAATAGACGCCCTTGATACGGCTGCGGAAGGCGAGGTAACCGAAGACGAGCGCGATGATCGACGGGAGCAGCACGATCATGATCGCAGCAAAGAGGAAGCTATCGAAGGGCTTCCAGAAGGTCGGCAGTTCGGTCCAGCCGAGGAAGACGAGGAAGTCGGGCATCGGCTTCTTGTATTGGCCGAGGCTGCCGATCATCCGCATGAGATACATGCCCATCATGTAACCGCCGAGGCTGAAGAACAGCGCCTGGCCGAGCGAGAGCAGCCCGGTGTAGCCCCACAGTAGATCGACGCTGATGGCGAGGATGCCGTAGCAGAGATACTTGCCCCAGAGGTTCAGCGTGTAGTTGTCGATGGTGCCGCTGATATTCAGCAGCGGCAGGAAGACGACGAGCAGTAGCGAGCCCGCGCAGATGAGGAAGATCTCGAGGCGCGCGAGGATTTCCTTTGGTGTGGGTGGAGGAAAGGGAGTCATCATCCTTCGAGGCTCCGCGATTTGGTGACGAAGAGGCCCGCGGGTTTCCACTGGAGGAAGAGGATGATGCCGCCGAGCACGAGGATTTTTCCGAGCACCGGGTTGCCGAGGATTTGCTGGAAGCTTTGATCGACCACCCCGATGCCGAGCGCGCTGATGACCGTGCCGAAGATGCTGCCGACGCCGCCCACGACGACGGTCATGAACGCACCGACGATGTGGTCCTGGCCCATGCCAGGGCCGACGTTGCCGAGCTGCGAGAGGAAGGCGCCGGCGAGTCCCGCGAGGCCGCTGCCGAAGGCGAAAGTCAGCATGTTCACGCGCTCGGTCGGCACGCCCATGCACGCGGCCATCTGGCGGTTTTGCATCACCGCGCGGATGAGCAGACCGAGATGCGTTTTCGTCAGCAGCAGGTGCGTGCCGACGATGATCGCGATGGCGAAGCCGATGACGAAGACTCGGTTCCAACCGAAGATCACGTCGAAGAAGGTCCAGTTGCCGCTGAGCCACGCGGGCGAATCGACCTGCACGTTGTTCGCGCCGAAGGTGAGGCGGAGGAGTTGTTGCATCACAAGCGAGACGCCCCATGTGGCGAGGAGCGATTCGAGCGGGCGGCGGTAGAGAAATTGGATGATGCCGCGTTCGAGCACGAGGCCGACAAGCGCGGCCATGAGGAAGCTGAGCGGCAGCGCGGCGATGAAGTAGGCGTCGTAAGCCGCGCCGGTCGCGCCGAAGCCGGGGAGGTGCAGCTTCATCCCGAAGGGCGAGAGAGCGAGGCCGGGGCCGAAGACGTTTTGCACCATGTAGGTCGTGTAGGCGCCGACGGCGATGAGTTCGCCGTGCGCCATGTTGATGACGCCCATAAGGCCGAACGTAATCGCGAGGCCGATCGCGATGACGAGCAGAACGCTGCCGAGCGAGAGGCCGCGGAAGACGGTGCCGTAGGTGTTGACGAGTTGGAGATGCTTCGCGATCTCGGCGAGCGCGGCGTTCGCGGCGGCGGCGACGGGCGGACTGCCTTCGCGGGCGACGGTCTTGAGCGCGTCTTGCGCAGGAATGGAACCGAGTGTCGCGAGCGTCTTCGCTGCGGCGATCTGCTTCGCGGGGTCTTCGGATTTGAGCTGGAGCAGCGCGATGGCTTCCTTGAGCGCGCGCTGCACTTTCGCGTCGGGCTCGCCGGCCACACGGACTTCAAGCGCGGGGAGTTTTTCCAAGTCCTGGTCGAGACCCATCTGCTGCACGACCTTGAGGCGTTTCGCGGGATCGGGATCGGCGACGGCGATGAGATCGAGCACGACTTTCATCGCGAGGCGCAAGTTGGCGTCGGTGTCGGCGCTGGTTGCTTCGTCGGTCGTCAGCCGCATGGGTTTGCCGTCCTTGTCCTTAAGCGGCTCGCCGGTATCCACGCGGACGGCGGCGAACTTGTCGTCGGCATCCTTTTCTCCGACGAAGAGCACGGCGACTTTCGGGCCCGCGGGTTCGGTCGGTTCATAGATGTAAATCTCGCTTTCCTTCCACTTGGCGAGGAGCTGCGGGATGAGCGGGTCGGCCTGCCCGGCGAGTGAGCCGACGAGTTTCGCCTGCTCGGCGACATCCTCGGCGACGAGCGCGTTGGCGATGACTTCGCGAGGGGGCGCAGCGGACGCGCCAAGAATTAACCACCAAGACAACAAGACACCAAGGAGGAGCGAAAGTTTACCGCTGCTTGGTGCCTTGGTGACTTGGTGGTTCATCATGCGTGAAACACAAAGGGGCGGGGAATTGCACCCCGCCCCTGAAGTTGATTTGGTTCGCGGGCTTACTTGGCCTTGAATTTCCCCTTCAGCCACGGCTCACCCACGACGCCGTCGAAGGTCTTGAGGATCTTGAACTGCCCATCAGCTTTCGTTTCGCCGATATAGACGTTCTTGGTGAGGTGCATGTTTTTCTGCGTCGTCACCTTGCCTCCCGGGCCGTCGAAGCTGAGGCCGCCTTGCAGTTCCTTGCGCACCGCATCGACTTCAAAGCTCTTCGCTTTCTCGACCGCGGCCTTCCAGAGATACACGCCGTCGTAGCTGAGCACCATCGGCGAGCAGGTCACGCGACCGTCTTTCACGATGCCGGTCACGTCGGACTTCTTCAGCCACGCCTTGAAGTCGGTGATGAATTTGGTGTTCGCCTTCGACTTGATCGACTGGAAGTAAGTCCAGCATCCGAGCTGGCCGACGAGTTGTTTCGCGGGCAGGCCGCGGAACTCATCCTCGGAGATCGAGAAGCTGACGACCGGGCACGTCTCCGCGGTCAGGCCCGAGGCGGCGTATTCCTTGAAGAACGGGACGTTCGTGTCGCCGTTGAGCGTGCTGATGACACACGCCTTTCCGCCGGCGGCGAACTGTTTGATCTCCGAGACGATCTGCTGGTAGTCGGTGTGGCCGAAGGGCGTGTATTTGCCGGCGGAGATGATCTTACCGGACTCGTCCTTCTTGAAGCCGCCGCCGATGTTTTCGATCGGCACGCCTTTGCTCAGGAGATACTCGAGCAGCACCAGGTTCGTGGTCTGCGGATAAACGTAGTCGCTGCCGAGCAGGTAGAATTTCTTCTTCCCGGCATTGAGGTAGTAATCGACCGCAGGCGTGGCCTGCTGGTTCACGGCCTCGGCGGTGTAGAAGACGTTCTGCGACTCTTCCTCGCCTTCGTATTGCACGGGGTAGAAGAGCAGGCCGTTGTTCTTCTCGAAGACGGGCAGCACCGACTTGCGCGAGACCGAGGTCCAGCAGCCGAAGACGACGGCGCACTTGTCCTGCTCGAGGAGTTGCTTCGCTTTCTCGGCGAAGAGCGGCCAGTTCGATGCGCCATCGACGACGACGGGTTCGATCTTCTTGCCCATCACGCCGCCCTTGGCGTTGATCTCGTCGAAGGTGAAGAGCAGCACATCGCGGAGCGACGTCTCGGAGATGGCCATCGTGCCGCTGAGTGAGTGCAGCACGCCGACTTTGACGGTGTCAGCCGCCGATGCGGTGGCTGGAAGGATAAGGCCCGCGGCCGCGAGGGACGTGAGCGCAACGAATTTACGGAGTTTCATGTGTTTGATGTGGTTAGATGTGAGCCGATGGTTCCGAGGAACCGCACCAAACAGGGGAGGTCAGCCGCCGCGACGGATTGGGAGGAAGCGACGACGGACCGAAATTGACTGTGTCGAAAAGAACTCGAACCGCTTTGGAACCGCGCCGGGTTCCGCGGACTCCTCCGGTCCCACTAGACCGGAGGAGCCGCATGAATCCTTGAGTCGAAACTCTACTTAGAACGCGACCATCAGGCCGCCTTGGAACACGTGCTCGTTCTCGTTGTCGTCGCGAACGGTGCCGCCACGGCTCTGGGAATTGAAGTCCGAGGTGCCGTCACCCAGGTAGTAGTAGGTGTAGCCGGCGCTCACCGTCCAGGTGCCGTAGCACTCGGGGATGAAGGGCAGGTTGTAGGAAGCGACCACGCCAGCGGAGAAGAACCCGAAGGTTTCGTTGCTGACGTTGAGGGTGGTCTCCGTCGTCTCGATCTGACCTTCGTCGCCGTCCACGGTGACCGAGTTGGTCTCCAAGTGGCCCGAGCCGTAGAAGTCATTCGAGCCGAAGCCCGCCGTGATCGGGAAGCTCAGCGTGATCGGACCGACCGGGATGCTCGGAGCCATGCCGACCTCGTAATAAACGCCTTCGTCGCCGCCGGTGCCGGCCTTGTTCTCCAGCTCAAACAGCACTTGAACGTAAGGCGCGAGGTTGAAGCCGACGAGGTCGGTCGTGTCATACGCGAGCTTTAGGTTCAGACCCTGGAAGGTCGAGAAACCGTCGTTCGGGCTGAGGAAGGTGTAGTAGCTCGGAGTGAAGGTGAAGTTCTTCGCGAAGGTGAAGCTCACGCCCGCGGTGAAGTCGAACTCATACCAGCCGCGTGTGCTGCTGGCCTTCTGCGTCGAGACGCCTTCTTCGATGACGCGAACGCCATCGATCTTGTCCTTCTTCACGGTGCGCGTCGTGGTGACGTGCGTGCCCGAGTAGAGGCCTGCGTCGGTCTTGTATTCATGGAACGAGTTCCAGATGCCGAGGTTGAGGCTGATCTTATTCAGGAAGCCTTCGCCCTCGAAGAGCTTGAAGTAGAGGTCGGCGTAGGGCTGGACGATGCCGCCCTGATTCTCGAAGATCACGCCGCGGCTCACGTATTGGCTCACGACGTTCAGTCCGATGTCGCCGGTGATGCAGCTTTCTTTGCATTTCTCGACGACTTCCTTCATTTCTTTCATCTCCTTACCTGCGTAGCTCATGGCCGGGAGTGAAAGGATTCCGGCGGTCAGCACGCAGACTTTGGCAATGTTCTTGGTGGTCATTGTTGTTTTTCTGTTTTGGTTGGTTGGTTGCTTGATTCTTTGGTTGCCGGTGTCGGCGGAGGCGGGTTTAGCAACTGGTCTGCCGCCGGGCAATATTTTTCTTCAGCCTTTTGGATTTCGTTCAATATCCGCTGAAAAAAGTTTGAAGGCGCGATTTCTCAGAGAGGTAAGCCCAGTTGGATATGCGCGAATCGCGACACATCCGGCGATATTTTTCCACCCCCCGTAGCTCACACGACCTCCACCGGGCACTTCGGCAGCGCATTGAGGAAGGCGCGACCGTAGCTCTTGGTGAGGATGCGCGGGTCGAGGATCACGACGATGCCGGTGTCCTGCTTCGTGCGGATCAAGCGCCCGACTCCCTGCCGCAGCCGCAGGATCGCCTCGGGGAGCGAGTATTCCCCGAACGCATCGCCGCCGCCTGCCTCGATCTGCTCCAGCCGCGCCTCGACCAGCGGGTGATCCGGCACTGCGAAGGGCAGCCGCGTGATGATCACATTGGACAGCGCCGCGCCCGGCACATCCACGCCGCTCCAGAAGCTCTCCGTCCCGAAGAGCACGTGCCGCTCGTCCTTCTTGAACTCCGCGAGCAACCGCTGGCGCGGCATCCCTTCGCCCTGCACGAGCAGCTTGTAATCGAGATCGTCGAGCCGCTCGCGCATCTCCGAGGCCAGCGCGCTCATCATCCGGTAGCTCGTGAAGAGCACGAACGCCCGCCCCTTCGTCTGCTCGATCCAGCGCTCCACCTCCGCCGCCAGCGCCTTCACGAAGCCCGGGTCGCGCGGGTCCGGCATCTTGCGCGTGATATAGAGCTTCATCTGCCGCTCGTAGTCGAACGGGCTCCCGATCTGCCGCGCCGGGATCTCCCACGCCCCGACACGCCGGCGGAAGTAATCCAGCGTCTCGCTCCCCGTGCTCAGCGTCGCGCTCGTCATCACGCACGTGTGGTTCTCGCGAAAAAGCAGCGCATTCAGGTGCCCCGCCACATCCACCGGCGCCGCGTGCAGCGAGTGATGCTGCTGCGTCTTCCCCGTCCGCTCGACCCAATACACCGACTCCTCCGCCTCCTGCTTGAGGAACTGTCCCAGCGCCAGCCGCGCATCGCGGATGCGCCGCCCGAGATCCTGCAACTCCGCCTTCACCGGCTCATCCTCCAGCTCGCGCACCAGCTCCACCACGCGCTTCTGCAACTCCGCCAGCGGCAGCGACAGCGTATCCTCGATAAAATCCGGCGCTCGCACCCGCAACTCGCGCCCCTTCGCCCCATCCATCTTCTCCCCCACGAGGTCGAAGAACTTGTCCACTCCCTCCAGCAGCGCGCTCACCTCCCGCACCGCGTCCGGCTTGCGCAGCACCTGCATCACCCCCTTCGTCGTCTTCGGATTGTAAAGCCGCTGGAGCGCGTAGCGCAGGCCGTATTGCGAAACCGTGAGCCCGATCTGCCGCGCCGCCACCTGCTCGACCGTGTGCGCCTCATCGAAGATCACGAAATCATTCGCGAACAGATACCCGTCCTCGTTCTCCTCCGCCTCCCGCAGCCCGCCCAGCGCCATGAAGAAAAGCGTGTGATTCAGCACCACCACATCCGCCGTTAGCAGCCGCTTGCGCGCGACCTGGTAAAAGCAGCGCGGATTCTTCCCGCACGTCTTCGTCGTGCACACGTGCGCCTCGCTGCACACCTGCGCCCACACCGCCCCGTCCGGCTCCACCGCGAAATCCGACAGCGACCCATCCATCGTCGTCGCCGCCCAGTGATGGATCCGCTCCAGTTCCGCCACCTCCGTCGTCGTGAACAGATCCTTGCTGTGCGCGATCGCCCGCTCCAGCCGCGCCGGGCAGACGAAATTCTGCCGCCCCTTCCACAGCATCGCGTCGAACTCGATCCCCAGCAGCTTCCTCACGATCGGCAGATCCTTCCCGAAGAGCTGCTCCTGCAGATTGATCGTGTAGGTGGAAATCACCGCCTTCTTCTTCTGCTCGTGCGCCCACAGCACCGCCGGGATCAGATACGCGAGCGACTTGCCCACGCCCGTCCCCGCCTCCACCACGAGATGCCGCCCCTCGCTCAGCGCCGCCGCCACCTCCGCCGCCATCTCCTGCTGCTCGGGCCGGTATTCGAAGTTCTGCGCACGCGCCATCAGCCCGTCCGGCGAGAACATCGCCCGGACGCGCTCGACGAAATCAGTCCCGGTCGTTTCCTGTGGCGCGATCAAGGCCGCGACCATCCCGCAGCGCGGAGCGTGGAGCAAGCGTGGTCACGGCGACATGCAGAGATCAACCGCCTCGAATCCAACCTCCGGAAACACGTCGCATAGTCGTCGTGAAGCCGGGTGCCTCCTCACCCTCAAGAACCCGGATGCGCAAACGTCGCGACGAGCGCTGAAGCGTAAACTCCTTGGCAGGCCAACACCCGTCGCCCGGGCAGTAGAGATAGTCCCGGTCCTTGCGCTTGTTCTCCGGAAGCATTCGCGCGGTGCGCACCTGAGTGGCGAATTGTGCAACGGACCCCTCGTGAAACGAAAACGGAGGAAGCGCTAGAATGTATTCCTCGATTGACGCATCGCTCCGACAATCAATCGCGCTGGCAGCAGCCTCGAAGTTCTGGGGCCTTGTTGCCCGGCTTGTCATGCAGCCTGCGAGGGTCAAAGCCGCTATCGCAGTGAATGCTGCTCGTCGTGCCCGAACTCCAGCGTGGGAACGAGAGGACGGAGGCAGCGGTCGCATAGCCCGAGAGCACCACAGCGACGCGGCGCTGGCAAGGGCGGTGTCGAGCGCTGGTCGCTGCCGCAGTCGTCGGGCTGCCGCATAGGGTGGCGGAGGCGAAGTGGGCGAAGTTATTGAGACTGAAAACGACCCTTCTTTTCCTTCTGGCGCTCCAGAAGCGGGAGGAGCTTGGGGATTTCGCAAATCACCATGGGGAGTTGCGAAATCCCCCGAGTTCCCGGACGGACTCCCGAGGGGCCCGCGCGCCTCCCTGCGGGGCGCGGGCCGGCGGCGGCGGGGCGCGCTGCGGCGACGGTGGGGGAAAGGCGAACCCCCGCGGGGAGGCGGTGCGGAACCGTGGGGGCAGTGCGGCGACGGCGGGGCGCGCGCTGGCGACCGTGGGGTATCGCGCGGAAACCGCGGGGCTCGCGTCGGGCCCCATGGGGATCAGCGCGGGGATGCGGTGGATCGGACGCCAGTGTAGTCCGTCATAATTAGTGTGGAATATACTGGATCGCTGTTAGGAAGGTGTTGCCGCCTTTACCTCGGATGTCTTTTATCGCGCGCTGAATGAGTTCTCCGAGATCGACTTCAAGAGCATCGGCGATCCGCAGGAGCGTCTTGAAGTTCGGCGCGCGATCGTTGTCGCCCTCGAAGTAGCTGATGGCGGATTGCGCCATCCGCAGACCGCCTCCGGAGCAAACGCCCACCTCCCCCGAACGCCGCCCGTTTTTCAACTCGCCGCGCGCCTTTTTAACCCGCGATCCGCCGCGTCAATGCGGCGAGGGCGCCGCGCTGGCGAGGCTCACCGCCAACGCCACAAGCTCAGTCCGACAGGCTCTTAACCTTTTTTTTGATGAAAAACCCCATTTTGCCCGCCACCCGATGTCTCCCGGAAAATAAAAACGCCGTGACGGGCCGTATAAGAAATACGCACACGTAAGTCCGACAGACTCCTAGCCAGCCGAAGGCAATCCGAAGGGTGCGCGCAGCGCAGCCAACGAGCGGAGACTGCCGCCTTGATGTAGCCGCGTCGCTCTGCGACGCGCGCACGGCCCAGAGGGCCGTGGCTACAGCGCTGTAGCCGCGCCGCTCAGCGGCGCGTTGGGTGCGGCAAATCAAAGCTCCGCGTGGTCGAGCACGTGGAGGCAGCCGGCATACGGCCAGTCTTCCCAGCGCGCGACCAGGCCGGCTCGCACCGGATTCTCCCGCACATACGCCCACTTTTGGTCGAGGCTCTCGTCGTGGCGGAGCAGGTGATCGAAGAAGCCTTCCTGCCAGATGCGCTCGGCACGGCGCGGAGTGCCACCTTCACGGTGGTGGGTGGCATCTTCACGGCGCGGAGCGCCCTGGCTACAGGGGGTGTCACTTTCACGGCCCAGAGGGCCGTGGCTACAGGGGGCGCTTGTAGCCGCGTCGCTCTGCGACGCGCTGGGGCGGGCTCGCGCGAGGCAGCGCCGCAGCGTGCCCACCCAAGCACCCAGCCGAAACGCCGGCCCGCCGCGGACGAAAAGATGCACATGATCCGGCATCAGCACATAGCGCCCGATGAATACCTCGTGCTCGCGCGCCGCCGCTTCCGCGAAGGCGACAAACGCAGCGTGGACTTCGGGACCAGCGAGCCAGCTCCGACGCTGGTGGGTCAGGAACGTGACGAAGTAGATCGGCGTGCTGCGCTGGAAGACGAACGGCAAGCGCGGCGGTCGGCGCGGAAAGCGTTCGGAGGACATGGCGGCCCTGTAGCCGCGTCGCTCTGCGACGCGCAAGGGCAAAGCGCCAGCGGCACGGCGCGGAGCGCCGTGGCTCCAGGGGGGCACTTGGGGGCACGGCGCAGAGCGCCGTGGCTACAGCAGGACGAGCGAGGGCCGGGTGAAAGTATCGTGGCAGGTGACGGGCATCCGGCACGACGCCTACGCCAACGCCCACCGCATCCCGACCGAGTAAGACAAAACCGGCGCCAAACTGGGCACCTACACGCACCCGGAACTCTTCGGCCAGCCCGACGGTCAGCGCGCGGCGACGACGGCGGGGAGGTAGCGCCTGTGGCTCACACAGCCCCCGGCGTGAAGACTGCCTGCGCGCGCAGCGTTAAACTTTTCAGTCAGCGCGCTGCGCGCGGTTGAGCTTCGCTTCACGCCGGGGGCGGCGTGAGCCACTTGCTCTCCAAATGCACGATGCCCATTTCCGCGGAACGCGGGTTATGATCGGGCCTCGATGAAACACCTCCTCGCTTCCCTCCTCCTCGCCCTCACCGCGCAGGCGGCCACGAAACCGAACATCCTCTGGCTCGTGGCCGAGGACATGGGGCCGGCGCTCGGGTGCTACGGGCAAAAGGAAGTCTCCACACCGAATCTCGATCGACTGGCAAGCGAGGGCGTGCGCTACACGCGGGCTTACACCACGGCGCCGGTGTGCTCGGCAAGCCGCTCGGCGTTCATGACCGGGATGTATCAAACGACGATCGGCGCGCACAATCACCGCTCGCATCGCGACGACGGCTATCGCGTGCCGGAAGGCGTGCGCACGATCCCGGAGTGGATGCGCGATGCGGGTTACTTCACGGCGAACCTCGTGCAGCTCCCGGCGGAGTTCGGCTTCAAAGGCTCGGGCAAGACGGATTGGAACTTCACCGCGCCGGAGAAGCCTTTCGACGGCAAGTCGTGGGACGAGTTGAAGGCGCACCAGCCTTTCATCGCGCAGATCAACTTTCAGGAAACGCACCGCACCTACCACGCGCCGAAGCACGCCGATCCCGCGAAGGTCGAACTGCCACCGTATTATCCCGATCACCCCATCGTGAGGGAGGACTACGCGCAGTATCTCGACGCCGCGACGGAGCTGGATCGCAAAGTGGGCCTGATCCTCGCGCAGCTCGCGCAGGACGGGCTGGCGGAGAATACGGTCGTGGTTTTCCAAAGCGACCACGGCGAGTCGATGGTGCGCGGGAAACAGTTTTGCTACGAGGAAGGGCTGCACATCCCGCTCATCATCCGCTGGCCCGGGCAGCTCAAAGCCGGGACCGTGAGTGATCGGATGATCGCATCGATCGATCTCGCGCCGACTTTTCTAGCGATCGCCGGCGCCGTGATCCCGCCGAAGATGGAAGGCCGCGTCTTCCTCGGCGAGAAGACCGCACCGCCGCGCGACCTGATCTTCGGCGCGCGCGATCGGTGCGACGAGACGGCGTTCCGCTTCCGCGCCGTCCGCGACGCGCGCTATCGCTACATCCGCAACTTCACGCCCGAGCGCCCCTTCCTCCAGGCGAACGCCTACAAGGAGAAGCAATACCCCACGTGGACGCTGCTGCCGAAGCTCTTCGCCGAAGGAAAACTAACGCCCCCGCAAGCCGCGCTCTGCGCGCCGACGATGCCGCCGGAGGAACTCTACGATCTCGAAACCGACCCGCACGAAATCAAGAACCTCGCCGCCGATCCCGCGCACGCCGACGAACTTAAGAAGCTGCGCGGCGCAGTGGAGAAGTGGATCGCCGACACGCACGACCAAGGCGCCGAAATGGAACCCGATTGGCTCGTGAAGGCGAAGGGCGCGACGAAAGGCGAGGCCCCGAAAAAGCGAAAAGCTAACTGACAACGAGCGCGCCTTCGAGTTGCGCGAGCGCGGCGGCGAGGGTGGCGTCGTTGCGCGCGTGGATACGCATGAGCGGCTCGCCCATCGCGACGGCATCGCCGACTTTCCGAATCGCGCTGAAGCCGACGGCGTAGTCCACCGCGTCGCTTGCCTTCGCTCGGCCTCCGCCGAGGAGCACGCTCGCGCGACCGATCGCGCCGGCGTCGAGCTTCGCGATGCGGCCCGCGTTTGGAGCAGGAAGGTCGCGGACGATCGGCGAGGGATGCACGTCGAGCATGCGTTCGAGCGTCGTCGCGTCGCCGTCCTGCGCTTCGACCATCGCGACGAACTTCTTCCACGCGGTGCCGTCTTCGAGCCAGCGCGCGAGCGCGGCGCGCGAGGAGTTTGCGACGCGTTCGGCGAGATCAAGCGTGAGCGCGACGAGATCGGCGGGGCCGCGGCCTTGCAGCGTGGCGACGGACTCGGCGACTTCGAGCGCGTTGCCGACGGTGCAGCCGAGTGGTTCGTCCATCGGCGTGAGGAGGTGCGAAGTCTGCACGCACATCTCATTCCCCACGGCGGTGAGCGCGGCGGCGAGCGCTTCGGCCTCCGCGCGCGTCTGCATGAACGCGCCACTGCCGAACTTCACGTCGAGCACGAGACGGTCGAGTGTCTCCGCCAGCTTCTTCGACATGATGCTCGCGACGATGAGCGGGATGCTCGGGACGGTCGCGGTCACGTCACGCAGGGCGTAGAGCTTTTTGTCGGCGGGGCAAAGGTCGGCGGTCTGGCCGATCATCACGACGCCAAGCTTGGCGAGTTGCGCGGCGCTTTCCGCTTCGCTCAAGCCGACGCGAAAGCCGGGAATGCTTTCGAGTTTATCGAGCGTGCCGCCGGTGATGCCGAGACCGCGGCCGGAGATCATCGGCACCCACAAGCCGTCGCACGCGAGCAGCGGCGCGAGGATGAGCGAGACTTTGTCGCCGATGCCGCCGGTGCTATGTTTATCCACTTTCGGCGGCGAGCCGGGCGGGTGCGCGAGCACGCGACCGCTGTGCATCATCGCGCGGGTGAGCGCGCTGATTTCCACCGGGTTCATGCCGCGGAAGAAGACAGCCATCGCCCACGCAGCGGCCTGGTAGTCGGGGATCTCGCCGCTTGCGTAACCTCGGACGAACTCCCCGATGTCGTCCGCGCTCAGCGCGTGGCCGTCACGCTTCTGCTCGATAAAAGTAGGAACGTGCATGGCGGTTGAACTCGCGGATGAAGGACGTGCCGGTGGGCCAGCCTTCGCGGAGCTGGAAGAACTCGGCGAGCGACGCGGCGACATCGGCGTAGGTGCGGCGCGTGCCGAGCGGGACGTGGAAACCACGATGCACGACGAGTAGCGGCACTTCTTCGCGAGTATGATCGGTGCCGCGCCACGTCGGGTCGTTGCCGTGATCGGCGGTGAGGATCACGAGGTCATCCTCGTCGAGCTGCGGCAGGAAGGCGCCGAGCCACGTGTCGAAATCGACGAGCGCCTGCGCGTAGCCGGCGACGTTGCGGCGGTGGCCGAAGAGCATGTCGAAATCGACGAGGTTCGCGAAGACGAGTCCGTCGTCGAAGTCCGCCCACAATTCCTCAATCACACGCATCCCTTCGGCGTTGCTCGCGGTCGGGGTCGAGGCGGTGATGCCGCTGCCGGCGAAGATGTCGCTGATCTTGCCGACGCCATGCACGGAGCGACCGGCGTCGCTGAGCGCATTGAGGATCGTGGGCGGCGGGACCATCGAGAAGTCGTGCCGCCCGCTCGTGCGCTTCCACGCGCCGGGCTCGCCGACGAAAGGCCGCGCGATCACCCGCCCGATGCGGTGCGGCTCGCAGTGCCGGCGCGCGATGCGGCAGATGTCGTAGAGCCGTTTGAGTGGGATCACGCTCTCGTGCGCGGCGATTTGCAGCACCGAGTCGGCGGAGGTGTAGAGGATCGGCTTCCTCGTGCGCACGTGCTCGGCGCCGAGTTCGTCGAGGATCGTCGTGCCGCTCTGCGGATAGTTGCCGATGAACTCCACGCCTGCCTCGCGCTCGATCGCGTGCACGAGGTCGTCGGGGAATTTCGTGAACGTGCCGAACGGCTTGTCGAGCAGCGCGCCGGCGATCTCCCAATGCCCGCTCGTCGTGTCCTTGCCTGCCGAGCGCTCGCGCATCCGGCCCCACGAGGCGCGCGTGCCTTGCGAGCGCGGATCGAAGACATCACCGGCGATCACCTTCCAAAGCCCGAGCGAAAAGAGGTGCGGCAGAGCGAGGTCGGGCTGCGCGGCGAAGATGTGCCCGAGCGTGTCGGCGCCGGCATCGCCGTAACCGGCGGCATCCGGCGCGTGGCCGCAGCCGACGCTGTCGAGGACGATGAGAAGTGCGCGCACGGATCCCGCTATGGCCGAAAACCAGCCGGAGGTGAAGGCCGCATCGATTCCGAAGCGGATTTTTCCGACGCATCAGGTGCAGGCTCAGCGCCGTCGCGCATCGCACTGCGCAGGGCCGGGATCTGTTTCAGCAGCTCCTCGAACTTCACGCCGGCGAGGCTTTCGAGCACGGGCGGAAGTTGCGCGATGATCTTCGTGATATCGCCGGTGACCCGGCTCGCGCCGCCGCCTTTGCCGCCGGTGTTGATGATGACCATCTTCTCCATCTTCGCGAGCGGCTCGCTGATCTTCGCGGCGATCTCGGGCAGCACGCGGACGAGCAGTTCGATCACGGCGGCTTCGTTGTATTGCTTGTAGGAATCGGCCTTGAGCCGCATGGCTTCAGCGGTCGCGATGCCCTGCGCCTCGATGATCTCTGCCTCGGCGAGACCCTTCGCCTTTTGCGCTTCCGCTTCGGCGAGGCCGGTGGCGCGGGCGACATCGGCGGCGGCGAGACCCTTCGACTTGGCGGCCTCGGCGGCACCTGCGGCTTCGGTTTCGAGCTGGAACTTCGTCGCCGCGGCGTGCGCCTCGACGCGGTAACGCTCGGCGTCGGCAGGGCGCTGCACGGTGGCTTCGAGTTCGCGTTGGCGGCGCTGGATTTCCTGCTGCTGAAGCTCGATCTGCTTTTGCTTCTCGATGATCTGCACCTGCACTTCCTCGGCTTTCGCGAGCTGGCCGGTTTTGAACTTCTGCAAGTCGTAGGCGAGGTCGGCCTCGGCCTTCTTCTGGTTCACGGCAGCGTTGTATTCCGCGGTCTTGGAATTGTAGTCGCGCTGCGCCTCGGCGATCTTCGTGTCGGCGATGAATTTCGCCTCCTGCCCGGCCTGCGCCGCCTGCGAACTCTTGATCATCGCGTCGCGGCCGGCCTCGGCCTGGGCGATCTGCGCGTCGCGTTTGACCTGCGCGATGCACGGCTTGCCGAGCGCGTCGAGATAGCCCTGCGAGTCCTTGATGTCGCGGATGGTGAAGCTGACGATGCCGAGGCCCATGTTCGCCATGTCGCCCGCGGCGACTTCCTGCACCTTCTGCGCGAACTGGTCGCGGTTTTGGTAAATGTCCTCGACGGTCATGGTGCCGAGGATCGCTCGCAGATGACCTTCGAGCGTCTGCATGGCGATGTTATTGATGTCGTCCACCGCTTTGCTGAGGAACTGCTCGGCGGCGGTGGCGATGGAGACATCGTCGCCCTTCACCTTGATCTGCGCGACGCCATCGACGCGCACTGGCACGCCTTTGCTTGTGTAAACCTCGGGCGTCTGAACGTCGATCGTCAGCAGCTCGAGCGAGAGCACGTTGGACATCTCGATGACGGGAATGATGAAGGAGCCGCCGCCTTTCACGATGCGGAAGCCGCGGGTGAAAGTCTGGCCGCCAGCGTCGAGGTAGCGGTGCTTGCGGCCCGAGACGACGAGGTTCGTGCCGGTGTCGAGGAGGCTGGGGAGGGTGACGGCGAGGTTCGTGGGCGGTGTGTGGTGAGTGGATCAGTCTTTGACGACGTAAAACTGCGAGCCGGCGACGCGGACGATGCGGACCATTTCACCGGCGGCGCCTGTGCCAGCGTCGTCAGTGCGCGCGGCGGCGGTATAGCGCGTGCCGCCTTGCACGTAGGCGATCTCACCGACGCCGCCCGCCGCGATGGGCGTGATGACGGTGGCGCTCTGCCCGAAGAGCTCAGCGACGTGGCCTTCGCTAGAGCTCTGCGTGGCACGGAAGACCCGGCTGAAGACGCCGAACACGAGGGTGGCGATGAGCAGGCCGCCAAGGATCGAAAGCGGCAAGCTCAGCCACGGACCACGCGTCGCGTCGATCTTCGAGAAGATCAGCCCGAAGCCACCAAAGGCGGTGACGAACGCGGCGAGGGTCGTCGGGCTGAGCAGGGAGAAGCCCGGCATGTCGTGCCCGCCGAAGCCTTCGTGCCCGTGCGGCGCGTGCATATCGGCGTGCGCGTCGTGCCCTCCAAAGATCCCCGCCGTGAATGCGCTCACGATGGCGAAGACGAGGCCGACACCGAAGCAAATGAGGTAGAGCGATGGGAGGTCCATGACTGCGGTCAGTGAGCGCGATCAAGCTGCACGCACCCGGCGCTGTCGAGGACGATGAGAAATGCGCACATCGGGTGTTCCTACGCCGTCCAAGTGAACGGCGGCAAGGATTGGCGGACGATCCGAGGCTGGCCTAAAGCTTCACGAAATATTCCGTGGCATAGGTGCCGCTCAGTCGCGATATACCGGCCCAATTCGAACAACGAACTAGCGGAAGCATTGAAAAACTTTTTTGATCGGTTTTTGCGTAAGGGCGGCGAGCCGGAGAAATCCGGCGCTGACGCCGCGTCCAAAGGCATGGCGAAGGATCCAAAGACTTCGTATCGACGCTACCACCCGACCCTCAAGAAGCCGAAGACGATCCCGCCGCAGTCGCAACCGGCGGCGCCCCCTCCTCCGCCGGCACCGGCGAGTGCAGCCAGCACAAACACGCGGCGGAAGAAAAGCAACCAAGGCGCCCGGCCTGGTGCGAACCGGCGCAAGCGCCGCCGTCTGCTGCTGCTCGATGACGATGTGGATTTGTGCGAGGTCTTGACCAGCCTCTTCCAGTGGCACGGCTTTGAAGTCACCTCGGTGAATCGCGGCGTCGAAGGTGTGCAGGAGGTCATGAAGACCGATTTTGACGCGATCGTGTGCGACATGGTGATGCCGGTCATGCGGGGAGATGTCTTCTACATTGCGGTCGAGCGGGTGAAGCCTGACTTGTGCCGCCGGTTCGTATTCATCACCGGCAACTCCGACGACCCGCAGATGATGCTCTTCATGCGCAGCCACGGAGTCCCGGTCATCTTCAAGCCGCTCGATACCACCGCGCTGCTCGGCACCATCGAATCGCTGATCGAACGCGAGACGGCTGCCTCGCAGTAGGTCCCCCGACGCGGCGGATCGATCCGGGCGGGCGCGGCTTGCCACGTGTGCTACACCTCTGCGCGATGCGCCACGCACCTGCCATCCCTACCACTGCCTGCCGATGAACCGTCTGCTCGGCTTGCTTTCCACCGCCGTGCGCTGGTGCCTGCTCCACCCGCTCGGCCGCAGCCAGTGGATCGCGCTCGGCGTCTGGCTCGCGCTGCTGGCGGGGGGGATGCTCGCGCTCGGCGAATACGTCGCACTCACGACCAACCGCGACCCCGAACTCTACGACCAGGGCGCCTACCTCATGCTCGCGGAAAAGACGCGCGGCGCACTGTGGCCGGCGGCGACCGATGGCATCCGCAATCCGCTTTTCCCGTGGGTGCTCGCGAAGACCTCGACCGGCGACCGTGACGCGATGTTTGCCGCGGGCCTGCGGCTAAACGTGCGCTGCGCCGCGCTGCTCGCGCTTCTGCTCGGCGCGTGGGCGGGCCGGCGCCTGGCGTGGCTGCCGGCGGTGACGTTCACGACGATCGCCGGCCTCGGCGTGCTGATTCCGATCTCCACCTACGTCGGAACGGAGGTGCTCTTTTACGGTTTGTTCTTCGCTGCGTGGATGCTCGCGCTCGACCTGCTCGATCGGCTCACGCTTTCCCGCTGCGCGCTCTTCGGTGCCGCACTCGGGCTGGCATATCTCGCCAAGCCTGGCGTAACCCTACTGTGCGGCGCGTTCATCGCGGTGGGCATCTTGCGATGGATTCGGAAGAGCGAGCCGTCCGGCTGGCTCGGCGCGCGTCCGCTGCTCGGCGCGGCGCTCGCGGCAGCGATCGCGGTGACGATGATGCTCCCGCGAATGCTCGACGCCGCGCACAAGTTCGGCGACCCGCTGCAGAACACCGCGGCGAATTGTTTCTGGGAGGACAACTGGACCGCGTGCTTCCCAAAGCTCGGCTACCTCAACCCCCGCCTCGCTCACCGACTCCCACCGGGAGAGTGGCCGTCCGCGGCGCGATACCTCGCCCGCAACGGCGTCGGCGGCGCATGGGCGCGGCTGACCAAAGGGATGAGTGAGCAGTGCGGAAACGTGTTCTCAGCGGACCCGAAGAGCCTCTGGTTCTCACGCAGCCCATCGCCGAAACGGCTCGTGCGGCGCATCTTTCCCTATCGCGGATTCCTGCTCCTCCCGCCCCTGCTCATCGCGGCCGGCCTCGGCCTCGTCGTCATCCGGCGACACGGCAGCGCCGCGATCCCCAGCGCGGCGTGGTTCCAGACCGCCTTCGCCCTGCTGCTGGTCGGCGCGAGCTTCGGCGCGTTCAGTTGGTATTGGGTCATCGCGCCCGGCGCGCGCTTCATCATGGCGCTCTACCTCCCGGTCCTCGCCTCGCTGCTCATCGCGGCGGAGGCGGCGCGACGAAGGCTTGCGGCGGGCTGGGCCGACGCGGTGTGCGCCGGCACGTGGGCGGTGATGCTCGGCACCTTCCTCATCCACATCGGCATCATCGCCACGCATCCCTTCTTCGAGAAGGTGCGCGGGGCGTTTTAGCTGCTACCGTCGCCGCCTGATGCTCCCTTGGTTTCAGGATCAATTTCCGCTCTATCTCGCGCCCATGGCGGGCGTGACCGACACGGTCTTCCGCCAGCTCGCGAAGCCGTATGGCGTGGACGTGATGGTGAGCGAGTTCGTCAGCGCCGAGGGTATCTTCCGGCGCAACGAGCACACGATGGAGTATCTCGATTTCGTGGACGAGGAGCGCCCGCTCGGCGTGCAGCTCTTCGGCGCGGACCCGGAGCACCTCGGTGAAGCGGCGCGCATCGTCATCGACTGGAAGCGCCCCGACTTCCTCGACCTCAACTTCGGCTGCCCGGTGAACAAGGTCGTGAACAAGAACGGCGGCTCCTCGCTGCTGCGCGACTGCCCGCTGCTCGAGCGCGTCGCGCGCGGCGTGGTGAACGCGGTCGCCCCCTTCCCCGTGACGGCGAAGATCCGCATCGGCTGGTGCGAGCAGACGATCAACGCGACCACCACCGCCCACATTCTCGAGGACTGCGGCATCCAGGCCATCGCCGTGCATGGCCGCACGAAGGCGCAAGGCTACGGCGGCGAAGCGGACTGGGACGTGATCGCGCAAGTCGCCGCCGCGGTGCGCATCCCCGTGATCGGCAACGGCGACCTCGCCACGCCGCAGGACGTGAAGCGCCGCATGGCCACCGGCGTGCGCGGCGTGATGCTCGGCCGCGCCGCGATGTGCGCGCCGTGGATCTTTCGCGAGATCAAACATTTCCTCGCCACCGGCGAACTGCTCGCCCCGCCCCCGCTCGATGCGCAGTGGGCGCACGTCGTCGAGCATTGCCGCCGCGAGATCGTGCTGCGGGGCAGCGAAGTTCACGCGATGCAGTCGATGCGCACACAACTCATGCACTACTCCCGCGGCATGCCCGAGGCGAAGCGACTGCGCGAGAAGTTCGCCCGCGTGGCCTCGCTGGCAGAGATCGAAGACATCGCCGCAACACACCTCGCCGAACCGGCTCTTGCCGCGTAAGTTCCGCCATGATCGACACCGCTCCCAACATCAAGCTCGGCAACGAGAAGCTGCTCAAGCTTTCGGAAAAAGCCGGCACGAAACTCGCCTCGCTGCTCGCGCGGCAGGGGCGTCCGCAGGGAGCGCTGCGCGTGGCGGTGATCGGCGGCGGTTGCTCCGGGCTTCAATACAAGATGGACCTCGTCGATGGCCCGGCGAACCGTGACATCCTCATCGAGTCGCAAGGCGTGCGCGTGCTCATCGACCCGAAGAGCGCGCTCTTCGTCAGCGGCAGCGAACTCGACTTCAGCGACGACCTGCAAAAGGGCGGCTTCAAAGTCACCAACCCCCACGCCGCCGCGCACTGCTCCTGCGGCGAGAGCTTCAGCGCGTAGCGCGCACTTACTCCCGCGGCCGCGTGCAGCCGAAGAATCCGCGCTTTTTGATCAGTTCAGCGACGGCGGGCGGCACCATCTGCTCCCACGCGTCGTCGTGCGCGGCGATGCGGGCGAGCACGTCGCGGCTGAAGATGTGCAGGCAGCCGGCGTTGAAATTGTCCAGATGCACGAAGCTGCCGCGGTCGGCGAGGTAGCCGTAGAGCTTCGAGAGCGAGGTGTTGACCTTGATGTTCTCGATCGTCGAGAGCGTGTCCTGCTCGTGCTGGCGCAGCGGATAGACGTAGAGCTTTAGGTCGTTTTTGAAGAGCCGCCCGAAGCTCTCGAGGATGCCGCCGGGCAGATCGGCGTAGTATTTCTCCTCGAAGATCTCCACGAGGCTCGGCACCCCCATGACGATGCCGACACGCTCGTGCGTGAAGGTCTGGAGATACGCGGCGAGGCGGTAGTAGCGGAAGTAGTCGGTGATCATCACCGTCATGCCGCACGCGCACATGAGGTCGGCGCGGGCGAGGAAGTCGCGGCGGTCCACGTCGGCGCGCTCGGCGAGCAGGTTGCGCATGGTGAGTTCCATGAGCTCGAGCACGGGCTTGTCCTTGTTGGCGGGGTCAGCGGTGAATTTTTCCCGCGCGCAACGCATCATGTCCATGTTCACGTGGGTGACGGGGCGGAAGCTGCCGCGCTCGACGAGGATGGCGTGCTTGTGCAGCACTTCGCCGGGCTGGAGCACGCCGCCATTCGGGCCAAACATGGCCGCTCCGGAGAGGCCGAGTTGCACGAGCTTCAGCGCCATGAGGCGGTTGTCCACGGCGCGGAATTCGATGCCGCTAAACTCGATCACGTTCACCTCGATGCGGCGCGTGCCGAGCGAGTCGAGCAGCCCCTCGACGATTTTTTCCGGCTCGTGGTGGAGGAAGAAAGCGCCGTGAAGCAAGTTCACGCCGACGATGCCGAGCGCCTCCTGCTGCTGCTCGGCGCTCTCGTCGAGCATCCGCACGTGGATGAGGATCTGGCTCGCCTCGTCGCGCGGATGCGCCTGGAATTTCACGCCGAGCCAGCCGTGGCATTCGTTGCCTCCCTTGAAGCTGCGAGCGACGACGGTGTTCGCGAAGGCGAAGAAGGAGGTCGTATCTCCACGCGTCTCGGCGAGGCGCTCGATGTTCAGCGCCTGCTCGTGATCGAGCATGGCCTGAAGCCGCTCGCGGGAGACGTAACGCTTCGCCGTGCCGTAGATGGCGTCGCTGACCTGCATGTCGTAAGCCGACATCGACTTCGCGACCGTGCCCGCGGCACCGCCCACGCGGAAAAACCAGCGCACGACTTCCTGCCCCGCGCCGATCTCGGCGAAGCTGCCATACCAGCGGTTATCGAGGTTGATCCGCAGCGCCTTGTGGTGCGTGTCGGCTTGCGGGACTGCGTCGGTTGCGCTCATACCACCGGGCTTACAGTGCCACCTCGAAATAATCCAGCGCCCACTCGCGCATGAAACGCACGCGCTCGGGGCGCATCCGGTAGATGATCAGCTCCGGGTTGTCCGGCGTGCCGAGATAGCGTCGGAGCAGCGGGTTGCTCTCCCAGATCGCGTCGAGCACAGCGCGGTCGTTCACGGCTTCCGCCGTGGCGGTGATGCGCACCTGGTCGTGCTGCTCGTCGAGGTAGCACAGCTCGCAGCGCGAGTTCGCGGCGAGCTCGGCGGTCTTGCCGTAGCGGCGCAAGTTTGCGACGAAGATGACGAACTCCTCCGTGCGCACCGGCGAGACCGGCCGCACGCGCGGCTGGCCCGCGGGATCGACCGTGGCGAGCATGGGAAACTTCGCGCGCTTGATGGTATCGAGCGCGGCAGCGCGCGGATCGGTGACGGGTGCGGGTGTGGGCATGAGTCAGTCGGTGATGCCTCGATAGCGCCACGCGGTGTAGCCTTGGTCGAGTAGGAAGCGCAGCGGCATGGTGTTGATCAGCACCTTCCACGTAGGCGGCGAGCCCGCTTCATAGGCGCTCAGTCGCTCGCGCTTCGCGTCGGTCCAGCCAGCAAACATCAGCACGTGCGCGTTATGCAGGTTGAAAATGTCGCCGGGCTTGAGCTGCGCGAATTCGGTCACCGGCTCACAGAGCGCAGCAAGCTCGCGCGTCGAGTAGCTACGCGAGAGCTTCCAGCACCGCGAGATAAGCCCGCTGCAATCGATCCCCGTCGCGTGTTTGCTCACCGCGGCGTCGAGCAGGCGGCGCTTCTCTTCCGTGTAGATATCGCCCGCATACTTCCCCGCCCGGAGCGCAGCATCGAACGACTCCGGTGTATCGAAGCCGCCCCACATATACGGCAAGCCAGCGTTGCTCTTCCTCGGCTGCCACCAGCCTGGGCGCGTGTCTTTCGGCTGAAAAGCCGCGTCCGGCGTGTCCACACGCACGCCATTTGGGTCCACACCGTGAAAGACGTTCCGCTCCGTCGGCTTCCAGACATGCCTCACGTAGCGATCCGCAGTCGCAATTACCTCTCTACGCGCGACCCGCGAGGGCACCTCTTCCGCACGGACGGCGGATTCAAGCAGGACGATTAACGCAGCGGCGCGTGTGCAAGCTGCAAGCACGGAGGTGAGCATTGGGCGAGCGTAGCGGGTGCGTGGAAGAGTTTCCAGCGGCTTGCCATCGCCCGGACGCTGGCAGATTCTTCCCGCATGTCTCCCGCCCGCGCACCGCAACCTCCAACCCCTCGCTAGACCTATGGCTCAAGCAATCATGGATCCGGAGGAGGTGCGGCGCTTCGCGAAGGAATTGAAGCGCTTCAACGAAGACGTGCAGACGCGCGCGGCGGCCTTGCAGGCGCGCTTCACGAACCTCAGCACGACGTGGCAGGATCAGGAGCACGAGAAGTTCGCCGAGGAGTTCATCACCACGATGAAGGTGTTGCGGAAGTTCATGGAGGTGGCCGAGAAGCACACGCCTTTCCTGCTGCGCAAGGCGCAGCGGATCGAGGAATACCTCGACCAGCGCTGAGCTATGGCAGAGCAGGCGAAAGTCACATCGATCGATGTGCTCGAGTCGTTTCGAGTCGCGCTCATCGTCTTCCTGACGGAGTCCCGGCGCAGTCTCGACGAGGTCGCCGACGCCGTGCGCCGGACGCGAATGTGGCTGGAGGGCGAGCAGCGCACGCATTGGGAAGGGCAGCTCCGACGCCGGCACAAGGTGCTCCAGGAAGCGCAGGCGGAGCTCTTCGGTGCGAAGCTCTCGCCGCTGCGCGATGAGACCTCGAAGCAGCAGGAAGACGTGCGCCGCGCGAGGCGGGCCGTTGCCGAGGCGGAGGAAAAGCTGCGCAACGTGAAGAATTGGACTCGCGATTACGACAGCATGGTCGAGCCGATGACCAAGCGGCTCGAAGGCCTGAAGTTCTTTCTGGATCACGACATGATCAAGGCGCTCGCCTTCCTCGTGCAGGCGCAAAAGACGCTCGAAGGCTACGCGGAAGTGTCGCTAGAAAATAGCGCGCCGCCCGAGCCCAAGCCGGAGGAACCGTCGTGAACCTCACCGGCGCCGCGGCAAATCTCGCACAGTCCTTGAAAGAGCTGCGCATCGAATGGGAACGCACGAGCGGCTACTGGCGCGATGCGAAGCACGACGAGTTCGACCGCAAGTATCTCGAGAACCTGCCCGCCGATGTTTCGCGCGCGGCGATCGTCATCAAGGAAATCGCAGCGGTGCTCGACAAGGTGCACAAGGATTGTGAGTAGCCGCATGGATTTGCGCGCCAGCCACAGCCTCGAACTGCTCGAAAGCTTCGTCCGAACCGTCGCGGAATTTGCCGCGAGGGAGGAGCAGTTCAGCAAGCTCTTCCGCACGCGTCACAATGCGGCGAAGCGAAAGCGCAACGACGCGCTCGCGCGGATCGATGCGCAGTTTGCCGAGCAGATTGAGGCGGTGGAGGCGGAGTTTCAGCAGCAGACCGACGCGACGCGTGCGCGCCACGCGAGCCGGGCCGAGCGCATCCACAACGCGCACACCAAGTGCATCCGCGACGTGATGACGCTCGCGCGGCGGAAGAAGGAGAAGTGGCTGAACGACCTGCAACTGCGTCACTACCAGGCGAAGAAACAACACCCGCTCGACCTCAAGGCGACCGACACGGAGCTGGAGGCGTTCTTCGCGAACCTCGCTGCGCAGCGCACCGCGCTCACGAGCGTGCGCGACCGGACCCGGCGGGCGTTCGCGGGGTATCTGTCATACCAGCGCTTGCTGACTCCGCCGGGCGGCGAGCCGCTGGCGGCAACCGGCGCCGATCGCGACCGACTGCTTGGCGAGTTGCAGACGCACATCGAGACCGCGGAACGCATGCTCGCCGACTTCCGCAAGCTCGCGCTCCCGCGCCTGTTAAGCGTCCTCCAGCCCGTGCTGCTGATCGTGTTTTTCGTCATCGGCGGCGGTGTCCTCGCGATTCGCCTCGGCTTCGATGCAGCCGCGATCCGCACCGCCGGGATCGCGCTCGCCGCGTCGCTCGCGGGGCTGTTTGCGATCCACTTGATCGGCCATCGCAGCGGGAAATCGGCCGCCGCCACGCTAGCGGAGACGCTCGCTGAAGCCGCGCGGCTCCACGACGCGTCTGCCACCGCCGCGCAGGCGAAGCATGCCGACGACCGACAGCGCCTTCAGCAGGAACACGAGGATCTCGGCCTGGAAATCCGCGAGCAATGGAAGCACGGCGACGAAATCGAGGAGGAATTTTCCGTGGAGGCGCGTGAGAAGATCGTGACCCAGGCACCGCGGCTCATGGCGAGGAACGAGCGGCAATTGCAGGCGCGGCTCGCCCGCATCGAGACAGCCCATGCCACGCGGCTCGCGGAGATCCAAGGCAAGGCCGACGCGCTGCGAAGCGAGTTCGGCTCAACGAGCGATGCCGAGTCGGCGCAGGTGGTGGCCGATGAGACGACGGCATGGTCGGGGATCGAGTCCGACTGGAACGGCCGGATCGCGGCGCTCTACGAGTCCGTCGCTGCGATGAGTCAAGCGGCGCAGTTTCCCGCGTGGGAAACGCGCTTCGTCGAGGAGTGGAAGCCCACGACGGCATACCCGCCGGCCATCCGCTTCGCCCATCTGGAACTCGATTTGACGCGACTCGGCGGGGGCTTTCCGCAGCAGCTCGCACTGCCGGGCGAACCGCACATTTCCATCCCGCTCGCGCTCGCCTTTCCCGAGCAGGGCTCGCTGCTCATCGAGACGAGCGACAGCACCGCGGTCAAAGCCACGTTCACGAACATCATCCTCCGCCTGCTCGCCGCGACGCCGCCGGGGAAGCTCAGCTTCACGATCATAGACCCGGTCGGGCTCGGGCAGGATTTCGGCGGGCTGATGCATCTGAGCGACTACGAGGACAGCATCATCAACCGCCGCATCTGGACGCAGCGCGACCAGATCGAGGAGCGGCTCGCGGAGCTGAACGAGCACGTCGAGAAGGTCATCCAGATGTATCTGCGCAACGAATACGCAAGCATCACCGAATACAACGCGCAGGCCGGCAGCGTGGCGGAGAAATACTACTTCCTCGTCATCGCGGATTTTCCCGCGGGCTTCAGCGAGACGGCGGCGAAGCGGCTCCAAAGCATCATCGTGAGCGGGCCGCGCTGTGGCGTGTTCACATTCATCCACTGGGATCAACGGCACGCGCTGCCCGATGGATTTTCGGCCGATGAGCTGCGAAGAGGCAGCGTGCGGTTGCAGCGCGACGGCGTCTGCTGGGTGCTCACGCCGGAGCAGGCGGCGGCGGGCGTGGCGCTCGTGCTCGATGCCGCGCCGGAGCAGGAACTCGCTGTCAGCCTCGCGCACAAGATCGGCAAGGCGAGCATCGACTCGAATCGTGTCGAGGTGCCCTTTCTCCACATCGCGCCGAAGCCGGACGAAATGTGGACTGCCGACACGACGAGCGAGCTGCGCGTCGCCATCGGGCGCACGGGCGCGACGAAGCTGCAGTATCTCGCCATCGGCAAAGGCACGCGGCAGCACGCGCTCTTCGCGGGCAAGACGGGCTCGGGCAAATCGACCCTTTTCCATGTCATCATCACAAACCTCGCGCTCTCGTGCAGCCCCGATCAGGTCGAGTTTTACCTCATCGATTTCAAGAAGGGCGTGGAGTTCAAGTGCTACGCCACGAATGCGCTGCCGCATGCGCGCGTCGTGGCGATCGAGAGCGACCGCGAGTTTGCGCTCAGCGTGCTCCAGCGCGTCGATGATGAGCTGAAGCGGCGTGGCGACATGTTCCGCAAGCTCGGCGTGCAGGACATCGCCGGCTACAAGCGCGCCGGCGGCACCGAGCCCGTGCCGCGCACGCTGCTGATCATCGACGAGTTTCAAGAGTTCTTCGTCGAGGACGACGAGATCGCGCAGACGGCGTCGCTGCTTTTCGACCGCATCGTGCGCCAAGGCCGCGCGTTCGGCATCCATGTGCTGCTCGGCTCGCAGACGCTCGGCGGCGCTTACACGCTCGCGCGGGCGACGCTCGGGCAGATGGTCATTCGCGTCGCATTGCAGTGCAATGAAGCCGACGCGTATCTCATCATGGACGAGAGCAACTCCGCGCCGCGACTGCTCTCGCGGCCGGGCGAAGGCATCTACAACGACGCGGCCGGCGCGCTCGAAGGCAACAGTCCATTCCAAGTCGTGTGGCTCTCGGACGAAGAGCGCGATCGCTGGCTCAGCCACGTGAGCCTGCTTGCGGCGAAGCATCGCGATCACCACCCAGGCCCGATCGTCTTCGAGGGCAACGCACCCGCCGAGATTCGCGAGAATCCACTGCTCGCGACAGCGCTCGAGACGAAGCCGCTCGCGCTGCCGCCGGCGCCGCGCGTGTGGTTGGGCGCGCCAAATTCGATCAAGGGTCCGACCGAGGCGGTCTTCCATCGGCAGAGCGGCAACCATCTGATGATCGTCGGCCAGCGCGAAGAAGCGGCGCTCACGATGCTCGGCATTTCACTCGTGAGTCTCGCGGCGCAGCACCCGATCGGCACGGCGAAGTTCATCCTATTGCACAGCGCGACGCTAGGCTCGTCGGACGCGGAATTCATCGAACGCATCTGCGCGGCGATCCCACACGGCGTGCGCGCGGTCAGCGGCCACGAAGTGCCTGCGGTCATGAACGAGGTGGGCGGGGAATTGAAAGCGCGGGAGAGCGGCGAGTCGGTGCATGGTCACTCGATTTTCGTGCTCATCCACGGCTTGCAGCGGTTCAAGAAGCTGCGGCAAGAAGACGACTTCAGCTTCTCGACGAGCGACGCCGGGCCGGATGCGGCGGGGCACTTCAACAGCATCATCACCGAGGGCAGCAGCCACGGCATTCACCTCCTGTTGACGATCGACACCTACAACAACGTGAGCCGCTTCCTCAGCCGGAAGGCGCAGAGCGAAATCGAGATGCGCGTCGTCTTCCAGATGAGCGTGAACGACTCCGCCAGCCTCATCGACACACCGAAAGCCAGCGGTCTCGGTCTGCACCGCGCGCTGCTCTTCAATGAGCAGCAGGGCACACTCGAAACCTTCCGCCCTTACGCGATGCCCGACGCCGACTGGCTCGAGCAGGTCGCGGCGAAACTTTCCAATCAATGAAATCACTCGTCTTTCTCCTCACCGCCACCGTCGCCCTCGCCGCTGAGACCGAATGGCCGCAGTTCCGCGGGCCGGACGGGCAAGGCATCTCGCTCGCGAAAGGCGTGCCGGTGAAGTGGAGCGCGACGGAAAATGTCGCATGGAGCGTCGAGGTGCCGGGGCGTGGGTGGTCTTCGCCGGTGCTGTCGAAAGGCCGGCTTTACCTCACGAGCGCGGTCGGCGAAGGCGACGAGATCACGCTGCGCGCGCTATGCTTCGACGCGAAGGACGGGCGCACGATTTGGAATACCGAAGTCTTCAAGCCGGACGCCGGCGGCGCGACGAAGATGCACCGCAAGAACTCCGCTTCGAGCCCCACGCCGATCGTCACGACGGACCGGCTTTACGTTCACTTCGGCCACCTCGGCACGGCGGCGCTCGACCTCGATGGGAAGATCGTGTGGAAGCAAACGACGCTCGCGTATCCGCCCGTCCACGGCACCGGCGGCTCGCCGATCCTCATCGATGGCTCGCTCGTGTTTAGCTGTGATGGGCAGAGCGATCCATTCGTCGTCGCGCTCGATGCGGCGACGGGAAATGTGCGCTGGAAGACGCCGCGCCAGTCGCCGGCGAAGAAGCAGTTCTCCTTCTCCACGCCGCTCGCCGTGAAGCTCGGCGGCACCACGCAGATCGTCAGCCCCGGCAGCGGACTCGTCGGCTCCTATGACCTCAAGGACGGTCGCGAGCTCTGGCGCGTCGGCTATGGCGAAGGCTACTCCGTCATCCCTCGCCCCGTTTTCGCGCACGATCTTCTCTTCGTCAGTTCCAGCTTCGACAAACCCGTGCTCAAAGCCATCCGCCCCGCGGGCGCGAAAGGCGACGTGACCGAGTCGAACGTCGCGTGGGAGTGGGGCAAAGGCGTGCCGCATACCGCGTCGATGGTCGTCGTGGGCGATGAACTCTACTTCGTCTCCGACGCTGGCATCGCGAGCTGCGTCGATGCCCGCACAGGCGATCAGCGCTGGAGCGAGCGGCTCGGCGGCAACTTCTCCGCGTCGCCCGTCGTAGCCGAAGGCCGCATCTATTTCCAAAACGAAACCGGCGTCGGCACCATCGTGAAGGCGGGCCGCACCTACGAACTGCTCGCCACGAACGATCTCGCCGAGCCGACGCTTGCGTCACCAGCAGTGGCCGCCGGCGCGCTCTTCATCCGCTCGGAAAGGCACCTGTGGCGGATCGGCGGACGCTGAGTGGCGCTGGCAATTCACCACTTGTCCGAGCCAGCCGCGCGCTTCACGGTCACGTCATGCCCTCCTCTCGCTGGCGCGCGTTGATCGTCCCCTTGCTCTCGCTCTTCGCCACCTCCGCGATCGCTCAATCCCCAAACCAGGCGCCGACCGCAGAAGATACGCCGGCTTACAACGAGATCGTCGCGCGCTCGTTCCTCATAGAGGTCGAGCCGCTGGTCGAGAAATACACCGGCTGGGATTGTCGCTGGCCGATCCCGTTCCGCCTCGTCACCCGCGCCCAGTATGCGGAGACGATGACGAGCCATCTCAAGGCGCACCTCCCCGCACAGTTCCAGTCCGACCGTGGCGCGGAAGCGATGCTCAAGGAGATGCTGCACTCCCAATCCGCCGGGCTGCTCGGCTGCTATAGCGAGGCATCCAAGTCGCTGTTTTTCCTGCCGGGCAACCTCAGGCCCGTGCTGCGCTCGCTTCGCGTGGAGGAGCGTCACTCGCGCAATCTGATCGAGCTGATCCTTGCCCACGAACTCACACACGCCGTCCAGGACTCGATCTGCCAAACTTCCGAACACAGCATAAAACTGGCGAGCGAAGACGAGCAGACGGTGTGGACCATGATCATCGAAGGCCACGCGAGCTGGGTCGCCGATCGCGTGGCCGACGAACTGCACACCGGGGAAGCGGCGCAGCGTCTGGCCGAAGGGCTGGCGGCAGCGAACGTATCGCCCACGTGGCGCAACAGCAGGGCACACCAGGACGCGAATCTGCGCGGCTACATCGTGGGGAAGAAGTTCATCGCCGAAGTCTTCGCGCGCGGCGGGACCAAGGCGGTGCAGGCGTTGTTCGACAAGCCGCCGAAGTCGCCGGCGATGATCGAGAACCCTGCGCTGTTCTTCGCGAAGTAGGCCGCGCTAGCTCAGCAACTGCCGCAACACGTAGGGCAGGATGCCGCCGTGGCGGACGTATTCGACTTCGATCGCGGTATCGATGCGGCTCTTGAGCGTCACCTTCTCCTCCGTGCCGTCGGCGCGGTGGATGACGAGCGTGCAGTCGCTCATCGGCTTGATGTCGTCGCTCAGGCCGAGCAGGTCGAAGGTCTCGGTGCCGTCGAGCTTGAGGCTCGCGGCGTTCACGCCGTCGGGGAATTGCAGCGGGACCACGCCCATGCCGCAGAGGTTGCTGCGGTGGATACGCTCGAAGCTCTGCGCGACGACGGCGCGCACCCCGAGCAGGCGCGTGCCTTTCGCGGCCCAGTCGCGCGAGCTGCCGGTGCCGTATTCCTGGCCAGCGAAGATCATCAGCGGCGTCTTCGCCTCGATGTATTTCATCGCGGCGTCGTAGATCGGCATGATGGTGGAAGCGGCGCCCCCGCCGCTTTCCGCACCGACAAGCGGCGAGGCGCCGCTTCCACAATATTTCGTCACGCCGCCTTCCACGCCGGGCACCATGAGGTTCTTGATGCGCACATTGGCGAAGGTGCCGCGGGTCATGATGCGGTCGTTGCCACGGCGCGAGCCGTAGCTGTTGAAGTCCTCGAACGCGACGCCGTGCTCGGTGAGATACTTCCCGGCGGGAGACTCCTTCTTGATCGCACCCGCGGGGCTGATGTGATCGGTCGTCACCGAATCGCCGAAGATGCCGAGCGGACGCGCGCCCTTGATCTCGCTGATCGTGCCGGGCGCCATGCCGAAGTCGGTGAAGAACGGCGGCTCCTGCACGTAGGTCGATTCGAGGTTCCACTCGAAGACATCGCCGACCGTGCCGGGGATCTCGTTCCACTTCGGGTTCTGCGATGCGAAGTCGGTGTAGAGCTTGCGGAAGACCTCGGGCGACAGCGCGGACGCCATCACTTCGCGCACCTCGGCGAGCGTGGGCCAGATGTCGCGCAGGAAGACGGGCGCGCCGTCCTTGCCGGTGCCGATCGCGTCTTTGCTCATGTCCACATCGACGCGACCCGCGAGCGCGAAAGCGACGACGAGCGGCGGCGACATGAGGAAGTTCGCCTTGATGTTCTGGTGCACGCGCGCCTCGAAGTTGCGGTTCCCCGAGAGCACGCTCGCCGCGATGAGATCGTTCTTCACGATCGCGTCTTCGATCGCCGGATGCAGCGGGCCGGAGTTGCCGATGCAGGTCGTGCAGCCGTAACCGACGGTCTGGAAACCGAGTGCGTCGAGATACTGCGAGAGCCCCGTCTTATCGAGGTAATCAGTCACCACGCGCGAGCCCGGCCCGAGCGAAGTCTTCACCGCCGGGTTCACCTTCAGCCCGCGCTCGACCGCCTTCTTCGCGAGCAAACCCGCGCCGAGCATCACGCTCGGGTTCGACGTATTCGTGCATGACGTGATCGCCGCGATGAGCACGCTCCCGCTGCCGATCTGCACATCGGCGACCTTGTAGGGTGAAGTCGCCAGATCACTCGCTGCGTCGGGCGTCGGGCGATTGGTGATCATCTCCACGACGTTCTTCGGCGCGCCTTCCTGCATGTGGCCTTTGTCCGCGCGCGCGTCGGTGGAGAGCATCTCGTGCTTCCCATCGCCCGGCCCGCCATCGAGGTGCACGGGGAAGAGCTTCGTGAGATCGTCCGCCGTCTTGCCATAGCCGCCGTCGGGGAGGGGCTTGGTGAAGAGATGGCGGAAGGTGTTCCCGAGTTCGGGCAGCGCGATGTGATCCTGCGGACGCTTCGGCCCCGCGACCGCCGGGACGACCGTCGAGAGATCGAGCGAGAGATCCACGCTGTATTCGATCTGCCCGCGCTCCGGCACGCCCCACAGGCCCTGAGCCTTGTAGTAAGCCTCGAACGCCGCGACCAACTCATCGCTGCGCCCGGTGCCGCGCAGATACGTCACCGTCTCCTCGTCGATCGGGAAGAAGCCCATCGTCGCGCCATACTCCGGCGCCATGTTCGCGATCGTCGCGCGATCCACCACCGCGAGCGCCTTCGCGCCCGGTCCGTAGAACTCCACGAACTTCCCGACCACCTTCGCCTTGCGCAGCATCTGCGTGATGTGCAGCACCACGTCGGTCGCCGTCACGCCTTCCGCCACCGCACCGGTGAGATGCACGCCGACCACTTCCGGCGTGAGGAAATACACCGGTTGCCCGAGCATCCCCGCTTCCGCCTCGATGCCGCCCACGCCCCAGCCGACCACGCCGAGGCCGTTGATCATCGTCGTGTGCGAGTCCGTGCCCACGAGCGTGTCGGGATAGTAGAGTGGAAGCGACGCCCCCGTCGCTTCACCGCCAGCCGAAGCGGCGGGGGCGCCGCTTCCACAAAGCACGCCCTTCGCGAGATATTCGAGATTCACCTGATGCACGATGCCGATGCCCGGCGGCACGACGCCGAAGGTTTTGAACGCCTGCTGTCCCCACTTCAGCAGCTCATACCGCTCGCGGTTGCGCTTGAACTCCAGCTCCAGGTTCCGCTCCAGCGCATCGCTGCTGCCGAAGAAATCCACCTGCACCGAGTGATCCACCACGAGGTCCACCGGCACGAGCGGCTCGATCATCTTCGGATCGCGCCCGAGCCGCGACACCGTCGAGCGCATCGCCGCGAGATCGACCAGCAGCGGCACGCCCGTGAAGTCCTGCAACACCACACGCGCGACGACGAACGGGATCTCGATCTGCGCCGGCGCCTTCGCATTCCAGTTCGCGAGCGCCTTCACATCCTCCTCGCGCACGCGCTGCCCGTCGCAATTGCGCAGCACGCTCTCGAGCACGATGCGGATGGAAATCGGCAGCCGCGAGATCGGCCCCACGCCAGCTTTCTCCAAGGCCGGCAGCGAGTAGTAGCTGCCGCGTTTGCCGTTGCCGAGATCGAAGGTTTGCAGGGTGCCGAATGGATCGCTCATAATTCGTCCACCAAAGCGGACTCGCGCCCGCGGGGCAAGCGCGAGCAACGCCGGAGGCGGTTCGCAAGGAATGCCCCCAAGGTAGCTGCGACGCCTCGTCGCAGAAAGTTCCGGCGGCGCCTCGCCGCTGGGCCTGCGCAATCAAATCGAGCGTCCGGGAACCGCGCGGCGAGGCGCCGCGGGCACCTTCCTGCGACGAAGGCGTCGCAGCTACCCTAGCGCCCGCGCTCGTTGGCCTCGTCGCGCGAGAGCGGCGCAAAACCCGGCGCCTCCACCGGCGCGGCCAGCAATTCCGCAATCAGATCGTCGCCGGCGCTGCAAATCGCCTCACCGGCCACGGCGGCGGCCACCTGTGCGCTATTCTACTCCGGGTAGTAGAGCTTCAAAAGGCAACCCGTATCGAGATAGAGCACGGCGGATCAATCGCGGCCTTCAGCCACCAATTCGCTCAACGGTTTTCCCGCCGGCGCGGCGCCCCAAATCCGCTGCGCCCGCGCCAGGAAATCCGGCTCGGCCGGTTTCGCGCGTGGCACCATCGTCGCCGCCACCACACCCGCCGCCACGATCTCCAGAGACTCGCCCCGAGTGATGGCCCGGTCGAGGATCGCCGGGTCGCGGTGGATTTCTTCGAGCGTCGCAGTCATGCCCGCACGGTGCCCGCTGCGCGCGCCGCGCTCAATTACGAAGATGCGTGGCTCCCGCATTGACACGCCCCGCGCTGCGCCGTCCTCTGACGGGCACTCACAGCCTACGCTGACAGACCAGTGACGGCCGGGCGGACTGCGGAAGGCATCCATTCCTCGCGCAATGGTTTCGCTCCCACGAACAAGCTCCGCCATCTTCTCACCACCTTCGCCCGCGCCAGACGTGTGATGGAAACATCTCGGGCCGCTGCCGGAAAACTTTCCTTGCCCGGAGGCGGCTGCCGTCGATGAAGGGCGTCA